>JBCBHE010000011.1:0-122633 GCA_038526085.1 Pseudomonadota bacterium | reverse complement strand
TATGCGATAAAGTTGCACTCATGACTTCACCTGCCTTGCCAGGAATGGGCAGCTTGAGTAACGTGAGTTGGAAGATGACTTTTCGAATTGGCCGTTGAGGTGAGTGCCAGCTCTCTCAACGGTTTTTCTTTGCCCCACATCCTTACATCGCCACTTTCGAGTACGGGTACTAACTGACTCCCGGTTCAAAGGTGGTGGAACAAAGCGCGATCTGCTTGTGTCAGATTTGTGCCAATAGGAAACATGCGTTCCTGCATCGTTCTGCAAAAGGCTGCATTTAACTACAATGCAAGTACCTTTGCCTGTTGCTGTTTTTACTGGGGTTCCGTATGTCCGGCGGTGGGACACCCTTCCCCAACGAAGGGCGTATATCTGTAAGGATAACATCGATGGCTTTGACCAAACCGGCAGTGCGGCCGGATAACGCACGATTTTCCTCTGGCCCTTGCGCCAAACCCCCCGTTTTTACTTTGGACGCTATATCAGACGCCGCCCTGGGCCGGTCGCATCGCGCCGCCGTGGGTAAGGCCAAGTTGGCTGAAGCGATTGAGCTGACCCGCGAAATCCTCGGCGTGCCTGCAGATTATCGGATTGGCATCGTGCCCGCCTCTGACACTGGTGCGTTCGAAATGGCGATGTGGTCCTTGCTGGGTGAGCGCCCAGCAGAGATGGTCGCTTGGGAAAGCTTTGGCGCAGGTTGGGTCACGGACGTGGTCAAGCAGCTGAAGATCGACGCGCAAGTGCACACCGCTGAATATGGGCATATCGTGGATATGGCCGCGCTGAACTATGCCCATGATGTTTGCTTTACTTGGAACGGCACGACCTCTGGCGTGCGGATGCCGCATGGCGACATGATCCCTTCTGACCGGGCTGGCCTCACGCTTTGCGATGCGACTTCCGCCGCGTTCGCGCAGGACCTGCCTTGGGACAAGCTGGATGTGACAACCTTCTCCTGGCAGAAGGTGATGGGTGGCGAAGCGGCCCACGGGATGCTGATCTTATCGCCACGCGCAGTGGAGCGGCTGGAAAGCTACACGCCGTCTTGGCCGCTACCGAAAATCTTCCGCCTGACCAAAGGCGGCAAGCTGATCGAGGGCATCTTCCGCGGAGAGACCATCAATACGCCATCGATGCTGGCGGTTGAAGATTATCTTGTCGCCCTAAAATGGGCCAAAGGCCTTGGTGGTCTGACCGCCTTGCAAGCCCGTGCGAATGCAAATGCCCAAGCGATTTTCGATTTCTGCGACCAACACACCTGGATCGCTAACTTGGCGGAAGACCCCGCGACACGGTCCAACACCTCTGTCTGTCTGAAGTTCACCGACGCGCGAATTACAGATGGCGCGGCCTTCGCGAAGTCGGTTGCCAAGCGGTTGGACGCCGAAGGCGTCGCACTTGATATTGGTGCTTACCGCGATGCGCCGGCCGGTCTGCGGATCTGGTGCGGTGCAACGGTCGAGACATCCGACATCGACGCCATGCTGCCCTGGCTTGCTTGGGCATTTGAAACCGAAATCCAAGCCTAATCGCCCGCGCGTCCGGCCGCCGGACGCGCACGCATTTCTCTACATCAAAGGAGCCTCACCATGGCTGCCCCTAAAGTTCTCATCTCTGACAAACTCTCTCCTGCTGCCGTGCAGATCTTCAAAGATCGTGGCATCGACGTCGATTTTCAGCCCGACATGGGCAAGGACAAAGACATGCTACTTGCGGCCATCCCGCATTACGACGGCCTCGCGATCCGCTCGGCCACGAAAGCAACGGCTAAAATCATCGAATCTGCCAAGAACCTGAAGGTGATCGGTCGTGCGGGCATCGGGACGGATAACATCGATAAAGACGCGGCCTCTAAGGCCGGGATCATTGTGATGAACACTCCTTTCGGGAACATGATCACCACCGCCGAACATGCGATTGCGATGATGTTTGCCGTAGCACGTCAGATTCCTGAGGCGTCGGAATCTACCCATGCCGGGAAATGGGAAAAGTCGAAGTTTATGGGGGTTGAGCTGACCGGCAAAACCTTGGGCGTCATCGGCGCAGGTAACATCGGTGGGATTGTCTGCGACCGGGCCAAGGGCCTCAACATGAAGGTCCAAGCCTATGACCCGTTCTTGGGTGAAGAAAAAGCGGCAGACATGGGTGTGAAGAAAGTCGAACTCGATGACTTGCTCGCCACGTCCGACTTCATCACGCTGCATGTGCCCTTCACGGAGCAGACAGCAAACATCCTGTCGGCGGAGAACATCGCAAAGACCAAGAAAGGCGTGCGGATCATCAACTGCGCGCGTGGTGGTCTGGTGGATGAGGAGGCACTGGCGGACGCGCTGAAATCCGGCCACGTGGCTGGTGCGGCCTTCGACGTCTTCGCCGTTGAACCCGCGACTGAGAGCCCGCTGTTTAACCTGCCAAACGTGGTCTGCACACCGCACCTGGGTGCGGCCACGACAGAGGCGCAGGAAAACGTGGCACTTCAGGTCGCTGAGCAGATGTCTGACTACTTGCTGACCGGTGCAGTGACCAACGCGCTAAACATGCCGTCGGTGACAGCCGAAGAAGCCAAGGTCATGGGGCCGTGGATCAAACTCTCTGGCCACCTCGGCAATTTTGTCGGTCAGGTCACGGATGAACCGATCACGGCGATCAACATCCTGTTTGATGGCGAAGCCTCTGAGATGAACCTCAAAGCGCTGACTGCCGCGACAATTGCGGGCATCATGAAGCAGGTGAACCCGGACGTGAATATGGTCTCTGCCCCTGTGATCGCAAAAGAGCGCGGCATCCAGGTGTCCACGACGAAGCAGGACGCCTCGGGCACTTTTGACGGCTATATCAAAGTGACTGTTGTCACCGAAAAGATGGAACGCTCCGTCGCAGGTACGGTGTTCAGCGACGGCAAACCGCGTTTCATCCAGATCAAAGGCATCAACATAGATGCGGAGATCGGCGAGCATATGATCTACACGACGAACCAGGACGTGCCCGGCATCATCGGGGCCTTGGGTCAAACGATGGGCAGCCACGGTGTTAACATCGCGAACTTCACCTTGGGCCGGAAAGAGGCGGAAGGTGAAGCAATCGCGCTGTTGTATGTGGATGAACCTGTTCCGGCCCCCGCGCTGGACGCCTTGGGCGAAACCGGCAAGTTTCAGCAAATCAAGCCACTGACGTTTGACGTTTAGTTCGGTTCGTCTTGCCAGGACGGGTTCGGCTTCATAGCCTGCGGCAAACGGCAGGGGAGCTTTCGAAATGGCCGAACAAATCACCGTCCAGACTATGGTCGCAGCCCCAGTTGCGCATGTCTGGGCGGCGTACACATCGCCGAACCATATAACCCAGTGGAACTTTGCCCACGAAAGCTGGTGCTGCCCTAGCGCCTCTGTCGACTTGCAGACTGGTGGGCGCTACGTCGCGCGCATGGAAGCCCGGGATGGCAGTATGGGGTTCGATTTGGAAGGCACCATTCATACGGTGACGCCGGGAAGCCTGTTTGAGATGACGCTGTCCGACGGGCGAAAGGTTTGTACCACGTTTTTGGTTGAAGGCGACCGAACGCAAGTCATCACAGTGTTTGACGCCGAAACCGAAAACAGTGTGGAGATGCAGAAAGACGGTTGGCAGGCGATACTGGATAACTTCCGCAGATATGTTGAGCAGCCCCCTTCGCACCGCGGTGCGGGGATCTAGAGGCAGAAAGGGCACCCAATGCGCAATTGGAAAACGACACTTTTGATCTTACTGACGATCTGGCTCACGATTGTCGCCACCGCAGCACGCACGGATCCAGTTTTTCCCAATTCCGTCGCATCCAACGACATCGACTTCATCAAGCCAGACGATCCCAGCACGTTCTTGTCGCTTTCGTTCGAAGGTCAAAGCCGCCAAGAGATGCCGTCTAAACTACGCAGCGGTTTATTCCTCGACAACACTTTCGTCTTCCTTGCCAATTTCCGCGATGGAACGACTGTTCCGATTTGGGTCGACCCAGCAATCGGTGACCGCAGCAAGGTGACACAGATTGCGGAAACGATTGCCGTGCGGGTCGGCCAATTGCCCCGAAATATGCGCGCTCCCTTGGACCATGTGGTTGTGAATGCCGGTGATCATGCGGCCCAAGAAGAAGCCGATGGTGGGTTCTTTATGCTCTATGCGGACAACGTCGCGACGCGTCTTGCGAACCATGACTTGTCAGAGACGGTGTTTCACGAGGCTGCACATGTCAGCCTACAAAACAACTGGCTGCGCACAGCAGAATGGCAGGCTGCTGTCGCCGCAGATCCCGGAGTCATTACGGATTACGCCAGAACCAACGCCGCGGAGGATTTCGCGGAAAGCGCCCTTTTTGCCTATACCTACAATCGTTACCCGGAGCGGCTTCCTGCTGCGGTGCGGACAGCGGTTGAGACCTCAATTCCCAATCGCACAGCCCTTTTTCAAAAGATCATTGTAGACTAACCGCCCGAAAGCTATCAGGCGCGTGACGCGTGGTCGCCTCCCCGACCGCCGCAATCCAAAGGACCTGTCGTGACCACCGACCCCATTTACGCCCTGGGTGATATCCATGGGCAAAAAGCGATGCTGGACCGCGCGCTCGCTCTTATCGAAGCTGACGGCGGACCGGATGCGAAAGTCGTATTTCTTGGTGACTACACAGATCGCGGGCCTGACAGTAAATCGGTGCTGGATTTGCTCATCACCGGTCAGAAAGCAGGTCGCAATTGGCACTTTGTCATGGGCAACCACGATCGGTTCTTTAGCCATTGGGTGCAGTTCGGGCGGGAACATGATCCGCGGGTGGCATCGGGCATCTCTTGGCTTAACCCACGGCTTGGCGGAACCGCGACTTTAGCCTCTTATGGCATCACGTCTGACCCGGAACCGACCTTCACGCGAAATGAGGCCGATCTCGAAGTCTTAGTACACTTCCAGAAGGGCAACGCGATCATCCCTCCATCCGACGTACAAGACATGGCCCAAGAGGCCGTCCCGCAAGAACATCTCAATTTCCTGGATGACCTGCCGCTGACGTTCGAAACAGATGATCTCCTTTTTGTACATGCTGGCATCAAACCGGGCATCCCGCTGGTCGCGCAAGATGCGGAAGACCTTATCTGGATCCGCGATGGTTTCTTGGACGACCAGACGGACCACGGCAAACTGATTGTCCACGGACACACCGCGCTCGAGGCCCCGCAACACTTTGGCAATCGGATCGACCTGGACGGCGGGGCGGGCTTCGGACGAGCTCTGATTCCCGCCGTATTCGAAGGGCGCGATTGTTCTTTGCTTAGTCCGGGTGGCAGGCAGCCGCTTTTGCCGTAGGGTGGGTGAAACCCAAGCATCAAAGCCCTATATGCCCCGCACCTTCGCCAGCCTTTCGGACGTTATCCAGCATTCCTTCGACACCGTGATTGACGTCCGGTCCCCGGCGGAGTTCGCAGAAGATCATGTTCCGGGTGCGATCAACTTGCCTGCGCTTTCTAATGTGCAACGGGCTGAGATCGGGACCATCTATGTGCAAGACAGCCCCTTTCGCGCGCGCAAATTGGGGGCGGCGATGGTGGCCCGCAATGTCGCGGCCCACCTGGAAGGCCCCTTGGCTGATAAACCTGGCGGCTGGCAGCCATTGGTCTATTGCTGGCGGGGTGGACAGCGGTCCGGCTCATTCGCGTCGATCCTGCAGCAAATTGGGTGGCGCGCTGAGACGATTTCCGGCGGGTATCAATGCTACCGAAAGCTGGTGGTACAGATGCTTTACGATGCACCACTACCGCATCAAAGGATTATCCTGCTCGATGGCAATACGGGGACCGGCAAGACCGAGGTCCTGGCAGAGTTGGCGGCATTGGGCGTTCAAACGATTGATCTGGAACAACTTGCGCACCATCGCGGGTCACTCCTGGGCGAAATGGACAGAGCCCAGCCCAGCCAGAAGGGATTTGAGAGCACTTTGGCTTTTGCCCTCGATGCTATGGACCCAGCGCAACCCGTGGTCATTGAGGCCGAGAGCAGCAAGATCGGTCGGCTCAACATCCCAAAGTCGCTGTGGTTGGCGATGATCGCTGCGCCACGGATCATGCTGCGAGCAGACGAAATGACGCGTGCCACCTATCTGGCGGGAACCTACTGTGGCCTGGCGGCGGATCGGGACACCATGCAAGACAGATTGACCCCGCTTCGCCGGATACGTGGCCACGCCGCTGTCGATAGTTGGGAGGCGTTGTTGGCTGAGAAGGACCTGACAGGGTTCGCACATGCCATGATCGCAGAACATTATGACCCGGCCTACGCGAAGTCACGGGGCGCGCAGACGTTCACGCTGTTGGGGGAGATCTCTGTTGTATCCCTTGACGAAGCGGGGATCGCATCCGCCGCTTGCGCCATCGTCGACTTGATCAATCGCGCAAGCTGATCCGATCTGGCATATCGGTCAGCTGACCGATGCACGCGGCGGGATACCCAGCAACCTTCAGGTCAGCAATCAATTGGTCGGCCTCATCGGCGGAAACGGCAGCCAATAGGCCACCGGCGGTTTGCGGATCAAACAGCAGATCCGCCAGTGGACCATCCGCACCGGCCACCTTTGGTGCACCAGCCCGATTGTTAGGATAGAGCGACGACCGTTGGCCGGCCTCCGAAAGATCCAATGCGCCTTCCATGATAGGAAGATGTCGTAACACGACCTCGGCCCCGGTGCCGGAGGCCTCGCAGATCCCAGTCAAATGACCCGCCAGCCCAAAGCCTGTGACATCCGTCATGGCGTGGGCGTTTTTCAGAATCTCCGATGCCGTACCTTGCGGCTGCAACATATGTACCAGCGCCGCTGCGACATTTGCACCCGGCGCTTTCGCTTGCATCTCAGCCGCCATGATGACCCCAGACCCAATCGGTTTTGTCAGGATGAGTGCGTCACCCGCCCGCCCGCCTGCAAGCGTGATCGGCTTACCGTCACACAGACCGGTTACGGTGAAACCGATCACCAGCGCATCGCCTTGCGTCGTATGCCCACCAACGATGGTTGCACCTGCCGCTTCAAAGACTTCCTGCGCCGCTGCGGTGATTTCGACCAAAGTGCGATCCTGCAATGTCGCGGTCATGCGCGGCAGGATTAGATGTGTCGTGGCCGCTTGCGGTGTTGCCCCCATCGCCCAGATATCGCCTAAGGCGTGCACCGCAGCCAATTTGGCCATGATGACCGAGTCAAGGAGCATCTGGTGTATGTGATCTGTGCTGATCACTTGGGTCGCGCCACCGGTCTTTAGGATGGCTGCGTCGTCACCCGTTCTTGGGTTGGCATCTTCGGATGCGGTCGCCGCAAGTGCAGAGGTCAAGGCGTCCCGCCCCACCTTTGCGCCGCACCCCCCACAAATTGGTTGCGTGCCTAGCGCCTCGGCCAGTCCGAAGGCCCGGGTAAGCGGCACTTCGGGGGCCGACATGATCGGCAAATCATCGAATTGGTTCATGAACTTACGGTCGATGTAATCCTTCAACCGCCAAAGCAGTGGACCCTGCCGCGCGGTGCCGAATTTTTCGGCCAAAGCGGATTGGCCGCCAAGGGAGATCAGCTTGAGGTAATCGCTTTGCGGCTTGTAGACTCGGAGGTCGCCCCCAGAAAGCCTTGCGCGGAGGTTGTCGTAAAGGACTGGCGCCTCGCGCACGGCATAGACACCCGCCTTCGGTCGTGGATTAAAGGTCAGATGCGCGCAGTCACCGACCGCAAAGACGTCTTGGTCGCTCGATTGCAGGGTTGCACTGACGTTGATGAAGCCGTCGGTTTGCGCGACTGCGATATCGGCAACCCAGTCGTGCGGTTTCGCGCCAGCTGCCCCGGTCGTGAAATCCGACCGCAAGATGTCGCCGTTCTCAAGCACCAAGCCATCGGAGGTGACCGCCGTCACGTCGGTATCTTCCAACAGGGTCACGCCATTTTCCAAAAGCGCTGCACGCATGCGGCCACGCGCCGTCACACCAAGATCTTGGAGCGCCTTTGACCGGTCGACGAGCTGCACCAGAGCGTTCTCAGACCCGCTTTGGCGCAACGCATGGGACATTGCCATTGCCAATTCCGCGCCCGCGACCCCGCCGCCGATGATCGCAATGTGTGGGTTTCGGGCGGTCGCGCGAAACGCATCCCAGCGCGCTGCAAAGGTGCCAAGCGGTTTGGCGGGGACGGCGTGTTCGGTAAAACCCGGCAAAACCGGCATGGCGGATGTAATGCCGACATCCACAGCAGCCACGTCGTAAGCAATGTCCGGACGGCCCGGTACGCTGATGCGCTTATGTGTGACGTCGATCGCATCGACAGCACCCAAAATGACTCGCGCGCCGGCAAAACGCGCCAGTTTGACAAGATCGATATCCAACTCTTCCCGCGTGTAGTGGCCAGCAACGAATCCTGGCAACATGCCGGAATAGGGCGCGGTTGGCCCTGGGTTGATAACGGTCAGCCGTACCCCTGCCAAGGGCTTCATCCCCCAAGACCGCAATACCAGCGCGTGCGTGTGACCCCCGCCAATCAAGACAAGATCGCGCGTGAATGGATATGTTTGTTTCATAACGCAGGCTTAGCCGCGACGCGCCTAAGGGGCTAGCCAGTTTCCAGCCCAGTCACCGTTGTTTGATGAGGAACGTGTGAATCGCGCACGGCGGTGCGGGCGGCCAAGGTGGACGGCGTCGATCTCATCGACCAAGCAATGCATCACCGCGAAGACAGCCTGGTCGGGGACTTTTGCGTATGCGGTGCTATCGGAGATTGGCTGACCAGGTGGTGGTGTGATCCCATAACTGAGGCGAGAATGGTCGGGGACGGCGTCCCATTTTGCGGCGACGGCTTCACCCGTGTGGATTTCAACGGTGCACGCCGCCCGGATTTGAAATGACATGTCCGGGTCCCATAGCAAAACGCTGGCTAACGGCGTTTTTCGCAGGCCTGCAATTTTGCCGGACTCGATGTCGGTATAAATCTCAAGCGCGCCTGGTTCAGGCTCTGCCGCCCGCAAGACAACCGATCGTACCGTTGGGGCGCCGTCAATTGTAGCGCTGGCGAAGCTGACGACGTCGGATTGCAATGCAGCCATCGCGAGCCGCGCCCAGACCCGCTCTTGCAGGCCATCCAGGGTTTCGAACCACTCACTCATACCCTGTCATCTCCAAATATCCGCGTCCGGTGTGACTGCCCGCGATGGTCACCGGCCCTTCCCAATAGGGCACACTGGTCCCCATCCAGGCGTCCGGGTTGATGGCTGTCACCGTGACATCAACCCCCCGGTCGGGCAATGTCACCGCCCAAGTCGTCGGCACCTCCGGCCCGCTTGTGGGGGTTCGCGCCAATGGTTGCGCATCAAAGGCGCCGTCTGAGTAGGCCTGCGTCGTGCCATCGGGCGCAATCCAGGTCGCTGAGGAGTAGTGGTTACCATCGGTCTGGCGCAACAGGAATCCCATCAATTTGGCCCCATCATCAAAGGAAAGCGAGAACCAATCCCAACCGCTTTGATTGGCCGACAGGGGTTGGGATGACCATTCCCGATCCAGCCAAGCTTGACCAGTCACGGGAACGGATCCGTCAGGCAAGTGCAGGTGACCTTCCAAAGCAAAGAAGGGTTGGGAGTAATAGTACGACGCCTGCCCCTCGGCTGATTTTACCGAGTAACCGGCGTCACCGTGAAACACGAGCGGCCCTTCGGCGGTGAGGGCCACATCATAGGCGAACTCCGCCCCTGTCGCGCTCATATCAAGCGTTTGCCAGTCGCCTTCCAACACCCATTCATCAATCCACGCCGCGAAGGGCTTGGTCGTCACGCCAGCTTGCCCCACCCCGCCACGCGCGAGGCGTTCGGCCACGAAATGATCCGTCGGCGTTGTGACTGCAGCGTGGGCAAGCCAAAGTTGTGGGGCGGTCCAGCCTTCCCCATCTTCAGGCGCCAGGGCAGATCGAAAAAGCGTCCATTGCAGGCCGTACGGTGTCCCGTCAGGGCCTTCCATGTTGGCCGTGATGTACCACCATTCGATGCGGTAGGTGGGATGAGCCCCGTGGTCGTTGGGGAAGTTGAAAGTTGGGTTGGGCGTCGGAAGACCAAAACCGTCGGCGTCCGTGCCAAGGCCCGCGAAACCTTGGGCAACGGCAGCGACAGGTGCCAACAAAAAGGCGATGACGAGGCCCTTAGCGTTCATGGCTGAACACCTTCAAAAGGTCCGCAGGTGGTGTGCGCGAGAGCCGCCAAGCAGGCCAGAGGGATGCAAGCACCGCGGCCAGCAACGCCAGGACGCCCAGGCGGGCGTATTCGCTGGGGAAGAGGAGCATTGGCAATTTCCACCCAAAGGCCGCGACGTTCACGACAGACAGTAGGACCCAGGCAAGCGCGAGTCCCAGCGGAAGCGCAACCAGGGCTGTGAGGGTCGCCAGCAAGACCGCCCGCCCAATGTCCATCACCCCTAACTGTCGCCGCGTCACGCCCAGCGCCCAAACTGGGGCCAGTTGCGGAACGCGCATGGACGCGAGGGTCAAAAGACTCATCAGAATTGCAAAGCCTGCGACAGCCAGGGTGAGCACATTGAGGGCGTCGGTCACGATGAATGTGCGGTCGAAGATGTCCGTCGACAGCGCCTTTAGCCTGGCTTGGTTGGTGATCTGCGCGTTTGGAATGCCCAGGTCTTCGACAATCTTGGATCGCACCTCGGGCAATGCTTCTTCCGGCACGCGCACCCCGAACCGCAGGGCAGTCACGCTGGGATAAAGGGATTGGAAAAGGGCCTCGGTGATCACTGCTTGGCCAATGGGGTTGCCGTAATCGCCATAGACCCCGACGATCGTCATTGGTTGGCCGGCAATTTCGATCGTCTCTCCCACCGAAAGCCCCGCGCGTCGATATAGCTGTTCATTGATGACCACGCCTTCCTGCGCGGCGACCGCATTCCAAGGGTTTGAAACGCTTTCCAAGAACATCCAATTATCGCGATAGGTGGCATGGTCGCGATTTCCGTAGACTTCTGTCGGGACCCCGCCGAACGTTTCGGTGGCCCATTGTATTGGCAGGACAGCGACGCCCATGTCGGTCATCCCCGCTTCCAGACGCGCCGCTTCTTCTGGCGTTGATGTCGCGACATAGAGCTCTGACGCCAGACGCTGATCAAGAAAATCCAGGAAAGTCATGCGAAAGCTAGAGACCATGGTCGACACGCCAACATTTGCGGCCATCGCAAGTAAGAGAGCCATGAGAGCAAGTGACAAGCCCGGCAATTGCTGGCGGGTATCCGCCCAGAACCACTGGCCGAGCGCGGATTTGGAAAAGCCCCGGCCCAGTTTCAAAATACCATCAACGATCACTGGTAAAGCCAATGCGGCCCCAAGCAGCAGGGCACCCAGCGTTGCAAAGCCCAGGTACAGCGTGTTTGCCAAAACGCCGAGGACTATGGCGGCCATTAGCAGGCCAAAGGCCGCTAGCGCTTGCAGACGCGCGCGGCGCCCGGCGGCCATGCTCATCGCGCGCGGGTGCGCGCTTGCCAAAAGCGGCATGCGGGCAAGTTGATGCAAAGCACCGCCACCGGCAATGGCCGTTCCGCCAACCGCAATTCCAAGCCCCGACACCCACCACACCGGCCGCCATGCGAGGGCGCCACCAAGCTCTGCCCCGTAAAGCCCGTTCAGCGTCGCAGCAACGCCGGGAAGTAGTGCAGCTGCAATCAAGTAGCCCAGGACAACACCAATCACGCCCGCGGCAAGGGCAAACACAAACAGCTCCACGACGATTAAGCCGATGAGCCGCCCGAGTGGCATGCCCAAGGCCCGGAGCGTGCGCATCATCGGTCGGCGCTGTTCAAAGGCTAAGCCGATCGCCCCGTGCACGATGAAAATGCCCACCGCAAATGACAGAAAGCCAAAGGCGCTCAGGCTCAGGTGAAAGCTGCCAGTGAGTTGTCCAACATCGGCCGCGGCTTGCCCCTTGCGCACCGAAAGTTCTGGTGCGATCTCAGCGAGCCCTGCCTGGCGAAAGGGCTGTTCGGGATTCATCAACAGGATGTCCACCTCACTTGCACGATCAAGCAAGCGCTGCACAACGCCAATGTCGGCGTAGGCGACACCGGGTGGAATTTGTGCACTCACGACGATATCTGCCCGCAGCTCCGCTAAGTCCTCCACCGCGTCTGGGCCCGCGAAAATCTGACCCTGCGCTGAGGTGAAGGCCCCAACATCGCCCCCGGTTTGCAAGGCCATCGGTAAGCTGGCGCCGGGCGCTGTCAGCGGTTCGACCCCAACCAACCGCACATCGCCGACCATGCCTTCAATCAAGGGGCTGACCATCCAGCCACCACGGCGCAGGGCCACGTAGATCGCCTGATCGATCGGGCCGCCGTCTTTCATAACAAGTTGGTCAAACTGCGCTTCATCGATGGTCGCGGCAGCGGCGTCATAGCTGGCGCGCGCCTCGGCATTTACTGCCTGCACGCCCGACCACAACGCGGTGGCGAGGGCGAGCCCCCCAAGAAGCGTCAACATTTGTAGTGGGTTGCGCCACCAATGGGACAATAGGGCGTGTAAAGCCGCCCTGTTCATACGATCTGCCCGGCCCGGAGATGCACTTGGCGTGTGAGCTGACCTGCCAATTTGGTCGAATGGGTGACCATCAGAAGCCCGGCACCAGTGTCAGTCACCAAAGACAACATCAGGACCATCACATCAGCTGCTGTTGCCTCATCAAGGTTGCCTGTCGGCTCATCCGCGAGCACCAGCTTGGGCCGCGCGGCCAAGGTACGCGCAATCGCCACACGTTGCTGCTGACCACCCGACAGTTGTTCGGGATACTTCTGCGCATGCGGGGTGAGGCCCATACGGTCCACCAGCTCCGTGGCCCAGGTTTGATCATAGTGTCCGGCCAAACGCGCCTGAAACGAGATGTTATCAGCCACCGTGAGGCTGGGGATCAAATTAAACTGCTGAAACACGACACCGACGGTGCCGCGTCGCACCTCTGCTCGTCCCTTGTCATCGCGTTGAGCGAGGTCGATGCCATCGACCACGATCTGTCCGCGGTCCGGCTGATCTAGTCCACCGATTAGGTGCAAGAGTGTGCTTTTGCCGCTGCCGCTTTCGCCTGTCAGGGCAAGCGTCTCGCCCGTATCAAGGGTGAGATCAATGCCACGGAGCACCTCAAACGCGCCTTCGCCCGTCTCGTAGGTCTTATGAACGTCAGTTACCGAAAGCAGCATTTGTCACACCTTTCAGCACACTTAAGCCATCCAGCGGGATGGGAAAGGGGGTACGGCAGCTTTCTTACGGAACGTTCAAGTGGTCGACCTGGTTGGATGCGTTAGAAATGGCGCAAAGGGAGAATCTGGCATGACCGATATCGTGATTTTAGGCGGCGCGCGCACCGCTATTGGAACCTTTGGCGGCAGTTTGTCGGGTGTTGCGCCAGCAGACCTCGGCACAACAGTTGCGACAGCGGCGCTTGAGCGGAGCGGTGTTGCGCCAGATCAGGTTGGGCATGTGGCCTTTGGGCACGTCATCAACACGATCCCAAAGGACATGTATCTGTCGCGTGTTGCCGCTATGCAGGCCGGCGTGCCTGACAGCGTGCCAGCGATGAATGTAAACCGTTTGTGCGGGTCGGGTTTACAAGCGATTGTGTCGATGGTGCAGGCGCTGCAGCTTGGCGATGCCGACTTTGCCCTAGCCGGTGGCGCGGAAAGCATGTCGCGGTCGCCTTTCATAATCCCCGACCAGCGCTGGGGCGCGAAGATGGGGGATGTTCGGACCCAAGATATGATGTTGGGTGCGCTCAACTGCCCGTTTGGCACTGGCCATATGGGGGTGACGGCGGAAAACGTTGCACGCGAACATGGTGTAACACGCGTAGATCAAGATGCTTTTGCGTTAGAAAGCCAGGCACGGGCGGCGGCGGCGATTGAAGCGGGCCGCTTCGCCGATCAGATCACACCCGTGCAAGTGAAGGTAAAGCGCGACTTGGTCGACGTCACAACCGATGAGCATCCAAAAGCCACAAGCGCGGAAGCGCTTGCCGGATTGCGCCCGGCGTTTGAGAAAGAGGGTACGGTCACGGCCGGCAATGCTTCTGGCATTAACGACGGTGCTGCAGCAGTGACGTTGTCGACGTTAGATGCGGCCGAACAAGCCGGTTTGAGTCCAAGTTTTCGCGTTTTGGGTTACGCCCACGCGGGGGTACGGCCAGAGGTGATGGGAATTGGCCCTGTCCCAGCAGTTGAAAACCTGCTGGCCAAAACCGGCCTGACCGCCGCCGACTTTGATGTGGTGGAATCCAACGAGGCATTCGCGGCACAAGCCATTGCGGTAAACCGGGCCCTCGGGCTCGACCCCGCGAAGGTAAACCCCAATGGCGGGGCGATTGCCCTTGGCCACCCAGTTGGTGCAACGGGCGTCATCATCACTGTCAAAGCGATGTATGAGTTGGAAAAAACAGCTGGAAAGCGCGCCCTGATCACCATGTGCATTGGCGGTGGCCAGGGCATTGCCCTGGCAATTGAGCGGCTTTGACGGACTAGACCGGATCGGGATAAGGGCGCACAAAGACCGGTGCGTTCTCTTCCGACAAGTCCCTATCGTAGGCGTAGCCGCCTGCGCTGAAGTCCTTTACTGCGTCAGCATCCGTTGCCCGGCTCTCAATCAGGTGCCGCGCCATCGCGCCGCGCGCCCGTTTGGCAAAGAAAGAAACCATACGTGGCCGATCATCTTTCACCTCCAGAAATTGCGGTGTGATGACACGAAGTTTGAGCGACTTGCGATCCGCGGCGCCGAAATATTCCTGGCTCGCGCAATTGACCAACACGTCTGTATCTAAGGCCTCCGCTTGGGCGCGCAGTGCTTTTGCGATCTGGTCGCCCCAGTAGTCATAAAGGCTTTTGCCGCGACGGGTTTTTAGCTTGCTCCCCATTTCCAACCGGTAGGGCTGGATCGCGTCGAGCGGGCGCAAGAGGCCATACAGCCCTGACAGAATACGTAGATGGTCTTGTGCCCAAGCGATGTCATCTGCGGCCAGTGTTTTTGCTTCAAGCCCCTGATAGGTGTCGCCGTTGAAGGCCAAGGCCGCCGGTTTCACCGCTTCTTGCGCAGGTTCTGCCGCAAAGGCTTTGAACCGATCCCGGTTTAAGCGGGCCAAGTCATCAGAGATCCCCATGAGGCTTTTCAACCCACCGAGGGTCAGGTTGCGGGCGGTCTTGGAGAGCCGGATCGCGTCGTCTTGAAAGACTGGCGCAGTAGGGGTGATCGCCACGGGGTCCATATCTAACGATTTGGCGGGGGAGATCACGGTGAGCATTGGTTAGTCCTTCTGAACGTGTTCCGCAGGATGTAACACGCCTATCGGCATTGACCAGGGCACATGCCGCCACATCATTTGGGCTATGACTAACCAACTGCCAGAGCTTGCCTTGTCCGTCCGCCAGCCTTGGGCCTGGGCGATCATCTTTGCCGGTAAGGTGATCGAGAACCGGTCCGAAGGGTCTATTCGGGCTGGAAAGATGGACCTCAGGCGGATCGCTATTCATGCGGCCACGGGGATGCGTAAGGCGGAGTATGATTGGGCCGTTTGGCGGATGGATCAGGATGGGGTGCGCGTACCGCGCCCTGCGGACCTGTCACGCGGCGCCATCATTGGGGCTGTTGATGTGGTTGATATTGTAACTGAAAGCGACAGCCCTTGGTTTGGAGGTCCGTGCGGGCTCGTTCTCAAAAACCCGAGCGCCTGCGAGCCGATCCCTTGCAAAGGTGCGCTGGGGTACTTTCGGTGGGCGCCGGCCTCTGACCTTGCATCGACACCAAAATGGATGCGCGATTATAGCGTTGTGAACGCCGACCCTTTGACACCAGACCTTTTCGCCGATGCTGGCCCTGCGTTTGAGACCCCGCCGCCGAAACCCTTCGGCACGCGGAAATCTTGAGGGTTTGGTGGGTCGGATTACGCCAAACCGACCCACCATGGCGCGGGGACTGCGCCGGTTGCACCGCCAAAATGGCGGCGTCACGCGTAACGGCTCACACACAACTCCGAGGCGGGACATCACCGTCAGCCTTGCCGTTACGCGGATGGGTGCGCCTGCCGCGCTCCCATCAATCCCTCGGATGTAAGAAGAAACGAGGACTGGCCGGATTAGTTTCACATGCACGTCAAATTCTTGCGCCTTGGCCGATTTGATGACATCCATGAGGCTGCATCACAGCTTTGCATTGAACGAAGGTCCACCCCCGCATGACCCGAGAAGAGATCGAGGCCCTGATTGGCAGTGTCGCCTTAGGGGATCGGAAAGCCTTTCAAGCCTTGTATGACGCCACAAGCGCGAAACTTTTAGGCGTTTGCCTGCGTATCTTGAAGGACCGCGCGGCAGCAGAGGATGCAATGCAAGACAGCTTTATCAAGGTTTGGAAGAACGCAGATCGTTTTGCGGTGAACGGTTACAGCCCGATGACTTGGCTGATCACGATCGCCCGGAACACCGCGATTGACCGACTGCGGGCGACCAAAGACACCGCCGATATTGCTGATTTCACGGATACGATTGCATCGGGTGGCCCTACCGCAGAAGGCCGGGTGATCGCAGCAGCCGAAGCGCGCAGGATAAGTGCCTGCTTTAATGAGCTTGAACCTGATCGCAGTGCCGCGATCAAGGGCGCCTACCTTGACGGTCTGTCGTACGCGGAACTGGCGGAACGGTTTAAGGTCCCTTTGAACACCATGCGTACCTGGCTGCGCCGCGGCTTGATTTCCTTGCGGGAGTGTTTGTCACGATGAACACGCCGCAAGATCAAGCTCCTGACGATACCGAAATCGCCGCAGAATATGTGTTGCGGGTTCTGAAACCCGATGCCCACCGCGCCGCCGCCATCCGCGCAGCCAATGACCCCGTATTCGCCGCAGAGGTGCGTGCTTGGGAGGACCGGTTTGCGCCCATGATGGAAGAGGTCGACCCGGTTGAGCCGGATCCCGCTACGCGCACGGCGTTGATGGAACGCCTCTTTGGTGCTGAGACCCCCGCGATGTCTGTGACGAAGGCTGGGGTCTGGCAAATTCTTGCGGGGCTCGGTTTTGCTTTGGCGGCCGGTCTTGCTGTGATCGCCTTCGCGCCGCAGCCCCAACCTGACCCAGCCGTTGTTGCTGAGGCGCCTACGCCGCGTTTTGTGGCGGAGCTTACCGTCGCGGATGAAAGCACGCGGATGTTTGCGATGATCCATCCCGATCGTGGGGAGCTTGACCTTGCCTGGACCGCGCGCAATCAGCCGGATGACCGCGAAATTCAACTTTGGGGCATCATTGAAGGGCAAGACCCGATCTCAATCGCAGTCTTGCCGCAGGGGCGCCAAGCGACGGTGACTGTCCCGGCGGCGCTTTTGGCTGCAGGAAGCGACCTGACTTTGGCGCTTTCGGATGAACCTTTGGGCGGCTCGCCGACAGGTCTGCCGACTGGTGTCATCCTAGCAACGTCAGCAGTGAGCGAGATCTAAGCGTCCGTCAGGACCTCAAGAAACGCATCGCCAAATCGTTCCGCATATCGTTCCCCGATCAAACGCGAAATGCCGTCCATATCAGCGCCGCGCAGCTGCGCGACTTTGGCCAGCATGCTGGCGGAAAGGCTCATCGGCTTGTCGGCCCCATGTGGCCCCCGCTGCAGGTCACTTTGGACGGCAAGCAGGCGGTCATAAACTGCGCCTTCGTCCCGTCCTGCAAGTTTGCGACGTGCCGGATGGACCTCTTCGACTTCACCGGCAATTACAGACAAAAAGGCATCACCGTAGCTGTCGAGCTTCTTGGCGCCCACCCCGCCAATCTGCGCCATCGTATCCAAGTTTGCAGGGCGCTTCTCGGCCATCTCGATCAAAGTTCGGTCGTTGAAGATGATGTAAGCGGGGACGCCTGCCTGTTCCGCGAGCGCGCGGCGCTTGGCTTTGAGCGCCGACAACAATGGCGCATCTTCTTCGCTGACCATCTGGCGCACTTTTGGGCGACTGCCTTTCGCGGCCCGGATCGTGTCACGGCGCAGGTCGATGCTCGCTTCACCTTTTAGGATCGGCACTGCCGCATCCGTCATCCGCAGCGCCCCATGACGCGCCGGATCAGGGCGTAGAAGGTCGTGCCCCATCATCTGCCGAAAGATCGCTTGCCATTGACGGCGGTCGTAGTCCTTGCCCACCCCGTATGTCGGCAGTCGGTCGTGGCCGCGTTGGCGGATCTTTTCGGTGTCACCACCCAGCAAAATCTCAATCAAATGGCCAGCCCCGAACCATTCTTCGGTTCGCAGGACTGCTGAGAGGGCCATGCGGACGGGAGTCGTCCCATCGAACACCTCAGCCGGTTTGTCGCACAGGTCACACTTCCCGCAGGGCTCCGGGTCTTCACCAAAAAACCTCAGAAGGTTCTGGCGGCGGCATTTCAGCGCTTCCGCCAATCCCAGCAGCGCATTCAATCGCGCATGATCTGCTGCACGGCGTTCAGGCGGCGCGATGCCTTCGTCAATTTGCTGGCGGCGATAACGGATGTCATCTGGGCCGAAGAGCGTGAGTGTTTCCGCGGGCCCACCATCGCGCCCTGCCCGGCCAATCTCTTGATAATACGCCTCAATCGACTTCGGCAGGTCCGCATGGGCGACCCAGCGGATGTCGGGTTTGTCGATCCCCATGCCAAAAGCCACAGTTGCTACGACAATCAAGCCATCCTCTTGCTGGAACCTGCGCTCAACGTCGCGTCGATCTTGAGGGTCCATGCCGCCATGGTAATGGCAGGCGGTATGACCCGCCTCTCGCAGGGCTTGTGCTAAGGTTTCGGTCTTTGCCCGCGTACCGCAATAGACGATGCCCGACTGACCTTTGCGCGCAGCCGCGAAGCTTAGAATCTGGGCACGGGGGCCGTCTTTGACCGCGAAGGCGAGGTGGATGTTTGGACGATCAAAACCGCCCAAAAAGGTTTGCGGTTGCTGGCCCGCGAAGAGCTTTTTGACGATCTCTTCCCGCGTCTCTGCGTCTGCGGTCGCTGTAAATGCAGCGAGAGGAACGTCAAGCGCCTCGCGCAACTCGCCAATGCGCAGATAGTCGGGGCGAAAGTCGTGGCCCCATTGGCTGACGCAATGGGCCTCATCTACGGCGATCAAGTTCACATTCGCGCGGCGGAGCATGCTGATGGTCGCGCCTGATGCCAGGCGTTCGGGCGCCATATAGAGAAGTTTAAGACGTCCTGTCGCGAGGCTTTCCCAAACGGCGTCGGTCTCTTCTTCCGTATTGCCAGAGGTCAGAGCGCCCGCCTCGACCCCAGCTTCTTTCAACCCGCGCACCTGATCACGCATCAAGGCAATGAGGGGCGAGATCACCACTGTCACGCCTTCGCGCACCAAGGCAGGCAATTGGAAACACAAAGACTTCCCACCGCCCGTTGGCATGATGGCAAGGGTGTTTTGGCCAGCCGCAACCGCATCCACGATCTCTTGCTGACCAGGGCGGAAGGCGTCAAAGCCAAAGACGTCGCGAAGCAGCAGCGCAGCGCTCATCTGGGAAACGTCCTGTTGGTTTCTTGGTTATTCTGCTCTTACGGTGAACGTCCCACATTAAGGTTCGCTGAACAAGCCTTTGAACGCTGAAAATGACCCTGTACAGCGGTTGCCAAGCTCACGAGAACCGCCTAGGTCTGACGAGAACAAAGGGGGATCAAATGGGCGAAATCACACTCGTACGGCATGGTCAGGCAAATTCGGCTGCCGACAACGAAATCGACTATGATCGTTTGTCTGATTTGGGTCGCCAGCAAGCGCGTTGGTTAGGCGCCTGGATGGCCGAGCACGACAAGCCTTATGATCACGTTTATAGCGGAACACTGCACCGGCAGATGGATACAGCCACGGAAATGGGCTTTCCTGATGCGACCCGCGACGCGCGTCTCAACGAAATCGCCTACTATGACCTGACAGCCGAAATGGAGATCTATCGCCCCGATCTTCCGCGACTTTCGCCAGAAGATTTTGAGGTCCATTTTCCAGAGACGCTGACCGCTTGGAAAGACGGGCACTTGAAGGGCCAAGAAAGCTGGGCCGGCTTCATAAAACGTGTGGCGGAGATTCTCGCCCTCGCATCGCAACCAGGGAAACGGATCCTCTGCGT
The DNA here is from genome assembly GCA_038526085.1 of Pseudomonadota bacterium. GTDB lineage: Bacteria > Pseudomonadota > Alphaproteobacteria > Rhodobacterales > Rhodobacteraceae > Yoonia. Next base: position 102,520 of record JBCBHE010000011.1, on the reverse strand, counting down.
CACATCTGGCGGGATCATCGCCCGCGCCGTATCTCAGATCCTTGGCTTAGATATCCCGAACATGGCCCGCATTGCTGTGCCGATCTACAACACTTCGGTCCATCGCTTTCACGTGCGGGATTACGGGCCAACGCTCGCGTCCTTTAACAGCGCGCCACATTTGGATGTGGCGGACCGGATAGAGGCGCGCACCTACTATTGAAGGCGTCTATTGAGCGGCGTCAAACGCGGCTGTGTCGATGCAAGGCGCCGTGATGCCCTCGGCGGCGCAATGGATTGTGCCACCTTGTTGGGTCAGCGCCCAGATCTGAGCGCGCAGCGCCTCAAGTTCTGCCGGTGGCATTTCAACTTCGATTTGACCTGGCCTTGCGGAGCTGTGGTAGTTTGCCAAGAACGGAGAGGCATGTCCCTCCGTTGCATCGGCGGTGGCCATCAGCGGAATCGCGGCTCCCATCAGGGCGCTCGCGGCGTAGGCGGTCGTACGGATCATTAACGTCATTTAATCGTCCCCAAACGTGCAACAGGCCGTTTCCTGTCGACGAGGACAATCGCGCGCGAATCCGTCGCGAATGTGGCGCTGAAAGGGTCTTCTCGCCAGATTCTAAAGAAATGCGAACGTATTTCGTCGGGGCAAATTCAGCGAAGAGTTAGACGCGATCACCGCGAAAATGCTCGGTATCGCGGTGCGGCTCTTTGGCCAACGCGGCAGGGCGTCCCGGGCGGTTTGCTGGGTACATACTGTGCAGATGCGCAGCCGCAAGGCGTTGATTCAACACAACTCCAACAAACGAACCTTGCGGATCAAACTTCAACGAGATCTGCGTCAACATCGTTATAACGGCCCCAGTCACCCACTCATTAAACACACGATTTGTGTATACGTTAGAATGTTGCATCCTTCGCAAATTGCAACGAACTTGTAAAGAATATGGCAAGACTAAAACGATATCGCCGCAATTTTCAAACAAAACCTGTGGGACAGTTTCGAAATCATCCTATTTGGCCCCAAAGATCCGGTAATACAGCCAATCTGGCAACAATTGGGACCCGCGAAACACCCAAGAGAACAGCATTGGGAAACTCTTTTTGAAGCTGTCTGCGTTCATATGGTCAAAGACCTCGTTCGCCGCTTCCTCGGGTGTCATGATGAAGGGCATATTGAAATCGTTTTTTTCGGTCAGGCGCGTCTTGATGAACCCGGGGTTCACCAGCTGTACATCGATGGGACTATTGCGCAAATCAGCCTGCATGCTTTCTGCAAGCGCCATCATGCCCGCCTTCGAAGATGCATAACCAATCGCCCCCGGCAAGCCGCGAAAGCCTGAAAGTGAACCGGTGAGCACGATGTGCCCTGACCCGCGCTCCACCATGCCTCCGATGACGGCCCCGACAACGCGAGACGCCCCGAGGAAGTTGATCTCGCCCATCAGGTCCGCTTTTTCGTTGTCCCATTCGCTGGCTTTCATCGGCCAGTAGACACCAGCGAGGTAGACAACCCCGTCCACCGCACCAATATCCGCTGCCGCAGCCTCAACCGCTTCACGGTCGGCCACATCGACCGAGACGTAGGAGGCTTTGCTTGGCAGCTCTGCAACAAGAGATTTCAATCGCTCTTCAGACCGGGCCGACACGATGACTTCCGCGCCGGCCGCGCTCATCTTATGTGCGACGGCACGCCCTAAACCTTCACTGGCGCCGACCAACCAGTACCGCTTCCCTTGCCAGGTCTTCACATTACTCTCCTGCGAGCGCCGGCTGGGGTTGTTCTGTTGGGCGCATCGTGGCCACAAGTTCGGCGACCTTGATCCCGAATTTCCGGAACTGGGAACGATTCACGATCGAGCCGTTCGACATCAGGTACATCCAGTCTGTCGTGTCGAGCACATGACCGCCTGCCTCTTCGCTTAACTTGATGCGGTAGTTGAGAAGTACAGCAGACCCCTTCTGCTGACCGGTTCCGACACCGACGACATCAGGCGCCTCTGCCTTAATCGATCCATCGTTGCCCAAAGTCAGGTGCCATTCCCGGTTCTGGGTGCTGCCGCTGTCGTAATGAAAGACCTCTTTCATGACGCCCACGTTGCCGTTCCATGATGCATCGAAGTGTGCGGTGAAACGGGATGACACGCGGCCAGTCGGTCCATAGATGATCCCCTCACAGGTGATCGGTCCATTAAGCCGCTCGCGAATATCAAATTGCGGGCCATGATCAGCGTAGTCGTCGGGGTCCTGCGCCCAGAAAGACACGTAACGGGTCTTCATAAAGGCCGCGATGAGCACAAGAAGCACCCCGATCAACACGTAGGGAAGAAACGTCACGCTTCATCCTCCAATTTGGTTGCAATCAGCAAGCCGATCGCGACCAGTTTCAAAAGTGACGGCACCAACGCGTAAAGCGCGGTTAACGTCGCGATGGCCTCTGGCGGTTGGGCTGAAGCACCCGCCTGAAACCCGGCCCCTTCCAACAATGGCAACAGCACCACAGCCGCGAAGGCCAATGTGAACTTGCTGACCAACGACCAAAGTCCGAACCCCTGCCCCCCGTTTGGGGCGATGAGGCTCAACCGTTTGGCGAAAAGCGCCGGCAGCAACGTCACGTCTGCACCAATTGTTGCTCCTGATAATACGCACACGATCGCGAAGTAGATCACGTCGCCTGCCCCCAAAGTGTAAGTAAAGCCAAACGACAGGATGGCGAGTGTCATGGCCGTGAGTAGAACAGGCTTTTCACCAAAACGGCGGGCCAGAGCGGACCAACCGAACGCGGACAACGCGGCGGCGAGGAAGAAGAGGACCAAAAGTGCCCCTTCCCAGCCGGGCGCAGCAAGGCTGCTTTCGACGAAGAAGAGGAAAAGTGTGGAAGACACAGCGACCGGCGTCGCGTTCACCAACGCAAGGAGCAGCAGGCGGCGCGCCTGTTTGTCCGCGAAGATCGCTTTGATCGGTGTCGGCTCTGTTTGGACCCGTGACCCCCATTCGGGCCACATCCAAATCACGGCACCAGCAGTCACCGCCGCAAAGCCCCATGCAAAGGCTGCAAACGGGTCTGTGCCGGTGCTCATCAGCAACGTCGGCGCGACCGCAGCGATACAAATGCCGAGCAAGGCTCCAGTTTCTCGCCAAGCTGCAAGGCGTACGTGCCCATCTGGCGCGCTTCCGGCTTTGGCGATGCCTTGCGCGTAGAAGTTGATGCTGAGGAAGGAGAAGGCTGTGAAGAGACCGAACAGAGTCACGCCAAACCACCACAAGGCGTCGATTGGTGGGGTCACTGCGAAAAGGCCGATCATAGAGACCGCAAGAAGCGCGCCACCGGCCAGCACCGCGAAAGGCTGCGCACGCCCGAGACGTTCGCTGATCCACCCAAGGAGCGGATCTTGCACGACGTCCAGCAGACGCAAGGCGAAAAGCATTGCGCCGAGCGCCGCAAGCGTCACCCCGTAGTTGTCGACGTAGAGCTTGGGCGCGTAGATGTAGATCGGCAGTCCCGCCGCGTTGATCACAGCCGCAAACAGGCTGTAGGCGGGCAGCCGGGTCATTTGGAGACTTCGATATCCAGCGGTTCCGGACACGACCGGAACGTCGCTTTCTTCCACCAGAGTTTGATCGCCTGCCAGTGGATCAACGTGATCACACGGCGTGAACCAAATGGACGGCGCACGACGGCCTTGAGGATCGATGCATTGGTGAGCGGCTTCCGGTCGCCCTTTAACGTGGCAATCAACCCGCCTTCGCCCCTTCTGTAGTCGATCACGATGTGAACGTGATCGGCATCAATGTGAAAGCGGAAGGTATAGCCGCCCTCGATGGGTTGGAATGGAGAAACATGGAAGATTTTCGTGGCCGCCAAAGTCTCTTCCTTCGTGATCTCCCGCAGGTCAGGGTGGTGACACAGGTAGGAATGGCGCTGTTTGAATGTGTTCGTGACCTCGGCGATGACGGCCCGCAGGACCTCATCTTCGTCATAGCAAAGCCAGAACGAGACCGGATTGAAGACATGCCCCCAAAATCGGGGCTGGGCGAGCAGCTTGATGGGACCGTTCAGATGGATCTGGTGGTTCGCGAGAACGTCCCGAACCCAAGCCGCGCCGCGCCCCTCTTTCAAGGCCCCGCCATGATCGCTGTCGTGTAGCGACATGACGTTCCGGCCGTTCCGCCGAAACAACCCCGGTCCCTTAACAGGCGCATCGGCATCGAGCATCACGTAATCAATCGAATAGCGAAATGCGTTTTTGATCGCACCGCGGCGGCCATGATAGGTCTCGCCCGCGATATGATCTATCATGCTCACTCGGCAGCAACCTTCATGCGGTCCAGGGCGTTCAAGGCATTCACCACGTCATAGCCGGATGACAAGCCGTCCTCATGGAACCCGTTCTTCATCCACGCGCCGCAGAACCAGGTGCGGTTCGACCCGTTCATCGCAGCCGCTTCAGCCTGCGCTGCTTTCGCCGCGGCATCATAGACTGGGTGGCGCAAGGTGGCTTCATCCCAGATCAGCTCTTCCTTGATCGGCCGGGTGCTGTTGAGGGTCACCATAAACTGTTCTTGCTCCAGGTCTGGCTGAAGTGAGTTCATCCAATAGGTCAGGTCAATTTGATCAGACGTCTTATTGCCTGCTTCGGTGTAGTTCCATGATGACCACGTCTGACGCCGTTTTGGCATGATCGATGTATCGGAGTGCAGCACAACCTTGTTGGGCTGATACGTGATCGCCCCTAGAACGCGGCTTTCCGTCTCCGTCGCGTCGGTGAGCATCTTGAGCGTGTCATCGGAATGGGTCGCGAAGACCACCTCATCAAACTGTTCCCAGTCGGAATCGTAGGTTGCAACTTCAACCCCGATGGTCGTGCGCCGAACACCAACGATTGGCGCGCCCAATCGCATCTCTACTCCGCGCCTGAACATCGACGCACCAAGGCGCTGCACATACTCCTGACTCCCGCCCTTCACCGTGAACCACTGGTGCTGACCAGTCGCTGACAGCAAAGCGTGGTTATCAAAAAACCGCATCATCGCCTGGGCCGGGAAATCGAGGATCTGTTCCTTCGGGGTCGACCAAATCGCGCCCGAAAATGGCAATAGATAGTGATCGGCGAAGTAATGTGACAGGCGCAGCTTCTGCATTAGTCCACGTACCGTCAGGCTCGGATCATCCTGTGCCGCCGCCAGACCATGTTTGTTGAACTTCACCAGATCCCGGACGAGTCGCAAAAAACGCGGGTCGAAAATGTTGCTGCGCGTCGCAAACAGCGCGTCGAGGCCGGCTAAGCCGTACTCCATCTTCCCACCCCGGAAAGAGGCACCAAAGCTCATGTTGCTTTCCGTCACTGGCACATCGAGCAACTCAAAAAGCGCCGTCAGATGCGGATAATTGGCGTAGTTGAAAACGATGAAGCCGGTGTCGACGGGCTGATCTGCGTTGCGCCCAGCCATGCGGGTTCTGGCGTGACCACCCAAACGCCCTTCCGCTTCGAACAGCACGACTTGATGGTTTTTCGCGAGTGCATGTGCCGCACCCATGCCAGAGATGCCGGCCCCGATCACTGCGATTTTGCGGGGCGTGGCCGTAGAAGTTTCGAAAGGCATTGGGCTGGTTTGCTCCTGGTCGTGCGACAATTTGTACTGGTACGTCACAGACATAGCGCTGGATGAGTTTCGGAAAGGGGCATCCCACGAAAGCCCTTAAAATTTTCTTTCGCGCGGTTGTGATCTAACCGGGCTGCGCCTGCGTAACAATAGCATGTTGACGACAACCGACCCGAGCGCCACACCGGAGATTGCAGGGCTTGCCGCAAAAGCGGCGCGCGCGCGCAAGATCGTCGGAGTGATGAAGGCGGAAAGTGTGACGGCAAACGAGACTTCAAAGCGGTTGGCTTGGGTAGCGCAGATGACAGCGGTGCGCGACGCCAAAGACACCGACGCGTTTGCGGAACTTTTTGCCTACTTCGGCCCCCGGGTGAAGTCATTTTTGATGAAATCTGGCGCCAGCCCTGACCTGGCAGAGGAATGTACGCAAGACGTGATGGTGACGATCTGGAATAAATCGCACATGTTTGATCCCGCAAAGGCGAGTGTCTCGACCTGGATCTTCACGATTGCCCGGAACCGCCGGATTGACCACCTGCGCAAGCAACGCCGCGTGGAGCCTGAAGATTTGCCTTGGGGCCCCGAAGCGGAAGCGCCTCAGGAAGACATCATGGCGCTACAGCAAGAAACCGAACTTTTGGGCAAAGCCATCGCAGAATTGCCAGACAAACAACGGGTCCTGATTGAGAAAGCCTATTATGGCGAATTGTCGCACAGCGAAATCGCCGCAGAGACGGGCTTGCCTTTGGGAACTATCAAATCACGTATACGGCTAGCGCTGGATCGCCTGCGCCACGCCATTGGGTAGAAAGACGTCATGACCGGAACTATTAAACACCACCTGACCGACGATTTGTTGATGGCCTATTCGGCTGGCACTTTGCCAGAGGCTTTCAATCTCGTCGTCGCGACGCACATTTCGATGTGCGACGAGTGCCGCGCACGCCTTGCAAGCTTTGACGCTGTGGGTGGCGAGGTCATGGCAGGTGTCGAAACCGTCGAATTGGCAGAAAACAGTCTGACGGCCGTGATGGAGAAGATTCAAGCGGGTGCGGGCATTTCGATTGATAAGCCGAAAAGCGTTCGTGCGCCTGACAGCATTTTCCCAATGCCTTTGCAGGAATACGTCTCCGGTGACCTAGACGCCGTGAAATGGCGCATGGTGGGTGGTGGAGTCAGCCAAGCAATTCTGAACACCTCAAAAGATGCGACAGTTCGGTTGTTGAAAATTCCTGCAGGTACAGCAGTCCCAGATCACGGACACCGCGGGACGGAACTGACTTTGGTTCTGCAGGGTGCTTTCAAAGATGAAACGGATCGCTTCGGTGCTGGCGATATTGAAGTTGCCAATGAAGACCTTCACCATACGCCGGTCGCGGAACAGGGCGAGGACTGTATCTGTCTTGCGGCGTCCGACGCGCCGCTACGGTTCAATGGAATACTCCCTCGGATCGCGCAGCGTTTCGTCGGAATATAAATTCTCTGCATCACTTGCAAAAATGGCCTGCGGTTACTTCCCGCGGGTCTTTGTTTTTTTGACTAAACGCCTTTGTTGGCGTCGGGCTGCGCTAGAGGGACGACCTTGCCGTCATCATCTGGCGCCATTTCCTCGAACTCAAAATTATCAAGCCTGTCAGCCCGTTTGCCTGCCCGCGCAGATGCGGTGATAATCCCTGCGACATCATCCCCAGCTTGGCGTAGATGGGTGTCTAACTTCGTCGCCCGCTCCCCGATCATCTCTACATCCCGATGAAGCTGCCGCAACGCCTTGCGGATTTCACCGGCCTGTTCCCGCATCCGCGCGTCTTTCAAAATCGCACGCATTGTATTCAACGTGGCCATGCAGGTGGTTGGCGACACGATCCAAACACGTGCATTGAACCCTTCGCGGACCACTTGTGGTAAACGGGAGTGGAGCTCCGCATAGATCGCTTCTGACGGCAAAAACATAATCGCGCCGTCGGCGGTTTCTCCTTCGAGGATGTATTTCTCTGAGATCGCTTTGATATGGACTTTTACCGCATCGCCAAGCGCCTTTAACGCGGCCTCTTGCTGCGGTTTGGTGTCGGCGTTCGCGAGCGCCTCAAAGGCTTCAAATGGAAACTTTGCATCGATGACAATGGGACCGGGCGGGTTCGGCAGGTGAACCAGACAATCCGCCCGTTTCCCATTAGACAGCGTGGCTTGCAGCGAATAGGCATCTGACGGCAGCGCTTTGGACACGATATCGTTCAGTTGGATCTCTCCAAACATGCCGCGGCGTTGCTTGTTCGACAGAATGTCCTGCAAAGACAGCACATCGCCAGATAGCTTTTCGATGTTGTTTTGCGCCTTATCAATCGTTGCGAGCCGTTCTTGGAGTTGCGCGAGACTCTCGGTCGTCTTTTCTGACGACCCGGCGAGGCTTTCCTTCATGCGCTCCTGCATGTCGGACATGCTGCGTGCCGACCGCAGCGCATTGTCGGCCAGTTTTTCGGCGACTTGAGCGTTGACCTCGGCCAATCGGGTTTCCATGGTTTGGATCACGCGGATCTGTGCGTTTGCCTGGGCGTCGCTGACCGTTTGGATGTTGCCAGCCAGCTGGTTTTGACCCTGCGCCAGCGCGTTCACGTCACCGGACAAGCGATGCATCGCACCCGCCACCGTGTTCACCAATTCCGTCGACTGCCCGGCCCGGCGAACCGCCATGATCAACAGGATCAGAATGAATAAAACCAAGGCTGCGCCAACAAGCGCCGCAATCACGCGCGGATCATCGAAAGCGTAGGATTGGCCATAGATTTCAATCATGTACGCCCAAAGAGCCGTTCAATGTCGCTGAGCTTCAATTCCACGTAGGTCGGCCGCCCGTGGTTGCATTGGCCCGACTTCGGCGTCGCCTCCATCTGCCGCAGCAACGCGTTCATTTCATCGGCCTGCATGCGGCGACCGGAGCGGATGGACCCATGGCAGGACACGCGGCTAAGAACCGCGTCGATCCGGGCGCCAAGTTGGGATGACGCACCTTCGTCGGTCAGTTCATCGAGGATGTCTTTGAGCAAAGCTTCGGCGTTGATCTCACCCAATATCGCGGGCGTGGCGCGGACGGCGATCGCATTGCCGCCGAAGGCCTCAATCGAGAGACCGAGGCGTTCTAGCTCCTCCGCTATGCCCAGCAACGTTGTGCAATCGGCCTCGGTCAATTCGACGATTTCTGGGATCAATAGCGCTTGAGATGCCACCCCGTTATCGGCCATCTGGGCTTTCAGCTTCTCATAAACAAGTCGCTCATGGGCGGCATGCTGATCAACGATGACAACGCCCGTTTCAGTCTGCGCGATAATGTAATTCTCATGCACCTGCGCCCTTGCCGCACCAAGCGGTAAGCGCTCTTGCTCTGGCGTCTGATCAGCGGGTGGTGGTTCGACCCGCGCTGTGGGCGTCTCGGCAAAACCTGGGATCGGCGCAGGGGCTTGCGCCTGAAATGTCATGGACCGGGCGCTGAACGATGGGCGGTCCATTTGGTAGACGCGGGGTTCCGGGGTAGGTGTTTGCATTGCGCCCAAAGTGGCGCTAGCCACCGTCGTCGATGCCCTGTGCCCTGCCCCAGCCATCGCCTGCCGCAAGCCAGAGACGATCAAACCGCGCACCGTTCCAGGATCGCGAAAGCGCACTTCGGTTTTCGCCGGATGTACGTTCACATCGACCAGTGTTGGGTCACAGTCCACGAACAGCGCCGCGGCGGGATGACGGTCCCGCGACAGCACATCCATGTAGGCCGCCCGTAATGCGCCTAGCAGCATCTTATCGCGTACCGGACGCCCGTTCACGAACAGAAACTGCGCCACAGCCGCGCCCCGCGAATAAGTCGGCAGCGCGGCGTATCCCGTCAAATGGAATCCATCCCGCTCTGCATCGATTGCAAGCGCATTATCGGCGAAGTCCTTGCCCAAAACGGACCGCAACCGGCCGTGCAAGGCATCAAGCATGTTCCCGGTTTCCGCATCAGCGCGGAACGTGACACGCGGGTCGCCGCCAGAAACATCGCGCAGAATGAAGGTCACGAAGGGCTCGGCCATTGCAAGGCGCTTGACCACATCAGTCACCGCCTGTGCCTCTGCCCTGTCGGTGCGTAGGAATTTTAGCCGGGCAGGCGTGGCAAAGAAAATATCGGAGAGCTCCACAACCGTGCCCGCAGATAGTGCTGCCGGCGCAACTGGAGCCATTCGACCTGCAGCGACAGAAACTTTCGCAGCCGTGTCGGGCAGAACACGAGACGTAATGGTCAACCGACCCACGGCACCAAGCGAGGCCAGCGCCTCCCCACGGAACCCAAAAGAGTGGATGTTAAGCAGGTCGGACCCGTCGATCTTCGACGTGGCGTGACGGGCCAAGGCCAGCGGCAGGTCATTAGCCGGAATGCCGCAACCATCATCAGCGACACGGATCAGTGTCTTGCCGCCGTCCGCAATCGACACTTCAATCCGCGTCGCCCCGGCGTCGATAGCATTCTCCACCAGCTCTTTCACGGCGGAAGCGGGACGTTCCAACACCTCACCCGCAGCGATACGGTTGATCGCGGCTTCGTCGAGCTGTTTGATCACGGGGATCGGCTTTATATGGGGGTCAGTGACGGCCATGCCACTAAGTGTAGCATGGCCTGCCTTGATTCTGCGAGGCGGCGGCGGGACTTTTTACTCAAGCCCCTCGGGTTGCCCGACTACAACGAAATGCAGCGCGTCGGGGTCCAAGAGTTCGGATGCAACTCGGTTGATATCTTCCAGGGTCAGCGCCTCGATGTAATCGTTGCGGTTCACCACGTACTCCGGCGGCAAGCCCACCATCTGCATGCCCACCATGATCTCGGCGATCTCTCCATTGCCGTCGAACCGCAATGGGTATTCCCCAGTCAGATAGGTTTTGGCAATCGCCAACTCCTCAGCGGTGAGTCCCGCTTCGGCCATGCGCGCCCATTCGGAACGTGTGACCTCAATAGCTTGCGCGATGGTCGCATTGGAAGACGCCACTTGGCCGAGCACCATTTCGGCATGCACCTTGGGCACAAGGAAAGTTGAGATACCGTAAGTCAAACCCCGCTTTTCGCGCACTTCTTCCATCAGACGGCTTTCAAATCCGCCAGCGCCCAAGACCTGGTTCATCACATAAGCAGCGAAGAAATCATCATCGTCGCGCTCAATCCCGGAATGACCAAAAAGGGCCACGGACTGGGGCGTTTCAAAGTCCACGACAGTCACACCGCCCTCAAGATCAAAGTCGATATCGGCCGGGCGCGGCGGCCCCTCTGCAGGCAGTTCGCCCAAAAGCTCGTCCAGGATCGGGCCAATCGTGTCAGCGCTGACGTCACCGACAACTGAGACATACATCCGGTCACGGGTCAGCGCATTCCGGTGGGCCGTGAACATGTCTTCCTGGGTCAAAGCCGCGACGCTTTCTTCGGTCCCGTCCATGTTTGTGCCGTAGGGATGGTCCCCGAATGCCGCTGCGTTGAATGCGGCACTGGCAATGCGGTTCGGGTTCTTGGCGTCAGAGGCGATGCCAGTGATGACCTGTGCCCGCACCCGGTCAATCGCGTCCTGGTCAAAGCGTGGGTCGGTCAAAGCTTGCTTCAACAGCCCAAGGGCTTCGTCCTGGTTTTCTGTCAGGAATTGCGCGGAGATGGACATCGTGTCGTCGTATACACGGAAGCGGAAGCTAGCGGCGAGACTTTCTAGTTTCGCCTGAAATTCTTGCGCTGACATGTCGCCAGAGCCTTCTTCGATCAGCCCGGCCATCAAATTCGTCGCGCCGCGTTTGCCTGGTTCATCCAGAGAGGCCCCACCGCGAATGCGGATTTCCAAGGCCACAAAGGGGATCGAGGGTTCTTCGACCACCCATGCGTCAATCCCGCCGGGTGACGTGACGGTTTTGATATCGATCGCGGCTTGGGCCACGCCGGCCCAGATGACGGCGGCAGTTGTTAGGACAAAACGCAACATCACTTCGCCTCCTCTTCGCTCGGGACGACCCAACCGGTCACCGCGTTATTTTTGACAAGCACCTTCGCGGCGACTGCTTTGATCTCCTCTTCGGTGACCTCTTGCAGCAGTTGTGGCCAGGCCTGAACGTCCGCAACTGTTAGGCTTTGGCTCAACGCGGCGCCATAGCGCCGGGCAATGCCGGAGACGTCGTCTTTGGCATAGATTTCCGACGCCCGCAGTTGGGTGCGGATGCTCTCCATCCGCTCCGGGTCAATTGGGGACGCGATGAAGTCTGCGATGACTTCGTCAACTGCAGATTCGAGCTCTGACAACGAAACACCTTCGGCAGGTGCCGCGGACACCCCAAAGGATGTCACATCAAGCGACGATGCCAAGTAACCTGCGCTGGTGAACAGCGCTGTCTGCGTATCAAATTGAAGTGCTGTACCAAGCGCGGAGGTGAATGAAGACCCGCCAAGCAACTCTGCCAGATACACCAAAGCTGCCGCTTCTTTCTGCGCACCCGGGTCACGCTCTGGCGCAAGATATGACCGCGTCATGTAAGGCTGAGACACGCGGGGATCGACGTAAGTGATGCGGCGTTCGGCGCGATGGGGCGGCTCAGCAGGCCGCGCCCGTTCCGGCAAATTCGCCTCGGCTGGAATCTCGCCGTAGTATTGTTCCGCCAAAGCGCGGACGTCATCGGGGAAAATATCCCCAGCGACCACGAGGATCGCGTTGTTGGGCGAGTAGTAAAGGTCATAAAAGGCGAGCACGTCGTCCATCGACAACTCTTCCATTTCATGTTTCCACCCGATGATTGGCACGCCATAGCGGTGATTTTGGAAAAGCGCGGCGCGGAATTGTTCCCGAGCCAAAGCGTTGGCGTTGTTCTCGGTCCGCTGATTGCGTTCCTCAAGGATCACTTGGCGTTCAGTGACAATGTCGTCTTCGGTCAGCCGCAGATTGTTCATGCGGTCTGCCTCCATCTGCATCACTAAATCGAGGCGATCCGCAGCAATACGTTGGAAATAGCCCGTATAGTCAAAACTGGTGAAGGCGTTGTCGGATCCGCCATTGGCGGACACCGTTTCTGAAAATTCCCCAGATTCAAGGGTTTCGGTCGCCTTAAACATCAGATGTTCCAGAAAGTGGGCAACGCCAGAGATACCTTCAGGTTCGTCCGCCGACCCTGTTTTGTACCAGACCATATGGGTCACCACGGGCGCGCGGTGGTCTTCGATCACCACAACCTCCATCCCATTGTCTAAGGTAAAGGTCGTTACCGCCTCCTCGGCTTGCCCGATCACGGGGACAAGCAAGACGGCCATCGCAGCCAGCAAATTTCGCATCAAAGCCCTTTCATTGCATCTGTTTCGATATGTACGCCCATCCCGCGCAGTATCAAGCGCGCTGACAGAGGTGTGAGATCATGGTCATGCCGCGCCGCAGCGTTCACCCAATCTCAAATCGTTCCGCTTATTTGAACGGCGCAACGCTAAATCCGTTCCAACCAAAGGGGATTACCTTATGCAAACGACAACACTTTCCGCAGCTTTGCTCTGCTGTCTGGCGCAATCGGCGACCGCAAACGAATTCGAGACAGCGATGCGCGACTTTGTCGATCAAAACGTCGCAGGCTGGGCTACTAGCCCGATTTTGGTTCAAGCGATCAAGGCGCAGAACACATCAACGACTCTTCTCCCGCAGACCACAATTGATGAAATGGACGCGACGTGGCGGGTACAAGCAAACTCTGTCTGCGGTGGGGCACTACTCGACGTCTTGTCAAATCCCGCAGCTGCTTTCTTGCGCGAGCGCGTGGCGGCCACCGACGGCGCGATTACGGAAGCTTTGCTGATGGATGCACGCGGCTTGAATGTCGCAGCCACCCGGCCCACCACCGACTATTGGCAAGGCGACGAGGCCAAATACACGGCGACTTACCTGGTCGGACCAGGCGGCGTTCACTACGGCGAGATTGAATTGGACGAGTCGACCCAACAGGTGCAGGGCCAGGTGTCGATGACGATCACTGATCAGTCCACGGGGGAACCGATCGGCGCTTTGACAATCGGCATCAACCTCACAGCCTTGATGTAAAACAAAAAAGGCCGCAGGGATCTGCGGCCTTTCCATTGCGATAGGACGTCGCGTTTAGTTTTTCGCGTAGAATTCGACCACGAGGTTTGGTTCCATCGTGACCGGATAAGGCACGTCGCTTAGGCCTGGCATCCGTGTGAAAGTCGCCGCCATCTTGGCGTGATCAACTTCCATGTAATCCGGCACATCACGCTCAGGCAACTGAGACGCAACCAGCACCAGTTCGAGCTGCTTGGACTTGTCACGCACAGCGATCACATCGCCTTCGTTCACGCGGTAAGATGGGATGTTCACTTTCTTACCGTTCACCGTCACATGGCCGTGGTTCACGAACTGGCGGGCGGCGAAGATGGTTGGTACGAACTTCGCGCGGTAAACCACAGCGTCCAAACGACGCTCCAGCAGGCCGATCAAGTTCTCACCGGTGTCGCCTTTCACACGCTCTGCTTCCGCATAGATGCGGCGGAACTGCTTTTCGGTCAGGTCACCGTAGTAACCTTTCAGCTTCTGCTTAGCGCGCAGCTGAATACCGAAGTCAGACAGCTTGCCTTTGCGGCGCTGACCGTGCTGGCCGGGGCCGTATTCGCGGCGGTTGACTGGGGATTTTGGACGACCCCAGATGTTTTCGCCCATCCGGCGGTCAATTTTGTATTTGGCAGCAGTTCTTTTTGTCATCTGCTGATCTCCTTCGTTTAGGTTTCGAAGGGCGTTGTCCTCCTCCCGGATTTTGCCGGGCCGACAGGGATCCGCTTGCGCGGGCCACCAACACCAATGAATGCGCGGCTTATAAGGGTCCGCAAGAGAGAGTCAACGCTTTCATTCAAGCTGAAACGTCGAACGGAAATTTTCAAAATTTACGGGCTGTCATCTTTGGACGAAAGCAGTCGTTATTCGCACCTTGTCCCCCCGCAAAAAAAGGCGCACCAACGTAATATGCCGTCCCCCGCCCCACCCCGTTTGATCGACTTCTTCGGTGCCTTCGCGACCGGCGGGTTGTTGACGTTGATGGTTTGGTTCAACGGAACCTTGGCTGGATATGGCACCGTCCTGTTTTCGTCCTGGGTACCACACCTGACGGGCACTGTCGTGGCGATTGCCGTGCTGTTCATCCTGCGCCCGACGAAGGCAAGCACCAAGCCCGCCCCTGGGTGGGCCTATCTTGGCGGCATCTCTGGCGCAGTCACAGTCGTGCTTACAAGTACAGCGATGCAATCGCCTTTGGCGGTTTCGGGGACAATCGCCCTGGGCCTCGCAGGCCAGATGGTCTTCAGCTTAGCTGCAGACAAATGGGGGCTCCTTGGCCTTCCAAAGCGCGCGCCAACGTGGCGGGACATTATCGCGCTTTTGCTCATCTTCGCTGGATCCCTGATCTTGATCTTCTGGGGGGCCAACTGATGCTTTGGTTCGCCGGTGTCGCGATTTTGGGCGGCGTTCTTGTCTCGCTGAGCCGTCAGATCAATGGACGCCTGTCGCTTTCTCTCTCCGCCCTTCATTCGTCCTACTGGAACCACCTTGTGGGCCTTCTGGCCGTGACCGCCTTCGGATTGGCGTTCGGCGGGCTTTTTGTGGGCGATCCTTGGGGGGCGCCCTGGTGGGCTTATCTAGGTGGTCCGATCGGATTTGTCTTTATCGCAGCATCGAGCTGGGCCATCACCCGCATAGGCGCGGCGCAGACAGCGCTGCTCATCATCGCGGGGCAGATGGTCTTTGGAGTGATCGTTGATGTTGCAAGCGGCACGGCTGGCGACACATCGGCGCGGGTCCTTGGTGTCGTCCTCATCCTCGCCGGTATGATCATTGCGCGCACCGGATCAGAAAAGACGCTGGACAAAGCCGATCCAAACGACTGAATTTGCAGTCAGGGAGGAACGCAAATGACAACAACAGTGGCGGCCATTGGCCTAGGGTCGATGGGCTATGGCATCGCTACGTCGATGATCAAGGCGGGGATGACTGTCTTTGGCTTTGATGTGAACCAAACGCAGATCGATCAGTTTATCGCAGAAGGCGGAAAGACCGGACCAGCCGCCGACATTGGCCCAGAGACATCCGTCATCGTGAATGTGGTCTTGAATGCAGCACAGACAGAGGCGACGTTGTTCGGCCCCCAGGGCATTGTCCCTCATTTGAAGCCGGGTAGCGTCGTCATCGCCTGCGCGACGGTCGCCCCCGAATTTGCGCGCGAAATGGCTACGCGGTGTGCAGAACATGAGGTCCTTTACCTCGACGCCCCAATCTCTGGCGGGTCAATCAAAGCGGCCCAAGGCGCGCTGACGATTATGGCGTCAGGCAGCCCGCAGGCCTTTGACACCGCAGCGCCGGTCCTCGACGCAATCGCGGAAACTGTTTTCCGACTAAGCGATGACCCAGGAGCGGGATCGGCGATGAAGGCGGTCAACCAATTGCTCGCCGGTGTGCACATCGCAACCATGGCCGAGGCAATGACCTTTGGGATCAGTCAAGGCGTCGCGCCCGAAACGTTCATGAAAGTCATTCCGCAGTGTGCGGGGACATCCTGGATGCTCGAAAACCGAGGGCCGCACATTGTTCAGGGCGACTATGCGCCCCATTCCAGCGTAAACATTTGGCCAAAGGACCTGGGCATTGTGCTCGACATCGCGCGGGCCTCCGGGTTCAGCGCTCCAATCGCAGCGGCTGCCTTGCAGCAATTCCTTGCCGCGGCGGGTTCCGGCCTTGGACGTGAAGACGATGCGGCTGTCGCCAAAGTCTACGCCCGCAACGCCGGATTGACCCTGCCAGATGGGGACTAGCATGATCGAGACGCAACTGCGGGAGCAGATCTGTTTGCTTGCCAAATCCATGTTTGACCGGGGTCTGACTGGTGGCAGCACAGGCAACATCTCTGCGCGGACAGACGACGGTGGGCTGCTGGTCTCGCCCACCGGCACCAGCTTTGGGCGGCTCGACCCCGGGAGGCTCAGCCGGTTTGATGCGGCTGGCACCCTGATCGACGGCGACCAGCCGACAAAGGAAATGCCCCTGCATGCCGCATTTTACGAGACGCGCAGCACGGCGGGCGCCGTTGTGCACCTGCATTCCTGTCATTCAGTTGCTTGGTCCCTTATGCCGGAGGTCGATGAAGATAACTTCCTTCCGCCGCTGACACCCTATGCGATAATGAAGCTTGGGAAGGTGAAACTCCTCCCCTTCTTTCGCCCGGGTGACCCCGCGATGGGGGAAGCGGTGCGCGGGCTTGCCGGGAAGCGCTCTGCCGTCATGCTAGCCAACCACGGGCCGGTGGTGGCGGGCAAAGACGTTGAGGCGGCGTGCAATGCCATCGAAGAACTCGAAGACACGGCCCGCTTGGCCATCATGATGCGTGGCTTCAATGCGCGCGGCTTGACAGCGGCGCAGGTGACAGACCTCGTCACGACTTTTAACGTAGATTGGGACGACTAACTCAAGACGCCCCCGACACATTGCAATTGACAGCCCTTGCACCCTATATCAGCCGTGCGAGGCATAAAGGCATGTGATGACCCAATATCTTGAGTTTGAAAAACCGCTGGCAGAGATCGAAGGCAAGGCAAACGAATTGCGCGCGATGGCCCGGGATAACCCCGAAGCGGACGTGGACAAAGAAGCCGCCGCTTTGGATGAAAAAGCGACAGACCTGCTTGCCAAGCTCTATGGCGATCTGACGCCCTGGCAGAAATGCCAGGTCGCGCGGCACCCAGATCGGCCGCATTGTCAGGATTACATCGACGCCATTTTTGGCGAATATACCCCACTTGCCGGTGATCGTAACTTTGCAGATGACCATGCTGTCATGGGCGGCTTGGCCCGACTTGATGGTCGGCCTGTGATGGTGATTGGCCATGAGAAAGGCAACGACACCAAATCCCGGATCGAACGGAACTTCGGCATGGCCCGGCCCGAAGGCTACCGCAAGGCGATCCGCTTGATGGACATGGCAGACCGCTTTGGTCTGCCCGTGATCACACTGGTCGACACACCTGGCGCCTACCCTGGCAAGGGGGCCGAGGAACGCGGGCAATCTGAGGCCATCGCACGGTCGACCGAGAAATGTTTAGAACTCTCTGTGCCGCTGATTTCCGTTGTGATCGGCGAAGGTGGCTCCGGCGGCGCTGTGGCTTTTGCAACAGCGAACCGTGTCGCCATGCTGGAGCACTCCATCTACTCTGTCATCAGCCCCGAAGGCTGCGCCTCCATTCTGTGGAAGGACGCAGGCAAGGCCAACGACGCGGCAGAGGCACTGCGGCTCACGGCCCAGAATCTGAACGAAATTGGGGTCTGCGACAGGATCGTATCTGAGCCCATGGGTGGCGCGCATCGCGATCCAAAGGCGACCATCGAAAGCGTTCGCACAGCGCTTGTCGGGATGGTCGACGACCTATCGAAGATGTCCGCGGAAGACGTTCGCGCGGCGCGGCGTCAAAAGTACCTCAATCTCGGCGCAAAGGGCCTGGCGGCTTAGCGTGGCGGCCCTGCGCGGGCATTGGCAGCTCCTTGTGTTGCTCGTGCTGGTGTTTGGGCTTTGGCAAACGCCCGCAATCATCCCTTTGAAGATTCTCATCGTTTTCT
Organism: Pseudomonadota bacterium; assembly: GCA_038526085.1. Classification (GTDB taxonomy): domain Bacteria; phylum Pseudomonadota; class Alphaproteobacteria; order Rhodobacterales; family Rhodobacteraceae; genus Yoonia. Next base: position 84,308 of record JBCBHE010000011.1, on the reverse strand, counting down.
TACATGAGCTCGCCCATGCGGCAATGACGGTGCTGACGGGGGGAGAGGTGATCAGCCTCTCGGTTTCCGCCAACCAAGGTGGTGAGGTCTGGAGCCGGGGCGGCAGCCGCTTCTTGATCCTGTCTGCTGGCTATCTCGGGTCATTGCTGATTGGCCTTGGCCTGCTTCTTTGCGCGCTTCGGACGCATGCGGATCGCGCTGTGATGGCGATTTTTGGGGGGCTTATGATCCTCGTCGCCTTGCTGTATGTCCGAGACGGGTTTGCCATTGCCTTTTGCCTTGGCACGGGCCTTTTGATGCTCGCCATTGCGCGTTTTTTGCCGCGTGATATCAATGACATGATCCTGCGAGTCATCGGACTGACCAGCATCATCTATGTCCCCTATGACATCTTCAGCGACACCATCGCGCGGTCAAATTTACGCTCGGATGCGCGGATGTTGGCAGAGGAGTTTGGCGGCGCCACAGTACTTTGGGGTGGTGCTTGGCTGATCATATCACTTTTGGTGATTTGGTTCGCAGTGCGCAAAGGGTTAGGCGCAGATAGCAACATGCGTTGGCCCGCAAAATTGTGACGGTCTAGATGGGGCGCTGCCACATGATGAAGTCCTCGCGCGGACAATCCTCAAAGTCAGATGCGATCGACCAAAGCGCGCCATGTTCATCGTCCACTTCGAGCGCGGCGGACCCCCAGCCAGCCGCTGTCGCACGACGCAGCGTGGCGCGCCAAAACGGCCTGAAAATCGCTAGCTGAGGGCGATGTGACATCAATCCAGCCGAGTTCTTGATCCGGCCGGAGACTTCCAAACCCAACAAGCATGTCACCGCGATAGGCGAAGAGAGCGTCGATCAGGTCATCCCCAAAGAGGTCCGGGTACTGATCAGCGCCAAGGTCCTGTGCCGGATTCGTCACATGGGTCCGCCGGTAGCTGTCCCAATGGGCTGCATACCAAACGGGCCAATCTGCCCCGTCTTTCGGCCCGTTCCATTGCATTTTCAAATCAGTTTCAGGGACGGTGAAATTAATTGGCAACTGAATGCGGATGATCTTCGTCAGACCAACTTGTTGGAAGCCTGCAGCGGTCAGGACGCCCGACTCCATATCAAAGGGCGCAATGCAGCGCAGATGCTGGATGATGGGCGGGGTCTGAAGGGCGTCGATATGGGCGTGGAGGGCATCCGCGGTCACCTCCCCCTTAATCAAAGGTTCATCGTCGAGCGTCAGCGCATGCGGGTGCAACCGCGACATGCGCCAGCGGATGGGGCCGGACGTCACCACATCGTTTGTGATGCTCGGGCGCCCCAAGTCGCGTCGTAATCAGCGCCATCGAACCCCGCTTCCACGTCCTTGAGCATATCGCCCACGCTTGGCAGACCAACGCTCTCGTCGCCTGCGGTCCAGGTGCGGGCGCGCATCAACGCCCGAGCACATTGGCTGTAGACTTCGACGATACGGATCACGATCACCGATCGCGGGGCCAGTTCGCCGCGCGCGAAGCGCGCGATCAGATCCGGATCAACGCTCACAATTGCTGTTCCGTTTACACGCATCACGTTATTCGATCCGGGGATCATAAACATCAGGCTTACCCGACCATCCGTGACGATATTGCGTAGGCTGTCCATGCGGTTGTTGCCCCGCCAGTCGGGCATCAAAAGGGTCCGGTCGTCTTGAATGCGAACCACCGGGCCGTCGTCCCCACGCGGCGAACCGTCGGTACCATCCGGCCCGACGGTGGTCAGCACGCAAAGCCGCGATTTCGCAATCCATGCTTTGTAGCTTGGTGTCAAATATGACGTAACCTTGATCTGCGCAGGCTTGCCAGGCGTTCCATAGAGCGCCTCCAGCTCAGCAATCTCGGTGATCTTGGTCATAACTTTGCATTTGCCTCCGCGGCCAAGGCATGTGATGCCGTTTCAATCCTGTCTTCCACAAGTGCCAGGAAGGCGTCCGGGTCCATTCCGGGCTCAATTGGGTCCAGAAACTCAACCACGGCTGTTCCTGCCCGCCGATGCACCCCGCGCTTTGGCCAAAAGACCCCGATATTTGTTGCGATCGGAATGCAGGGCTGACCCAACGCCTCATACAAGGCCGCAGTGCCTTTCTTGTAAGGCTTGTACTCCCCCGGCGCGACGCGTGTGCCTTGCGGGTAGATCATGACCTGGCCAGGCATGTCGGCCCCCGCTTTGACGTCCTCGACCATTTTTTTGATAGCCGCGCCACGCTTGCCACGATCGACGGCGATCGCCCCCATACGCAAGGTAAACCAGCCAAAAACTGGCGCATACTTCAGGACGCTTTTCATGATGAATTTGCCGTATGGTACAGCGCTGTAAATCGCCATCACGTCGAAGAATGACTGATGTTTCGCAGCCATCATGACCTCGCCGGTCGGCGGCGTGCCCCGCACCTCAACGCGTAATCCAATCAAGACCCGGGCAAGCCATTGGACGACATTCGCATAGCGGTGGCAGGCTGCGATGGCCCCTTTGGGAGAGGCAATCGCCCACGGCAAATACAGTAACCCAACGATAGGCATCGCCACATACATCAGCAAATTGAAGATCAGCGACCGTAACCATTGGAAGGCGTAACTCATGGGATCTCCTTTAACGCCCGATGCGCAAATAGCCGTGTCGCGATCAACGCGGTGGCACCGCTGAGGATGGGGATAAAGACAAGCCAGGTGGCGTGCCACCCTGGAAATGGCATGGGCAGTCCAAGACCGGCGGAGAGGCTCGGCGTCACGACGAGACGGATAGCGAGCATCCCGCAGAGCGTGCCCGCCGCCGCTCCGAACAAGCCGCGCATGGTAAAACGGCGGACGAAGGCCTGTGCGATATAGTCATCTGTCGCCCCAACGAGTCGCAAAACGCCAATCGTTTGGCGGTTGCTGATCAAGGAGACCTGAGCCGCCAAAGTCACCAAGCCTACCAAGACGGCGATGAGCAGCCCAACCGAACCCCAGGCCAGAAGCCGCGCGCGCTGCGCGGCCGCTACCAATGGCCGGTGCCAGCTACTATGATCGTCAAGCAATGCGCCAGGCACCGCCGCACTTAACTGCGTGCCGAGGAGGACGAAATCCGCCCCTTCCTCAGCTGGGGTTACCTCGATCAACTTTGGTAAGGGCAGAAGGTCAGTCGGGATGTTGGGGCCCAACCATGGCGCAAGCAAGGCTTGTTCTTCTTCCGCAGAAATGATCCTGGCATCGGCCACTCCCGGTGCTTGGGAAAGAAAGGTCAGCGCAGCTTCGGTGACGGCGGCTTGATCCGGCACGTCTTCCGGAATGCGCACCGTGATCAGCCCCGAAAGGTCTGATGCCCAGGCCTCGGCCATCCGGCTGGCGGACAAAGAGGCGGCCAAGACAAAGACGGCCAAGAAAGCCAGTGCCGCCGCCGTCAGGGTGGTGAGTTGGGCGGTAAAGCCGCGTTTTGGAATGGCGCGCTCTGCCTGCTGATCCCCGCGCAGGACCTCGATGACAGCCTGCAAATTCATAGATCAGCGCCCGCTTGTTGCAATTTCCCATCCCGCAAACGCATCACCCGCGCTTGGACAAGCCCTTTTGCATGTCGGATCAATGGCATGTCGTGGGTCGCGAAAACAATTGTCTTCCCTGAGGCGTTCAAATCCATGAGAAGGCCCAGCAACTGCTCTGACATGTCCCAGTCAATGTTGCCTGTCGGCTCATCTGCCAAGATAACGTCAGGGGATGTAATCACTGCACGTGCTAAGGCGACGCGCTGCCGCTCCCCTCCAGACAAGGACGGAGGCAACTGTCCCGCGACCTTGCCCAATCCGACCCAACGCAGCAGCGTTTCGAGGTTTCCCAAAAGGTCCTGGCGCCCCGTAACTGTCAGAGGCAACGCAACATTCTCGGCGACAGTCAAATGGTCAAGGAAACTGCAATCTTGATGTACAACGCCGATCCGGCGTCGCGCCTTTGCCGTTTCGTCGCGCGTTTCTGGGTCAAGCGGTCGACCAAATGCAGCAACTTGCCCTGCCGTCGCAAACAAGGCTCCGTAACACAGTTTCAATAAGGTCGTTTTCCCAGCACCCGACGGACCTGTCAAAAAATGGAAGCTCCCCGGTTCCAGCGACAAATCAACCTGATCAAAGAGGTTTTCACTGCCATAGTGAAAGGCAACATTCTTCAACTCAATCACGTCGCGCCACTCCCCTTCGCATCCGTGTATTGCCCAAATTTGCAACAGGTTACAATCAATTCCAGCCTTTTGCTTGCCGAAAACACTGGTGTTTTGCAGTGTGATTGTTAACACATAGGCAACGCTGGCAGCCCGTGGGTTGAGCCTGGGGAAGGGGACAAGAAATGCGGTTGATATGCCCAAATTGTGGGGCGCAATACGCCATCGCCGACGATGTTATTCCAGCTGCAGGTCGCGATGTGCAATGTTCAAATTGCGCCCATACTTGGTTTGAGAGACCCGGGGAATCGGAGGCACGCGATGCCGCCGCAGAACCCCGACGGCCTCGACCGATCACCGGTGAAGTGTCATCTGCAGATGCAGCGCCGGCCCCTCAACCAGCCGGGGAGCGACGCAAGGTTGATCCGTCGGTGGCGGGTATTCTGCGCGAAGAGGCGGCCCGTGAGACTCAGAAACGCCAAAATGAGGCGCCAGCTGCGCCCGTTGAAAGCCAAACTGATCTTGGCCTCTCTGATCCCGCAACGCCGCGGCGCCCAAGCCCGGAGACAGTCCCAGATAAAACGCGCGCTGCTGCGACGACCGCAGCAGCTTCTGTTGGCGCAGTCGCGGGAGCGGCAACATCCGCTGAACCCACGTCCCGCAAGTCGCGCCTTCCCGATATTGAAGAGATTAACTCTAGCCTTCAGTCCCAGTCAGATGGAAGCGACGGCGGCACAGCCGATGGCGCCGCAGGGGAGGTCCGGGAGCGGCGCGGCTTCCGACGTGCCTTCATCTTCGTCCTACTTATCTTCGCGGCGCTTGTCGCAGTCTACGTGCAAGCAGACGCGATCAAAGCCGCTGTGCCTGCCCTGGCCGGCGCGGTGGACAGCTACGTCACCGCCGTAGACGCTGGCCGGATCTGGCTTGACGAGAAGGTACGCGACCTTCTTGGCCCGGCCGCGGACGACACGCCAAGCGACGGCTAGAATTGCTCCAGCAGGCGTTTGAGGTAGTTTTTCTCAACATCTGGCCGCTCTTGATCAGCACTGCGGCGGCGCAGTTCGTCTAGCAGTTCTTCTGCGCGACGATACACATCATCCCCCTGCAACAGGCTTTCGCCCGTCCGCACATTACCGCCTGTCGCCCCGCTCTCGCGGCCAAGGGGGTCGGTGTTGTCCTGCGATTGACCCGAGGTTTGGCCTTCCGCTTGACCCTGACCTTGCTCCTGATTTTGGTTCTCTGCGAAGGCGCGATCCAGATTGCGCAGCCCGTTGCGCAATGCGTCTAAGGCTTCCGCTTGCTCTTCGATCGCGCCTGCCAGGTCACCGCCCTCCAAGGCATCTTCAGCCCGCCGCATAGCCCCTTCGGCCCGGCCCAACGAATTTTCGGCACGTTCGCCCGCCTCACCGTCAAGCGACGGCAGCGCATCGCGCAGGCGGTTCAATCCCTCGCGCAGGGCCTGCTGCCGCTCGGCCAATTCTCCGGCATCCGGGGAACCGCCACCTTCACCACCAGGGCCCTGGTCACTTTGATCCCCTTGTTGGCCTTCTTGGCCAAAGGATTGTCCCGTCCCGGACTGACCGTCCTGGTTTTGTTGTCCACCTTGCTGACCTTCTTGTCCTTGGCCTTGCTGCTGGCCCTGTTGACCCTGCTGGCCCGGCTGTTGCTGGCCTTGTTGCCCCTGCTGTCCTTGCTGGCCTTGGTCAAGCTGTTCACGACGCTGGCGTTCAGGGTTTGACTGTTCTTGCAATTCACGGAACGCGTCGTCCGACAGTTGCTCTTGGTCTTCAAGCGTCTCTGCCAGATCTTCTATGGCCTGTTGCTCCGGCGTCCGGCGGCCTTCTCCGCCACCACCTTGGCTCTGGGTCATACGCAGGTTTTCAAGAAGGCGATTGTATTCCTCCATCAACTCCTGCGCCTCCGCCATCCGGCCTTCTTCCATCAACTCCTGAATGCGATCCATGATCGCGTCGAGCTGGCTTTGGCTAAACTCCTGGCCCTGCTGACCGGTATCAGACTGATCCAGCTCACTCTCTTCCGGGTCCATCTCCTGGGCGAGAAGATCAAGATACTGATCCGTCGCTTCGCGCAGCTCTTGCATGAGCTCCGCGATCTCTTCGTCAGAAGCGCCATCGCGCATGGCTTCCGCCAAACGCTCCTGCGCGCGGCGCAATCTCTCGCGCGCATCCGCCAGGGTCCCATCTTCCAGCTGGATGGCCAGATCCCACAGTGCTTGGACAAATTCGTCGCGCGCTTCTAGCGGCATCTCCTCGCCGACAAAGCTATCGATCCGGCGCATAATCGTACGCATCCGCAGATAGGTGACTTCGTTCGAGAACAACCCCTCTGGACGGTGCGCGATGGCCTTCATCACCTGGCTGATCCGCTTTGTATTTTCGCGCGACCACATCAGATCGCGCCTCTGTTCAATGATTGCCTTCGCAAAAGGTTGGAAGAAGCGACGACCTGGCAAGATCAACGGTTCCGCCGGCGAGGACGCGACCTGGCCTGCCGCATCGACGACTTCCAAAGTCATCGTAACGGGCAAATTCGCCAAAGGATGTTCGGAAAAATCGTCGACAATAAATTCTTCAAAGTCGGTGCGATCACCGGTGAAGGGCATTGGCAAATCGATCACCAAAGGCTCAAAACCCTCTGGATCTACGGTCAATCCATGGCGGCGATTCACTGCAGTAAGGTCCAACGCAATCGTCGCGGTTCCCGACACGACGCCGTAGTCATCCATGGCCAAAAACGGTTGCGACATTTCGCCCATTGCGTCCGCTTCAACTGGACCGGTGAACTCCACCAGGGGCGGCTGATCTGGCACAACAACAAAGCCCCACTCGGCCCCGTTTTCGCCAGCAATCGTCAAGTTGCCGTCTTGCTTGGCAATAAACTGCATCTGTCCTGTCGGCGCGTCTGTCTCGGCTTCAGCCGTTTCGACAGGTGTCCCGGAGATGGTCTCGGTGACCGTTAACTCTCCCACTTCGCCATAGATGCGCAGGGTAACTTGCGACCCTTCCGGGACATAAAGCCCCCCAGCCGGCACGTCATTGAGATAAATTGAGGGTTTGCCCGTATAGGCAGGTGGTTCAACCCAGCCTTCCCAAACAGGGCCGGTCGCAAGGGCATCGGGCACATTGGAGGTCGGCATCACCCCAATTCGGAAGATCGACCCAAAAAGCAGCGCGACGGCGAAAAACAGCAGCGCAATAAAACGAAGCCCGAAAGGGTCTCGATCCGATACACGCAAGTCAGGCGCTACGGCGGCGGCATCCCGCGTGCGTGCCTCCATACGCGCCACATGCGCCTGCCAAACGGCTTCTGAGGCCGCATCACCGCTGCCAATCGCTTGAGTATCGGCAACCGCGGCAATCGGACGACCCGGCAGGGCCGCATCCACGCGATGAACGGCAGCCGCCTGTTGCGGCACCTCAAATCGCCGCGCGCCCCAAATCAGGGCTGCTGCAAACGCGACCAGGGCAATAGCGCCCCAAGCCCAGACCCATTCGCGCGCCACGGAGTCTTGCCAACCAAACAGCAAAGGCGCCAGCGCCACGAAAAGCACTGACCACGCCGGCCAAAACGCCCGGGTGATGTTTTCTGCGATCATCCCAAGGCGCGTGGCTGTCACGGGCCAGCGGAGGTGCTGCATCAATCGTGGGGTCGGCTGAGTGGTCAGGGGTCCGTCCTCATCAGGGGTGACTCAGACCATAAGCCGATCAAAGCCACGGGGGAAGCGTATCGCGTGCGATCATGTCTTCATAGGTAGGGCGCGCGCGGATAACCGCAAATTGATCGTCTTTCACAAGCACCTCTGGAATCAAGGGGCGCGAGTTATATTCCGACGCCATCACGGCACCGTAAGCCCCGGCAGAGCGAAAAGCGATCAAATCCTCCGCGTTCAGCGGCGCCATGGCGCGGGATTTGGCAAAGGTATCACCGCTCTCACACACTGGCCCAACAATATCATATGTCGCAGGCAAGGTCGCCGGGGCAGGCTCCACCACCGGGACAATGTCATGATAGGCTTCATACATCGCCGGACGGATCAGGTCGTTCATCGCGCCGTCAATGATCAAAAACTGCCGGTCTTCGCCCTCTTTGACGTAGATGACCTTCGAGACCATCAATCCGGCATTCCCGGAAATGAGACGGCCAGGCTCAATCTCCACCTCGACATCGAGGTCACCCACAGTGCGTTTGATCAGCGCGCCATAATCAGACGGCAACGGCGGGGCCTCGTTCGACCGGGCATAGGGAATCCCCAACCCGCCCCCCAGGTCAAGGCGCCTGATCTCATGACCGTCCGCCCGCAACTGCTGCGTCAACTCAGCCACCTTCATATAAGCCGCCTCAAACGGTGCCAATTCGGTCAGTTGGGAGCCGATATGCACATCAATCCCGATCACCTTCAGCCCTGGCATCTTCGCGGCCAGGGCGTAAACCTCACGGGCGCGGCTGATGGGAATGCCAAATTTGTTCTCAAACTTACCGGTGGCGATCTTCGCATGGGTCTTGGCATCAACATCCGGGTTCACCCGGACGGTGATCGGGGCCAGCCTACCAAGCGATTGAGCCACCTGGTCAAGAACCACCATTTCTGGCTCGCTCTCCACATTGAACTGGCGAATGCCACCGGTCAGGGCCAGCTTCATCTCATCAACGGTCTTGCCGACACCGGAGAACACAATCTTCTCACCCGGCACACCGGCTGCTTTTGCACGGGCGTATTCTCCGCCGGACACCACATCCATTCCGGCCCCGGCCTCCGCCAGAACAGCCAAAACCGCCTGATTGGACAAGGACTTCATCGCAAAGCACACCAGATGGTCCAGCCCGTCCAGCGCCTCATCAAACAGCTGAAAATGGCGTTTCAGCGTTGCTGTCGAATAGACATAAAACGGCGTGCCCACGGCAGCGGCAATCTCCGCCACCGGCACATCCTCGGCATACAATGCCCCATCGCGATAGAGAAAATGGTCCATCTCAGCGGTCCTTCAGCACGTCCAGACGCCTCCATACCAGAAAGCAGACCAACCCCAAGCGTCTTTTGGACAAAAATACCTCCGCCGGAGGCTGCGCACCCTCACATCCCCACGGCGCGGCGCGATCACGTGATCACCCGCCCCTTTTAGAACCGGGTATCGCGCGGCAGCGCGTCCATTGGATCAAGCCCGGCTCCGCAAATACAAGGCCAACGGCAAGCCACAGCTGACCCCAATACAAAACGTCGCCGGCACCGCCAGCAGACGCAACCAATCCTTGGTCTGGACCGCTTCCACAATCACCCAGATCGTCAAAGCCACAGCCGCAATCGTCAGATCCCACACCAGCCCACTGGTGGCGGCGTTCACGTGCCAGGCATCGACCATTGCCATGATGTCCCAGGTGTTCGCCTGAAACCAACTGATGAAATAGTACATCGGGTGGATGGTGCCCCACACCGCCAAAGCCAGCCAAAGGTAGCGCATCGTTTGATCTCCCGCTCTTCCGCGCAACCTGTGGCGCGGGGCCGGAAAATCAATTGGAAAAGCTCTGCCCGAGGTTCAGGGAAAACGCGCCGTTCGTGACACCCACATTCGTTCCCGCTGAAACGCCATTTGTGCCGACTGAGAGGTTCGCACTGCTTGTCGGACGCAGCGGCGCCCCATTGGCCCCACAACCGATCAGTCCTAAAGTCACCAAAGCAAAAACCGCAACTCTCATGCCAAGATACCTTTCCAAACCTCCACCTGCGCCCGCACATTCGCAGGCGCTGTGCCGCCAAAGCTGGTGCGCGACGCGACAGAGTTCTTCACTCCCAACACGTCAAACACGCTTGCAGTGATATCCTGGTGAACCGATTGCATGTCGGCCAGTGACAATTCAGGGAGGTCGCAAGATTTCGCCTCTGCCATCGCCACCAGCGATCCGGTCACATGATGGGCATCGCGGAACGGCAGGCCCAATTCTCGCACCAACCAATCGGCAAGGTCTGTGGCCGTCGAAAATCCGGTGGCCGCAGCGGCCTCCAAAGCTTCCACATTCGCGTCCATGTCTTTGATCATCCCAGCCATAGCTGCCAAGGCCAGTATGAGGTTATCGGCTGCATCAAAGACCTGCTCTTTGTCTTCCTGCATGTCCTTCGAATAGGTCAGCGGCAAGCCTTTCATGACCGTCATCAAAGCCACATTCGCCCCAAAGATCCGACCGATCTTAGCGCGGATCAGCTCTGCCGCATCCGGGTTCCGCTTTTGCGGCATAATCGATGATCCCGTCGACCACTGATCCGACATCCTCGCAAACCGGAACTGGGCAGACGACCAAATCACCAGTTCTTCGGCGAGCCGCGACATATGCATCGCACAAATTGAAGCCGCCGCCAGAAACTCTAATGCGAAATCGCGATCTGATACCGCATCCAGCGAATTGGCCATGGGGCGATCAAAGCCCAGCGCCGCCGCCGTCATGTCCCGGTCAATCGGAAAAGACGTCCCCGCCAAAGCCGCCGCGCCAAGCGGTGACGTATTCATCCGTTTGCGGGCATCGGCAAACCGGGCGCGATCCCGGCCAAACATCTCGACATAGGCCAACATATGATGGCCCCAGGTCACCGGCTGGGCCACTTGCAAATGGGTAAACCCAGGCATCACCCAATCTGCCCCGGCTTCGGCCTGCCCCAACAGGGCCTTCATCAAGGCCTCAAGCGCCGAATCCGCCGCATCACATTGGTCACGCACCCACAACCGAAAGTCGGTCGCGACCTGATCATTCCGCGACCGGCCCGTGTGCAACCGACCTGCCGGTTCGCCAATGATCTCCTTCAACCGCGCCTCAACATTCATATGAATGTCTTCAAGCGCCGTCGAAAAGACAAATTCACCCTTTTCAATTTCTGACAATACGGTGAGCAGCCCTTCCCGGATCGCCTCCGCATCGTTATCGCTAATGATGCCTGTGGCGGCGAGCATCGCGGCATGGGCGCGCGACCCTGCGATGTCTTGTGCGGCAAGACGCTGGTCAAACCCGATGGAGGCGTTGATGGCTTCCATAATGGCGTCTGGTCCAGCGGCGAACCGCCCACCCCACATTGCATTCGCGGATTTGGTCATATGAAAGGACACCTTCGTGCGTCAGTTTACTTCGCGTTTGATTGGTCTGGGGCTTTATACCTGCGCCGCCTTGGGTGCAAACACTGCAATGGCGGACATGAGCGCCTATGAAGCGCTGCGCGACGGCGACATGCGCAAACTCCAGTTCCATGCGGAGCCGGAGGCTGTCTCAGACGCCACATTCATGAGCGAAGACGGGGCCGACATGACTTTGGCCGCTTTCGAAGGCCAAATCACCGTATTGAACTTCTGGGCCACCTGGTGCGCACCGTGCCGGGCCGAAATGCCGGGCCTGTCCAATCTGCAAACCGAGCTCGGCAGCGCAGATTTCCAAGTTGTCACGATCGCAACGGGCCGCAACCCGCGCCCCGCAATGGAGCGCTTCTTTAATGAGATTGACGTGGACAACCTGCCGCTGCACGCGGACCCTAAACAAAAACTCGCGCGCGGTATGGGTGTCCTCGGCCTCCCCATCACGGTAATCCTTGACCGTGACGGCCAAGAAATCGCGCGCCTGCAGGGCGACGCCCATTGGGACAGCGACAGCGCCAAGGCCATCGTTGCAGCCCTCATCGCAGACACGGCCTCTTAAAGGGGCAACCCTCATTTCTTTTGGACAAAAATACCTGCCCGCCGCAGGCGTCCCGCACCATCGCCTACCGCAACACTTGCGTGACCGAATAAAACATGTCGCGCGCCCGAAGGGCGCTCCTTTGGATCAAACCACCGCGCGCTAGATTCGACCGCGAAACGCCCGACTGGACACCGATATTGAATTGCCCGCGGGGTCTTTAGCATTTGCAAAGGTATAGCCATCCGCCTTGAAAGGCCGGGCGAATGTAAGACCAGCCTTGGCCGCCTCAGCACAAAAGGCGTCCACGTCCTCAACATCAAACACAAGCTTCACCATCACTTGGCCATCTTTTTGACGTTGCCCAGCCGGATGCAGATATAGGGCAGCACCGGCACCTGGTGGCTCCAACGCGACCAATCGATCTTCTGGATCCCGGTGAACGCTGTACCCAAAGTGCCGCGCGTAGAATGCGGCCATTTCGTCAATTTTCTTGGTATAGATAATGATCCTGCCAAGCGGCGCAGACATCGTTCACGCCCGTCCAGACGCGCCTGACAACAAAATGGGGTCGATCCCCAAGACCTTCAAAGCAGCCGACCATTTGTGTTCATTCGCGCGCCCAAAGATGATTTCTTCTTTCGGGTCACAGGTCAGCCACGCATTGTTGGCAATCTCGTCTTCGAGTTGGCCAGGACCCCATCCAGCATACCCCAACGCCAGCATGGAAGTGTCAGGCCCCCGGCCTTGCGCCAAGTCTTCAAGCACATCCATAGTCGCGGTCATGCTGATCCGGTTGTCGACGTCCAACGTCCCCGTCTCTGACCTGTAGTCATCCGTATGCAGCACAAATCCGCGCCCATGCTCCACCGGTCCGCCAATGTGGACTCGAATGTCCCGCACACCCGGCTGGGTCTCGATCCCCAACTGCTCCAAGAGGTGCGAAAAGCGAATATCAGGCGCGGGCTTGTTCACAATCAACCCCATCGCCCCTTCGTCCGAATGGGCACACATATAGACCACGCTGTGCGAAAACGTGTCGCCGCCAAGGTCGGGCATCGCAATCAATAGCTTGCCACAGAGATCCATCTGATGGGGTTGCATAGCGGGCACCATGGCCCGCCCCGAACTGTGGCGCAAGAGCCCTTTCACGCAAGTCTCGCCACAACGTGAGTTCAGTTTCAGCCTGAAACACTTATGAAGGTGAAAGCCATGAAACACCCATCGATTCTCCTTCTTGCAGGCCTCCTGGGCTTCGCTGCCGCCCCGCCCACCGCGGCCGACCCGTTCGCGGATGTGGTGTCGCTCGACATCATCCCTGGATGGCAGACACCGCAAGGGACGCATATGACTGCGTTGCGCGTGACGCTTAAACCCGGTTGGAAGACCTATTGGCGAACACCGGGTGACGCGGGGATCCCGCCGCAGTTCGACTGGACAGGGTCAAACAACATCACAGCGGCGCAGTTCCACTGGCCTGTACCAGATGTGCTTGATCAAAACGGCATGCAAACCATTGGTTACGAAGACAGTCTTTTGCTGCCGATTGAGCTGTCGCCGGCGAAACCTGGCGCGTCAATCACGATGGCGGGCGAGGTCACCTTTGGCGTTTGCGATGACATTTGCATTCCCGTGACCTTGCCATTCGCTGCAGAACTACCGCCCGACGGTCGCCGCGATGGCGCGATCACTGCGAGTTTGATCAATCAGCCGGTGGCTGGCGCAGATGCTGGCGTTGCATCCGCCTCCTGCACCATCGCACCGGCACGTGATGGTCTTGAGGTGACGGCTTCGATGCCAATGCCAAACCTTGGCCCGGTGGAAGCCGTCGTGATCGAAGCCGGCAATCCAGAGGTTTGGGTATCCCAGTCCGATGTCACCTATTCCGCTGGCGCGCTATCGGCCACGGTAGACATGGTCCATGTGACGGCCAGTAGCTTTGCACTGGACAGATCCGCAGTGCGTATCACGCTCTTTGGTGACGGCTACGCCGTTGATGTACAGGGCTGCTCCGCCGGTTAAGCGGTTAAGCCTGCCGCACCTGCCGGCCCACAAACGGGCCGACAATGATGTAGATCACTGCGAGAACAGCCGCGACAGCTGCCGCAAACACGCCCAGGGCTGTTGTCATCCCGCCCGATAGCATCGGCAAGACACGTGTCAGTTGCGGCAGGGCTTCGCCAGTGACCAAGATCGGGCCAATCAGCAGGCCAAACAAAACCAGCGCCACACCGGCCCCCAACATCGCCGGCCAGGTTGCCGCAAAACGCCCCGGCCGCAGTGCGCGACGTGCCGCCATTATCTGTTTGCTGAAGTCCTCTTGCATTGCCATGAGCGAGGGAACGACCATTAGAACAAGCACCATGCCAAAGCCTAACCCAAACACGAGTGTCACAACCGTTGGCTTCAAGAACTCCGCCTGGTTTGATCCTTCATAAAGCAACGGGGTCAGGCCAAGAACGGTCGTCAGGGTTGTTAACAACACGGGGCGGAAGCGATCGACGGTCCCGTCGATGATCGCGGGGATCAGCCCACGTTCCTTCGCGTATTCATCAATTGTGGTCACCAAAACAATCGAATCGTTGATGATGATACCCACCATCCCCAACAACCCAACGACGGTGAACATACTCATCGGAATGCCCCAAGCGTTATGCCCATAGATCGTCCCAACGAGCGAGAATGGAATTATCGCCATCACCACCACCGGACGGGTCCAGCTTGAGAAGATCCAAGACAACACCAGGTAGATCCCCGCGAGCACCAGAACCAATCCGGTTTGCGCATCGGCAAGGAACGCCCGTTCTTGCTCACTTTGGCCGGAAAGCGCGGTTTCGACGCTAAAGCGGGTTTCGATCCTTGGCAGGATGTCTTCATTGATGGTGCGCTGAATGTCAGTCGCGCGCTCCGCATCTTCATCATCCAAGTCACCCAAAACGGAGATAAGGAGGATGCCATTCTCGCGCCGCACTGTTGAGAATCCGGTTCGACTTTCGGCCGTGACCACATCTGCAAGGGGCACATAGATGCCGCTTGGTGTCCGGATTTGCGTGCGGTCCAGGAAGTCAGCGGATAACTCCCCGTCCGGTAACTCCACGCGAATGGTGGCTGACCGGGGGCCATCTGGATAGGTCGCTGCCTCAATCCCACCAAGCTTGTTACGCAACGTGCGACCCAACGTATCGATGTTCAAACCCAGCGCTTGGCCTTGCGGTGTCAAATCAAGGATCAGCTCTTCTTTGTCGTAAGCCAGCGTATCTTCGAGGCCCGTGATCTCGGGGAAGCGGGCCAGCTCTGTCTTCAACCCCTCCGCAGCGGCCTTCAACGTCTCGGTCGAGGCCCCAAACATCTGCACATCAAGGCTGTCGCCACCCGGACCGCTTCCCCAGCTACGGAAGCTGACGGTTTCGGCCAAAGGATGTTGTCGGACACTGTCTTGCAGCTCCGACACAAACGTACGGCTCGTATAGGGGCGGCTGTCCGCGTCGATCAGCTCAATGGAAATAGAGCCCAATTGATCCGCATCCTTGCTATCCGCGCCAGAGATACCGCGGCCAGACCCGCCGCCGACTTGGGCGACCACATATTCAAGCGGATTGATCCCATGCTCTGCTTCATATTTTGCACCGAGCTCTTCGGTAGCGCGTTGCATCTCGCGCATCATCTCAATCGTATCTTCGCGTGTAGCACCTGGCAGCATTGCAAAGTTGCCCGTCACGGTGCCGCGTTCCGGCGCCGAGAAAAACCGCCACTGGACATCACCTGTAATCAGCAATGACGCCTGGCTTGCCAAAAGAACCAACGTCCCCGCGAAAACCGGATAGCGGGCCCAAACAACGGCGGCGATGAACGGGCGAAACAGGTGTTCTTTGACCCAGGTGAAACCGATGTTCACCACATAGGAAGGCATGTCATACCAAGCAGTTTTGCCCCCCGTCACAATCGACTTTGACATGTGGTGCGGCAGGATCAGAAAACATTCGGCCAAAGATGCCGCCAGAACCACGATCACCGTAAAGGGGATATCAGCGATGAGATCGCCAAAGCGCCCACCAATGGCCACCAGCCCAAAGAAGGCAATGATCGTTGTCAGGGTTGAGGAGAATACAGGGCTGAACATCCGTGTCGCCGCGTTTTCAGCTGCTATGGTTGGGTCTTCCCCCAATTGTCGTGCCCGGAAATCCGCATGTTCGCCGACCACGATCGCGTCATCTACCACGATCCCAAGCGTAATGATCAACGCAAAAAGCGAGATCATGTTGATGGTGAGGCCCGAAACATACATCAGCGCGATGGCCGCCAACATCGCCACAGGAATGCCTGCTGCGACCCAAAAGGCGGTGCGCGCGTTCAGGAACAAAAAGAGCAAACTGACAACAAGCGCCAGTCCGACCAATCCGTTGTCGAGAAGGATATTCAGACGCCCCGTAATCACCTCTGCTCGCGTCGCGGTTAGGTCAATCGTGACCCCGGACGGCAGCGAAGCCATCATCTCTTCGGCGACCTCTTCGACCGTCTCTTGAATACCAATCGCGTCGCCCTGGGCATTACGCTGCACATTGATCTGAACAGCTGGGTTTTCGCCGACATAGTAAGCCCGGTCTCGATCGGTGCCCTCAACACGCACGTTCGCAACATCGCCAATCGTCAAGCTGGAGCCGTCCGGGTTCGCCCGCAATATGATGGCAGAGATATCTTCTGCGGTTCGCTTGGCGACACCTGTCCGCACCCTTGCCGCACCAGACACATCACCTGCGGGGTCCGCATCAGCCTCTTCCCGTATCCGGTCGGCGATGTCCGCAAGGCCGATGTCGTGCTCAATCAGCGATAAAGATGGCACTTCAACAATGGTGGATGGCGCTGCGACACCATTGATCGAGACGCGGGTGACCCCTTCGGCAAAAAGCCGGGTGACCATTTCATCAGCAAACCGCCCAAGCTGGTCGATGGCAACCGGACCCGTAATAATGACATCCGTCACCCGATCTCGCCACCCGCCACGGCGGATTTGCGGATCGTCGGCATCTTCCGGCAATGTTGTGATCGTGTCGACCGCGGCCTGTACGTCTTCTGCGGCCCGGTCGATATCCGTGCCCGGTTCAAACTCCAGATTCACCCGCGCCCGGCCTTCTTGCGACGTGGCTTCAGATGAGGTCACGCCGTCGACGGCGAGCAAGATTGGCTCGATGACTTGCACAATCGCGGCGTCAACATCCTCAGCGCCCGCCCCGCTCCAAGAGACGTTCACCGAAAGGTCATCAACCACGACATCTGGAAAAAACTGCGCGCGCATGTTTGGGAAGGCAAACAAACCCGCCATGATCATCAGCACGAGGAAGAGGTTGGCGATCGTCTTGTGACGGGTGAAGTAGGACAACACCCCACTGGCGCGCATGTTCAAACGTTGACCGGCTGTTTGCATGGTTTAACCCCCCATCCGACTTTCGAGACGGTTCACCGTCTCCACAGGGATCTCACCTTCTTCCAACTGGCTAAGAATGCGGGTTTTGACGTCATCAGGCATGCGCGACCCTTGTACGAACGTCACCAGCTTTGCTTTGCGGGCCGGATCAAGTGTGACCATTTCAGGCGGCACGGGCGGCGCGTCGGCGGAGCCAGGCAACAGCGGATCGACCTTGATGCCCGCTCCAAGCAAGGGGGAGCGTTCCGCGACAATGTTCTGACCTTGCAGACCACGAGCCCGAATGATGACGTCATCCCCCTGGCGGCGAAGCAACTCAACATCGGCGCTCCGCAAGCGATCGTCCTCACCAACAACAAGCACGGCACTGTCCGCACCGAGCGCCGTGGCAGGGATAAGTGCGACCCGTTCAAGCTGTGGTTCTTGGACGCGCACGGTCACAAAGTCACCGGGGCGAAACCCGCTCGCATTCTCAAGCGTTGCAAACAACAAGCGGCCCGTTTGGCCTTCGCCAACGGCCGCGCTTTCACGCGTGATCGTCCCAGGAGCGGTCAAATCAAGGCCTGCCACATCCAACGTCACTTCGATCGTTGCGCCCATCAAACGTCCGTTGACGTCCAACAATCGCGTGTATTGCGCCGTCGATACGCGGAATGACACCTCAAGTGCGGTTGGATCAATCAACTGGGCGATCCGCTCATTTGACGTGATCCGCCCACCTGATGTGGCAGTGACATCCGATAGAACCCCGCCAAAGTCAGCAGTGATACGGGTATCTGCCAAGTTGCGTTCTGCCTCAGAAACACTGATCTGGTTGCGTGCGAGGCGCGTTTGCGCCTGATCAAACCGGGCTTCGGCCTGCGCCAGCGATTGACGGCGCGACAGCACGGAGGCGTCCGCGCTTGATGCCGCAAGCTCTGCGTCCTCGACCGCCGCGGCCGTCCCCACGCCCCGACGTTGCAAGTCTTGCTGGCGGGTCAATGCAGCTGTCCGCAAGGTGGCTTGGGATTGCGCTGCCGTCAGCTCATCCTTGGCCAATTCCACATTTCGTTCCGCATCGCGCAGCTCTGCCTCAGCATCCTGAAGATCCGCGCGCACGCGGTCCAACGCCGATTGCGCCTCAAAGGGGTCCACTTGCGCGATCAGCTCACCTTGATTGACCACTGTACCCTCGGTCAGGGTCACATCGCCGGCACGCAAAATGCCCCCAACCGGGCTGCGCAAGTCAATCATGCGCTGGCTTTCCAGTTCGCCAAACACAGTCATCACCGGGTTCAACGTCTGCGGCTCAAACGGTAAGACGTTCACAGCAAAGACGCGTTCGCGCTGCGGGAAGCTGCGCGGTTCTTGCGCCATCCGTTCTTCCACAGCGCCGCGCACCATGCTGCCGGCCCATGCAATCAGGGCCACGGTCACAGACAGCAAAAATACACCAATCAGGCTACGTCTCAAAAAACGCATGGGTTCGATCCTCTTGGTCGGGGCTGCGATAAAGGTAGTACGCAGGACGGTCCTAACCAGTTCAACGCGCGAAACAGTTACTTCCGGCGCAAATGTTCGTCCAATCGCGGAAAAATCTCAACAAAGTTACAGGGCATGTGCCTGTAATCGAGCTGTTTGACCAAAATTTCATCCCAAGCATCCTTGCAGGCCCCGGGGCTGCCGGGTAGCGCGAAGAGGTATGTGCCCTGCGCTACCCCTCCCGTCGCCCTGCTTTGGATCGCGGAAGTGCCGATCTTTTGCATAGAGACGAAGGTGAAGACTGTCCCAAACGCATCGATCTCTTTCTCATAGACATCGCGGTGGGCCTCGACGGTCACATCTCGACCCGTCAGGCCTGTTCCGCCCGTCGAAATCACAACATCAACGCCGTCATCTGCGCACCAAGCGCGCAATTGATCCGCAATTTGATCGCGCTCATCGGGCAAGATCATCCGTGTCGCAACCGTATGCCCCGCCGCTTCGATCCGCGCGACAAGCGTATTCCCTGATTTGTCGTCGTCTTGGGTACGGGTATCGCTCACGGTCAGCACTGCGATGCGAACGGGCAGAAAGCTACGGTCGCTCATGCGGTGTCTTTCAATTTGGATTTGAGTTCCAGAAGGTCCGCCCAAGCCTCGCGCTTGGCGATCGCTTGGCGCAGCAGATAGGCAGGATGGAACATCGGCAGCGTGGGCCGTCCCAGCACTTCGGTCCATTGCCCTCTGATCCGCGTGATCCCCGCGCGGCCAAGCAAGGCCTGGCAGGGCGTGTTGCCCATCAAAACAAGCACATCTGGTGCGGCCAGGGCGATGTGGCGTTCGAGAAACGGAAGCATCATCGCAATCTCCGCTGGCTCCGGCGTACGGTTTGCGGGTGGCCGCCAAGGTAGGACGTTGGTGATATAGACGGCCTGCGCGGCATCCTCTGCTGCCCGATCCATTTCGATCGCGGCAAGCATCTTGTCCAAAAGCTGCCCGGCCTGGCCGACAAAAGGCCGACCGATCTGGTCTTCATCGCGCCCCGGGGCCTCGCCGACAATCATCACCCGCGCGCCAGGTGTGCCATCGGAGAACACAAACTTGCGGGCACCTTTCTTGATCTCGCAATGCTCAAAAGCCTGCATTGCCTTCGCGAGCGCCGCCAAATCCGCCGCGCCGGCCGCCGCAGATTTGGCCTCTGCGCGCGGATCTTCCTCGGGCTTGGCGGAAAGCGGAGGGGGTGCCGCCTTGCTTGGTGCGGCGGCCGCCGGTTTCGGCTGATGTGGCTCCAAGGCGTAGCGATCAACCGGCGACTCACTGATCGCCTCATCCGCGCCCAGTTCCACCTGCCAATCCAGCATCGCCAGATCGCGCCAGAATGTATCTCCCGATTCCATGACGCCCTTTCTACCCCGCTCGTCCCCGACACGGTAGGCATCTTGTTGCGCGGGCCAAGGACCCTCCCTATAAGGCGTCAACCTCAACCGGAGCTGCCAATGATCTTTCGCGCCGCGCATCTTTTGGGCATCGAGCCGCTCCACCCCACTGAAATCACAGCCGTTCTTGATCTAGCCGATCGTTATGCCGACGACCCAGGCAGCGTCCGACACCGCGACGTGCTTGCCGGGATGACGCAGATCAACATGTTTTTCGAAAATTCGACCCGCACGCAGGCGAGTTTTGAGCTGGCAGGCAAACGCCTTGGCGCAGACGTGATGAACATGGCGATGCAGGCCTCTTCTGTGAAGAAGGGCGAAACGCTGATTGATACGGCGTTGACGCTGAACGCGATGCACCCGGATCTCTTGGTGGTGCGTCACCCGAATTCGGGCGCGGTTGATTTGCTCTCCCAGAAGGTCAACGCCGCCGTGCTGAACGCGGGTGATGGGAAGCACGAACATCCAACGCAAGCTTTGTTAGACGCTTTGACGATCCGCCGCGCAAAAGGCCGTCTGCATCGTTTGTCCGTCGCGATTTGCGGCGATATCGCGCATAGCCGCGTGGCCCGTTCCAACATCATGTTGCTCGGCAAGATGGAGAATCGGATCCGGTTGATCGGTCCCCCGACGCTGATGCCATCTGGCGTTGCAGACTTCGGTTGTGAGGTCTTCGACAGCATGGAAGAAGGTCTGAAGGATGTTGACGTCGTAATGATGCTCCGCCTGCAAAAGGAACGGATGGACGGCGGGTTCATCCCGTCGGAGCGGGAGTACTATCACCGCTACGGGCTCGACGCCGACAAACTGGCTTACGCCAAAGATGACGCCATCGTCATGCACCCAGGGCCGATGAACAGAGGCGTTGAGATTGATGGGACCATCGCAGACGACATCAATCGGTCTGTCATTCAAACCCAGGTGGAAATGGGTGTTGCAGTACGCATGGCCGCGATGGATCTTTTGGCACGCAATTTGCGGGCCAAACGCGGCGCGGAGCTGGAAGGGGTCATGGTATGAGCCTGACGGTCGCTGCGACAGAACACGGTATGATCCGTGTCTTTCGCCTCAGTGAACCGCTGTTTCATGCGCTGGAAACCGCGCCAGACCTTGCCCCACTTGAAAAATCATTGGGCGTGATCATTGCGAAGAGTACTGATGTCCAGTTGATTGCAGCAGATAGCCTAAAGGGCCTCGGCCTCGCACCATTCCTGGCGATGGGGTACGGCATTGACAGCGACGCCATAGCAGACGCCGTTGGCCTGCAAGACGCGTCAGAAGACAATTTCGTGGTCATCCGATCCGGCGCTTTTGGTGGTGCAGAAGTGGCTTTAGCAGACGCGCCAGATGCGGCGCTGATCGCGACCCTGAAAGAAGAAGGCCCGGCCGCCGCGAAGATTACACCGCTTCAATCCGACGGGGCGGCAGGAACGTTGTCTCAGCACGAGATAAAACAAAAGCCGAAGTCCGACGCCCGTATCGGCGGCATGGTCGCGACGATCGCGCTTTTGGTCCTTTTCGGGCTTGTCGGTCTAATGATCTGGATTGCGGGATAGAGATGACGAAAACCCTGTTTACCAACGCCCGTCTGATCGACCCCGTTGCATTGTCAGACAGTATCGGTGCCCTATTGGTCGAAGACGGGAGGATTTCAGAGGTTTTTGAAATCCCCGCGCCAGACGTGACCGGCCCTCAGGTGATCGACTGCGACGGCAAGTGTCTCGCCCCCGGCATCGTCGACATCGGCGTCAAAGTCTCTGAACCCGGTGAGCGCCACAAAGAAAGTTTCCGCTCCGCAGGGCGGGCAGCGGCAGCAGGGGGTGTGACAACGATCGTCACGCGCCCGGATACTTCGCCTGCCATCGACACGCCCGAAACGCTCGAATTCATCGAGCGACGGGCCAGCAGCGACGCGCCCGTGCGTGTCTTGCCAATGGCGGCCCTCACGAAGGGACGCGAAGGCAAGGAAATGACAGAGATCGGCTTCCTGCAAGACGCAGGCGCCGTCGCCTTTACCGACTGCGACCGAGTCGTGACCAATACCAAAGTCTTTTCGCGAGCGCTCACTTACGCGCGCTCTTGTGACGCGTTGGTCATCGCACATATCCAAGAGCCAGGCCTTTCGTCCGGGGCGGCTGTCACCTCGGGCAAGTTTGCCTCGTTGCGCGGCCTGCCAGGTGTCTCACCCATGGCAGAACGGATGGGTCTTGACCGCGATATCGGCCTGATTGAGATGACCGGCGCGCGCTACCACGCCGACCAGATCACGACAGCGCGCGCGCTGCCTGCCCTGGAGCGGGCCAAGCGCAATGGGTTCAACGTGACCGCAGGTGTGGGTGTCCACCATCTCACGCTCAATGAACTCGACGTCGCGGATTACCGCACGTTTTTTAAGTTGAAGCCACCTTTGCGGTCAGAAGAAGACCGGCTCGCCGTCGTTCAAGCGGTCGCTGAAGGGCTCATCGACATCATCTGCAGCATGCACACGCCGCAAGACGAGGAAAGCAAACGTCTGCCTTACGAGGAAGCGGCAAGCGGTGCCGTTGGCCTAGAGACGCTACTGCCCGCCGCACTCCGCCTTTATCATGCGGGGCAGATTAAACTGCCCGAACTGTTCCGAGCCCTGTCGCTGAACCCATCCAAGTTGCTCAAACTGCCAACAGGTCGCCTCACAGCAGGGTCACCTGCGGACCTCGTCTTGTTCGACACAGACGCACCCTTCGTCTTGAATCGCGAGACTTTGAAGTCAAAATCGAAGAACACCCCTTTTGATGGGGCGCGATTGCAAGGGAAGGTGCTGGGCACATGGGTGAACGGCGCGAAGATCACCCCCGAGTAGGGCTCGCCTTTGTTCTCTGTCTGTGCGGCTTTGTCGGGCTCGTGCTGCTTTTGAACCAGTACGTCGTCCCCTTTCTTGGGCCCTTTGACCCAGCGGTAACCGGCACACGGCTACGTTGGGTTGCAATTGCACTCTTTGTCCCAGCAACCGTCGAAGAGCTGATCTTCCGCGCGCCGTTGCTGCGTCACCCAAGGCCCGCCGCGATGATCCTGTCGCTCACCGCCTTTGTCATGTGGCACCCGCTGCAAGCCCTATTCCGCCCGGGCTTTGCAGCGATCTTCACCAATTGGGGCTTCCTTTTCGCCGCATGCGCCTTGGGTGCATGCGCAACGGTGCTGACAATCTATTCGCACAGGCTTTGGCCCGCGATCATCTTTCACTGGGCCGCCATCGCCGGGTGGATTTTGCTTTACGGCGGGCCCGCCATCGCCCAATAAGCGGTTATGCCTGATATCGTTTCTTCACCTCTGATCCTCCTGCTTTGGGCCGCGATTGGCTACCTGATTGGGTCCATTCCTTTTGGTCTGTTGATCACGAAGGCCATGGGCATGGGTGACGTGCGCGACATCGGGTCTGGCAACATTGGGGCCACGAATGTCTTGCGAACCGGAAACAAAACCGCAGCCGCGCTGACGCTCCTGCTCGATGGCGGTAAAGGCATCTTGGTCGTCATGTTGGCGCAGGCATTCGCGGCGGACGATGCCGTCCAGCTCGCTGCGCTTTGCGCTTTTGTCGGGCACTGCCTGCCGGTCTGGCTGGGCTTCAAGGGCGGCAAAGGCGTCGCGACGCATTTGGGTCTAATGTTAGCGCTGTTTTGGCCGATCGGGGTGCTATGCTGCCTGACATGGCTGATCGTGGCTGCCATCTCTCGCTACTCATCTATGGCGGCACTGCTTGGGGCCGGCTTTGCGCCTGGTTTCATGATTTTGCTTGGACAGCGCGAGATGATCGTCTTGGGCGTTGTTTTGGCCGTACTCATCTACTGGCGTCACGGGGCAAACATCGGGCGTTTGCGGGCTGGAACGGAACCGAAGATCGGCAAGGCCTAAGCGGTGGAGGCCTTTCTGGCCGCGCTGAACACCCTGCCTTTCGGCACGTTTGAAGGCCAAGCCTATGGCCGGACCTATATCGTCACCCGCCAAAACGTCGCCAATGGGCGCGGTGAGAAGCTGGTCGCAGAGGCACTGGACGGGTCCGACTATATCAGCTTGAACCTTTATCGCCTGCAAAGCGGCGTTCAACTCAGACTTTGTGAAATGCCAGCTGCAAAGGTTGTCGCCTTTGTGTGTGACCTCACCCCGTTGTGACCCAGGCGTTCAGCTTTTGTTGAGAGGAATCGTTCAAGGTCTCGCCTGACAAACAGCCAGCGACGGGGGCGTCAAAGATGCTTGAACCCGCGTTGGACTGCCCAAAGGGCGGTTGAACTCTGTCTGGAAAACTCAGGCACTGTCAGCATTGCTGGCGTTTGTCGCCCCCTACTTGGTCGCGTGGCCACGACGGCTGCAAAGACTTTGAACTGACGTCTTTGAAAGACATCATAACTCGCGATCCTCCAGAACCATCCGCCCTAGTAGGCGTATTCGCTGTAAATCCGCTTTAGATCGCCATTCCACGGGCCATTGAAATCAGCCAGCAGCTCATCCGCCGGGGCCTGTCCCGTTTCAATGGAATCGTGAAGCGCATTTAGGAAATGGGTCTCATCAGCGACTAAACCCCCGGCCCCCGGCATGGCCCGTGCGGCAAGGCCCCCTTGCGAGATCGCCACAACTTCGCGGGCGAGGTCGTGCATGTTGATCCCCTCGACCTGCGCCTGCAACCCATCCACCGAAGCACCGACCCGCAAAGCCTCTCGCTGCTCTGCAGTCCAGCCTTTGCACAGATCCCATGCCGCATCCAAAGCGCCCTGATCATACATCAGGCCAACCCAAAACGCGGGCAAAGCACAGAGCCGCCGCCACGGGCCGCCATCTGCGCCCCGCATCTCAATAAACTGTTTGATCCGCGCCTCTGGAAACACCGTCGTCAGGTGATCGCCCCAGTCCGACAAAAGTGGCTTTTCACCGGGCAACGCAGGCAGTTCGCCCTTCAGGAAATCGCGGAAGGACATGCCCAGCGCATCGATGTATTTCCCATCGCGGTAGACAAAATACATCGGCACATCGAGCGCATAATCCACCCAACGTTCAAACCCCATCCCGTCTTCAAACACCCAAGGCAGCATGCCCGTCCGGTCATCGTCCAGTGACCGCCAAATGCGGGAGCGCCAGGATTTATGGCCGTTCACCTTGCCTTCAAAGAACGGTGAATTGGCGAACAAAGCCGTCGCCACTGGCTGCAATGCCAAAGCCACCCGCAGCTTTTGGACCATGTCCGCCTCAGACGCGAAATCGAGGTTCACCTGGACGGTGCAGGTCCGGCGCATCATCTGCGTGCCGTGGGTGCCGACCTTTTCCATATAGGCGTTCATCAGCTTGTAGCGGCCCTTAGGCATCAGCGGCATCTGTTCATGCGTCCATTCCGGCGCAGCCCCCAAGCCAATGAACCGCACGCCAATCTCATCTGCGACGGCTTTCACCTGCGCCAGATGGGTGTTCACCTCGTCACAGGTCTGATGGATCGTTTCCAGTGGGGCACCTGACAGTTCCAACTGCCCACCGGGTTCAAGCGACACATTCGCCCCGTCCTTTGTCAGCCCGATGATATTGCCACCTTCGTAAACCGGGGCCCAATTGAACCGGTTTTGAAGCCCCTCCAGCACCGCTTTGATCGACGCGCCGCCCTCGTAGGGCAGCGGCATTAAGGCCTTTTCGCAATAACCGAATTTTTCATGCTCGGTGCCAATGCGCCAGTCTTCCTTGGGCTTACAGCCCTTCGACAACATGTCTGCGAGTTGGGAATGATCTTCGATCAGGCCACCGCCGGATTGGGGGATAGACATGAACGTGGCCTCTTTTGCTACGGCGTTCTTGTTCGTGACGCGTCGCGCCGCCTAATGCAAGAGATGACGTGGACGCGACCAGATCACAACCCGCTGATCAGGGGGTTGATCCAAAACACCCAGAAGTTTCTCCGTCCGAATCCCCGGCAGCAATGCAAAAGTATCGAAAAGCGCCTCGGCCCCTTTCGCATTAATCGGGACCGCGATCTCGCGATTTTCTGGACCCGTGACGATCCAGTAGGGGGCAGGATGCCCCTCAGGATCAAACGCAAGTGCGGAGATATCGCCGATATCCACAACGCCACCATTCAGCGGACCAAAGTAGGCCAAACGCCGCTCCGTGATCTGCACAACACCAGGCCCATCGTCCCCTTGCCGAAACCGGGCCCGCTGCACGCCAGTGACGCCTAATACAACGCCGAGCACAAGAAAGGCACCGCCGATCCATGGCACAAACCCGAAACCTCGCAAAACCAGCCACAGTCCAAGCCCAGCAACCACAAACGCCACGATCACATCCCGCCACCGCCAAAGCGTGGCCTTGGCCTCTGGCCGGATAAACTCAGCCACAGGCCACCTGCGGGGTATCGTAAATCACGAGCGCAAAGTCTCCGTTGCGTTGAAAGCCCAGCGCCTCGTAGACCTTCGCGGCGGAGGTATTCGCGGCTGATAGGACAGCGCCTTCGACGCCTGCCCTTTGCGCTTCCAGCAAATGCAGCGCCAAGGCGACTTTGGCATACCCGTTTCCTCGCAAGTCCGGCGGGGTAAAGACCCCACCGATTTGAACCATCGTCGGCAATGCGGCGTTAAAGCCGGTCACCGCGACCGGTGTCCCGTCTCGATAGAGGATGCGATGGCTGTCACGGTCAATCGCGGCTTGCACATGATGATTTGCAGTCACTTTCGCCTGATCTGCAGGGATATTGAGCGTTTCAATCTCATAGGCCATCCGCCACGCCTCCAAAAGATTTCGGTCGGCGTCCCCATAGGGCCGCAGATCAAATCCTTGAGCATCCGGAACGACCAGGTCGTGAAGGAAAAGAACATAGGCCGGCTCTGTCGCGTCCATTTGTGCAGGCGCCGTCAGCCCGGTCGCCGCCCGGATTTGCGCAACCTGGCGTCCTTCACCCAGCAGACCTTTCACAGCGCGCTGCCGCAAGAGCTGTCGTGCGGCATCCCACGGCGCGTTGGGGCAACACGGGAACACCATGCCTTCCCGTGAAATCGTCAGCACATCCGTCAACACATCACCATTCCGCAAGACCCATGCAGAAATTGATCTCGGATGCTCACCGCCCAGCCCATAGAGCTTCAGGTTCGTCAACGGAAACATCATAATGGGCGCATGCGCGAACATGAACTGAACGAGGTCGTCGCGTTGCGCATCATGGATCGGCTCAAATCTGGCGGTCATTCGGCCCAATCCCCCCAAGTGCTTTGCCACAAGGTTAAGGCGGCCACAGCCGCCGTCTCCGCGCGCAAGATCCGCGGGCCAAGGCTAATGGTTTGGGTCATCGCATGCGATTGCAGTTGGGTACGCTCGTCATCGGAAAAACCACCTTCCGGGCCAATCAAGATCGCTGCCTTCGCAGACGGCGCGACTGCGTCGAACCGGGCCACTTCGCCAAGCGCGGCCTCATCGCAAAAGTAAAGCGGCCGGTCATCTGGCCAGTCCCGCAAGAGGGCGTCCAGTTTCGCAGGATCGCGCACATCCGGTACAAAAGTCGCCCCACATTGCTCCACCGCCTCCACGACATGCGCACGCATTTTGTCGATGCGTACACGATCAGTATGATTGGTGAAGGTCGTCTGAACGGGCTGCAAGACGGCCACCCCCAGTTCGGTTGCCTTCTCCACCAAAAATTGCATGCGCTCTTTCCGAATTGGGGCAAACAAAAGCCACAGGTCAGGTGGGGCCTGTAAAGGCTTGGTCTGAGATACGCAGACCAAAACACCCTTGTGTTTGCCAGCGTCGGCAACTTCTGCGTCCCATTCCCCATCGCGCCCGTTGATCAATGACAGTACAGTCCCAACGGCCATCCGCATGACCCCAAAAAGGTAGTGCGCTTGATCCCGCGACAGCGGAACCAATTGCCCTTCCCCTAGGGGCTGATCTACATACAGGCGAACCTTCGAAGCCATGGGCGGACCTTATGACCGGGACAGATCAGACACCAGAGGATCAGGCGCCGGAAACCGCTGAATCTGGGATTGTCGCCGATAGCGTGGGAAACTGGGTAGACACGCTCGCACCACTGGCGACGCGCGGCTACCTCCGGCTCAGCCGCGCGGACCGTCCTATTGGCACTTGGCTTCTCTATCTCCCTTGCCTTTGGGGCCTCGCGCTCGCCTGCCTTGCTACAGGAACCGCCACCCTGTTTGACCTTTGGATTGCAGTTGGATGTGCCATCGGCGCCTTTTTGATGCGCGGCGCAGGGTGCACCTGGAATGACATCACCGACAGAAACTTCGACGCCCAAGTCGCCCGCACGCGGTCGCGCCCAATCCCCTCTGGCCAAGTCACCGTCAAAGGCGCCGTGATCTGGATGGGGCTGCAAGCCTTCATCGCGCTCTTTATCCTTTTGACCTTCCCGTGGGCGGCCATCGGGCTCGGATTTCTTTCGATCGTCCCGGTCTTGATCTACCCCTTCGCAAAGCGTTTCACCTGGTGGCCTCAGGTTTTCCTGGGCCTCGCCTTCAACTGGGGCGCCCTTCTTGCCTGGGCTGCACATACCGGCAGCTTGGCCTGGCCGCCTGTCATTGCCTACCTTGCCGGAATCGCTTGGACGCTATTCTACGACACGATATACGCGCACCAAGATACGGAAGACGACGCGCTGATTGGGGTTAAATCCACGGCCCGGCTGTTTGGTGACAGAACCGCGCAAGCCCTGCGCTGGTTCCTAATCGGCACAGTGATTTTGCTGGGTCTCGCGACACTCATGGTTACCATAGATCGCTCCATCCTTTCCCTTGCTGTCGCCATTTGTGGACCCTGGGCGATGGGCTGGCACCTGATGTGGCAGCTGAGCCAATTTGATGCAGACGACAATCCAAAGCTCCTGCGCGTTTTCCAATCCAACCGGCACGCAGGTTTCATCCCCTTGCCGTTTTTCGCTCTCGCCTTCTTCCTTTGATTGATCCCGCCGCCATTGCAGCCTATGCAGGCGGAACCCGTGAACGACGTTAGCGATTGTCATGCGCCTGTCCGCCTTCATCCCCCGTCTTGTTGTCTTTGTCCTCGCCGCTGCCGCGTCGGTTTATGCAGCAACTGTTGCGGTGGCCTTCGTGGAAGAAAGATCCGTCATTGGCGTGCGCGAGGCGATGCTGGACGATGGACACGATTGGGCAACGGTGCTGAGCGACGGTCTCCAGGTCATCCTTGAAGGTGAGGCCCCAACAGAAGCAACCCGCTTTCGGGCAATCGCGGCCGCAGGCTCCGTCGTCGATTCAAGTCGCGTGATCGACAACATGGATGTGGCCGCGGCCGAGGTCATTGCCCCGCCGGAATTTGCCATCGAAATCTTGCGCAACGATAGCGGGGTGTCATTGATCGGCCTGATCCCAACCGACACTGACCGGGACGATTTACTTGCGCTAGTGGGCGACGCGGCGGGAGACCAAGCCATTACGGACCTACTTGAAGTCGCAGACTACGCGCCGCCCCTAAGTTGGGCACCCGCACTGAACTACGCGGTTGACGCCTTGGGAGAACTGCCCCGCACCAAAATTTCGATCACCGCGAACAAAGTCGCAGTGTCTGCCATCACCCAAAGCGCGGCAGAGAAGGAGACGCTTGAAACCCGGCTCACCCGAAACCAGCCGGACGACATAGAGGTTACGCTTGTGCTCACCGCGCCCCGTCCGGTCATTTCACCCTTCGTAACACGCTTTGTGCTTGATGGCGCCGGCCCCCGCTTCGACGTCTGTGCCGTAGATGGCCCAGACGCCCAAGCCAAGATCGAAGCCGCAGCAGCAGCTGCCGGGTTCACGGGCGACAGCGGGTGCGTCGATGCGTTGGGTGTCCCTTCGAAGACCTGGGGCGATGCTGTGGCGTTGGCCATTGGCGCCGTCACTGACCTCGGCGGCGGCACAGTGACGATCAGCAACACGGATGTGGCACTCATCGCCCTCGAAGGCACGCCGGAACGCGACTATGACAACATCGTCGGACGCCTCGAAAACGGATTGCCGGAGGTTTTTGCACTGACGTCAGAACTGCCAGTGACGCCGGAGGAAACGGATATTGCAGCACTTACCTTCGATATCACCCGCAATACCGAAGGAAACGTTATGCTGCGCGGGCGCCTCCCCGACGATCTGTCAAATGCGACGGTTGAGAACTTTGCGAAGTCAAAGTTCGGCGTGCTCAACGTCAACAACAGCGCGCGCGTGGCAGACGATTTGCCGAACGGCTGGATCGTCCGGGTCTTAGCGGGGGTCGAGGCGATGGCACAGCTTCACAATGGCGCGGTGATCGTGACGACAGACAGCATCAGCGTATCTGGGCAGACAGGGTTTGAGGACGCGCAGACCAAAATTGCCAGCATCTTCGGCGAAAAACTCGGGCCAACGGCTGAATTCGACATGGATGTCACTTACGTCAAAGCGCTTGATCCTATCGCGGGCATTCCAACGCCTGAGGAATGCATTGCAAAAATCGAAGCAGTGACCGCAATTGGCAAAATTTCCTTTGATCCTGGTGCATCGTCTCTGACCGATGACGCCAATCCGATCATGGATGAGATCGCCGATATCCTGCAGCGTTGTCCTTCATTGCGCATCCGTATTGCTGGCTACACTGATAGCCAAGGGCGGGAAGAGATGAACCTCCAGCTGTCCCAAGACCGGGCAAGCGCTGTTCTCGTCGCATTGCGCGAGCGTCGTGTGCCAGTCGGCACGTTTGAAGCAATCGGCTTCGGCGAGGAAAACCCGATCGCCGACAACGGCACCGAAGCTGGACGCGAAGCGAACCGGCGCATTGAGTTCAGCTTGATTGTCGACGATGAAGAGGCCGATACTGAGGCCAACACCGAAGACACCACGACAGACGGACAAGACAACCAGTGAACCGCACCGAATTCATCATCGCCACAGCTGTGATTCTCTTTGTGGCCTTTGTGCTTGGCTGGTTCTGCAGTTGGCTCGTGCACCGGTTCACGCGGGTGACCAAGGCCGAGATCGGCGAACTCGATAAAATGGCCCAAGCGCTGCACGACGCTGAAGAGACCCGTGATCAGGCAATCACCTATCTGCAACAGCGCGAAGCGGAAATGACCAACCAGCACGCGCAAACGGAGGCCGAGCTTCGGGCCGCGATGGACGGTCTGCGCGAAGCCCGCAAGGAAGCGGAAGAGCTGCGGGCCTACGTGGAACGTCAAAACATTTAGAACAACGCAAAGTTCCGCTGCGGGTGACGGAAACTTTCAAAGGGTCCGGTCCGTTTTCGGTCAATGAAATCGCGCCCCGTTACGGCTTTCACTGACGCGGCGCCGCGGCCCGCCTCAGCCTATCATTGATCGCGCGTCCCAAGCCAACCTCTGGGATGGGCGAGACCGCAATCTTCGATGCCCCCATTGCGTCGAGCTGGTGTAAACACGCAAACAGCTGCGCCGCGGCCTCAATCATATCGCCACTGGACGACAGGTTAACCGCGCTTTCAACGGGACCAAACCCAAGCAGAACCTCATCCGTATGCGGCGCAACCACATTCAGCCTTACCGTCCCGCGCGGCGCATAATGCGACGCGAGCTGCCCTGGTGCTTGGACGTGTGTGGGGGTTGTCTCGCTGTCCATTGGCTGGCCCAAGCAAGCCTCCAGCGCCTCTACCGGAATACCGCCAGCACGCAACAGGCGTGGCGTGTCGACACAGCTCACTATCGTCGATTCAAGACCCACCTTACAAGCACCACCATCCATCACAGCGTCGATCTGTCCGCTGAGCCCGTCTAGAACATGCGCCGCAGTTGTTGGGCTGATCCGCCCAGACGGATTGGCCGACGGCGCAGCGATCGCGCCGCCAAAAGAGGCCAAAAGACGCTGCGCAAGCCCGTGATCGGGCACCCGCACTGCCAATGTCTCAAGTCCGGCGGTCACCAATTTGCTCACCCCCGCGTCCGGGCGTACTGGCAAGACCACCGTCAATGCACCCGGCCAAAACGCCGCGACCAACTGCCGCGCGCTGTCGGTGAGGTGACACAGGGCCTCCACAGCTGAGACATCAGGCACATGGACAATCAGCGGGTTAAAAGACGGTCGCCCCTTTGCTGCATAAACCTTTGCAACCGCTTGATCATTCCGCGCGTCAGCCCCCAGGCCATAGACCGTCTCGGTCGGAAAGGCGACGCAGCCGCCGGCGCGCCAAATATCAACGGCGGCAGCAAGACCAGCTGGATCATCTTTTAAGCGTTGTGTGGTTGTCTCAGTCATGACGCCGCGTTCCGGTTGCCCGGGCCAGTCTGCTTGGCACAGGATGGGTAAGACCGTACCCATATGCCCGGCGAAAGCCCTTGCCAAGCAGCCGGATGACAAAGGATTTGACGATGCCCTATCGCGCACCTGTATCGGATTTGAAGTTTCTGATGGATGAAGTCGCCGGTTTTGACGCTGTCGCGGCAACCGACCGCTTTGCTGACGCCACCTCAGACACCGTCACAGCAATCCTAACAGAAGCCGCAAAACTGGCCGAAACCGTCCTTGCCCCGCTGCAGCGTAACGGCGACTTGCATCCTGCGCAGCTTGAAAATGGGGTGGTCCGGACCTCCCCTGGCTTTGGTGAAGGCTATCAGGCCATCGCGGAAGGCGGCTGGGTTGGGATCTCAGCCGATCCCGAATACGGCGGCATGGGGCTGCCAATCACGCTGGCGATGGCCGTCAATGACATGATGGCAAGCGCCTGTTTGTCGCTCCAGCTGAACCCTTTGATGACCCAAGGCCAGATTGAGGCATTGGAGCATCACGCCTCTGATGAGTTGAAGGAACTTTATGTCCCCAAGCTCGCCTCCGGGGAATGGACCGGCACCATGAACCTGACAGAACCGCAGGCCGGATCCGATGTGGGGGCATTGCGGTCCAAGGCGGAACCCAACGACGACGGGACCTACGCGATCACCGGTCAGAAGATCTACATCTCTTGGGGCGATGCGGACTTTGCGGGCAACATCTGCCACCTCGTCCTCGCCCGCTTGCCAGACAGTGTGCCAGGGACGAAAGGCATCAGCCTCTTTATGGTGCCAAAATTCATCCCAGATGCGGACGGTAATCCGGGCGCGCGCAATGATCTGCGCGTTGTCTCGCTCGAACACAAGCTCGGCCTGCACGGCTCCCCAACTTGCGTGATGGAATACTCTGGCGCGAAAGGTTGGCTTGTCGGCAAACCCAACGGTGGCATGGCCGCGATGTTCACGATGATGAACAACGCACGTGTCGGCGTCAGCACCCAAGGGATTGGTGCGGCTGAAGGCGCCTACCAACATGCACTGGCCTATGCGCAAGAGCGTAAACAGGGCAAAGCAGCCGGCACGGGCGCGATCATCGAACATGCAGATGTCCGCCGGATGCTAGCCGAAATGAAGGCCGACATCTTCGCGGCACGCACCATCGCCATCCTTAACTCCGTCGCAATCGATATGGCCACAGCGACGGCGGATCCCAAATGGATTGCCCGTGCCGCCCTGCTGACACCGATCTCCAAGAGCTTCGGCACAGACACCGGTATTCGTGTGGCCGAGATGGGCGTCCAAGTCTATGGCGGCATGGGCTTCATCGAAGAAACCGGTGCAGCCCAATATTCTCGCGACGTGCGTGTGACCGCGATTTATGAAGGCACCAATGGCATCCAAGCGATGGATCTTGTGGGACGTAAGTTGATGGACGGTGGCGATGCCGCTTTCGCGTTGATCGACGAGATTGAAGAAGGCTCCGACGCTGCCAAAGCAACCCATCCTGAATTGGCAGAGGCCGTCTGGCAAGCGGCAGAAACGCTCCGCGAGACAACGGAATGGCTCATCACGCAAGAGGATCTCAACAATCGTTTTGCAGGTGCTGTGCCATTTGCCCGCGCCTTTGCGCGGGTCATCGGGGCGCATGGCCATTTGGCTGCTGCGATGACCGGCGACGCCGCCCGCATCCGCTTGGCCACTTTCTACATCCAGCGGATGTTGCCTGAACACGTTGGCCTTCTGGCCCATGCGCGGTCCGGTGCCGCAGACCTTATGGCGATCTCGATCGAGGATCTGGCCAGCTA
Source organism: Pseudomonadota bacterium (assembly GCA_038526085.1). Classification (GTDB taxonomy): domain Bacteria; phylum Pseudomonadota; class Alphaproteobacteria; order Rhodobacterales; family Rhodobacteraceae; genus Yoonia. The sequence goes on along the minus strand of JBCBHE010000011.1, from coordinate 50,157 downwards.
AGTGACCAACTACATCCTCTGCACCTCTCCCCGCAGCGGGTCGACGCTTTTGTGCGACCTGCTGTGGCAAACGGGCGTGGCAGGAAAGCCGAACTCATTCTTCCGCCCGCAATCCATTCCGAACTGGTGTGACCGATGGGGGCTCACCCCAACCACTATCACGACCTTCGATCAGACCTATCTTGCGACGGCTATTACCAAGGGGGCGATGGGAACGGGCACTTTTGGTCTGCGCATTATGCACAATAACTTGGCGCCACTGCTGGGGCGGCTCAAAGAAATGTTCGGCCAAACCAACGACGTGGCGGTGCTAACAGAAGCATTCGGGCCACTTAAATTTCTCCATCTCAATCGGTCAGACAAAGTGGCGCAAGCGGTGTCACTTGCCATGGCGGAACAGACCGGCCTTTGGCACAAGAACGCGGATGGGTCAGACCGCGAGAATTTTCATTTGGCGCCGGAGCCGACCTATACGTATGAAAGTGTCGCGCATGAGCTCAAGATCCTGACCGATGAAGCCAAAGGATGGCCCTCCTGGTTTGCAGCCAATTCAGTCACGCCATTATACGTCGACTACGAAACCCTGTCTCAGCGCCCGACTGAAACTCTCTCCGAAATTCTAGTATTTCTCGGCAAAGACCCCCAAAACGCCTCCAAGGCAAAGCCTGGCACCCAAAAACTGGCGTCAGCTATCAATGACACATGGGCAAAGCGATTCCGCGCTGAGGCCGGTTTGCCTCCACCGGCGCTTCGGTCATAAGCGAGGCGGAGGAGCCTCTATGATCACAAAACCCGAAATTCGCTACCCTTTTGAAGATCCGCCAAGAGAAGGCGAAGCAATTGAAGTGGCTGAAGGGGTTTTGTGGCTGCGCCTGCCGTTGCCCATGGCGCTCGACCACGTGAACGCCTTCGCGTTTGACGAAGGCGACAGCTGGACACTTGTCGATACTGGCTTTTCCACAAAGAAAACGAAGGCAATTTGGGAGACACTGCAAGCGGGGCCGCTCGGCGGTAAGCCCATCTCTCGCCTTATTGGAACCCATTACCACCCCGACCACATCGGGCTTGCGGGCTGGTTCATGGAACAGGGTGCGGCACTGGTAACGACCCGCACCAGCTACATCACAGCGCGCATGCTGACGCTCGATGAGCAACCGACCTACCCCGAAGAGACCATCCAGTTCTACGTCCGTTCCGGGATGGATGACGCGGTGCTCGCAAAACGCAAAACCGAGCGCCCTTTCAACTTCGCGGATTGCGTCGACCCCATTCCGTTGGGCTATTCTCGCATTCAGGCAGGCCAAACCATCCAATTCGGTGGCCGCACCTGGGACATCCGCACGGGCAATGGCCACGCCCCCGAACATGCCACGTTCTGGAGCCGGGACGACAACTTGATTGTGGGTGGGGACCAGCTCCTTCCGTCTATCAGCGCCAATCTGGGCGTATATCCGACCGAACCAGAAGCAGACCCGGTGCAAGAATGGCTCGACAGCTGCGAGGCCTTCCAGCCCTTTGCGCAGGCAAACCAACTGGTCCTTCCCGGCCACAAACTACCGTTTACGGGCCTTCCCCTTCGCCTGGAGCAAATGATCGAGAACCATCACGGGGCCTTAGCACGGCTTGTTGAGCACCTATCGGAGCCCCGCAAAGGCGCGGACTGCTTCATGCCGCTCTTCAAGCGCAAGATCGGCGCGAGCGAATACGGCTTGGCGCTAGTGGAAGCGATCGCTCACCTCAATCACCTGCACCAAACGGGTCAGGCCACGCGCACCCTCGCCCCCGACGGCGCCTACCGATGGCAAGCTTAGGCCGCGAACTCGGATAGTTCGCACCCCGCAGCATCCAACTGGCAAAGCGTATTGGGCGGGACCGCTCGCCACCCCGTCGCAACGCCGGTCAATGGCTCTGACGCAAAAGCGCGTCCACCGTTGTCGAGCGTATCAGACAAATACAGCGTCGGCGCGACACCGTCAGAGCCGTAGCGGAACCCGTACAGTTTTTCACCGTCGCTGAACACGCAAGTCAACTTTACAGGCCGGATCGACTCAGCCACATCAATCTCATCAAGGGTCGCGGACATGGCCGTGGCCGGGTCCGCCTCTAACCAATTGGCGAGGAGCGACAGAAAGATCATCTCACTATCCGTCGAACCGCGTCGCGCGTGATACAAGTCATCCGGCAAATCCTGCTCCATTTGCCGCTCAATCGCCTTGAAGTGTGGGATCTGACCGTTGTGACAGAAGGACCATTTTCCGTTCACAAACGGATGACAATTGTCGCGGCTTGTTTTGCCAACCGTCGACGCCCGTACATGTGACAGGAACAGCGGCGCGCGGATCATACGGCACAGATTGGTAAGATTATCGTCCGCCCAAGCTGGCAATACATCGCGGTAGAGGCCTGGCGTTTTGTCATGTGCGCTGTACCAGGCAACCCCAAAGCCGTCGCCGTTGACAGAGAGTTTCGCCTCTGTCGCATTCTGGCTTTGTGCAAGCAGTGAGTGCTTTGGGCGCACAATGATATTCTCCAACGGAATCTCCGGCCCGACATAAGCAGCTATCCGGCACATTAGTGGCGCGCCTCGATTTCGGTATTGAGGCGTTTGAGGATCCGGCTCGCCGTTGTTTCGCAAAGCGCGGGGATCAAGGCATGCAAAAGGGCGGCGCACCCCGCAATCAAGAGCCAGAACGCGAAACGCAATGCAAACTGCATATGCCCCCAATAAGTCTCGTTAACGGAGGCCGGATGGGCTGTGAACACGCGGGCAAAAAGGCCCGTTTGCGATGGCGTTTGCGATAGGTCTGACATGCAGCGGGTCCTTTTTGGGGTTATGCAGTCATTCTATCTCAACCAACTGTCAAATTTATCCCAAAGACTACTTCCAAATGGGCACAAGTTGGGACAGAGTCCCAACACTATGGATAACCTCGATGTAATCGACAAATCGATCCTGCAGATTCTGCAACAAGACAGTAGCGTCTCCATGGATGTTCTCTCAGACCGCGTGAACCTGTCGCGCAACGCGGCCTGGCGGCGTATCAAGCAGATGGAAGATCGCGGGATCATCAAAGACCGCGTGGCACTCGTGGACCCGCAAAAGGTCGGTTGCGGCCTGACGGCGATGGTCCTCATTCGTACCAACCAACACGAAGCCGGGTGGTTGGATACCTTTCAAAAGACGCTCTCAACCATGCCGGAGGTCGTTGGCGCCTACCGCATGTCCGGCGACCTCGACTACATCCTCCGTGTCCGCCTCGCCGATGTTCCTGCCTATGATGATTTCTATAAGCGCCTGACATCACGGATTTCTGTCTCGGATGTCTCTGCAAGTTTCGTTATGGAAGAGATCAAAGAGACAACAGCGGTGCCCTTATGACATCTGATAAACCTGATATCGCCACCTCGGCCGAGGCTTTGGAAAACGCAGCGATCCCAAAATTGCGCGAGGTACATACCGCCTCGGGCGAGAAGGGCGCCGACAATGGCCCCCTCCCCAAAGCGATGAAAGAGCCCGCTGCCCGCAAAAGCCCGGCGCAATGGGCCTACGAGCGGATCATTCTTTACATTCAGAACTTTGAAAAGACGCTCGATAACGACCACGAAGTCGGCATCGGCTTCACCAACGGCGGCGCGGGGGTGATGCGCATTGAAGGGTTGGGCTACTTCGACCCTGACATAATCACCTACTATGGGTCCAATGCGGCAGGTCAAAAGGCGCAGCTGGTGCAGCATGTAAGCCAGCTTAACGTGATGCTCGTCGCCAGCCCCAAAGGGGCAGATCAGGCGGAACCAAACCGCATCGGGTTCCGGCTCGCGGAAGAGCTTGAAGGCGCCGAAGAAACCTCCGCATAACCCTGCGACGGTATAGCTGCGCATAGCCCCGTGACAGCCCAGCGGCTTTGGGCTAAGCACAGCGCAACATATTCGAAGAGAGTCGACCCATGGCAGAACACAAGCACGGCGAAATGGACATCAGCGTTCAGGAAAAGACCTTTGCGGGCTTTATGACTTGGACCGCGCGTATCGCGATCTTCTGCATCCTGCTGCTGATCTTCATCGGCCTGGTCAACGGCTAATGATGCTCTCGCGGCGGGCATTTGTTCTGGGTGCCCCCTGCGCTTTGGCAGCATGCTCTGCCGAAGCTGTCTGGGCACCAGATGATGTCGTCAAAGCGGCGACGTATTTCAGCCCGCAAACCTCCGCACTTCGCCTTTACACGGTCCGCAACAGTGGCTCCGATAATGGCGCCCATACGGCCTTGATGATCGATGCGTCTGAAAGGGTTCTTTTTGATCCCGCCGGCAGCTTCAGCGCGCAGGGTGTTCCAGAACGCAATGACGTACTGCACGGGTTCAGCCCACAAGCGGAAATCATTTATCGCTCTTACCATGCGCGAACCGAATACTACATGATCTGGCAAACAACCGCGGTGCCAGCATCAGTCGCTGAACAGGCTCTCCAACTGGCCAAGGCCAATGGGGCAGTGCCCCGGGCCAGTTGCACCCGCGCGACGTCAAACATACTCAAACAACTCCCCGGGTTTGAACACGTTCGAACCACATGGTTCCCTGACAACCTGTCGAAAGACTTCGGAAAGCGACCAGATGTTGTGACGGAAGAACTGCGCGAGTTCGACTAGATCCGCCCGGTCAAATAAAGACCGATATAAAGGGTCACGGCCCCTGCCCCAATCGCCCAAAGCACGTTCCTCTTCCAATAGCCAACCACCAAGGCCATCAGTGCCGCCGCCAGCCGGGCTGGGTCCAATTGTCCGCCGGTCGCATCCGGCCAAACCACCAATGGGGCGACCATCGCCGGCAAGACAGCGACCGGGGTGTAGCGCAGCAAGCGAAGTATGATTTGCGGCATCGGACGGTCACCGATTAACCCTAAGAAGGAAAACCGGATCAGATAGGTCCCCACCCCGAGCGCCAGAATAATCCACCAGATCGTCGCTTCCGTGTAGTTCATGCCGGTCCCACCCGATCTTCGACCAAAACGCCTGCGACCATCGCGCAGGCGGCTGCAATCAAAAGGCCTGTGCCCGATGGCAGCCCAACCAGGGCAAGGCCGACGATCATAGACGTGACCGCGGCGACCACATGGGCCAGGGTCCGCAACATCGGCCCAACCATCGCCAAAAAGGTGATCGGCAGCGCGAAGTCGAGCGCATATTCCGGTGGGATCGCTGTTCCCACGACCGCACCAACCGCCGTCATCCCGAACCACAGCGGGACCAGCGGCGTCGACACGCCGACGAAAAACGCAGCCCGTTCGGCCACTGACATCTCCGGTTGCGCCTCGTAACGGGCGACTGCTGTCATATAAGTTTGGTCAAAGTTTACATAGGCGACCACCGCGCGCTGCCACAGCGGCGCAGCCCCCAAGAAAGGGACCAGCGCGGCCGAATACATCGCCATCCGCAAATTCACGGCTAAGGCTGCCAACAAGACCAACGCGATCGCGGCATCATCCAACATCAGTTGCAACGCCGCAAATTGCGCTGCGCCCGCGATCACCACAATGGAGAAACCCATCGCCTGCGCCAACGTCAACCCCGCTTCGGCCGCCACGACGCCAAAGAGCATCGCAAAAGGCCCAGCAACAAAGATGAACGGCCAGCCGTCGCGGATGCCCGCGAGGTAGGCGGATTTGGCAGTGGCAGGGGGCATCAGTTCGACCTAAGGTGTCATGCGGTACCGCAGGGGTAACCGCCGTCGAGAGGAAAGACAATTGGCCTTGGCCAAAGACACCGCAGGCTATCTGATCGCCCCAGATCCCACAGCTGCGCGCCTCACGCGGGCAGTGCACGGGACGGATCAAACGGGCGCCCCCGTTGAAATTCCGGTTGTCGAAGAACGCCCGTTGACGATCTTCCTTAACCGGCAAGAGATCGTCACCGCCATGACAATTGGCGACTATCCCGCGTATTTGGCGCTCGGCTTCCTGCGCAACCAGGGCATGCTCGCAGATGATGAAACGGTGATTGGCGTTGACTACGATGACGACCTCGAAACGGTTGTGGTTCGCACCGATGGCGAAACGACCTACGAAGAAAAACTGCAAAAGAAGACCCGCACCAGCGGCTGCGCGGTCGGCACCGTTTTTGGCGATATGATGGAGGGGCTGTCAGAGGTCACGCTTCCCGATACACCCGTCACGACATCCGCGCTCTATTCTCTGGCCCACCAGATCAACCGCACCCCGTCGCTTTACCTCAGCGCGGGCGCGATTCACGGCACAGTGCTCTGCCAAGACGACCAACCGCTGGTCTACATGGAAGACGTCGGTCGCCACAACGCCGTCGACAAGATCGCAGGTTGGATGTTCAGCGAAGGCGTCAGCCCCGCCGACAAACTGCTCTATACGACCGGGCGGCTCACATCCGAAATGGTCATCAAGACCGCTCTGATGGGCATCCCTACGCTCGCCTCCCGCTCCGGCTTCACCGCCTGGGGTGTTGAGATCGCAAACCAGGTCGGGCTCACGCTCATTGGGCGTCTCAAAGGCAAACGCTACGTCTGCCTCTCAGGCGCGCACCGTCTGATCCGCGACGCGGACCTGTCGTCCGTCCCCGACGAGCCGCGCAAATCCGGGCGAAAGGCCAGCGCATGACCACCGCCGCCCCTCGTTCAGTTCGCCAAAACAACTCACCGCAACAGAGGCCGCAATGAACGCCCCTCTTGGCGTTATTCTGGCGGGTGGCCAAGCGACCCGTATGGGCGGCGGCGACAAATGCTTGCTCACACTCGGCGGCACCCCCATTTTGCATCGTGTTCTTGACCGTCTGACCCCCCAGGTCGCGACATGCGTACTCAATGCCAATGGTGATGCAACGCGTTTTGCGGACTACAACATCCCTGTCATCCCCGACCAAATCGATGGCTTCGCCGGCCCACTGGCCGGCGTCCTTGCGGGCATGGACCACGCGGCAAAGACCGGCCACAGCCATATCGTCACCGCCGCCGCCGACACACCATTTTTCCCGTGTGATCTTGTTCCACAACTGCAGCTCGCGGCGGGTGACTCAGGCCTCGCCCTCGCCGCTTCTCCCTCGGGGCGCCAGCCGACCTTCGGCCTCTGGCCCGTCGTGCTGCGCGATGACTTGCGCCAAGCCCTGACCGATGGCCTGCGCAAAGTTGTGCAATGGACGTCCCAACACAACGCCGCCACAGCAGAATTCCCTGATGATGCCGCCTTTTTCAACGTCAACACGCCTGAAGATCTGCAAACCGCAGAGAGGATGTTATGAAAATCTACGGCGTCACCGGGTTTAAGAACGCAGGCAAAACTGGGCTGATGGAACGGTTGGTGGCAGAGATCGCCGCGCGCGGACTCGCCGTCTCCACCCTCAAACACGCCCACCACAGCTTTGACGTCGATCAACCCGGCAAAGACAGCCACAGGCATCGCCTCGCCGGGGCGCACCAAACCCTGCTGGCGTCCGGCAAACGGTGGGCGCTCATGACAGAACTGCGCGGTGCCGAAGAACCGCCGCTTGCCGCGCTGCTTGAACATTTGGCACCCGTCGACTTGATCCTGATTGAAGGCTGGAAACGCGACAGCCACCCCAAGATTGAGGCCTACCGTGCCGAAACGGGAAATGATCTGATCGCGCCTGGCGACCCAACGATCCGGGCCATTGCCAGCGACACCACGCTGACTATCGACCGCCCGGTCTTCGATCTCAACAACACCCCCGCCATTACTGATTTCATCTTAGCCGAGGTTGGTCTTTGAGGTGGGATACCTTTCTGATGGTCGACTGGTCCGGCGGCAATGACCGCGGGCCGACCCCCACTAAAGACGCAATCTGGGCGGCCGTTCACGGGCCAGATGGCCCTTTACCCCCACAGTACTTCCGCAACCGCCAGGTCTTTGAAGATTGGCTTGTTCCCACACTTGATGTTGAACTGACCGCAGGCCGCCGCGTCATGGCAGGTTTTGACTTTCCCTTCGGCTACCCATTGGGATTTGGCAAACACCTCACTGGCAAGGATGACCCTCTCGCGCTTTGGGCCTGGTTTGCAGACCGGATCGAAGACGCCCCTCGGGCCAACAATCGATTCGATGTCGCTGGAATGATCAACGGGACGTTACCTGGCATCGGACCATTCTGGGGGAACGGGCTGAAACGGGACATCGCGCACCTCCCTCGCAAGGGCCTGTCTCGCACACCGAACCACTTCCCAGAGCACCGAAATGTCGAAACGCTGGCGAAGGGCAGCTTTACCTGCTGGCAACTGGCCGGGGCCGGATCGGTCGGTTCACAGGTGATGATGGGCCTCCCCGTCTTGCATCGCCTGCGCCAACAATTCAAAGAAAACATCAGCATCTGGCCATTCGAACCTTCCGCTAAACCCATCACCGTGATGGAGATTTGGCCAACCCTCTTTGCCGGTCCGGCTCCCGTCGATATGATCAAAGACGCGCATCAAGTTGCCGCGACAGCGGCTGCTCTCGCCAAGCGCAACCTGACGCCCGATCACGCAGACGTGGCCGTCAGTGCGCCGGTGGAGGGTTGGATTTTAGGGATTGGACAGACACAAACATGAGCATGAGTTTGATCCCACCCCCCCTGCGCAACGATTGCTTTGCAATGCCGCAAGGTGCGCATTGGACGCCAGTGGACACGGCGCTCGCGCATCTGCAGGCCAATATGCAGCCAGCGACAGGGGTGGAAAGTGTGGCCGTCGGCGATGCCGTCGGGCGTATTCTTGCAGGTCCCGCGATTGCGCTCCGGGCACATCCGCCAGCCGCCAACGCAGCTGTTGACGGCTACGCGATGAAGGGCCCGATTGGTGATGGCGCTCACCAGGTCCAGCTCATCCCCGGACGCGCCGCTGCCGGTGTGCCGTTTGCAGACGCCGTGCCACCGGGACACGCGCTGCGCATTCTTACAGGCGCGGACATCCCACCTGGAACCGACACAGTCATTTTGCAAGAAGATGTCACATCAAACGGTGACGCCATTGCGTTCCACGGTCCGCTTAAGCAAGGCGCGAACGCGCGGGCAGCGGGCGAAGACATTCAGAAAGGCGCTGAGATTTTCCGCGCCCGCCATCAACTGACCGTGCCCGACCTTGCCACACTCTCTTCGGTGGGCGTTGGCAAGATCAACGTCCGTAAACAGCTGCGCGTCGGCGTGCTCAGCACTGGGGATGAACTCGTGCCGCCGGGCAAGATCGCACGACCAGGACAGATTTATGACGCCAACCGGACGATGCTACTGGCTGCTGTCCGGGCTTGGGGACATGCGGCCGTCGACCTCGGTATCGCACCGGACAGCCGCGACACGATCAAAGGCATCCTCGACAAGGCGGCGGAGGATTGCGACGTCATTCTCACGTCGGGCGGGGCCTCCGCGGGGGATGAAGACCACATCTCGGCCCTTCTTGAAAACACCGGGTCCCTCGCGCTCTGGCGGATTGCCATGAAGCCGGGCCGCCCCTTGGCGCTCGGCCTTTGGCACAAAAAGCCTGTCTTTGGCCTCCCCGGCAATCCAGTCGCCGCTTGCGTTTGCGCGCTGATCTTCGCACGCCCATCGCTCTCTGTGATGGGGGGTGGAAATTGGCTGAACCCCGTTGGTTATGCTGTCCCGGCGGCATTCTCCAAGGCAAAGAAAGAGGGGCGTCGAGAGTACCTCCGCGCGCGCCTGACGGCTGAAGGGACAATCGATACCTTCCCGTCTGAAGGCTCCGGCCGGGTATCTGGCCTAAGCTGGGCGACCGGCCTGGTTGAATTGCCCGATGCCGCAGCCCACATCTCCCCTGGGGACACCGTTCGGTTCCTCCCTTTTGCGGAGATGGGGATCTAAACACCAATGGTTGATGTCCAAGCCGGGATTCCGGCAGGCACCGAAAAAAAGGCAGCTGAGCTCTATTGGGAGGCCTTTGGCGCGAAACTCGGCCGCGTGATGGGCCCACGCGACAAGGCGTTGGCCTACATCAACCGCGTCCTTGACCCAACCCATGCGCTCAGCGCGGTTGCGCCCGACGGCACGCTCTTAGGCGTCGTGGGCTTTAAGACCAACAAAAGCGCGCTCGTCGGCGGCACGTTCGAAGACATGGCAGCCATCTATGGTGCCTTCGGCGCGACCTGGCGTGGTTTACTGGTGAGCTTACTCGAACGAGACACCGAAAATGAGCGCTTTCTGATGGACGGCATATTCGTGGCCCCAGAGGCGCGCGGCCAAGGCGTCGGTAGCGCACTCTTGCACGCCATCATGGAAGAGGCCCGCACGCGCGGCTATGCCAGCGTCCGCCTTGACGTGATCGACACAAATCCCCGCGCCCGCGCGCTCTACGAACGCCACGGATTTGAACCCCACAACACAAGCCATCTTGGCGTCCTGAAACCCGTGTTCCGCTTTGGCAGCGCGACCACAATGGTCCGTCAACTGACCTAACCCTTGTGATATCACACCAGCCCCGCCTATATTGCAGAGGCTCATCAGGGGAGAGGTCCATGCCAGACGGCAGCGTTCAGACAGTCAAACGCGGCCGCAAGTTCGACCAGGTTGTGGCCGGCGCGCGGGATGTCTTCATGCAGGTGGGCTTTGAAGGGGCCAGCGTCGACGAAATTGCGAAGGCCGCCCAGGTCTCTAAGGCAACGCTCTACAGTTACTTCCCCGATAAACGCCTCCTCTTCATGGAGGTCGCCAAGATCGAATGCCTTCGTACGGCAGACAAAGCGATCGAAACCATCGATGTAACCGCCCCAGTCTCTGAGGTACTACATGACATCGGCTGGCAGTTGGTGAACTTCATCACATCAGACTTTGGACAACGCATGTTCCGCATTTGCGTCGGCGAAGCAGATCGGTTCCCCGAAGTCGGGCGGGAGTTCTACGAAAATGGCCCCGGATTGGCCCGCACGAAGATTGAGGAATACCTTGTTGGCGCGCGCGAGATGGGCCTTCTCGATATCGACGATATCACCTTGGCTGCAGAGCAATTTGGTGAGCTGTGCAAAGCCAGTATCTTCCCACAACTGGTGTTTAACCTGACGAAATCGTTCTCTGATGAAGAGAAAGAACACGTGATCAACAACGCCGTCGCGACCTTCATGGCGCGTTACGGTGTAAAGGCGTAAGAAAAGGCCGACGATTTCTTTCAAAAAAATCGTTCACCGCTTCCCGCTAGTCCAAAAATGTCCAGCTATCCGCCCCGTCAAAGTGACGGACAGGTATCCCATCAATCGCCGCTGGATCCACCATCCGCATATTCACAGCCATCCGCTCGGATCCATCCAGTGGCAAATAATGCGTTGTCGCTCCACAGGTCTTGCAGGTCTGAAACGCCAACATTTTGTCGCCCCAGGCATAAGCAATCGTCGCCTCCGGCGTGGCAGAAAACGTGACATTCGGAACCAAAGTATGAAACCACAGGGCCCCAAAACGGCGGCACGCCGAACAATTGCACGACACAAGCCGCGCGGGCGTGTCATCCACAACGAATGACACCGCCCCACAATGGCATGCCCCCTCATAGGTCATGCGCGGTCCTAGAATTCCACAACGGCGCGGATCGACTTGCCTTCATGCATCAGATCAAAGCCGTGGTTGATTTCATCCAGTGACAGTTTGTGGGTGATCATAGGGTCGATCTCAATCTTGCCATCCATATACCAATCCACGATCTTCGGCACATCTGTCCGGCCAGAAGCCCCGCCAAACGCCGTCCCGCGCCACACGCGGCCCGTCACAAGTTGGAAAGGACGGGTCGAAATCTCTGCACCGGCTGGCGCCACACCAATGATGATACTCTCGCCCCACCCCTTGTGGGCTGATTCCAATGCTGCGCGCATGACGCTCACGTTGCCCGTCGCGTCGAAGGTGTAATCGGCGCCGCCGCCGGTCAGCTCAACCAGATGCGCCACAAGGTCACCATCGACTTTGGAGGGGTTCACAAAGTCGGTCATGCCGAAATGTTTTGCCATCTCCGCCTTGCCGTCGTTCAGGTCGACCCCAACGATCTGGTCCGCACCCGCCAAACGCAGGCCCTGGATCACGTTCAGACCAATGCCCCCAAGGCCGAAAACGATCCCACGTGATCCAATCTCAACCTTCGCTGTATTGATCACCGCGCCGATGCCCGTCGTCACGCCGCAGCCAATGTAGCAAATCTTGTCAAAGGGCGCGTCCTTGCGGACCTTTGCCAGTGCAATTTCGGGCACCACGGTGTGATTGGCGAAGGTCGAGCACCCCATGTAGTGGTGGATCGGCGTCCCATCGAGCATCGAAAACCGGGTTGATCCATCCGGCAAAAGGCCCTGCCCCTGCGTACTCCGGATCGACTGGCACAGGTTTGTTTTTGGATTCAGGCAGTAGTCGCATTCCCGGCATTCTGGCGTGTAAAGCGGAATGACATGATCGCCCACCTCCAGCGTGGTCACACCTTCGCCAACCTCGACAACGACGCCAGCGCCTTCATGGCCCAGGATCGCCGGGAAGATGCCCTCGGGGTCATCGCCAGACCGAGTGAATTCATCCGTGTGGCAAAGGCCCGTGGCCTTGACCTCAACCAAAACCTCACCCGCCTTTGGGCCATCGAGTTCGACCTCCATGATCTCCAGCGGTTTACCTGCCTCTAGGGCAACGGCGGCACGGGTACGCATCAAATGGCTCCTCCCAAAATGTGTTCTTTCGATCAGTCTTGCGAGCATCCCACTTATATTTCAAGCAAAACCCACATCAGAACTTGTCAGCCCCATCAAGCGCGCGGCATAGGTGATGGATGACACTAAGCTTCAGAACAGCCATTTGTGCCATGGTATTGATAACGGCCGCCTGCGACAGGATCCCGATCATCCCAGGCCTTAGCGGCGATGATATCGATCCGACGGACCCTTGTGGGGCACAAGACTATACCTCACTTCTGGGATCACCATTGGCAGCCGTGACCCTCCCAGCCGATCTCAATGACCGGGTCTTGCGCCCGGGTGATCTGGCCACGACCGACTACGACCCATCTCGCCTCAACATCGAATTGGATGAAGGCGGCACGATCATCGGCCTGTCATGCGGCTAAAGCTGGCACTCCTTGTAAGCCTCGGACTTGCGGCCTGCAGCACGCGCCCGCCAGCGGCGCCACCACCGCCTGTTCAGTCCGGGCCCGAAGGCGCGGCCGATACCTGCGGCGCGGCACCCTATCGCTACCTCATTGGCGAAGAGGCGACGGCGTTAGAACGGGTTTTGATCTTGCGGTCCGTGCGGGTCAATTGGCCTGAAGATCAGTTGGATGGGGCGTCGAAACCCGACCGGCTAAACTTCAATATCAACGCACTCGGTAAAATCGTCAGTCTAACCTGCGGCTAGACGCCAACCCTCAAACGACGAAGCGGCTCCTTGGGAACGCCAAGAAGCCGCTTTTCGTTTAGGGTCACAAAGGGTCCGGTACTGCACACTGGGTGGGGGCTATCGAATGCAGCACCGGACTAGCACTTTGCTGAGGACGGTTTTGACGCTACGGCGTGACCTCTTGAGGGTCCATTCGCGGCATTGAAAAGATCATTTCACGGCGAGAATAAGGCAGCACACAACGCCTGATTGCATGGGTCTTGATATGTTAAAGATTTGCGGCAATCGTAGGCCTATGACAGATCTGTCCCCCTTCCCACGCCCGCAACTTGAGCAAGTCCATTTTCACCGGACAGAGCTTGCGATCATACTGTCGCTTTACGGGCGCATGGTCGCCGCGGGGGAATGGCGCGACTACGGGATCTCGGCCTTGAAAGACGCCGCGATCTTTTCTGTTTTCCGCCGCACGGCAGAACATCCACTTTATCGGATTGAAAAGCGTCCCAAACTGCGGCTGCGTCAAGGGCAATATGTGGTTGTCGGCATGGACGGGCAGATCCTGAAACGCGGCAATGACCTCAAAACGGTTTTGCGGGTGCTTGAACGCAAACTGATCCGCGCGGTGGACTAACAGATTCTCTTTGGTTGTTGCGGCGAATCTAGGGGGACGCGTTGTGCGTTCCTGAGCCAAGACGCTTTCGGGCGACGATTTCGCCGTCACCTTGTGCCTTGATCCTGATCATCGCGTCTTTGATTGGCTCATAGACCGTCGACATGGCATGGGCATTGCTGTGCAACATGACGTCATTGTCGACCATGATCCCCACGTGACCTTTCCAAAACAGCAAGTCGCCTCGCTGAAACGGGGCATCGGCCGGCAGGTCTTGCCCGACCTCGGCCATCTGCAAATCGCTGTCACCGGGGCAAAACTGGCCGCAAGCCTGCAGGGCCGCTTGGATCAGACCGGAACAGTCGATCCCCCACCGACTGTTCCCGCCCCAAAGATACGGCGTGCCAAAGAAAAGTTGTGCAACGGTGACCGGATCCTTAAACGAGCGGTCCAAGGGGCGCAGGTGTTTTTTCGGGATGAACCCATAGGGCGTCTCGTACATCTTCGGCCGCTCGTCAACGACGGTCACACGTGACCCGAAAGACAGTGCCATGACATCCCGCGACTTAAAACTCTCGGTCTCATAGGCATGCGTTGCTGCGGTCGCGACGCGAAAGCTAGGTGTCGTGCGCGGCCCCAAAGCGGCCTCTTCAACATAGCCGACGTAGCCATCCGCATCCGCCTGCACAAAAGCCCAACCTGCGCGCCGCTCAAACACGGTGACAGCAGCGCCGAGCAGCAACTGGCGGTCCCGATTGCCGCCTGGTTGGGCGCGCAGGTCGGTAAGTGCGGCGACAATGTCTTGAGGCGTCCCAACAACAAACGCATCAGCCGCCACGATCCCTTGCAAATGTGCCGCTGCAACCCGCCCGTTGGCGGGCGTCACCCGGCGATCACTCATAGGTCGAGAATCTTTGGTAAGGCTTCAAGCAAGGCGCGCGCGCCCATGCCCACTCCGCCCTTGGGTCGTGCCGGGGCCGCAGAGGGCTGCCACCCGTAGATGTCGAAGTGGATGTAGGGTGTCGTTTCGACAAACCGGCGCAAGAACAGCGCCGCCGTGATCGACCCTGCAAACCCGCCTTTCGGGGCATTATCGAGGTCGGCGATCCACGGCTCAATCATGCTTTCGTAAGGTTCATGAAACGGCATGCGCCAGACTGGATCCGCGACAGCGTCCCCGGAAGTGGACAGTACGCCGGCGTGGCGGTCGTCGTCCGTATAAAACGGCGAGAGGTCAGGTCCCACGGCGACACGCGCCGCGCCAGTCAGCGTCGCCATCGACACGATCAAGTCGGGTGTCTCTTCCTCTGCCAGCGCCAAAGCATCCGCAAGCACCAGACGCCCTTCGGCGTCTGTGTTGTTGATCTCCACGGTCAGACCCTTGCGCGAGGTCAAAATGTCCTGTGGCCGAAATGCGCTCCCATCAATGCTGTTTTCAACAGCGGGCACCAAAACCCGCAACCGCACCGGCAGCTTCAGCGCCATGATCATCTGCGCAAGGCCAAGGACGGTCGCCGCGCCGCCCATATCCTTTTTCATCAGACCCATTGATCCGCCTGGCTTGATATTCAGGCCCCCGGTGTCGAAACAGACGCCCTTACCAACCAAAGTCAGCGCCGGTCCCGCATTACCCCACCGCAAATCCATCAACCGCGGGGCACGATGCGGATCAGGCCCAACTGCGCGACCCACCGTATGGATCATGGGAAAGTTCTGGGTCAGCAAATCGTCGCCTTGGGTAACACCCAAAGAGGCACCAAAAGCTTCCGCCAAGGTGCGCATCGCCGCCTCCAGATCCCCTGGCCCCATATCTGCCGTAGGCGTGTTGATCAGATCGCGCGTAAGCGCCTCACCCCCGGCAATGGCTTCTAATCGCGCGGCGTCAACACCTTCGGGGGCCTTCAGCGCTGCCGCCGCACCCTTCGGTTTCACGTACCGATCAAAGCTGTAACTGGCCAACAGCCACCCCAGCGCGGCCTCTTCCAAGTCGCGCCCGTCAAGCCCCGACGCAAAATGGTAAGTTCCAGCGGGCAAACTCCGCGCGGCTGTTGCAATCTGAAATCGCCCTCGCGCGCGTGTCTTGTCGGTCCCGCGTCCGACCAAAGCCATGGCGATAGATCCGTCGGCGTTTGGAACGGCCAGCATACTGCCCAACGCCCCTTTGAACCCCATCGCAGCAGCCCAATCAGCCGCCCCGCTTGGAATCTGTTCCAACGCATCGGACGGGATCACATGCAATGGAATACTCTCGGCGTCAGCCGGGGCAAAGGTAAGGGGCATTGGCGGTCCTATGTCAGTCTTTACCTACCCTACCGCGCCCCTATCCAGCCGCAAGGGCCGTTAGGCGAACGGGTGAGAGACGGCCCAAACTGCAGAAATGCCTGCATCAAAACTCCGCTCGAGACGAGCCAAGGTCGCAGCAACAGCGACGGCGGACCCGCTGTCTGCCGCGCACCCCACATGTCGGGCTGCATGCGCCACATCCGTCATGCCCAGGCCGCCAGCGATCACTGCGATCCGCCGGGCCGAGCTGCACATATACTCAAATGCGCCTGCCACGCGCGCCGCCTGAAGTCGGTCAAGGCGGACAGCGACATCTTCCAGGGCGCGACAAATCATCTCTTCAACCTCGCGTGGGGAATGAGACTCCGCAAAACTCTAAACAGGGTCTGGATCCAAATCAAACTGGTCACGGCACCGTAACACGGTGACGCATGAAGCAGCCATAACGGGCGGAACAGTTAAAGGGCTCACATAAGTCATGCGACGGGCATAGCGGAAACGCCCTCTCCAGAACCTTGACCCAGACAATTGAAAAGGTTCAAAAACTGCGCGAATACGTCAATAATTCGTATAACGGGCGTGAAGCCCACAAAGGAATGCACCATGCCATACCGTCGTCCGCTCCCTCCCGATCTTGCCAAGCGCTACCACGGCTGGAAAGCGACGACCTATGAAGACAACAAGTCGTTCTACAAGCGCTTGTCCGAAGACGGCCAACATCCGCGCGGGATGATCATTGCCTGTTGCGATAGCCGGGTGAACGCACTCTCGATGTTTGGGGCCGATAACGGGGAGTTCTTCATCCACCGCAACGTCGCCAACCTTGTGCCGCCTTATGATCCGCACGGCGGGCATGCCGGCACATCATCGGCCATCGAATATGCGGTAACGGTTCTAAAGGTCCCACATTTGATTGTGATGGGCCATTCCAAATGCGGCGGCGTCGCGGGCTGCTACCACATGTGTTCGGGCAATGCGCCGGAACTGGAAGAAGAAACCAGCTTCGTCGGTCGTTGGATCGACATCCTCCGCCCCGGATATGATCGGCTTCCAGACGGCTCCGACGCGGAGCGGATCGCGGCGCTTGAAAAAGAAGGCGTCATGGTCTCCCTCGAAAACCTCATGACCTTCCCCTTTGTCAAAGAAGCCGTGGAGGCAGAAACCCTGGCGCTTCACGGCCTTTGGACGGACATCGGCGAAGGCACGCTTGAGAGTTTCGATTTGGAGCACGGCTACCACGCGGTGTAAGAAGGGGATAACCGTCCCCCTCCTTTGAATGGTCCGTCCGGTGTCCGACCCCAAACGTCCCGCCTTTGAGCACATCGTCTTCCGTCTTGCCGCTTATGACTTCCCCTGGGACATTGAGCGCGCTTTGGAATTTGCGCTGTTCCGGACCTACGCTGTCCCGTCGATCTCTGGCCTCCTCGCCAAAACCGGTGAGTTTGAGACCCGCACGCGCAAACGCTACGACGATACAGAGCTGATCATGTCTGAAATGGTCGAACACGGCCTCGACAGCGCGCGTGGTCAGGGCGCGCTTGCACGAATGAACGCGATGCACGCGCATTACCGGATCAGCAATGACGATATGCTCTACGTGCTGTCGACGTTTGTGCTTGAACCCATCCGCTGGATCGACCGCTTCGGATGGCGGAAGCTAACTCAGTCCGAGACAGAAGCGATCTTCGCCTACTACACAGACCTCGGTGGCCGCATGGGGATTACCGATATCCCGGCCAACCTTGCCAGCTTCGATAACTTCAACCGGGCTTACGAAGCCGCACAATTCCAATATGCCGACAGTAACGGCCGCATTGCCAAGGTGACGATGGATCTCATGCTCGGCTTCTACCTGCCCCGCGCTTTTTGGCCACTGGGCCGTCCCGTGATGCGGGCACTGATGGATCCGCCTTTGCTGCAAGCGATGAACCTGCCGCCCGCCCCCAGCTGGCTGCAAACCTGTGTCACCGCCGGGCTCAAAGCACGGGCCGCGGCCCTCCGGGCCCTGCCAAAACGCCGTAAACCGCATCTGATCACCCACGTGCGGCGTCCAACATACCCGCAGGGCTACGATATCGCGGAACTCGGCACCTTTCCGCAGTCGGCCCCACGTTAGCACTTCTTTCGGCACCGCAACCGCTTGCCCCCCGCGCCCCGGACGTTAAGTAAGCCGAAACCTTCATGGGGCGCTGATGACCGACATTTTGAACCTGGCCACGGCCAACCTGATCTCTCCGATCATTCTCAGCTTCGCCCTTGGCCTTTTCGCCGCCCTCGCACGATCCGACCTAACAATTCCCGAAGCCGTGGCAAAAGGCATGTCGATTTATCTGCTCTTCGCAATTGGCTTCAAAGGCGGGGTGTCGATCGCAGCGCATGGGATAGACGCGACGCTCATCAGCGCGCTGCTCGCTGGGATCGTACTCTCCTTCAGCCTTCCGTTTATTGCCTTCGCCCTTCTACGCCTCATCACACGGCTCAATGCCACCGATGCAGCGGCCGTCGCGGCCCACTACGGGTCGATCTCCATCGTCACGTTCGTCGCCGGGACTTCAGTTCTGGAAGGCGCCGGGATCATGGCCGAAGGCTACTTGGTCGCCGTTGCAGCCGCGATGGAGGCACCCGCGATCCTCTCGGCCCTCTGGCTTGTCGCGCACGGAGGTGGCGAAGGCGGCATGAAACCTGGGCTTCTCAGAGAGATCCTTTTGAATGGCTCTATCGTCTTGCTTGTCGGGGCCTTCCTGATTGGCGGTGTCACAGGCCAAGACGGCTTCGACAAAATTGCAGCCTTCATCGACAGCCCGTTCCAAGGGGTGCTTTGCCTCTTCCTCCTCGACATGGGGTTGGTCGCAGGGCGCGGGTTGCGGCAGGCCAAAGGTGTCGTGACCCTGAACATGGTGGCCTTCGGCATTACAATGCCGCTGATCGGAAGCGTCATCGGCCTCGCCCTCGGGTTGCTGATTGGCTTGTCGCAAGGTGGGATTGTGCTTTTGATGATCCTGGCGGCCTCTGCCAGCTACATTGCGGTACCAGCCGCTATGCGGGTCGCGCTTCCCCAAGCCAATCCAGCGGTTTATCTCACGTTGTCGCTCGGCGTGACCTTCCCGTTCAACTTGACCCTTGGTATCCCAATCTACATGGCCCTCGCGGCCACCGCCGCGGGAGGGGCGTAGGACATGGAAATGCATGACGCAAAGCGAGTGTCGATCGTAATCGAAGCGCCACTCGAAGGCCGGTTGACCGATGCTTTGGATGAAGCAGGTGTGACAGGCTACACGATTATGCCGGTCACGGGCGGATCTGGCCGATCTGGCAAGTGGACTCGCGACGGTCAAGTCGGGCGGTCCGGCATGGTGAATGTCATCTGCTTGATCCGACCAGAGCGTTTGGATGGCCTGCTGGAAGCGGCCTTCGCAGTGGTTGAACCCCACATCGGTGTCGTCAGCGTGACAGACGCGCAGGTGCTACGGGCCGAGCGGTTCTGACCAGCCAAGTCCAACGCCAACAGGGTAAGACCGAAATCAAATTAGCACACAACTCTCGAAGAGTGTAGCTGCGATAGGGCGTCTCCCGACAGCACCTCGCAAATCGGGGCCGCCGCAAAGGCCACAAAAACAAAAGACTAATGCATTTCTCAATGCATACGCAAATGTCCGATTTTGCCCAAAATTGAGACTCGACTCATCCTTTTCATCCCGTATCATCAAATAAGAGCACATTTGATTGGGGTCACATATGCGTCTCACAAGAACAGCAATGGCTTTGATTGGTCTGTTGGGCCTTGCTGCCTGCGGCGGCGGAGGGTCAACAGCAAGCAATGAAGCTGGTCAAATGGCAGGCGATCCGCAATCGCCACCCGGTAACCCAACCGGTACGTCATTTACCGACACGCTCCAGCTGACCTCAGACGAACGTCTTACATTGGTTTCCACTATTCCGTCGGCTGCGACCGCATTTAACGCGGCAAATGCAGGCGCGGTGTTCACCGACTTTCCAATCAGCGGCTTTGCCAGCTACGATGGTAGTCTTGTCATGCGGATGGGGGATGGCCGGGGCTTTCTCCTGGGCTCTCTGGACCTAAACTTCAATTTCGCGAACGGCGGCAGCGGGACAGGCTTTTTGTCAAATTTGGTCATCGATGGCGACCCGTTTGAAGACTTTATCGTCACCCAAGGCGTTCTGAACGTCGATATCCCCGATCTGACTGCCCCAGAATTTACGGGCCGCATTTTGGGAGAGTTTAATGAGATCGGAAACATCAACTCCTCGGCAGACACACACAACCTCGACGCAGCGCTGACCGGGTCATTTGTTCAACCATCGGGCCTCTCGTCAGAGCCTGAAATTGTTGGCAACGTCGAAGGGACGTTGGACTCCGCGATTGATGGGACCCGGTCCGTCGAGGGTATCTTCGTCGCTGAACGCGGGCTGTAGGCACATCGAAGGGGGGCCACATTGGCCTTCATAAGAAACGAACAGTCCAGATTCAGCCCCGCCCCTACACAAGCGTCTGGGGCGGGCTTGTGGAAGACCCGCTAGAAATGCGGCTATGCATCCTCCAAAATCAAATCGCTTGCCTTTTCACCAATCATGATCGCTGGTGCGTTGGTGTTGCCCGACACAATCTCAGGCATGATCGAACAATCCGCTATACGTAGGCCACTGATGCCGTGCACCCGTAATCGCGCATCGACCACAGCGCCCTTGTCGTTCCCCATCTTGCAAGTACCCGTCGGGTGGTAGATCGAGGCCGTGTTGCTGCGTGCCCAATCCAACGTCTGGTCGTAGTCATCCATCGGCAGATCTTTGTGCGGCCGGTACTCTTCGCTGATCTTCGACGTCAACGGCGCATGGCGGGCGATCCGACGAGCAATATTGACGCCCTCAACAATCGTATCGCAATCCGTTTTCGTCGACAGATAGTTCGGAATGATCGCCGGATAGGTTTTCGGATCCGCGGAAATGAGCCGGATCTCACCCTTTGATTCGGGCCGCAATTGGCACACTGACATCGTGAATGCAGAGAATCGGTCAGCCCCTTTGCCCGGATTCTCAGCCGACAGCGGCTGGACGTGGAACTGAATGTCCGGCGTCGCGATATCTTCACGCGTCTTCATGAACCCGGTCGCCAGGGAAGCCGCCATTGTCATCGGCCCAGCGCGGAACATCACGTATTTCAAACCAATCTTGGCTTGGCCAAAAAGCGAGGTCACCTCATCATTCAAGGTCGGCTCATTGCACTTGTAAACCAGCCGGGCCTGCAGGTGATCCTGCATGTTCTTTCCCACGCCAGGAAGGTCCGCAATCACGTCGATTCCATGCTCGGCCAATTGCGCTGCCTCGCCCAACCCGGATAGCATCAAGAGCTGGGGTGAGTTGATCGCGCCACCCGACAACACCACCTCTTTGGCGGCTTTCACGATGACCTTTTTGCCAGATCTATCTGTGTACTGAACACCGGTCGCCCTTGTCCCCTCAATAATCACTTTTTCGACTTGCGCATGGGTGACAATGCTCAAATTTTCGCGCGATTTCACGGGGTTTAGATAGGCAACAGCCGCCGAACAGCGCCGTCCATTGCGAGCGGTTAACTGAAAGAATCCAACACCTTCTTGGTCTTTACCATTGTAGTCCGGGTTGAACGGATAGCCCGCCGATTGTGCCGCGGCGACCCAAGCGTCTGTGATCGGGCGCTGGATCCGCATGTTCGACACAGACAACGGCCCTTCATTGCCATGATACTCGTCCGCGCCGCGCTCATTATTCTCTGCCCGCTTAAAGAGCGGCAGCACCTCGTCCCACGACCAACCTGTGTTCCCCATCTGGGCCCAACGGTCGTAATCCTGCGGCTGACCACGCACGTACAGCAAGCCATTTAGCGAAGACGATCCGCCCAAAACCTTGCCGCGTGGCCACTCAATCGACCGGCCATTCAGCCCCGGATCAGACTCGGTCTTATAGCACCAGTCGACAGTCGGGTTATGAATTGTCTTGAAATATCCCACCGGAATGTGGATCCATGGGTTCCAATCACGACCCCCAGCTTCGAGCAAGATGACATTATTCTGAGGGTTGGCGCTTAACCGGTTGGCAAGCACACACCCTGCTGAACCCGCACCCACGACGACATAGTCCGCCTGCATTTCGCGCCTCCCCTGACGATTTCGAAAAAAAGTCTATGCAGATCGCTTCGCGCATACTAGTCTTTTTTTGATACCAATAGTCTCAATAATGAAGACACTTAAGGGAGGAACCAAAATGAGTGTTGGAAATAAGCTGAGTCAGATCTCGCGGCGGGATCTATTTAGACTGGCAGGTCAATACGGTATGAGCAGCACGCTCATGGCGGCAGGCACGTTCGGTGGCGCAATGTCGCTGGCGAATCTCGCTTCCGCAGCCGAATCAACCTACGAACGCCGCTTCTCGAAAGATGCGAAATTCACGCTGAAATTCGGTGCTGCTGGCTTCAACGCCCGCAACTTGCTGATCGAACGCGCTGGCGCATTGGAATTTGCACGCGATCTGGAGGCCCGTACTGACGGTGAGATCCGCGTAGAATTCATCGGTGACAACCAGATCTGTGGTCAGACATCCTGTGTTGAAAAAACACAGCAAGGGATCGTCGATATTTACGCAGCATCAACACAGAACTCTGCAGGCGGCGCGCCGTACCTGAACGTTCTGGACTATGCCTATATGTTCCGGAACCGCGCGGACCAGTATCACTTCCTGTATTCACCGAAGTCTATGGCGCTTCTTCGTGAGCCTTACGAAAAGAACCACGGTCTGAAGTTCCTGTTCTCACACGCAGAATTGCGTGGCATCCAGCTGGGTCTGGCATGGGAAGACAAAGAGACAGTGACCTCGGTCGAGCAGCTCTTTGGTACAAAGAACCGCGTCACGGGTACACAGCTTGGCCGTATCGCCATGAACGCACTGAACTTGAACCCAGTGCCTGTTGCTTGGGAAGAAACACTTGATGGTCTGAAGCAGGGCCTGATCGATGGTGCGGAAACCTGGGCGTCTGCTGTGGCTTACGCGAACATGTCACCTGTTGTGTCCCAGTCGGTTCACTTGAACTTCTTCTGCGGAACAGAGCACACGGCGATGTCCGCATCTGTCTTCGACAGCCTTGACGGTGAACTGCAAGACGCTGTGATGGAATCGTCCTACTGGGCGCAGACACACGTACAGGCAGCGAACGAAGCGGCCCTCGTGAAGACAGTTGGTCAGTCTGATCCAATCCTGCCAGGCACAATCTTTGCGGAAAACAATGTGCGTAACGCGTTCTTGTCTCCTGAAGAGATCAAGAAAGCCGAAGAAATGTGCTCGCCAGAGTACCAGCCACAGTTGTGGGAAGAATGGCGTGAGCGGATCAACGGCTGGCAGGGTGGCGCTGACACCTATCAGGAAATCTATGACGAGGTTCGCACAATCGATGCGAACACGCTTCCTGAAAACGTTGAACCACGTCGTTGGTGGAAGAGCTAATATAGCTCCATTCACATAGCGCACTAAGAGGGCCGGCCCGAAGAGGAGATCGGGTCGGCCCTTTTCAACGCTCAAAGTCCGCCGCACTATGGTGGAACCAAGACATAAAAGGGGGGGAGACCTGGATGTCGTTAATTTCCGAGGCGATAGCCGTTATTCCTGCAATTTTTGCAGATAATCCGTTTGGCATGCGAAGCGCATTTGACGCAGATGGCATGTGGCTGTTCTGTTTTGTCTTAACGATTGTTGCGGGTATCTTTGCCCACCTCCTTTATAAATTCGTACCATTCCTCGAACGACACCTCGAACGAGGTATATCCGTGGCGGCCTATATCGTGATCGCCGGCATCATTTGCTGGGGCGTGATCGACCGCTTTGTTTTCTCCAGCCAATGGGCGGGGTCAACGACGGTGCCGCCGTTCTTGTTCATGGTCATGGCGTGGTTTGCGTGTTCCTATAACGTGAAACTGCGAACTCACCTGAGCTTCAGCGAATTCCGCACGAAAATGCCACCAAGTGGCCAAATGCTGACGCTGACAATTGATGCACTCTTGTGGCTCGGCTTTTGCTGGATCGCGATTACCACATCGCTGCGTTTTACTGCTCTGTCCATCGCCAACTTCCAACTCGTCGACGGGGTCGATGACGTGATGAAATGGTGGTTCTACATCACCGTGCCCATCGCATTCGGGCTGATGTCTGGTCGCGTGATCGGTAATTGGCTGGAAGACTGGAACAATTATAGGTCTGGCGATCAGATCATCAAACAAGCCGTAATCGGGGGGGATGTCTGATGTCTGACGGATCACTTATTGGCCTTATCTCACTAGCCGTCACATTCCTGTTCATGCTCGGAACACCAGTGTTGCTGATCATTTTCTACTGGGTCATTGGCTGTAGCTTCGTCATCGACTTGCCACTGGCCAACACAGGCAACGAGCTGATTAACGTGTTCAGTAAAGGCTTTGCACTGCTTGCGATGCCACTGTTCATCCTAACCGGAGACTTGATCAACCAATCCGGCATCGCGCGACGACTATCGGATTTTGCTTATTCCTGTCTGGGTTGGCTCCGCGGCGGTCTGGCGATGGCGTCCTTGGCGGCCTGCGGCCTGTTCGCAGCGATCTCAGGATCCAACTCCGCAACGACAGCCACCATCGGCTCAATGTTGCATCCTGAAATGGTCAAAGGCGGCTACGACGAACGCTTTTCTGCAGCAACGGCAGCGGCAGGCGGTACGGTCGGGATCATCATTCCACCGTCAATCATCTTCATCGTCTACGGCTTCCTGATGAACTTGCCGATCTCAGACCTCTTCGTCGCTGGGATACTCCCCGGGTCACTGATGGTTCTGGCAATGATGACAGCGTGTTTCATCATCTGCACGATCAACGGCTGGGGCTACCTGATTGGCCTGTCGCCAAGCCGTGTCATCAAGACGGCCATCGGCGCTTGGTTGGGCTTCTTCGCGATTGGCCTTGTGCTCTGGGGCATCTACACCGGTAAGTTCTCGCCGACTGAGGCTGCGGGCGTGACCGTGGGCTTCTGCGCACTCGTGGGGATCATCAGCTATCCACTAAACAAAATCATGGGTAGCAGCGCAGACCTGCCGGTAGAGCAGAAAAGCACGATGTCCATGGTCGTGGTCGAAGGCTTCACACCTTGGAGCCTGCCATCCATCGTGACACGATCCGCGCAAATTACAGGCATCCTTGTACCACTGATTGCGGTCTCGGTTGCTATGCAGCAGGTCATGTCTTCGCTTGGCGCAAAGGAATATATCGGAGATTTCGTCACCAGCATGGGCGGCTACTACGCTGTTCTCTTCACATCGATGGCAATCGTGTTCATCACAGGTATGATCCTTGAATCGCTGCCCGTGACGATCATTTTGGC
Source organism: Pseudomonadota bacterium (assembly GCA_038526085.1). Classification (GTDB taxonomy): domain Bacteria; phylum Pseudomonadota; class Alphaproteobacteria; order Rhodobacterales; family Rhodobacteraceae; genus Yoonia. The sequence continues at coordinate 24,574 of JBCBHE010000011.1, read as the reverse complement.
ACCAATCCTTGCGCCGATCGCGGCCTCGGTAGGGGTTGATCCGATCCACTTCTCCGTGATCTTCCTCGTCGGTGCGTCCATCGGGTTCATCACGCCGCCGTACGGACTAAATCTTTACGTCGCGTCAGGCGTAACCGGGGTGCCGTACTTTAGGTTGCTCCGCTATACGGTGCCATATTTGGTTGCATTGATTTCGACATGGTTTCTCATCGCATTGACGCCATCGTTGTCGCTGATGCTGCTGCCGAATGCAGGCGGATAAGGTTGACAAGAGCGATACAGACCAGTGTGTGCAAAGCAAAATATCCCGACCAACATGCGGCTTCTTGTGCTGCTCGAAGAGGTGGCAAAGACGGGCGTCCCCGTCACGCCAACGGTGGTGAACAGCCGGCTTGGATTACCAAAGCCGACGGTTCACCGGCTCTTTGGCACGCTCGAGGCTGAGGGATACCTTCAGCGGGACATCGACGGCAAATCCTACAGCCCCGGACGGCGGCTGCGGGAAATGTCCGTAGGCGTCCTCTCGAGCCTACGTGTCAGGTCCGCGCGCGTCGCGGTCCTGAACGAACTCGCCAACGAGGTGGGTGAGACATGCAACATCGCGACGCCGGACCGGGACGCGATGATCTACCTCGACCGGGTCGAAACCAAATGGCCCCTGCGGATCCAGCTCCCCGTTGGGTCATCGGTCCCATTGCATTGCACAGCCAGTGGCAAGATGTATCTCTCCTCGCTCCAACGAACGCATATGGAGCAATACCTCGCCTCAGCGACACTTCTGAAGATGACGCAATACACAATGACGGACCCAGCGCAGATCAGCGGCTCGCTCGATCAGATCCGCAGCCAAGGGTTTTCAGTCGACAATGAAGAGTTCTTGGACGACATGGTCGCTTGCGCCGTCCCAATATTAGACAACCGGGGACGCTTGGTCTCAACACTGTCAATCCACGCGCCAACACAGCGCATGTCGCTTGACGTCATGCGCGGTTACGTGCCGTTAATGCATGAAACAGCGGCAAAGCTGACGCGGTTGATGGTCGACGGCGAACTCGCCGAATTATGATGGGTCAGCGGCGGTTGGTGCTGAACCGGTTACGCCAGCAATCGCAGTCGTCAGTGAGTCAGGCGAAGACATCACGGCGAACATCCCGCCGAGCAGGACAATCACAGCAAACACCAGTTTAAAGTTGGTCTTGCGCGCCTTCTTGGCTTCGGCAGCCATCTCCGCGGTGCCGTCATCGATCAAGAACGCCGGGTCAACGTATTTCGCCCCACCATTCGACTTCGAAGGATCCTTCGACAAACCCTCAGGTGTTTCCAGCTCATAGCCGCCTTCTTTGGGGTGTTCGCGGACGGTCTCATCGTTGAATTCTTTGATCCAGTCGGCGAACACAACGTTCTTGTCGGTCAGTTCGTCAATCGGACGCATTTTGCCTGCATCTGGTGGGATCGTCAGCAAATCGCGGTTCGTGTCAGTCACGAGACTTGTCAGCGTCTTGCCAAGGCTCGCGTTCACAGCTGGGCGATTGTAGCTTTCAGCGGTCTTTTGCAGCGGATCGATCGCTTCGATCCATTCTTCCGCCGCCTGATGGCGATCCACAGAGGCCAGCATCATAGCCTTGTCGATCGATTCCAGGAACTTTTCGTCATATTCCGGGAAACGGCCAACGAGTGGCTTGTAGGGGTCACCGTTTTTGATAGCGACTTCCGCAACGCGGGCCTGGCTATTGATCGGCGCCTCACCAGCGATCAAGTGATAGAACGTCGCGCCGAGGGCATAAAGGTCACTACTTGCAGTCTGGGCGGACCCAGCAAAGTAGAACTCCTGCGGAGAGTAGCCGTCCTTAACCACAAGAACAGAGGACATGATCCGTGTATTCTTGCTCGCTTCTTCGCGTGCGGCGCCAAAATCGATCAGAACGGGGTCGCCCCATTTGTTGATCAGGATGTTGTCGGGAGAGATGTCGCGGTGCAGCAGGTCTTCAGAATGGATCAGAGCAACCGCATCCAGCACCTTAATCAGTATATCTTTCACCTGATGTGGGGTCAGGTTGCGGTCGTCGTCATGAATGATTTCGAGCAGATCATGCCCATCAATCATGTCGAGCGCCATGTAAGCGGTTTGGTTGTCTTCGAACACGCGATGCACGCCAACGATGGCGGGGTGGCGCATCTTCGCGATTGCGCGAGCCTCCCGCATGAACATCTCAACGATCGACCTGTACTGGGCCTCGTTGCTTGATGTCTTCACGCGTACGGTTGCATTCTGACGGACACAGAATGTCTCCGGGAAACACTCTTTGATCACGACCGTCCGGTCGAGCGTGTTGTCTTTTGCAAGATATGTAATGCCAAAACCACCACGGCTGAGCTGGCTGGTGATCGTAAACTGCCCATTAAGAAGCGTTGCGCCCTCGTCTAGACCCTCCATTGGGATCGTGGCGTGGTCGTCATAGGGTTGTGGCATCGCAGTCATCAGGTACCCGCTTTCACTGTCGTCGAGGTGACAGCTACCTCATCAAATGGTGGTTTTACTCACGCTGAACAAAAGCGAAGATTGTGGTGGATTTGAGACGAGAATAGGGAATCACCATCTCGCGGACGGAGCACGGGAATGCGCAAAAACCAGTTTATTTGTGGCACTCAAACGATCTTTGGCGGGGAGACGCCGTCCTCGAAATGTGGCAATTTGAACAAATTTGGCGCCGTTATGGCTTTGAAATGGAACGAATGACCGTCTCCGCTGCGAATTGGACAGGGCCTTCGATCTCCCGCAAGATGGCCACGCGGTCAAACTGGTCGGGATCAGCCTTGACAGCCTCTCGCAGCGCAACGCCAAATGCCATGCGCAATTCCGTTCCTATGTTAAATTTGCAAATGGCCGATGTGGCGGCAAGGTGACGCCGTTGTGCCGCCGGAACCCCAGAACCGCCATGTATCACCAATGGGACGTCTGTGCCGGCCTCAATTGCCCGAATACGATCTTCGTCAAGCCCGCCAGATTGGTCCTGTTGAAGGTGTACGTTCCCGACCGAAATCGCCATGGCGTCAACACCACTTTCCCGCGCAAAGATGGCAGCCTCCTCTGGGTCCGTCCCGGCAGACGCCTCACCGTCGCTATAACCCACAAAGCCAATCTCACCTTCGCATGAGATCCCAGCACCGTGGGCCATCTCGGCGATTCTTGCGGTCTCAGCGATGTTCTCAGCCAAAGGCTTGCGCGACCCGTCAAACATCAGCGATGTAAAGCCTGCGTCAAGGGCCTCGGCGCATTCATCGTAGGTGTAGCCATGGTCCAAATGGGCCACGACGGGCACGCTGGCCCCTGCGGCGAGGGTCCGAAACATCTGCCCTAACACCGGCAACGGTGTATGCGCACGACAGCTCGGACCAGCTTGCAAAATGACGGGACAATCCAATGCCTCCGCCGCCGCCACGTAAGCGCGCATTTCTTCCCAGCCCAGCGTGACCAGGCCTGCAACAGCGTAATTGCCCTGCAAAGCCGGTTGCAGGACGTCTCTTAGTGTGACGAGTGGCATTACTTGAACTTCGCAATCATGTCCTTGATCCCAGGGATCGTCTCGACTTGATAAGCATGGGACGGCTGGAAGAACTGCACCAAACTGCGCTGGCTCAAACCACCCAGGATCGTGAAGTAATACATCTCATAGCCCGGCAAGACCGCGCAGGGGTGATACCCGTTATCAAGGCAGATCGTCGAACCGTCGACGATGTGGTACGCATCCCCCGATTTCCCGTCCTCACGCTGCAACATTTGCACGCCCGACCCGTGGTTTGGTTTGAAACGGAAGTTATAGGTCTCGTCATGCCGGGTCTCAGTCGGCAGGCGGTCGGTGTCGTGCTTGTGGGACGGAAAGCCCGACCAGCCCCCGGCCCCCACGGTGAACAGTTCCGACACCAAAAGCCGCCCGACCTTATCGTGGTACTTTGTGCCCAGGATGTGTTTGATTTTGCGATGCGTCTTGGTGTCATCCGAGCCGTACTGCACGAGGTCAAGATCATCCGCACGTACGACAAATGGCGCCAACACCTCATTGTACTTCGCCCCCGCAACGAAGACTTCCGCCGCGTCCGACACACACACCATCGTCGTCTTGGCGCCCGATGGCACGTAAACGCCCTCCGGCTCCCCATCCCAAACGTCCTCGCCCCGGTTCCCCAAAGCCGCACAACTGAACCCTTCCACCTCCACATCGACCGTCCCAGTCGCCGGGACAATGCAGGTCTCAAACCCCGGCACTTGGTATTCAAACGCTTGGCCCTTAGTCAGCTTCACAATGTTAAAGTAATTGAGCGGCACCGTCGCATCGCCCACATCCACGATAGGCTTGTTCTGGTTATCAAACGGCGGAATATGCATGGCAGCACCTTTGTTCAGGGGGCGGACGGCCCCGGATGGTCATTCAGAAACGCTTCAAGATCAGCAGGATAGGGCATCGCAGGCGCGCAGCCCGGCTTGCCAACAACAATCGCAGCACAGGCGGACCCACGCAGGATGGCTTGCTCAAGATCGATGCCTTGCGCCAGCGAGGCCAGCATCCCCGCCATAAAGCTATCACCCGCGCCCGTGGGCTTCAGGGCATCCACCCGGTAGATCCCAGTCTGCAATTCACCGTCCTTGGTGATCGCAATCGACCCCTCCGGCCCCATTTTGTAGATCACCAAACTGGCCGTCGTTGCTGCCAAATCGCGGGCCTTGGCAAGGCCCTTTTCAGCACCCCCCGCCATAAACCCAAACTCCTCATCATTGCCAACGATGACATCGGACAGGGCCGCGGCGCGTGACAAAACATCCTCTGCGACCTGGGCGGACGGCCAACTGTAGGGCCGGTAATCCACGTCAAAGATAATCGGCAATCCCGCAGTCTTCGCCAAATCAAAAGATTTGAAAGCCGCAGTCCGAGACGGATCCGCAGCAAAGACAGTGCCAGCAGTGATGAGCGCGCCAAAGCGCCCGTAGTCCACCGCGGCGACATCTGCCTCCGTCATTTCAAAGTCCGCAGCACCATTGCGATAGATGACGGACTGATGCCCCTCCATCCGGGTCTCATACAGCGCCAGCGAATTGCGGGCCTCGCCCCCGACAACGGTCACATAGGTATCGTCCACGCCGTATTTCTCAGACAGCATGCGGCGACACGTCCGGCCAACCGCATCATCAGACACGGCTGTCACAAGCGCCGCCGCACTGCCCAGCTTCACCAAACCAGCAGCGGTATTCGCAGCAGAACCACCCATATCTTTGACAAAAGCCTCCGCCTCTTCGATCCCGATTCCCACCTCGGTTGGGAACAGGTCCAGCCCCACGCGGCCCACAACCACAAAGCGGTTCTTCTGAATCGCCTCAAAAAGACGGTTTTCCAACATGCACTTGCCCATTGACGGTTCTTCGGGACTCAGGTTACAGGTTTTGCAACCGGTTGCAAACATCTCGTGTGGAGCCGGATTTTCGGGGAGGTATGGACATGCCAAACATCGGTATCGGCATCGTCGGAGGCGGCTATATGGGCAAGGCCCATGCAGTCGCCCATAGCGCTGTTGGGGCGATCTTCGATACGCCGCTGCGGCCACGATTGGAGGTGGTCTGCGCAACAAATATCGCCTCCGCTGAAAAATACCGTGCAGCCTATGGATTCGCGCGCGGCACCGACAATTGGGAAGACCTCGTGAATGATCCAAAGGTCGAAGCGGTCGTCATCGCCTCCCCCCAATCCACGCACCGTGTCATCGCCGAAGCGGCTTTTGCTTTAGGCAAGCCCGTATTCTGTGAAAAACCATTGGGCACCGATGTCGCCGATAGCCGCGCGATGGTGCAGGCCGCCGAAGGCCACATCAATATGTCCGGCTTCAATTACATCCGCACCCCCGCCTCACAGTTTGTCAAACAGATGTTGGACGACGGTGCGATCGGCCGCGTGACCGGCTTCCGCGGGGAGCACACGGAAGACTTCATGGCCGACCCAGACGCGCCAAAGACTTGGCGCAGCGAAGGCCTCGCGAACGGCTGTATGGGGGATCTGGCGCCGCATCCGATCAACTGCGCGCTAAGGCTGATGGGGCCGATTGACCGGCTCTCCGCCACCGTCGAAACCGTGATCAAAGACCGCCCCGGCGGCACTGTAACGAACGACGACGTTGGTCAAATCACTTGCCGCTTTGCCTCCGGCGTGCTCGGCTCCATCTACGTCAGCCGCGTCGCGACGGGCCGCAAGATGGGCTACAAGTATGAAATCACGGGCACTAAAGGCGCGATCTATTTTGACGGCGAAGACCAGAACGCTGTCCACCTCTATAAGATGGAAGGGCCCGAGGCGACGCGCGGCTTCACAAAGATCCTGACCGGGCCAGAGCACCCGGATTATCTGCCCTTCTGCCAGGGGCCGGGACACGGCACTGGATATCAAGACCAGATCATCATCGAAGCCAAAGACTTCCTCACCGCCATCCACACCGGCGAAAACGTCTGGCCAACGTTCAAGGACGGGATGGAGGTGAACCAAATCGTTGCGGCCTGCCATGCCTCATCCGAGAGTTCCTCTTGGGTGAGCGTGGCGGATTTCTAAGGACACGAACATGACTATCAAAATCGGCAACGCCCCCTGTTCTTGGGGCATCGAATTCGCATCCGACCCGGCCTATCCCACCTGGCAGTCGGTGCTGCAGCAGTGCGCGCAAGCAGGCTATAAAGGGATTGAGCTTGGCCCCATCGGCTACATGCCCGAGGACCCTGCCATCCTGCGAGACGAGTTGAAAAAGAACGACCTGGCCATCATCGGCGGCGTCGTCTTCCGCCCATTCCACGACGCCGCGAAATGGGATGAGGTGTTGGATGCGTCAAAACGCACCTGCGAAGCGCTTGTCGCCCATGGGGCAGAGCATCTCGTCCTCATCGACAGCATCTCGCCCCGCCGTGCGCCAACCGCAGGCCGCGCCACTGAAGCAGAGCAGATGGATGCCGCCGAATGGTCCGCTTTCCGCGACCGCATCGCGACCATCGCCAAGATGGGAGCAGAGGAGTACGGGCTCACCGTTGGCATGCACGCTCATGCCGCAGGCTTCATCGACTTTGAACCGGAACTGGAACGCCTGCTGGATGAAGTCGACGAAAGCATCATGAAGATCTGCTTCGACACCGGCCACCACTCCTACGCGGGCTTTGATCCGGTCGCATTCATGAAAAAGCATATCAACCGCATCAGCTATATGCACTTCAAGGACATCGATCCGGTGGTGAAGGCCGACGTTGTGAAGAACCGAACGGATTTCTACAAGGCCTGCGGCCAGGGTATCTTCTGCAACCTCGGCCAAGGCGATGTTGATTTCCCCGCCGTCCGGCAAATCCTCATCGACGCGGGGTTTGCGGGTTGGTGCACCGTGGAGCAGGACTGCGACCCATCGCTGCCGGGCACACCGCTGGAAGATGCGGAAAGCAACCGCACTTACCTCGAAAGCATCGGCTTCTAACTGACATTTGGTGCACGCGCTGTGCACAGGCTGTGTACGTCTGGTGCACAGGCATTTTGGCAAGGATCACGACCATGACGAAACTTAAATGGGGCATGATTGGAGGCGGCGAAGGCAGCCAAATCGGTCCAGCTCACCGGCTCGGGGCCGGTCTTGACGGGCTCTTTGACTTCACAGCCGGGGCACTCGATCACCGGCCAGAGGCAGGAATCGCCTATGGCCAGACACTCGGATTAGGCGAGCGGTCTTATGGCTCATGGCAGGACATGCTCGCCGGTGAAAGCGCGCGGGAGGACCGGATCGACCTTGTCACCGTGGCGACGCCAAACGCAACACACTATGAAATCACGAAGGCCTTCTTGCAGGCTGGCTTCCATGTCCTTTGCGAAAAACCGATGACGATGACCGTGGAAGAGGGCGAGGATATCGTTGGAATCGCTCGGGAAACCGGCAACATCTGTGCGGTCAACTACGGCTACTCCGGCTATTCGCTCGTGCGACACATGAAGGCGATGATCGCACGCGGCGACATCGGCAAGGTCCGCGTGGTCAAAGCCGAGTTCGCGCATGGCCACCACGCAGATGCAGCCGACGCCGACAACCCTCGCGTGCGCTGGCGCTATGACCCCGCTCAGGCCGGTGTGTCCGCGCAATTCGCCGATTGCGGCATTCACGCAATGCACATGGCGTCATTCGTGACAGGCCAAGAGGTAACTGACCTCTCTGCCGACATCGTCTCCGCCATCCCCGTTCGGGAGCTCGAAGACGACGCCATGGTCAACTTCCGCATGACCGACGGCGCCGTCGGCCGCCTCTGGACAAGTTCCATCGCCATCGGCCGCCAACACGGGCTGACGATACAAGTTTTTGGGGAAACAGGTGGGTTGCGCTGGTCGCAGGAACAACCCAACCAGCTTTACTATATGCCGCTCGGCGAACGGCTCCAGGTCATCGAACGTGGTGAGGCGAACCTTTCACCCGAAGCGGACCGCACCACCCGTGTAACAATCGGTCATGCGGAGGGCATGCCGCTTGCATTTGCCAACATTTACAAGGACTTGGCTGAGGCAATCAGAGCTCGCAAAGACAATCGCGACATCGACCCAGCTGCGAACCTCTATCCACGGGCTGAAGACGGGCTACGTTCTATGGCGGCCGTCGTTGCAGTCGCGGAGTCGGGAAAAACCAATGGCAGCTGGCAGGACGCGCGCCCACCGCTTTTCCGCGACTGAGCCTGATCTTCTTTGATCCAACATGTCCGCGGGGGTTTGGGGGCCGGCCCATCCCGCGCGGCCAAAATGCGCAACAAAAGCGTGATCCAACCTAAACATGTCTTGCGCCCGGCACCGGGCGCTTCCGCCGATCAAACCAGGTCGCGTTAGCTCTGCGCCTCAGCAGTCAACCGATCCATAATCTCGCAAGGTGCGTCAGTGTCGCCGGCGGCGCTTGCCGCGTCTAACTCCGCTTTCATCGTTGCGACAATCTCTTGCGCTTTCACTGGGTTTGTCGCCAACAGGGCCTGAACCGCTGCGATCAAATCGCCTTGGCGTGCCTCAACATCTTCGGTCGTGCAAGCAAGTGCGGGCGTGCTGCCAAGAAACACGAGCGCCATTGGGATGAGGAGTGTCCGCATCAGTCTTTCCTTTGTCTTTTTTCAAGACATGCGGGAGCGGCCCCGACCTGACAACCCAAGAAAACGCCGCTCGGCGAATTCTGGCGCGCTAGGCCTCCGGCCGCAGCGTCCCCCGCTCGATCACGGTGCATCTAAATGTATGAGCCGCCGGTCGATGGTCGCGGTCAGTGACACTGCTCGCCACCAACTCCACCGACTTTTCAATGATTTGCGGCACCGGGTTACTGATCGTGGTCAAATTGATGTTCTGCCAGCCAGCCATCGCCATGTTGTTCAATCCGATCAGCCCAACATCCTCGGGCACCTTTAGTCCTTTGTCCTTGAGGGCCGAGAGCGCGCCAATGGACAGAACATCATCCCCACAAAAGTACGCATCGGCCAGGGGCGCGGCCGCGCAAAGACGCAGCATCTCGTCCCGTCCGGCCTCAAAGGCGTAGGCGGCCGCGTAACTTGTTGTCAGCGACATATCGACATGCCGAGAGAGGCCTTCTGCAAAACCTGTGTAGCGGTCTTGCGTTGATGTCGCATCAGCAGGTCCGCCAAGGAACCCCACATTTTTGTAGCCGCGTCGGGCCAGCGTCTCGGCAGCCATGCGCCCGGCCGCAATGTTGTCGATGCCAATAACGTCGACCTTTGGAAAAGTAACGTGACGGCCGAAGGAGTGAACGACCGGCATACCAGCTGCATGAAAAGCCTCAGCAAAGCTGACCGGCAAGGTCGATGATGCAACGATCACGCCGTCGACCGAATACTGCCGTAACATACGCACCGAGTTTTCGGGGTCTGTCTCATCGGTAAGGTTCACCAAGAGGGGGCGGAGCCCTCGATCCTGAAGGGCACGCGTGAAGAGATCAAAAACACTCAGAAAAATGGGATTGTGGAAGTTGTTAGAAACCAAACCAATCATTTTGGTCCGGCCAGTCGTCAGCGAAGATGCCAATGCATTCGGGCGATACCCAAGCGCTTCGGCCGCCTTTTCAATGCGTTGGCGCGTTGCTGGCGCAACAGATGCCCCTTCCGTGAAAGCACGCGACACGGCGGAGCGTGAAACCCCAGCCCGCTCCGCGACGTCTTTCAGCGTTGCAGGCATACCTTACCCATCTTCCTCTGTTTCACGGAGGCGTTTAACAGCGCTATAGTCAATTTTGCGAAAGGAATAGGCGCAAATCACCGCAATTGCAGCGATGGCGGCCCCCCAAACGGAGTCACCCCAAACAAACTCAAAGAGTGCCCAAACGGTGCAAAAGACGACGACAGCCACACGAACCCAAACGGGCTTGAATGTTGGATGTTTCAATCCAAAAATGTCCATCTTTGACAGTTCCCCCTCAGAATTTTCCTAAACTTACGGAACACAAGAGTCTACGAAATTTAGATTACCGGTATCAGGAGGCTTTGCAACCGGTTGCACAGCTGAAAGCGCCTCACCCGTCCATCAAATCCTGCCCAGCAGCTTCTGAAATGGCCTTGCCGCGGGGTCACCCGCATGGCACGAGTACTGAAAGTTCCCGGAACACCTCATGCGCATTGCTTGCCTTCATACTGCCGCCGCTCATCAGAACGCATTTAACGAAATTTTTGCTCATCAAGCGCCTGAGGCATCTGTGGTTCACGTTGTCCGTGAAGATCTATTGGCTGAAGCCCAAGTCGGCGGCTTGCACGCCGTGACTGAAGAAGCGATGACGGCACTCGGCGCGTTGGGCCAAGCAGACGCCGTCCTGTGTACATGTTCTACGCTCGGTCCGCTCGTTGATGCGATCCAAAATCGAAAATACATCCGTATTGATCGCCCGACGATGGAGGCAGCCGTCATGCATGGCCGCAGACCACTTCTTGCGCTTTGCCTCGAAAGTACCCGGGCTGCCTGTATCGAACTGCTCGAGGACGTTGGCCCGGAGGACATCAATCCAACCGTCCACATGTGCGATGACGCATGGCCCTACTTCGTTGAGGGCAACATGGATGGGTTTGCCGACATCATCGCAGGATCCGTCGCCCAGGTTGTCGACGGTCATGACTGTGTGATCCTCGGCCAGGCCTCTATGGCCGTCGCCGCCCAACCACTGGCGCAAATTGGGATCCCGGTGCTCGCAACACCGGACAGGGCTGTTGCACGTGCGATTGCGGTGGCAACCACGTGAAGCTGGGCATTGCCCTTTTGATCCTCGCATACGGATTTTCCCAATTCTATCGGGCGTTTCTGGCCGTCATGGCCCCCGCCCTTGAACAAAGTGTTGGGGCTGGACCGGATGATCTCGCCTTTGCGTCAGGCATTTGGTTTCTGACCTTCGCCGCCTCTCAACTTCTTGTTGGTGCCGCTCTCGACCGGATCGGACCAAGGTTGACCACCGTCTCTATCTTCGGCCTTGGTGCGGCTGGTGGTGCCCTACTCTTTTCGCAAGCGACAAACCCGTCCCACATTAACTGGGCGATGGCGCTTATGGGTTTTGGCTGCTCGCCAATTTTGATGGCCGGCTACTACATTTTTGCCAAAATGTACCCGCCCGCCGCATTTGCCACCCTGGCAGGCCTCATGTTGGGCTTGGGGTCGCTTGGCAATCTGGCAAGTGCTGCACCCACCGCTTGGGCGATCACCACCTTCGGCTGGCGAGAGACGATGTTTGGGCTTGCCATTCTCACGGCCCTGATGGCCGTCGTCCTTTGGTTTGCCGTCCAAGACCCGAAAACAGAACCGACACGCGAGGCAGGCTCAATTCTAGATCTTCTCAAAATCCGGGCTCTTTGGCCGCTTTATGCGTTGGTCTTCGTCAACTACGCGCCTGCCGCCGGGTTGCGGGGATTGTGGACGGGGCCTTACGTGCAAGACGTGTTTGGGGCTGACGTGACCATGATTGGCCAGGTCACGCTTGCCATGGGGGTCGCGATGATCCTTGGTAACTTTGCGTGTGGTCGGTTTGAACGCCTTTTTCGCAGTCGCAAATGGGTCGTCTTCGGCGGCACCGGCGCCGCGACGTTTGCACTTTGGGCGCTCGTGATCTTCACGGATGTTGGGATTGTGACATCAACGCTCCTGCTCGTCGTGATCGGCTTTGGTGGATCGTTCTTTCCGCTGCTTGTGGCCCATGGCAGAGCCTTCATGCCCGCACATCTGACAGGACGCGGCATCTCATTGATTAACCTCTTCGGCATCGGTGGCGTGAGCCTCGCGCAGTTCGCGACAGCGCCGCTCCACCGCTATGGGCAAGATATCAGCACATCAGCGACCACCCCTTACGCGCTGATCTTTGCACTGCTCGGCATCACTTCGCTTTGCGGTCTTGCGGCTTATCTGCGGGTGCAAGATCGCTTGGACTAGCGGCTTTCCACCCCTGCCCCTTTCTTTTGCAGCGCCTGGCCTGTAAGGGGTGCGTCGGTTCAAGGAAGGACGGATCAGATGGGTTACAAAATCGTCGTCGTCGGCGCCACAGGCAACGTGGGCCACGAAATGCTGAACATCCTGGCGGAGCGGGGCTTCTCAGTGGATGAGATCGCTGTGCTGGCCAGCCGAAAGTCGCTGGGGACAGAGGTTTCTTTCGGCGAACAGACCCTTGTGACCCAAGACCTCGACACCTTCGATTTTGGGGGCTGGGACATCTCGCTTTGGGCCGTGGGTTCTGATGCGACGAAGAAATACGCACCCAAGGCGGCAGCGGCAGGCTGCGTCGTGATCGATAACTCCTCTCTCTACCGCTACGATCCAGAGATCCCGTTGATCGTGCCAGAGGTGAACCCAGGAGCAGTTCACGATTACAAAAACAAGAACATCATCGCGAACCCGAACTGTTCAACGGCCCAAATGGTTGTCGCCCTGAAGCCTCTGCATGACCGGGCGAAGATCAAGCGGGTCGTGGTCAGCACGTATCAATCCGTCTCGGGCGCAGGCAAAGCGGGGATGGATGAGCTGTGGGATCAGACCAAAGCGATCTACAATCCGACGACGGAGGTTGAGCCGAAGGCCTTCCAAAAGCAGATCGCTTTTAACGTGATCCCGCAGATCGACGTCTTCATGGAAGATGGGACCACCAAAGAAGAATGGAAAATGGTGGCGGAAACGAAAAAGATCGTGGACCCATCGATCAAGGTCACCGCCACATGCGTGCGCGTGCCGGTCTTCGTGGGCCACTCAGAGGCCGTAAATATCGAGTTCGAAGACTTCCTCGACGAAGACGAAGCACGGGATATCCTGCGGGAGGCACCGGGGATCATGGTGATCGACAAGCGGGAGCCCGGCGGCTACGTCAGCCCCATCGAATGCGTCGGCGACTATGCGACCTTCATCAGCCGTATCAGGCAGGACAGCACGATTGAGAACGGCCTGAACCTATGGTGCGTGTCCGACAACCTGCGCAAAGGGGCGGCGTTGAATGCAGTCCAGATCGCAGAGCTGTTGGGGCGGGAGTGCCTGAAGAAGGGGTAAGCGCGAAAGGTTGGCCCACAACGCGTGCGGGCCACTCTGCTAGCTTCGGTCTCTAAAAGTAGTGGTCCCGTTGACTGCCGTCGAAGCGACCAGTCTTGAGACAGCACTTCTTGAAGCGTTTGCCAGAACCGCATGGGCAAAGATCATTGCGGCCAAGCTTTTCTGTGAGTTCGACATCGCCCCCGCACCGTTTGCGGTCCGGTTTTTACGCGTGCTTCAGACGGGAAACCTTTTCGACGTTTTGAGATGACCTCAAAAGGACGCGCGATTATCGGGTTTAATACGTTTTGCCATTGGAGCCTCCATCGTAAGGGGAACTACAGGAGGACGGAACTAGCAGACCAGTAACCGCGTTGGCAAGGAAGTTCGGCCAGTTCCACGACCAAGGTTCGCCATCATGTCGCACCCAGGTTGAAACCACCACACCCCATGCTTTGATCAAAGGTAACACAGACAAAGGAGCGGCCCGATGGCCCACACCCCCCGCGTCCACAGCACCACACTTCCCGCCGATAGCCTCCTTTGGCGGAAGCATACCAAAGGCGACTTCCTGGATTGTTTCAGCGTCGCCGCTGACATCCCGCCCCGCCAGGCGGCGGAGGTTATCACCGCATTTCCGGGCTGGGCTGGGTTTCTGCTGAAAATCCGTGGTATGGTGACCGCCCCGTTTGGCCTTTCCAATGACGGTCCCGCCGCGGCGGATAAGGTCGGCCCCTTCCCCGTGATCTCAGAAACGCAAGACGAGCTTATCGCTGGGTTTGATGACAAGCATCTGGAGTTCCAGGTCTCTGTGCTCAGCCGCGACGGGCAGATCTACCTGGCAACCTGGGTGCATCGTCACAATATCGGCGGCTGGATCTATTTGGCTGTGATCTATCCATTTCACGTGCTTGTCGCCCGTGACGCTCTCAAACGGGTCGCCTGCGAGAGCGCAACGCCGCCTGTCGCGGCCACTTAAACCGGCATGGCCGTTGTATTGCGTACGGTCCGCAGCGCAAAACTCGACTGCAACTGCGCCACCCCAGGTAGCGTGGCAAGATGTTTGCGGTGGATGCGTGCGAAGTCTTCCGTATCTCCCGCGACAACTTTCAACAGGTAATCTGCTGTACCAGCCATCAAATGGCACTCAAGCACATCCGGCACGCGCGCGACCGCCTTCTCAAACGCGTCGAGCACTTCATCCGCCTGGCCTGATAAAGTGATCTCCACGAACACCGTTGTGGGCCGCCCCATCTTGCGCGCGTCGAGCAATGCGACATAGTCGCGAATGAAGCCGTCTTTCTCTAGCCGTTGCACCCGGCGGTGGCAGGCGGAGGCGCTCAGATGCACCCGCTCTGCCAAGTCTGCATTCGACATGCGACCCGCTTTTTGCAGAACATCCAGGATACGGCGATCAATGTGATCCAGCTCCATTTGGCGCAACTTTCTTCGAAATTATCCACAAACTCTGCAATTTTGTACGAATGATTGCGCTCATACGCAATGTCTTTCCAAAGCATTTGCGGGCAATTTCAGCGATAGTGGGGGTGGGAAGAAGGAGAATTTAAATGCATATCGGGTGCCCAACAGAAATTAAACCGCAGGAGTTCCGGGTTGGCCTGACCCCCAACGCCGCACGAGAGGCCGTCGTCCATGGCCACCAGGTGACGGTGCAAAGTGGCGCCGGCAACGGCGCGGGCTTTCAAGATGCGGACTATGCCGCGGCTGGCGCCGCACTTGCCGAAACGCCCGACGAGATCTTTGCAGCGGCTGACATGATCGTAAAGGTCAAGGAACCCCAAGCGGCCGAGCGCAAGATGCTGCGCGAGGGGCAAATCCTGTTCACCTACCTCCACTTAGCGCCCGACCCCGATCAGACCCATGACCTGATCGCCTCTGGCGCGACCTGCATTGCTTACGAAACGGTGACAGATGCCCGCGGCGGGCTGCCCTTGTTAGCGCCCATGTCAGAGGTGGCGGGGCGATTGGCCCCACAAGTGGGCGCGTGGACCCTACAGAAGGCAAACGGCGGCCGCGGTGTTCTGATGGGCGGCGTTCCAGGTGTTGGGCCAGCCAAGGTGCTGGTGATCGGTGGGGGCGTCGTTGGGACCCATGCGGCCAAAATCGCCAGTGGTATGGGTGCGGACGTGACTGTCTCAGACCGCTCACTGCATCGCTTGCGCTACCTTGATGATGCTTTCGGTGGGCAGTTCAAGACCTCTTACGCCAGTGCTGGGAACACGATGGAATTGGCGGCGGAGGCGGACATGATCATCGGCGCGGTCCTGATCCCCGGCGCAGCGGCACCCAAACTTGTGTCCAAAACCCAATTGGCAAGCCTGAAGCCGGGGGCCGCATTGGTGGATGTCGCGATTGATCAAGGGGGATGCTTTGAGACCTCCCGCGCGACAACTCATGAGGACCCGATCTATGACGTCGACGGGATCATGCACTACTGCGTCGCGAACATGCCGGGGGCCGTCGCCCGAACCGCGATCATCGCATTGGGTAATGCAACGATGCCCTACATGCTGGCTTTGGCCGACAAGGGTTGGCGGCAAGCCTGCGAGGATGATCCGCATCTGCTCAACGGCTTAAACGTGCACGCTGGCAAGCTGACTTACTTCGCGGTGGGTAAGGCGTTAGGTCTCGATGTGTTATCGCCCCAACTTGCGTTGAAGGCATAAAAAATGGGCCCGCCAAATTGACGGGCCCACTTTTGATCAGATGATCGACCGATTATGCGCGGGATTTCAGCGCGTCACGGATCTCTGTCAGGAGCTCTTCCTGCGTTGGACCTGCTGGTTCTTCTTCAGCTTCCTCTTCAGGACCGGATGCAGCATCTTTGGCGCGGTTCACAGCCTTGACCAGCAAGAATACAACCCAAGCGATGATCAGGAAGTTGATAACCGCCATAATAAAGTTGCCATACGTGAATGTGGCTTCACCAATTGACGCGGACAGGCCACCAAAATCAATTCCGCCCATGAACAGACCGATGATTGGTGTGATGATATCGTCGACCAACGATGTCACAATCGCCGTAAACGCGGCGCCGATGATGATACCAACAGCCATGTCCATGACATTGCCCTTGGCGATAAAGTCTTTGAATTCGTTTAGCATGGATTTTCCCCTCACTTCAGTTCCCGCGCGTATACCTTGATGGCAATTTGTGCGCATGAGCACATCCATACTGCAGGTTCGAGAGAAATCTATGGGTTTTCTTGCGTCCATTTCCCCTTAGGTTCTATAGGTCAAACCGCAAAGGAAGTGTCCCATGGCCGACTTATCAGCATTCCCCATCACCAAACGATGGCCTGCCCAAAACCCTGACGTTATTCAACTTTATGCCTTTCCAACGCCAAACGGCGTCAAGGCGTCCATCGCTTTGGAAGAGATGGATTTGGCCTATGAACCACATTTGGTGACGTTGAGTGACAGTGACGTCAAAAGTCCCGAATTCCTGTCCCTGAACCCGAATAACAAGATTCCGGCTATTATTGATCCGAATGGACCCGAGGGACCGCTTGGTCTTTTCGAATCTGGCGCAATCCTTCTTTACCTTGCGGAAAAGAGTGGAAAGTTTTTGGGATCAAATGGCGCCGAAAAGGCCATCGTCACGCAATGGCTCATGTTCCAAATGGGCGGTTTAGGACCGATGTTTGGACAGTTGGGATTTTTCTACAAATTCGCTGGATCCGAAATTGAAGATCCACGGCCGAAAGAACGCTACATCACTGAAGCGATCCGCCTTTTGTCAGTCCTCGATAGTGCCCTTACGGGCAAAGACTGGATCGCGGGTGATTTTTCCATCGCCGACATAGCCATCGCCCCTTGGGTGAACGCGTTGGAGTTCTATGGCGCGAAAGAGGCCGTCGGATACGCCGACTTCAAGAATGTTACCGCCTATGTCGATAGGTTCATGGAACGCCCCGCCGTGCAAAAAGCGCGGACGATTCCGAA
This sequence comes from Pseudomonadota bacterium, assembly GCA_038526085.1. GTDB lineage: Bacteria > Pseudomonadota > Alphaproteobacteria > Rhodobacterales > Rhodobacteraceae > Yoonia. The sequence goes on along the minus strand of JBCBHE010000011.1, from coordinate 7,091 downwards.
CCCGGCTGGCTAGCTAGGCAGCGTCCCCTGCGTGACGTAGCACAAAATTTCGACCACCTGCTGCGGCGTTTCCACAACGGCAAGCGCCGCGGCATCTACCTCCTTTAGCGCATGCTGGTGCTCCGGCTGATGCATCACGATTAAGGATTTACCAAGTGCTGCGGCATAGCCCGCATCAAAGGCGGCATTCCACTGCTTGTACTTCTCGCCAAAACGAACGACGACGATATCCGCCGTTTCAATTCCATGACGGGTGCGGATGGCATTGAGCTTCGCGCCCTTGTTGTCGTGCCAAAACTTATCCGGCTCCGCGCCCATAATGCTGACGCCGCAATCATCTGACGCTGCGTGATCCGTCACGGGCCCTGTGAAGTGCACGTCCAAATCACCCGCCCCCGCGATGATCTCGTTTCGCCAATCCGTATGAATTTCACCTGACAAATAGACCTGCATGAAACGCTCCTCATTTCTTCTGGTCAAAAATTTTGGGGAGGCGACCGCAGGCCGGAGGCAAAGCCACCGAACAGGGCCAGCACCCCCACACTAGCCGCGCAAAACCCCACCTGTGGCTTTGCTGACCTTCTCAACAATCTTGGCCGCCACGGCTTCAATATCCGCATCTTTCAGCGTCGTCTCGGTTGGTTGCAGACGCACGGTCACCGCAAGAGACTTTTTACCCTCCCCCAGTGATCCGCCAATAAATTCGTCGAAGACTCGCACATCGGTGATCAACGCCTTGTCGGCACCCGCCGCTGCATTCACGAGCGCCAGCGCCTCAACCTCTGCATCAACCACAAAGGCAAAGTCACGTTCGACCGCCTGCAAGTCTGTCGCCTGCAGTGCGGCCCGTGCGGTGGCTGCTTTGCGTGGCATCGGCACCTCTTCGGGGAAGACGGTGAACCCAACAACGGGGCCTTTCACGTCCAGCCCAGCCAAGATCTTCGGATGGATCTCGCCAAAGTCGCCAAGCATTTTTTTGGGGCCCAGACAAATGCGCCCGTGGCGCCCTGGGTGCCACCACCCGTCGCCATCCCGGAGAATCTGCACCTTCGCAGGGGCGCCAATGCTGGCTAGAACCGCCTCAATATCCGCTTTGGCGTCAAACACATCAACAGGGCGACTTTCACCGCGCAGGTCCTTCGGCCCGGTTCGACCGACCAAGATCCCAGCGACTTGCAAATGCTGCTCTTCCGGTTCGCCACCGTGGAAGGCATGGCCCACCTCGAACAGCGCACAATCCGAAAAGCCGCGCGCCTGATTGCGCGCCGCAGCGCGCAAGAGCCCTGGCAGCAGCCCCGGCCGCATGTGGGACATATCGCTGGAAATTGGGTTCTCCAGCATCGTCGCATCATCGCCGCCGCCAAAAAGCGCCGCCGCTTTGGCATCGATGAAACTGTAGGTGACACACTCGTTATACCCCAGCGCTGCCGCCGTCCGTCGGGCCGCCGAGGCGCGTTTCTGCATCGGCGTAAGAACAGGCCGCGCCACACCCGGCGTCCGCGGCAACGGCTTTCCTTCAAGCTTCGTCAAGGAGGCGACCCGCGCCACCTCTTCCACCAAATCAGCCTCACCCAAGACGTCGGGACGCCAGGAGGGCACGCTCGCCATATCGGACTCATCGAGCACAAACCCCAAATCCGTCAACGTTTTGCGCTGCACCGCTGCTGGGATCTCCATTCCCACCAAGGATACCACCCGATCCGTATCCAGTTGATAAGCGCGGGAGACATCCGGCACGTCACCCGCAATAATCAGCTCAGACGCTTCACCACCCGCATGGTCTACGATCATGCGCACCGCATGCTCCAGCCCTTCGGGCGTGAAGGCGGGGTCCACCCCGCGTTCAAAGCGATACCGGGCATCGGAATTGATCTTCAATGCCCGCCCCGCGTAGGCGATTTGCACCGGATCCCAATAGGCGCTTTCGACGAAGACATTGACGGTCTCTTCCGTACAGCCCGTCTTCGCGCCACCCATGATACCGGCGATGCTTTCCGGTCCATTATCGTCAGAGATCACCATCTGACCAGTCTGGAATGTGTATTCCTTGTCATCCAGCGCCATGATCGTCTCACCACCCTCGGCACGATGCACCCGAATGTTGCCCGCGACCTTGTCGGCATCAAAAACGTGCAAAGGCCGGTTCAGATCGTAAGTGAAGAAGTTCGTCACATCGACAAGGAAGGAAATCGGGCGCAACCCGATCGCCCGCAATAGGTCCTGCAACCAGACGGGCGACGGACCGTTTTTCACACCTTTGATCAGTCGCCCCGCAAAGACCGGGCAGCCATCTAAGGTGTCGTCATCAATTGTCACTGCCAGATCAGCGGCGAAACTGGCGGGGACAGGTGCAACTGTCCGGTCATTCATTTCCCCGAGTCCTCGTGCCGCCAAATCCCGGGCAATCCCCCGCACGCCCAAAGCGTCGGGGCGGTTCGGCGTGATCGCAATCTCAATCACGGGATCCACCTTGGCAGCATCATTGACGGCTAACCAATCTGCAAAGCTTTCGCCCACTTCGCCGGACGGCAGCTCAATGATCCCATCATGCTCTTCGGACAGTTCCATCTCCCGCTCGGAGCACATCATCCCAAAGCTCTCGACGCCGCGGATCTTGCCGACACCGATTGTCGTATCAATTCCAGGCACATAAGTCCCCGGTGAGGCAACAACTACAGTGATCCCTTCCCGGGCATTTGGTGCGCCACAGATAATCTGGGTCGGGCCATCCTTGGTCTGCACTTGGCAGACCTTCAGCTTATCCGCATCAGGATGCTTCTCCGCGCTCTCCACATACCCAATCGTAAAATCAGAAAGCTTTGCAGCTGGGTTCTCAACGCCTTCTACTTCCAACCCAAGGTCGGTCAATGCCTCTACAATGTCATCGACAGAGGCGCTGGTCTCAAGGTGCGATTTCAGCCAGGACAGCGTGAATTTCATGGGTCTCGTCTTTCGGTCAAACCTGTTGCAGCGGTCCTATAGCAATCGCAGGGCAGGGAAAAGATGGCGTCAGCCGCACAACTCCCGTAGGTCGGGATTTATCCCAACTCTGCGAAAGGACCTGTCATGCGCGCTATCACCTATACCCGCTTTGGTCCCGCCGACGAGGTTCTGACCCTCACCAATCTGCCCACACCATCCCCCACCCCAGGGCAAGTCCTTGTGCGCCTGCACGCCTCCGGCGTGAACCCGTCGGACGTGAAAGCGCGTGCTGGCACCAGGCCCGGCGTCACGGAGCCACCATACCCAACGATCATTCCCCACAGCGACGGGGCCGGCGTGATTGAAGCAGTGGGAGACGGCGTGCCATCCGGTCGTATTGGTGAACGCGTCTGGGTTTGGAACGGCCAATGGCAACGCGCCTATGGCACCGCCGCCGACTACATCGCGCTCCCGGCTGCACAGGCAGTGCCCCTCCCCGAAACTGTAAGTTTCGACACCGGGGCCACCCTCGGCATCCCCGGCCTCACGGCCTGTCACACCGTTCTCGGCGGCGGAGCGATCGCGGGCAAACGCGTGCTGATCAGCGGTGGGGCGGGCACCGTTGGCCACATCGCCATTCAGATCGCCATCGCGTCAGGTGCCGAAGTTGTCGCCACCGCGCGCTGCGCAGTTGGCCTAGCGGCGGCCAAGGCGGCAGGTGCCCACCATGTGCTCGACTACACATCCAACACGCTCGCGGAGGAGATCCTGACAGCAACAAACGGCGCGCCCATCGACCGGGCCGTCGAGGTGGAATTCGGCCAGAACGCCGACACTCTTGCGCAAGTCATGGCTCCCAACAGCACCATCGCGGCTTACGGCTCCGCCAAAGCGATGGCGCCAACGCTGCCCTTCTACCCGATGATGTTCAAAGCCATCACGCTCGACATGGTCCTGATCTATCTCTTGCCAGAAGACCAAAGGGCCAAAGCCACTGCAGCCCTCACAAACCTCCTCAAACGAGACGCTCTCACCATACGCATCGCCGAAACCCATAGCCTCGCCAATTGCGCGGCAGCGCATGAGGCAGTGGCCACCGGTACCAAAGCCGGGTCGGTGCTGGTCACGCTCTGACCCATCTTCTTCATTTCGCCAAAACAACTCTCGCGCCGAAGGCGTCCCGTACTCCCAAAAGACGCAACGCCCGCGTGACCAAACCAATCATGGTGTGCGCCCGTCAGGGCGCTCAATTGGATCAAACCCTAGGGATAAGTTGGCTCTCGGCCCAAAAGCTCATCCAACTGCCGCCCAATCCAGCCGCGCGGGATCAAATGGCCACCAGGATGGATATCCAAGGTCACGGCGTTGGAGCCACAATTCCATGTGGTGCGGGTGAAAATGCGTTGGCCCGTAAGCGTATAGTCCTCCGGGGCGTCCGCATCGCCACACCCATAATGATCACGCCAAAACTGGACCGGATAGGTCGTATCTTGATTGTCGCCATAAGGAAACGGCAACACGTTGTCGCGCAGACCATAGACCTCGCGGAAGCTCTCTGCGGCCTGATCGCAGGGTTCGCGCAAACGCAGACTTGCGCTGATGCTCATCGCTGCTTTGACGCCGTCACCACTTTCACAAGCATACCGCCACGCCATTAACCCGCCGTAGGAGTAGCCCGACACATAGAGGCGGTCCAAGGCCAAGGGGTAGCGCTTGGCGACATCTGCCAGGACGGCGTTGGCAAAGGCAACATCAGCGCCCCGCTCCGATCGAAAGCGCCAGGTCCGGCTTTCACCGGTCGGGGCGACCAGCAGGACACCGCGCCGTCGCGTCGCGCCTGAGATGCGCGTGTGAAAGACCGGCACCGCACCCGTCCGCGCCCAGCCATGAAAATGCAGCAACACCGGGAGGGGGCTGACACCATCCCAGCCATCCGGCTCTTTGACGTGATACTCTCGCCCGTCCAACAGGCAGGGCGTTTGTCCGTGGCAGGGGCTGCCCGGCAAAATGGAATCTGGGTTAGTGGGGGGCTGTTGCGCCACAACTGGCAGCGCCCAAAGCATCGTCAGGGCAAAAAGAAATCGCATCATCATAGCGCTTACTTACCCCGCTGATCGGCGATGTCATCTCACATTGGGGTGTGGGGCGCTATGCGTCTTGGAGTGCGATCGCGACGCCGTCAAAAATATCGATCATTTCGGACCGATGATCAAGCGAAAAACTGACCCGAATATCATAGGGGTCCTTTAAACCGGCGCTTACGGCTACTGGCAAATTTTCGGTGACCCAGGCGCGGTACCCGTCACGCAAGATCGCCAAATGGCCTGCACCGATGGTTTCAAGCACGCGGTAAACCTCCGCAGCTTGGTCAAGATCCACTTCGCTCGGCTTCGTGTTCACGATGATGATCGGTTTATCGAGCCGGAGGCCCGACAGCCCAACAATCTCGGACAAATCACCTTCTGACGCCGCTGCAGCCTCCCAGAGTCTGTAGGGAACATGAACGGCACCCGGGATGAACCCAGCAGCCGTCGCTGCCGTATCGCGGATATCAAGCACCTGTACGCTGTCTTCATGCAGCAACGCCTTGAGCGTTGTCACATCCGGCACAACGGTCCAGTCTAGCGGCCGCTCTAGCGCGGCTTCGCAGGGGATCGACAAGGTCGTGCCCGCATAGATCAGATCTGGATTATGCCCAACCGCCGCCAAATTGGCATCAATGATGTGTTGGACCGCAAAGACGGTCCCCAACTGATCATGGGAGATATCAAGCAAAGTGTCCCCCTGTTTGATCTGATACTGCGCCGAACACCCAGCCGCGTCAGTGGCGTGAGTTGTGGAGAACGTACCGACGACTGTTGTTCCCAACAGTACCCCACACATTGTCAAAACTCGCTTTACGGACACGTGCGACGTCCCTTCGCAATCCAACCACAACTCACGTTGCATACATTAGTGACTTGCATAGTTTCGGCCAATTTATGGCGCGGTTTCGGCCCAAGATCGCCTTGGTTGGTGCGTGGAAGCGCGACAGTGCCGGGGGCTGGTTCGCGATTGTTGCGAAAATCGCTCTGTTGAGCGATTCGCCGTTAACCTTAGGGACGCTTGGGCGAGAGGTCTTCGACCAGTTCGAACTCTTCGAAAATCAACGCCATCTGCGGGTCAAAGCCTCCGTTTCGGGTGAAATAGTCTTCATGGTCGCGCTGCCAGCCCGCAAGACTGTCGTTTTCGCCTTCCTTCAAAGCCATCGCTTCGGTCACATCACAGTAGCGCACTCTGGTGACTTTGGTTGTCTTGATCACGAGCGCCGGGGTGCCGTCCCACTCGAGCGCGATATCGCAACGCCCAACAACGGGCATGGCTTCCACGCCATTGTCGAAGTCAACCGCCGCCCCACAGGTCGCCGTTTTCTTGCCCGCGCGGACGAAGGACAAGAGACGATGGCACAGTTCTGGCCCGTCGCCAAATGTGAAAGTGACGGCGTTGGTGTAGGTGGTTTGAAGGTCAGTGAGGGATTTCATCAGGCACCGACTAGTCTAAGCAAATCAATCGTAGGGTGCGTGACTTCACGCACCATTGCCAGACCATGGTACATGCCAAGCCCATACACCTTGATCTTATCAAAGCTCGGCAGCCAATCCGCTTAACCCAACTGCGGCAAGACCTAAAAACCCCGTGAGGACAAAAATCTGAAAGACGCGCGTCAAGAGCCGCTGCCAAGGTCGATAGGTTTCCAACAAGATTTGTGTCTCTTTGCCCAACACGGACTTCGCCATAACTGCGAAAATGCAGCCGATGGAAAACGTAATAGTCAGAAAGCGGGTTAGCGGTTCGGCTCCAGCTCCAATGAAAGCCGCACAGAAACAAAGTGTGAGTGCTACCCAACCGATTTGTTGCAGTGGCCCGTGCCAATACCAATTCCACAGTGTGCGAAACACTTTGCCTACCGCGACAACCCACCGCTCACCGTCGGCACATCCAGCGGCACAAAGCCGTAGTGCCGCAGCCACCGCAGATCACTGTCAAAGAACGCGCGCAGATCCGGGATGCCGTATTTCAGCATCGCCAGTCGGTCGATCCCAAGGCCGAACGCAAAGCCCTGCCACTCCGCCGGATCAATGCCAGCGTTCTTTGACAGTGATCTGCGGTGGCTGCGGCACTACGGCTTT
>JBCBHE010000010.1:0-129612 GCA_038526085.1 Pseudomonadota bacterium | reverse complement strand
ACCGACATGATGCCAACGACCGGCCCAAAGCTTTCTTCTCGCATGACCCGCATATCATGGGTGACATTGGTCAGGATTTGCGGCGTCAGATAGGCACCGCCGTCGTCTTCGGCGAATGCTTCAATATGCGTGACTGCGCCCACCCCAACGGCCTCTGCAATCTGCGCCCGCACCACATCAGCGAAGCGTATATGGGCCATCGGGCCAAGGGTTGTTTCAGGGTCGAGCGGGTTGCCGAGGTTGTAGCCTTTCACGATTGCGATGGCCTTTTCCAAGAAGGCGTCAAAAAGGCTCTCATGCACATAGATCCGTTCGATCCCGCAACAGCACTGGCCGGAGTTGAACATCGCCCCATCGATCAGCGTTGCAACCGCCGCATCAAGATCGGCGTCGTCCATGACATAGCCAGGGTCCTTTCCCCCCAGTTCTGTCCCGACACCGGTGAACGTGCCCGCCGCAGCTGTCTCCATTGCCCTTCCGCCGCCGACAGAGCCTGTGAAGTTAATGAAGTCAAAGGCGTTTTCTGCGATCAGCGATGATTTTGTGTCGTGCCTGAGGAAGAGGTTTTGAAACACATCCTCAGGCACGCCCGCTGCGTGAAAGGCCTGTGCCATACGCTCCCCAACCAACAGCGTTTGGCTGGCGTGTTTCAAGACAACCGTGTTGCCGGCAATCAGGGCCGGGGCGACCGTGTTGATCGCGGTCATATAGGGGTAGTTCCAAGGTGCCACGACCAACACGACCCCATGTGGAATGCGCTTGATCATACGTTTGAAGGTCGCATCTTCGCCGACTGCGATGGGTGCCAGCGCCGAGGCGGCAATCTGGGCCATATGCGTGGCCCGTTCATTGAACCCGCCAAACTCGCCGCCATAGCGCACCGGACGGCCCATCATATGAGCCAGTTCGGGCACGATGACATCATTCATCTCCCCCACTTTGGCGACCCCCGCCAAAACGAGATCAATTCGCTCCTGCAGCGGTCGCGCGGCCCAAGCGACCTGCGCCGCGCGCGCTTGCGCAACAGCGTCCCGCGCCGCATCGGGCGGCATAGCCGGACGCTCTGCAAAGACCGATCCGTCGATCGGAGAGATACAGGTGAGCGTGGTCATGCTTTCTCAAATCCTCGAGCGATTTCGTAGGTGGTGACGACGCGGTTGAACTCTTCGATCTCCCATTCCGCGGCGCGGGCGTAGTGGGCGACGGTTTCTTCCCCAAAGGCGTCTTTCAACATACCGGAGCCAAGAAGCGCCTCGCGCGCGTCCCGCAAAGTGCGGGGGATGTGGTTCGCCTCATCGTCGGCATAAGCGTCGCCAGTGTAAGCATCTGGCAAGGCGAGCTTTTCTTCGATTCCCTTCAGCCCCGCAGCAAGCATCGCGGCCATGGCGAGGTAGGGGTTCATATCCGACCCTGGCGTGCGGCATTCGACTCGAACGCCCTTGGTGCCATCGCCGCAAAGCCGGAAGGCCGCCGTGCGGTTATCAACAGACCAGACGGTTTGGGTCGGGGCGAAACTGCCTTTGGCGAAGCGCTTGTAGCTGTTGATATAAGGGGCAAGAAAGAGGGTGTAGTCGCCTGCGTACTTAAGTAAACCCGCCATATAGTGATCCATCAATGTGGATTTCGCGAGTGGTTGGCCAGCGTCATAGAAGGCATTCGCCCCGTCCGTCCAAAGCGATTGGTGCACATGCGCCGCTGACCCCACACGATCCTCATGCCATTTTGGCAAGAAGGTCGCAGCAAACCCCTGTTGGTGTGCAATCTCTTTGATCCCATGCTTGGCGAGCGTGTGGTGATCTGCCGTGGCCAGCGCATCGGCATATTTGATGTTCAGTTCCTCCTGGCCCGCCTCAGCCTCCCCCTTCGTGCCTTCCACAGGGATGCCCATGGCTCGCAGATGATTGCGAATGGGACGCATCACCGGCTCTTCCTTCGAGGTCTGGAAGATGTGGTAGTCTTCATTGTAATTGGAGATAGGTTTCAGGTCGGCAAAGCCGCCCGCCGCGATCTCATCATGGGTGCCTTGAAAGAGAAAGAATTCCAACTCCGTGGCCATGATCGGGGTCAGGTCCAACGCCTCCGCCCGCGCAATCTGGCGCTTGAGCACTTCACGGGGCGCAAAGGGGACAGGTTTATGGGTGCTGTGATCAAGCACATCGCACAGACACAGCGCCGTCGCGTCGAGCCAGGGCACCGGACGCAGCGTGCCAAGATCCGGTTTCATGATGTAGTCACCATAGCCCGCGGACCAAGATGTCGAGGCATAGCCATCTGGCGTTGCCATTTCGAGGTCTGTCGCAAGGAGGTAATTACAGCAATGCGTTTCACCCTCTGCCATCTCTAAGAAGGCCTCGGCGTGGAACCGCTTTCCCATCAGACGGCCCTGCATATCGACGATGCAGGTCAGAACAGTGTCGATTTCGCCCGCGGTGATCTGTGTCTTAAGGCTCTCGAAGGTCAAACTCATGGCGCTTTGCTCTCGTCGGGGACAAGAAAATTAAGCAATTTTCTCGCCAAATGTTTTGGTAAAGAATTTGCCCGCGCCAGACGCGGCGCGGACAAATCTTATCAGTGGCATCAGCCGTAACGGTAAGGCCGCCCAGCTTTCTGCATGTCAGCATTATACTTTCGGAAGATCTCAACAACCTTCGCCTGCACCTCGCCTTCGGCCGCGATCTCATCCCAGAAACCAACGGCGGCCGCTTCGACCTGCGCCCATTCTTCGTCTGGGATCGAGGTCAATTCCATCTTAGTGCCGTTGACGCGCAGGTTGGCTTCGCCGCCCCAGTACCACCACTGGCGGTAGTAGTGAGACTGATCGCAACACACCCGGAACAACGTCTGCAAGTCTTCGGGCAATTCATTCCAGCGGTCCATATTGGCAAAGAAAGACCCAGCCCAAGCGCCAGAAATGTTGTTGGTCAGGAAGTAGTTGGTTACATCGGCCCAACCAACAGTGTAGTCTTCGGTAATCCCGGACCAGGCGATGCCGTCCAACTCACCCGTTTGCACCGCAACTTCGATATCTTCCCACGGCAGTGTGACCGGGACGACGCCAAACTGCGCCAGGAAGCGCCCGGCAGTTGGGAAGGTAAAGACGCGCTTGCCCTTAAGATCCTCAAGGCTGTTGATCGGGTCCTTCGTTGCGAAATGGCATGGATCCCACGCGCCTGCGCTGATGTGCTTAACGCCAACCGCTGAATACTGCTCATCCCAGATCTCATTCAGCCCGTACTGGTTAAACAGCACCGGCACGTCGAGGGAGTAGCGGGAGGCAAACGGGAAGTAGCCGCCAAAAACGGTCACGTCGGTGGGTGACGCCATCGAGTCATCATCCGACTGAACCGCATCAATCGTACCCTGCTGCATCGCACGGAACAGCTCGCCCGTCGGCACAAGCTGGTCCGCGTAGAAGAGCTCAATCTGCATCCGGTCCCCCGCGATCTTGTTGAACATCTCAATCGCTGGGTCGATCACATGGGCGGCCAGCGCGGGACCGGCATAGGTCTGCATCCGCCATGTGATCGTGGATTGCGCAATGGCAGGCGTGGCAAGGGGGGCCGCCGCTGCACCCACTGCGGTGGTTGTCAAAAACTTACGTCTTGTAGGGTGTGTCATAATGACCTCCGTTTGGTTAAAATCTGGGCCCTGCGGCCTTCTGGTTAAGTTCCGTAAACAAGCTGCGGCAGCCACAGCGCGATCTGCGGGAATGCCATGACAATGGCGAGGGCCACGACCATGACGCCGACAAATGGGATGATGGAGCGGTAGATGTCGCGCAGGCCAATCTCCGGTGGGGCCATGGCGCGCATCAGGAAAAGGTTATAGCCGAAGGGCGGCGTCATATAGGCGATCTGCGTGGTGATCGTGTAAAGCACGCCATACCAGATCAGGTCGAACCCCAGCGCGCCAACAAGCGGCACATAGAGCGGGGCCACGATCACCAGCATCGCGGTGTCATCCAGGAACGTGCCCATCAGGATGAAGCTCAGCTGCATCAGGATCAGGATCAGCCAAGGGCCAAGGCCGAGTTGTTCGGTAAAGAGGCTCTCAATCGCTTTGACCGCGCCCAATCCATCGAACACCGCGCCAAAGCCCAGGGCGGCGAGGATGATCCACATGAACATGCAAGAAATCCCCAGTGTCTGCTTGGTACAGGCGTGAAAGATTGCTAGGGTCATCCGCCCTTTCAGGATCGCCGCGATAAGCGCCGCGAGCGCCCCAATGGCGGAGCTTTCCACGAGCGAGGTCCACCCGTTCACGAAAGGTACCATCATTGATGCGAAGATAATGAGCGGCAGCGCCCCCGCGCCAAGCAGCCTAATCTTTTCGGCCTGAGTCACCTCATCCAGATCATCCGCCACCGGCCCCAGTGCAGGGTTCATCCGACAGCGGATCCAGATGTAGAACACAAACATCGTTGCCATCATCAACCCCGGCACCACACCAGCCAACCACAGCTGACCAACCGGTTGCCGAGCGATCATGGCATACAGGACCAGCACGACAGATGGCGGCACCAAAATCCCCAGCGACGAGCCCGCTTGCACCACCCCCGTCACCATCAGCTTGTCATAACCCCGCCGCAACAACTCCGGCAGCGCAATGGTCGCGCCAATCGCCATGCCTGCGACGGACAACCCGTTCATGGCTGAGATCAGGACCATCAACCCAATCGTCCCCATCGCCAGCCCGCCGCTGACGTTCCCGAACCAGACGTGGAACATGCGATACAGGTCGTCGGCGAGGCCGGTTTCCGACAGAACGTAGCCCATAAAGATAAACATCGGCAGCGTGAGCAGCGGATACCACTTCATCAGCTTCATCGCGGCGGCAAAGGGGATATCCTGCCCACCGGTCCCCCAAAGCGCCAAGGCGGCAATGGCGGCAATCGCACCAATGGCCCCAAAAACCCGCTGGCCCGTGAAGAGCATCAACATCATGGCCGCGAACGTGAAAATGGCGATATGCTCTTGGCTCATCCCTGCACCTCCACGATCTCGCGGCCCGTGGCGCGGGCGATGTCTTTGATCAACTCTGACAAGGCCTGCAGCAACATCAGGAACAGGCCTACGATCATGATGACCTTGATTGGCCAGATATAGGGCCGCCACGCGGTCGACGACCTTTCCATCCGGCCAACCTCTTCCGCACCCGTAATCAGCCCGGCAAAGAAGGCCAAAGGTTCTTTCCCCCAATAGCCCAGCGAATAAGCGGTGGAGCCCAGCGCGCCATAAAGCAAAACGCCCAGGTAAAAGAGCAAGAAGAGGACCGTGATACAGTCAATCGTCGCCTTCCGCCGCAACGACCAATTCCCGTAAAACAAGTCCATCCGGACGTTGGACCCGATCAAAATCGCGTAGGGTCCGCCAAGCATATAGTAGGCGACCATCGCGAACTGGGCCATCTCCAGCGTCCAAAGCGAAGGGACAAAGAATGTCTTGGAGATGGAAGACCAAAGCAAGATCCCCATCAGGACGAAGACACCATACATCACCACCAGCCCGATCACGCGGCTGATGCCGTCGATAAAGCGTGAGAAGGTAAGCAAGGTGGTCATGACGCCGCCTCTCCCGCGCGGCACGCCGCGACAGCTGAGGCGATCCAAGGTGCAAGCCGGTCAGCCATAGCCTTTTGCTGGGCGGGCGTCCGGATCAGATCGTTGCGTAACTCGATCATGACATTCAGCAACCCATTCGCCGCTCCATGTAAATCAAGGGTGTGTGTCACGCCGTCTGACGCGTCATAAGGTTCATTCAATCGCGGCGCATGGCCAAGATTTGAAGGCACGTCCGCCAGCATCGCGGCCGCGAGCCGGGCATCCTGACCGTGCAAAACACCTATTTCCAACGACCGAACCACACCATGGAAGATCGGTGTGAAACTATGCACCGTGACGAGATATGACAGCGTGTCCCGATGGCCGGCAATCGTCGCCGCCAAAGTCGACTCAAACGGCGCATATACCTCTGAAACACGCTCTGCCCGGGCCGCCGCAGATAAATGCGCATTCCCCGGAATTTCATAGACTTCACTCAACTTCGGAATGGCGCTTTCCGCCTCCGGCGGGCGATTGCAGTCGTAAACCAGACGCGAAATGGCGGCACTCACCAAAACACCCCCGCTCAGCGCGGAAAGCCGCTCCGCAACGCCCAGCGCGCCCGGGTCCCACGCGACATGGCTGGCTTGCGCCTCCGCCCCCAACCCAAGGGTATCAAGCCCCTCAGGAATTCGATTTGATGCATGTTCACAGACGATCAGCGCCTGCGGCGCGGGCGCTTTGCCTGTGACATGAACAATGTCACCAAAATCGATCGATGAAGCTTGCGAATCCATGGGTAAAGAATTGACACCAGCATGAATGCTGTCAATTATTTTCCCGAACAGATTTTGACGAGCAAAACTCCACCGTCATAATTTTAACAAAGCGAACATGCATCTGCACAAAAAAGGATCGCAACTTGAATGGCCGTTTCTGACAGACTGCTGGAACAGCGTGATGCAATGACCCCGTCAGAGCGGCAGTTGCTGAACGCCTTGCTCGATGATTACCCGATCGTAGGACTTGGCAGTATCACAGAACTCGCCAGCACTGCCGGCGTCTCCACCACCACGGTGACCCGCATGCTGCAGAAGACTGGTTTCGATGGCTACCCTCAGTTTCAAGCGGCCCTGCGCGGGGAATTGAAGGAAATGATCCGCGATCCGATTGCCAAGCACGACATTTGGCAAAACGACCTGCCAGAGGAACACATCCTCAACCGCTATTCCAAACAGTGTCTCGAAAACCAACAGCGCAGCTTGGATGAGATTGATCCGGCGGATTTCGACAGCTTCGTCCGGCTCCTCAGCGACCCGAACCGCGCCATCTTCATTGCAGGCGGCCGGATCACGCGCACGCTCGCCACTTACCTCTACCTTCACCTCCAAATGATCCGCCCGCAAGTGCGGCTGGTAGCCAGCGGCGGGGCGTGGCCGCATGACCTGCTGGATGTGAAGCCCGACGATGTCGTCGTGGCTTTAGACGTGCGACGCTATGAAAACACGACATTGCAGATGACCCAGATGTGCCAAACGCGCGGTGCCCAAATCGTCTTGCTGACCGACCAATGGCGCTCACCGATTCATCGGATTGCGACGCATACCTTTTCGCACCGCATCGCTGTGCCGTCCGCTTGGGACACGTCGATGCCACTGTTGATGCTGATTGAATGCGTGATCGCGGCGATACAACAAGATATGTGGGATACAGTCCGCGACCGGACCGACGCGCTCGAGGCCGCCTTCGACGAAACCAAACTGTTCCGCAAGTTTACCTGATCAGCGCTGGCCCACGTACCGCCCGGCCCCATCCGGGGTGGGCAATGGCGCATGGGCTTCAGCATAACCGCGCATGGCGCTTTCCACCGCATCGCTCGGCATGGACGACTCGCGATTGGTCAGGTCCATATGGATCAGAAACGTCTCCACAGTCGCCGCCAACAGATCATCCGGCCCGTAAAGGCGGTGGAACAAATGCAGCTTCTTGCCCTGCCCCTGCAGCACCTGCGTCGTGATCGTCAGCATCTGGCCTTGATGCAGCTCGTTCAAGAACTGCACATGGCTTTCAGCGGTGAAATAGGTGCCGCCCTGTTTGATGTAGTCCGCATCACAACCGATCAGTTCCATAAACCGGTCGGACGCCAATGACGCAGCCTCCATATACGTCGCCTCATTCATATGGCCGTTATAGTCGGTCCAAGTCTGCGGAATCTGGCGCTGGAGGGTGATCGGCAAGTCGGGCGATTCCGGAGCCGCCAAACGCGCCTCATGCGCCAAAATCGCGCCTCCAGCCCCGCTGCCGGACGTCCTCAGCGCCCGCATGATCCCCACAAGGTTGTCATCGCGCAGCTGCTCCAACTCCCGGATCGTCATATGACCCGATTGGGCATCGGACTGCCCAGCAATCAAATCGACCAAAGCGTCGTCATACTCCGGTACATCCATCAGCTTCGTCCACGGCCACTCCAGACACGGGCCAAACTGATCGAGGAAATGTTTCATCCCCGCTTCGCCACCCGCAATCCGGTAGGTCTCAAACAGGCCCATCTGCGCCCAGCGCAGGCCAAAGCCAAACCGGATCGCGTCGTCGAGTTCTTCGGTGGTGCAAATCCCGTCTTTGATCAGCCACAGCCCTTCGCGCCACACAGCCTCCAACAAGCGATCCGCGATATGCGCGTCGATCTCCTTGCGCACGACAAGGGGTTTCATCCCGAGGTTTGCGAGCGTCGCTTGGGCCGCCTCAACAGCCGCCGGGTTGGTCATGTCCGACGCGACCACCTCCACCAGCGGCAGCAAGTAAACCGGGTTAAACGGATGCGCGACGAGAATTTGGCCGGGCGCATTCAGCCCGTCTTGCAGTTGCGAGGGTTTGAACCCTGACGTGGACGACCCAATAACAGCATCCGGCGCGGCCAAAGCCGTGATCTCAGCATAGACCTTATGCTTCAGGTCCAACCGCTCCGGCACGCTTTCCTGAATCCAGGCCGCGCCGGCAATAGAATCCGCCAAGTCGCCAACCAACCGCAAGGTCCCCTCTGCGGGCAGCGCCTTGTCATAAAGCGACGGCAAAGACCGCCGCGCGTTGGCCAGCACCTCACCAATCTTGCGTTCCGCCTCTGGGTCCGGATCAAAGACATCAACGTCCCATCCGTTCAGCAAGAACCGCGCGGCCCAGCCACCGCCGATCACGCCACCGCCAATGATTGCTGCCTTATCTGTCATGGTGCGAGAGTCTCCGTATGGCCGTCGATGGCCAAAATCTGGCCCGAGATTTTGGCGCCCGCGTCGGACGCAAGAAAGTGGATGCTGTTGGCGACATCTTCCGCCGTCACCCAGGTCTTCAACGAAACACCGGTAACATAGGACGCCCGGATCGCCTCTTCGGTCTCACCGCGTGCCTCTGCCTCCATCGCCACGACACGGTCCATCCGGTCGCCTTCCACAGCGCCCGGGCAAATCGCGTTCACGCGGATGCCGTGCGGGCCAAGCTCCATCGCGAGGGTCTTTGTCAGCCCCACGAGCGCCCATTTCGCAGCAGCATAGGGGGAGCGATACGGATAACCCGCGATCCCAGCGGTCGAGGAGGTCAGCGTGATCAACCCGCTCCCTTGCCCCTTCATCACCCGCGCCGCCCAGCGACAGGTCAAAAAGGCTCCATGCAAGTTTGTAGCAACACAAGCTTGCCAAGCGTCGTAGTCGAGCGTCTCAATCGCCCCAGCAGGGCCACCTGTACCTGCATTGGCGCAGACGATATCCACACCACCCCAGGCGCTTTCGACCTCTGCGAGAAAGCCACCCATTTCCGCCTCGGACGTAACATCAGCAACCCTGGCGATGCAGCTCGGGCGCTCATCGGCAAAAGCGGCAACCGCAGCCGCATCAGCATCACAAATCGCCACCGTCGCGCCGTCCTGCAAGAAGCGCTCCGCAATGGCGCGGCCAATCCCGGCGGCACCGGCAGTAATCACAACGCGATGGGTCATTCCGTCAGGTCCTGAACGACGGCGGTCAGGGCTGTGCCCAGCAGACGATGGCTGTCGGCACTGAAATGCACGCCGTCCATCGGGTCAACCGTGATCACCTGACCCGCGTCAAAGAACGCCGCGCCGTTCTCTCGCGCGAAGCGTTCCATTTGGTCCGGCAGCCCTGCTGCGCGCGCGGCGGCGCCGCGAAAAACCTCCGCCAGGTCGCCTGCTTCGCGCACGGCAGGCGGGCAGACGACAAGAAACCGACCGACCACGCCAAGCGCAGCCGCCGACCGAAGCAGCCGCTGTACGCCCAGCGCCACATCCTGCGGACCCAGCCCAAACCGCTGTTTGAGGTCGTTCGTGCCCAGCATCAGGATCATCAGATCAATCGGGCGGTGCGATTCAAGAATAGCCTGCAAGCTGCGCAAACCGTTGCGATATTCGCCTTCAACCGGATCGTCGAAAACCGTCGTACGACCCGGAAGGCCCTCGACCACCACATCATACCCATCGCCAAGCGCGGCGGCCATGACCCCGGCCCAGCGCACATCCTTGGGGTGGATTGGATCGGCACCCAGATTTTCCATCGGGCCGGTGCCAAAGGTGTTGCTATCGCCATAACATAGGATGCGCCGGGTCATTGCGGTGCCCGTTTTGTCAGCCCAAGCTGGGTGCGGACCTCAGCGGGCCCCATGATCTTTGCACCCATATTCTCAATCACCGCCACAGCCCGCTCAACCAATTGGGCATTGGTTGCCAGCACCCCACGGTCGAGCATCAGATTGTCTTCCAACCCCACCCGCACATTGCCACCGGCCAGCACAGCGGCGGCGGCATATGGCATCTGATCCCGGCCAAGCGAAAACGCCGACCACGCCCAATCCTCGGGTATATTGTTCACCATCGCCATGAAGGTGTTCAGATCATTTGGCGCGCCCCAAGGCACACCCATGCACAGCTGAACTAAAGCCGGGCTCTTCAGGATGCCGTCTTTCACCAGCTGCTTGGCGTACCACAGATGGCCGGTATCAAAGGCCTCAATCTCCGGCTTCACGCCCAGATCCGTCATCCTCTGCCCCATCGCCTGCAGCATGCCCGGCGTGTTGGTCATGACGTAATCGGCCTCAGCAAAGTTCATCGTCCCGCAGTCGAGTGTACAAATCTCTGGCAGGCACTCCGCGACATGCGCCATCCGCTCCGTCGCGCCCACCATGTCTGTTCCGATGACTGTTGGCAGCGGGCTTTCAGTACCACCGAACACCATGTCGCCGCCCATACCGGCGGTGAGGTTGAGAACGACATCCACCTCAGCGTCCCGAATACGTTCCGTCACCTCACGATACAGCGCCAAGTCGCGGCGCGGCGCGCCAGTCTCGGGGTCGCGCACGTGGCAGTGCACAATCGCGGCCCCCGCCTTTGCTGCATCAATCGCCGACGCGGCAATCTGCGCGGGCGAGCGGGGGACATGAGGGCTCTTGTCCTGCGTCGCGCCTGACCCCGTTACGGCACAGGTGATAAAGACATTGCGGTTCATGGTCAGCGGCATCAGAAGTCTCCCCTCGCGTTGCGAAACTCTAGCCGGAACCGGCGAAGGATCATCCAACCATTTTCGCCAGGTATCATGCAGGTTTCGCCAATTTCATAACGCAGCGGTGCGCATATCGCGTGGCGTCTGCGCAAACTCAGACCGATACGCCCGCGTCATCGCGCTCGCATTCTCATACCCGCTGCGCAGGGCGATCTCGCTCACCGACAGGTCCGTATCGAGCACCAGCTTCCGCGCAAGGTTCAACCGTAAGCGCCGATACATCTGTTGCGGCGTACATTGCATCTCCGCCTGCATCCGTGTCTCTAGCCGCTTCTGGGTCACGCCCAATTGCTTCGCCACCTGCCCAATCGTCAACGGGTCCTCCAGATGCGCTTGCATGATCGTCAGCGCGCGGTCGACAATCCGGCTGCCCCTTGGCGCGCTCGCGTGGGACCGCGCGGAATCGCGGGTCATGAAAAGCTGCGCCACCTCGACAGCCAAAAGCGCACCATGCTGCACACCAATCATGTGCAGAACAAGGTCAAATGCTGCCATCGCCCCCGAACAGGTGATCCGGTCACCTTCCAGCACATAACGCTCCCGTACCACGTCAACTTGCGGAAAAGCTTCGGCAAATCCGGTCAATTCCTCCCAATGGATCGTCGCGCGGCGATCGTCGAGCAACCCAGCACGGGCAAGCAGCCAACTCCCCGTATCCATCCCGATGAGGCAACGATAGCGTCTGGCTGCTTGGCGCATTTGGGCGGGCATTTTACCGCGATCCAAGTCCCGAAACCCATAGGACGGCATCACAACAAGGCTATCGCCGCCCCCATCCCCCAAGGCCGCATGCGGGGCCACCTGCAACCCGCTGGAGCTTTCAACCGGCGCCCCATCCATCGTCAGAAACCGCCAATGATAGAAATCGGTTCGGGACAAGGTG
Organism: Pseudomonadota bacterium; assembly: GCA_038526085.1. Classification (GTDB taxonomy): domain Bacteria; phylum Pseudomonadota; class Alphaproteobacteria; order Rhodobacterales; family Rhodobacteraceae; genus Yoonia. Next base: position 117,632 of record JBCBHE010000010.1, on the reverse strand, counting down.
TTCGCTGCTCGTAACGGCTCCACCAAGTTCGCCAAGCAATGGTTCGAAAACGATGGGAAGAGCAGGATGTCAAACGATGCCCCCCATCTGTCGTTTTTTGTCGAACTCTGCATATCTGCTGCCGAATAGTGCACGACGATCACCCTAATTCAGCGGTCTCATGACGCAACCCCAGATGCGGAGAACCCCATGCATTTCGGCCTCAGCCAAGAACAAGAGATGATCGTCGACACGGTCCGGTCCTTCGTCGAAAACGAAATATACCCCCATGAGGCCGAGGTCGAACGCACGGGACAAGTGCCGCATGAGCTGGGCGAAGAGATTAAGCAGAAATGCATCGACCTCGGTTTCTATGCCTGCAACTTCCCCGAAAGCGTCGGGGGTGCGGGTCTGAGCCATCTTGATTTCACGCTCGTCGAACGCGAACTCGGCCGCGGTTCCATGGCCCTGACGCATTTCTTCGGACGCCCCCAGAACATCCTGATGGCCTGCAATGATCACCAAAAGGACCGCTACCTCCTCCCCGCCGTGCGGGGTGAGAAGATGGACGCGCTCGCCATGACGGAACCTGATGCCGGGTCCGATGTACGGGGCATGAAGTGTCAGGCGGTGCGGGACGGTGGCGACTGGGTCGTGAACGGCTCCAAACACTTCATCTCAGGCGCAGAACACGCCGACTTCTTCATCGTCTTCATCGCGACCGGCGTCGACGACACGCCCAAGGGCCCCAAGAAGCGGATCACCACTTTCCTCGTTGATCGCGGCACGCCCGGTTTTGATGTCCGCGAAGGCTACAATTCCGTCAGTCACAAGGGCTACAAAAACTATATTCTTAGCTTCGACGACTGCCGCCTGCCCGATGCCCAAGTGCTGGGCGAGGTTGATGGCGGCTTTGCGGTCATGAATGAATGGCTCTACGCGACCCGCCTCACCGTCGCCGCCTTCAGCGTGGGGCGGGCGCGGCGGTGTTTTGACTACGCGCTGAACTACGCAGCCGAGCGGGAACAGTTCGGCCAGAAGATCGGCAAGTTTCAGGGCGTCAGCTTCCAGATCGCGGATATGATTACGGAAATCGACGCCGCCGACTGGCTGACGCTCGCCGCAGCATGGCGGCTCGACGAAGGATTGCCATCGAACCGCGAAATCGCCTCCGCCAAACTCTACGCGTCTGAGGCCCTCGCCCGCGTCACCGACACAACGTTGCAGATCTTCGGCGGCATGGGCTTGATGGATGACTTCCCGATTGAGCGTTTCTGGCGCGACGCCCGTGTCGAACGCATCTGGGATGGCACGTCAGAGATCCAACGCCACATCATCAGCCGCGACTTGCTGCGGCCGCTGGGCGCCTAATGCCGCGCGACCTGTCGCGGCTCCTCCGCCCCCAAAGCATCGCCGTGCTAGGCGGTGGCTGGGCGGCAAATGTGATTGAGCAATGTGACAAGATCGGCTTCGCGGGAGAGGTCTGGCCCGTGCATCCGACGCGTGATGAGATCGGCGGGCGAAAGTGTTTCAAAGGTTTATCCGACCTGCCCCGCCCCCCCGACATGACCTTCGTGGGCGTCAACCGCCATACCACATTGGATATGGTCGCAGAACTTTCGACCATGGGCGCTGGCGGCGCGATCTGTTTTGCCAGCGGCTGGGCTGAAACCGGCGATGACCATTTGCAAGCGGCTTTGGTCGCGGCAGCAGGCGACATGCCGATCCTCGGCCCCAACTGCTATGGCCTGCTCAACATGCTCGACGGTGCGGTGATCTGGCCGGACCAGCATGGGGCGCAGCGTTGTGAAGAGGGCGTCGCGATCCTCTCCCAAAGCTCCAACATCGCGATTAATCTCACCATGCAGGCACGGGGCTTGCCCATCGCTTACGTGGCCTGCCTCGGCAATGCGGCGCAGACCGGGATGGTCGACCTGGCAGAGGCGATGCTGGCGGATGCGCGGGTCACCGCGCTCGGAATCTATGCGGAAGGCTTCGATGACCCGGTGGGCTTGGCCGCCGTCACGCAAGCGGCCCGAGCCATGGGGAAAGGGACCGTCATTCTCAAATCAGGTCGCAGCGCAGGCGGGGTCGCCGCCGCCGCCTCGCACACCGCGGTCCTCTCCGGGACGCACGCGGCCTCCAGGGCGTTTCTGAAACAAGCCGGAATCAGCGCCGTCGCGTCCCCTTCTGAACTCATCGACGCTTTGAAAATCCTCCACACCCACGGCCCGCTTCTCTGTCGTCAAGTCTGTGCATTGGCCTGTTCAGGGGGTGAAGCCGGGCTCGTCGCTGATCTTGCGGACGGCCGCGACCTCAACTTCACCCCACTGACTGAGGCCCAAAAGACGGGCCTCGCAGATATCTTGGGTCCGCTCGTCACACTGTCAAATCCGCTGGATTATCAGACCTTTATCTGGGGTGACTTGGCAAAGACGACCGATGTTTTCGCCCAAACCCTGGCCCCTTATGACGCGGGCCTTTTCATCATCGACCCACCCCGCAACGACCGTTGCGACCCCGCCTCGTTTGAACCGGCCCTCGATGCCATCGTCGCGGCGTCGGCCCGCACCGGCAAACCCGCATTCGCCGTTGCCTCCATGCCCGAAAATATTGATGAGGGGCGGGCAAAAGACTTGTTGGTCAAGGGCGTCGTCACGCTCCATGGTGTCGAGACGGCGTTGGCTGCCATCGAAGCCGTCAGCCAGCTAGCGGAAAGTGATTGGGCGCCTTGGCCAGCCCAGCCAGAAAAGCAAGTATCTCTTCTTGATGAAGCCACCGCCAAAACATGGCTCGCCGACGCGGGCATTCGGACTCCCATTGGCGTCACCGCTCGGAGCCTTCAAGAAGCAACGAAGACAGCGGCCGATCTGACACCCCCGCTCGCCCTCAAGGGCCTCGGCTTCGCACATAAAACAGAGGCAGGTGCAGTGCGCCTTGGCCTCAAGACGCTCGCTGATGTTTCAGAAATTCCCGATGCGACCGGCTATCTGATCGAAGAAATGGTCACCGACGCTCTGGCCGAACTGATCATCAGCGTCCAACGCGACCCGGTCTATGGGGCCACGATGATGCTTGGCTTCGGCGGCACAGAAGCGGAGCTTTTGGCGGACACACAAACGCTGGTGCTCCCGGTCACCACGGATGAAATCACAGCCGCCCTCGGCCGCCTCCGCCTCGCGCCTCTGCTACATGGCTACCGGGGTCGCCCGAAAGCCGACGTTGAAGCGGTTGTGCAAACGGCGCTCACGCTCCAAGACATGCTCCGCGACACACCGTCCTTGACGGAGATAGAGATCAACCCATTGATGGTGCGGCACGCCGGTGCCGTTGCCGTTGACGCCCTGATCCGAAAGGAACTCTGATGACAGACAGCCCCATTCTGACCCGCCGCGATGGCGGGATCCTCGAGGTCACGCTCAACCGGCCAAAGGCCAATGCGATTGATCTGGCCACCAGCCGGATCATGGGTGAGACCTTCCGCGACTTCCGTGACGATCCCGACCTGCGCGTTGCAATTTTGCGGGCGGAGGGTGAGAAGTTCTTTTGCCCCGGCTGGGACCTCAAAGCCGCCGCTGATGGCGATGCGGTCGACGGCGACTACGGCGTTGGCGGTTTTGGCGGGCTGCAAGAATTGCCAGGCCTCAATAAGCCGGTGATCTGCGCGGTGAACGGGATCTGCTGCGGCGGTGGGTTGGAATTGGCGCTTAGCTGCGATCTGATTGTGGCTTCAAACACGGCCACATTCGCCCTGCCCGAAATCCGTTCGGGCACTGTGGCTGACGCGGCGTCTGTAAAGCTCCCCAAACGCATCCCTTACCATGTGGCTATGGATCTGTTGCTCACCGGGCGCTGGTTCGATGCCGAAGACGCATTACGATGGGGACTGCTCCGCGAGATTGTCGCGCCAGGAGACCTGGTCGACACCGTTTGGGCCCTGGCCCGCCTCCTCGAAAGCGGACCACCTCTTGTGATGGCGGCGATCAAAGAGGTCGTTCGCGAAGCAGAGGACATGAAGTTCCAGGACGCTCTGAACCGGATCACGAAAAGCCAGTTTAAGACGGTTGAAACGCTCTACACGTCAGAGGACCAACTTGAAGGCGCACGGGCCTTTGCAGAAAAACGCGATCCCGTCTGGAAAGGTCGCTAGCAATTTGGTCGTCTCGAGCGGTTCCATTCCCCGGGTCTGGGCAAAGCGCAACTCGGCCCACCGGGCATAGACCAACGGCGCACAACAATGGCATCTACTTTCTCGCAACGTCCCCTTGCGCCGCATCACCCGATCCGGCCATGCTGCGCTGAAAGCGGTAGCAAAAAGCCAGGAGTGTCTCACGCTGCCTCAAACCAATGATGATCGCACATGAGCGGATGCATGTTGTTTCATGACCGTCTCAATGGGCCTTCATCGACGCACGGGGGCGTCCATGACAGGTCCAAACATCATCACGAACGACACGGTCGGGGATCGCCTGACCTGGGCTGGCGTCACAGAGGCGATCGCCGCAGGCCACCGCCTCCCCAAAGCGCAGATCGGTGATCAATTCCTTCATCGTGCACCGGACACGATGCTCAGCCGGGCCGCCTGGATTGATGGGCTTGGCTTTGGTGTCAAATCAGTCTCCGTCATGCCCGCGAACCCGGCGCTAGGTCGGCCGACTGTGCACGGTGTGATGGTCGTTTTTGACGATTCAACCGGCGAAGTCGCGGCCGTCATCGACAGCGGTCTCTTAACGGCATGGAAGACCGCCGGTGACTCGGCCTTTGGCGCCCGCACCCTCGCCCGGCCCGACGCCGCACACTACCTGATCATTGGCGCCGGGGTTGTCGCCGAGACCCTGGTCCGGGCGTTCAGCGCGATCATTGGGTCTCTCACAACGATCGAGATTTGGAACCGCACGCCGGAAACCGCGTCAGCTCTGGCGGCGAAACTCGCGGCAGAAGACTACCCCGTCTCTGCCACACCAGATCTGCCCGCGGCCTGCGCCCGCGCTGACATCATCTCAACTGCAACACTCACGCAGACCCCGATCCTGAAAGGCGCTTGGGTGCGCCCCGGCACGCACGTCGACCTGATCGGCGCGTTCAAGCCAGATATGCGCGAAGCCGATGACGCTCTTTTGCAAAAGGCCCACCTCTTCGTGGATAGCAAAGACACGACACTCGGCCATATCGGGGAACTCATGATCCCACTCGCCACCGGCGCGATCACCGAAAGTGATGTCCTGGCAGACTATTATGACCTGGCAAAGGGCAGGCCGGGCCGCACTTCAGACGATGAAATCACAGTCCTCAAGAACGGCGGTGGCGCCCATCTTGATCTGATGACCGCGCACTACATCCTGTCGGCGCTTTAGTCCTCTGGTGGCAACACCCGCAACCGCAGCTCGCGCAACTGCTCATTCTGCGGGTCGCTCGGGGCGGCCATCATCAGGTCTTCGGCGCGCTGGTTCATCGGGAACATGATCACTTCGCGGATGTTATCTGCATCGGCGAGCAGCATCACGATCCGGTCGATCCCCGCTGCGCAGCCCCCATGGGGCGGCGCTCCATATTGGAAAGCATTGACCATGCCACCGAAACGTTTTTCGACCTCGTCCTTGCCATAACCCGCAATTTCAAAGGCTTTGAACATGATCTCAGGCCGGTGGTTCCGGATCGCACCAGACACCAACTCATACCCGTTACAGGCCAAGTCATACTGGTTGCCCTTCACCTCAAGCGGATCACCCTCAAGGGCCGCCATGCCGCCCTGGGGCATGGAAAACGGATTGTGTTCAAAGTCGATCTTGCCGGTTTCCTCATCCTTTTCATAGATCGGGAAATCGACGATCCAAGCAAAGGCGAACCGGTCCTTGTCGGTCAACCCCAGCTCATCACCAATCACGGTGCGGGCCTTGCCTGCGACACCTTCAAACGCCTTCGGCTTCCCACCAAGGAAGAACGCCGCGTCCCCCAGGCCAAGACCCAGCTGTTGGCGAATGGCTTCGGTCCGCTCCGGCCCGATGTTCTTGGCCAGCGGGCCTGCAGCTTCCATGCCACCCTCAACCTCGCCCGCCTTCAGCTTCGCCTGGGCCTCTTTCACCGAAATCCCCAACTCTTGCGCCACCGCATCTGCGGTCTTTTCGCGCCAGAAGATATAGCCCATGCCAGGCAGCCCTTCCTTCTGGGCAAAGGCATTCATACGATCACAGAACTTGCGGCTGCCCCCACCAGGGGCTGGGATCGCGCGGACCTCGGTGCCCTCCTGTTCCAACAGTTTGGCAAAGATCGCGAAGCCGGAACCGGCAAAATGCTCGGACACCACCTGCATCTTAATCGGGTTGCGCAGGTCCGGCTTGTCGCTGCCGTACCAAAGGGCGGCATCACGGTAGGAAATTTGCGGCCATTCGGCGGGGTTGTCGACGGTGCGACCGCCACCAAACTCCTCAAACACGCCGGCCAGGACAGGAGCGATCGTGTCAAACACGTCCTGCTGCTCAACGAACGACATCTCGAGGTCCAACTGATAAAAATCCGTGGGGGAGCGATCCGCACGCGGGTCTTCATCCCGGAAACACGGGGCAATCTGGAAATACTTGTCGTAGCCGGACACCATAATCAGCTGCTTGAACTGCTGCGGCGCCTGCGGCAGCGCATAAAACTTGCCGGGGTGCAATCGGGACGGCACCAAAAAGTCGCGTGCACCTTCGGGTGAGGACGCTGTGATAATCGGCGTCTGATACTCGCGGAACCCTTTGTCCCACATGCGCTTGCGCATCGATGAAACAACATCCGACCGCAACGTCATATTGCGCTGCATCGCCTCCCGTCGGAGATCCAAAAAACGATACCGCAACCGCGTCTCTTCCGGATACTCCTGGTCACCAAACACCATGAGCGGCAGCTCTTTGGCATCGCCCAGAACCTCCAACGCGCGAATGAAGACCTCCACCTCGCCGGTCGGCAGCTTCGGATTCACAAGCTCCGGGTCGCGGGCTTTCACCTCCCCATCAATCCGAATGCACCACTCCGATCGCACTTTTTCCACATCCGCGAAGGCCGCAGAATCCGGGTCGCAAAGCACCTGCGTGATCCCATAGTGATCTCGCAAATCGATAAACAGGATGCCCCCATGATCCCGCACGCGATTGACCCAGCCAGACAGACGAACGGTTTTGCCAACATCTGAAGAGGTCAGATCAACACAGGTGTGCGAACGATAGGCGTGCATTTGCATGGTCCTTCAAGACAGTTTTCGCCCGTCTACACCGCGTTGCACGGCAGAAGTCAAGCAACGCAGCAGCCACTCTTCTTTTGGACAAAAATACCCTCGGGGGTTTGGGGGCAGCGCCCCCAATCCAACGCCCCCCTCAAACGCCATGGTCGCTTGACCAAACAAGGCATGTCGCGCGCCCGTCAGGGCGCACACTTGGATCATGCCAGGCAAATCATCTCAAAAGATGGCATTCGCGATCAGCACTAACACCATCCCGGCCAACCAATACCCAATGTGGATCACACCCACCTGCGCCGCCTTGCCCGCAAACAACCCGCCAGAGGTGTTCAAGACGCCATAAGCCACGATCGCCAAAATCGACACGCCCACTGGCACGCCGCCAATCAAAATCGCGGCTAAGAACAGACCCAGGGTGTTCAACCCCATCGCCAAGGCCGGAAACGCCTCCGGCGGTTCAGGGCTGACACCGGCCCCTTCCGCCCAAATCTTCCCGGTCGGAAACTTCGGATTGTACCAGAAAAAACCCAGCGCCATGCACAGGACTGTGCCCAAGATTGTGGCCAGCCAGCTCGTGTTTGCAAGGATCTCACCCATTGCATCCCCCATTTTCATTTGGTTCCCACCGTCAGCCTAGCAATCACCCGACATATGAGAAGGATTTTTTTGCGGTCCTCGTCGAACCCCACAAACTTTGCCCGATCTGCCCTTGCACCCCCAAACGGCTTCCCTTAAACGCACGACAATTTGCGAAATCTTGGGGGTTCCGGCGATGCCGAAGCGTGATGATATCCAGTCGATCATGATCATCGGGGCTGGACCCATTATCATTGGGCAAGCCTGCGAATTTGACTATTCCGGCGCGCAAGCCTGCAAGGCCCTGCGCGAGGAAGGCTACCGCGTCATCCTTGTGAACTCCAACCCAGCCACCATCATGACGGACCCCGGTCTGGCAGATGCCACCTATATTGAGCCCATCACGCCCGAGGTGGTCGCGAAGATTATCGAAAAAGAGCGCCCCGACGCACTGCTCCCCACGATGGGCGGGCAAACGGGGCTGAACACGTCATTGGCGCTCGAAGAAATGGGCGTGCTTGATAAGTTCAACGTCGAGATGATCGGCGCCAAGCGCCACGCCATTGAAATGGCCGAAGACCGCAAGCTTTTCCGCGAAGCCATGGATCGCCTTGGCATCGAAAACCCCAAAGCCACCATCGTCACCGCGCCAGAGGCAGGCGGCAAGAAAGACCTCGCCGCCGGCGTCACCCTCGCGCTGGACGCTTTGGAAGACATCGGCCTGCCCGCCATCATCCGCCCCGCCTTTACGCTGGGCGGCACTGGCGGCGGTGTGGCCTATAACCGGGAAGAGTACGAATTCTACTGCCGCTCCGGCATGGACGCGTCCCCTGTGGGCCAAATTCTCGTCGATGAAAGCCTCTTGGGGTGGAAAGAGTACGAAATGGAAGTTGTGCGCGACAAAGCGGATAACGCCATTATCGTGTGCTCAATTGAGAACGTTGACCCCATGGGCGTGCATACGGGCGATAGCATCACCGTCGCCCCTGCCCTGACGCTGACCGATAAAGAATACCAGATCATGCGGACCCACAGCATCAACGTGCTGCGGGAGATCGGCGTGGAAACCGGCGGCTCCAACGTGCAATGGGCCGTGAACCCTGCAGACGGGCGTATGGTGGTGATCGAAATGAACCCCCGCGTCTCCCGCTCCTCCGCGCTCGCGTCCAAAGCGACGGGCTTTCCCATCGCCAAAATCGCGGCGAAGCTCGCCGTGGGCTACACCCTTGATGAACTCGACAACGACATCACCGGTGTGACGCCCGCCTCGTTTGAGCCGACCATCGACTACGTCGTCACCAAAATCCCCCGTTTCGCGTTCGAAAAATTCGCAGGGTCTGAGCCTTACCTGACAACGGCAATGAAATCCGTCGGCGAAGCAATGGCCATCGGCCGCACCTTTCATGAAAGCGTGCAAAAAGCGCTCGCCTCGATGGAAACGGGCCTCACCGGGTTCGACGAGATCGACATCCCCGGCGCGCCTGACCAGGTGGCCATCACCAAAGAACTCGCCAAACAAACCCCAGACCGTCTGCGCGTCATCGCCCAAGCCATGCGGCACGGCATGACCAACGACGCGATCCAGGCCGTCACCTCTTTCGACCCCTGGTTCCTCGCCCGCATCCGCGAAATCATCGTCGCCGAAGCCGACGTCACCAAAAACGGCATCCCCGTGACGGAGGACGGCCTGCGCGCCCTGAAAATGATGGGTTTCACCGACGCCCGCCTCGCCAAGCTAACCGGCCGGGATGAGGCAAACGTCCGCCGCGCCCGCCAAAACCTCGGCGTCAACGCTGTCTTCAAACGGATCGACACCTGCGCGGCAGAATTCGAAGCGCAAACGCCTTATATGTACTCCACCTACGAAAGCCCTGTCATGGGTGAGGTCGAATGCGAAAGCCGCCCCACGAACCGCAAAAAGGTCGTCATCCTCGGCGGTGGCCCAAACCGGATCGGCCAAGGGATTGAGTTTGACTATTGCTGTTGTCACGCCTGTTTCGCCCTGACCGATCAGGGGTACGAGACAATCATGATCAACTGCAACCCGGAAACGGTGAGCACCGATTACGACACCTCCGACCGCCTCTATTTTGAGCCGCTGACATTCGAGCATGTGATGGAAATCCTCCGGGTCGAACAGGACAACGGCACCCTGCACGGCGTCATCGTCCAATTCGGCGGGCAGACCCCGCTCAAGCTGGCAAACGCACTAAACGACGCGGGCATCCCGATCCTTGGCACCACGCCGGACGCGATTGATTTGGCAGAAGATCGGGAGCGTTTCCAGCAGCTTGTTCAGAAATTGGGCCTGAAACAGCCCAACAACGGCATCGCCTCCACTGATCAAGAAGCGTTCAAAATCGCCACCGAAATTGGCTTCCCACTGGTCATCCGGCCGTCTTACGTCCTCGGTGGCCGGGCCATGGAGATCGTGCGCGATCAGGGGCAACTCGAACGCTACATCTCTGACGCGGTGGTCGTCTCCGGCGACAGCCCCGTGCTGCTCGACAGCTATCTGTCTGGTGCAGTCGAGGTCGACGTCGACTGTCTCTCCGACGGCAAAGCCACCCATGTCGCGGGCATCATGCAGCACATCGAAGAAGCGGGCGTGCATTCCGGGGATAGCGCCTGTTCCCTGCCGCCGCACAGCCTCTCCGACGCCGTCATCGCCGAAATCCGCCGCCAGACAGAGGCTTTGGCCCACGCGCTCAACGTGGTTGGCCTGATGAACATCCAATTCGCGGTGAAAGACGAAGACGTCTACCTCATCGAAGTGAACCCCCGCGCCTCCCGCACCGTGCCCTTCGTGGCCAAAGCGACCGATTCAGCTATCGCCTCCATTGCCGCACGGTTGATGGCGGGGGAGCCGCTGTCCAACTTCCCCATGCGCGCACCCTACCCGCCCGCAGACGATCCGATGACGGTACTGCCCCTGGGCGACGCCTTTACGCTGGCCGACCCCAAAACGCCGTGGTTCTCGGTCAAAGAGGCCGTCCTCCCCTTCGCGCGCTTCCCTGGCGTCGACACGATCCTGGGGCCAGAAATGCGATCAACGGGTGAGGTTATGGGCTGGGACCGCAACTTCGCACGGGCCTTCTTGAAAGCGCAGCTTGGGGCGGGCACCGACCTGCCGACCGAAGGCACGGTCTTTATCTCTATTAAGGACGCCGACAAGACCGACCAGATGGTCGAAACAGGCAAAGCCCTGATCGACATGGGCCTAACGATCCTCGCCACCCGCGGTACGGCGGCCTGGCTGACAGAGAATGGCGTGGACTGTGAGACGGTGAATAAGGTCTATGAAGGCGGGCTCACCATCGTGGATCGCCTCAAGGATGGCCATGTTTCCCTCGTGATGAACACCACCGAAGGGGCGCAAGCGGTCGAAGACAGCCGGGACATCCGTGCGGTCGCGCTCTACGACAAGATCCCCTACTTCACGACAGCCGCAGCAAGCCACGCGGCCGCTTTGGCGATGAAAGAACGTGAGGCGGGTGACGTCGATGTGCGGGCGTTGCAGGGGTAAAGCTCGCGCGCCCCAAGCGGAAGGGCCACCGTCGGACCGTGGGTTGACGAGACCGAAAGCCATCAGTGTGGCAGTTTATCCATCTAAACATACCGACACCTCACAAGCCGGTGTGCCAGCCGCGTGATCGTCGACCCGCCGGGACGGGCCGACGATGGCCCGGCGCCTCCGGCTCGTCCCGGGCCGACTATCTTACTCACACCCCATTGGGATTTTAGGTAGGGTGGGTGAAACCCACGCCCCGCTACGCGAGCTGATCGGGCAACCCCGTCACTTCCCCCTCCCGGATCACCCCTGGATCATACGCGGTCCGCCCAAACACCTCGCGCACCATGGGCTCAAACACCTCCAACGGCTCCATCGGATACGCCGGGTCAAAGCTCGATTGATCCCAATGCTCACAAAAGGCCGCGCAGGTCTCAAACAACGGATGGTCCTTGTACCGATCCCGCGCGTCGCGGTCCCAATTGTAATGGTGCGCGTAGTAGAGCATCTGGAAAATCCCGTGATGCTCCACCGTCCAAGACACCTCCCACCGCACAAACGGGCGGATCACTTCAGCTGACATACGGTCATGATTTTGCGGGGCCAAACCGTCGCCCACGTCATGCAGCAAAGCCCCCACAACCCAGTCGATATCCACCCCGTCGCGCAGCGCGCGTGTGGCGGATTGGAGCCCATGTTCCAACCGCGAGACCTTGTACCCTTCCAGGGTCACCTCCCCCGCCCGTCGCATTTCATCCAAAACGCGGTCGGCGGTCAGCGCCAGGAACGGCTTTTCGAGCCGCTCCAGCAGCGCGTAATCCTCTTGCGTTCCGTCCTTCATCGCCGTGAAGCCAACTGTCTCAGCCATAAGAACCCTCTTGGTCTTTCTCGTTCTCCTATCGTTGCCAGACCCGCACGGCCCGGCAAAGTGAAATGTCGCCGTGCAATATCGGTGCATGTCCTGTGTACGCGCGGTGCACAGGCTGTGCACAGCCTCTGACGCCGCGTGAAGGTTGGACTTTTGCCCCGCCACGCGTATCGTGTCCGGCAATACGAGGGAGCGGTCATGCACAACGTCGCCATTACAGGCACCGGGGTCTTCACCCCGGAGAACATCATCACCAATGACGAACTTGTGGTCGCGTTCAACGCTTATGCGGATCGTTTCAATGCTGAACATGCGGACGTCATCGCAGCAGGTGAGATGGAGGCGTTGCAGCACTCCTCAGCCGAATTTATCGTCGCGGCCTCCGGCATTGAACAGCGCTATGTGATTGATAAAGAAGGCATTCTAGACCCGTCTCGCATGGGACCAAGGCTGCCCGCGCGCGCGGACGAAGCCCCGAGCTTGATGGCGGACATTGGTGTGGATGCATGCCAAAAGGCCCTGGCGCAGGCGGGCGTCGATGCGGCCGACGTAGATCTTGTGATTTGTGCCGCATCCAACCACGAACGCGCTTACCCGGCCATCGCGGTCGAGATCCAGCAGGTCCTCGGGACCGGTGGTTTCGGCTTCGACATGAACGTCGCCTGCTCCTCGGCTACCTTTGGTATCCAAACAGCGGCTGACATGATCAAATCAGGCAACGTTTCCAAAGCCTTGGTCGTGAACCCGGAAATCTGCTCCGCCCATCTCGAATGGCGAGATCGGGATTGTCACTTCATCTTTGGGGATGTGGCCACTGCCACCCTGCTCGAACGCGATGAAGGCCTCAGCAGCCATCATTTCAAGGTAAATTCCACCCGCTGCGCGACCCAATTCAGCAACAACATCCGTAACAACAACGGCTTCTTGCGCCGGGCCCATGATCAGGTGAATGACCGTCGTGATATGCAGTTTATGCAAAATGGGCGCAAAGTGTTCAAAGAAGTGTTGCCGCTTGTTAGCAAACATATTGCTGGCCACATGGCGGATGAAGGTGTTGCTGCCGCCGACCTTAAGCGGTTGTGGTTGCACCAGGCCAACAAAACGATGAACGACTACATTGGCAAAAAGGTTCTGGGCCGCGATCCAGAACCGGGCGAGCAACCCAATATCCTGCAGGATTACGCCAACACATCCTCCGCTGGGTCGATCATCGCATTTTCCAAGCACTCCGACGACATGACAGCCGGGGAAAAAGGCATCATCTGTTCGTTTGGTGCAGGCTACTCCGTTGGGTCAGTGATTGTGACAAGGGCATAGATCACGGCGCTTGAATAGCAAATGGCGGCTGTGCGGACGAAACGGACTTGTGCACACGCGGCTATTGCTGAAGCAGCATTCATTCGCTCGCGCAGAACGATCCTCGCTTCACTGCAGCCTCAGTCGCCAAAGCGGACGATCAGCCAAATGCAATATTTCTGAATTTGCAACCCGCAATGCAGATACATACAACACTTTCACCACGCCCAGCCGTCCCACTAAGGCAGACAGGTAGGTCCTAAAAATGTAAAGCGTGGCCTAAGCTCATCAAAGCCGCCTCTTGAAACGCCTCACCTTTGGTTGGATGGGCATGAATTGTTCCCGCGATATCTTCGAGGCATGCGCCCATTTCGATTGCCAAGGCAAAGCCTGCTGCCATTTCGGAGATACCCTCGCCGACTGCCTGTATTCCCAGGATTTGATGATTATCCGCGCGCGCAATGAGGCGAACAAATCCGTCTTCCCGTTCTGTCGTCATGGCGCGCCCATTGGCCATAAACGGGAATTTGCTAGTTTTGATGTCGTATCCTGTGGCCATCGCCTCATCTGGTAAAAGGCCGACCGTGAGTATCTCAGGATCAGTGAAGCACACCGCCGGGATGCAGTACTTGTCCCATACACGCCTTTTGCCCGCGATGATCTCGGCGATCATTTCGCCCTGCGCCATGGCGCGATGCGCGAGCATTGGCTCACCCGTTACGTCGCCAATGGCATAGAGCCCGCGCATCGACGTGACACAGGTCTCGTCGATCTTGATGAAAGCGCCGTTCATGTTCACGGCCAGCCGGTCTAGATCCAGCCCCTCGGTAACCGGGCGACGGCCCACCGTGACCAGAACCTTGTCGGCGGGAATTTCGCGTTCGGTGCCGCCTTTGTCCTTGACGACCAACGCTTCGCCGCCCTCGGTCAGGCCTTGCGCCAGAGTCTGCGTCAGCACCGTGACCCCAAGCGCCCTAAGCCGGTCGGCGACTGGCTTGGTCAGTTCGGCATCATATTGTGGCAAGATGCGGTCGGCGGCTTCGACTACGGTGACCTCAACACCCAGCTTGGCCAATGCGGTGCCAAGTTCCAGCCCGATGTAGCCGCCACCCACAACGGCCAGGCAATTGGGCAGAACTGGATCGGCCAAAAGTTCCGTAGAGGATTGCACATAAGTTCCATCAAACGGTAGGAACGGCATCTCGACTGCGGTGGAACCAGTCGCGATGACCACGTTTTCGGCCTTGACGATGGTTTCGCCATCGGGGCCGTCGACGATCACCTTCTTGGCGTCATGGAACCGCGCCGTACCGGTCACTTGGCGCACTTTGGCTTTCTTCAAAAGCCCAGCGACGCCACTGTTCAACCGCCCGACGATCCCGTCTTTCCAAGTGAGTGTTTCGCCAAATTCGATCTTGGGCGCGGCAGATGTAATGCCGATGGCAGAGCCTTCGGTGGCATGCGCCATCTTGTGAAATTCGTCACCGGCGTGGATGATGGCCTTTGATGGGATACAACCCACGTTCAGGCAGGTGCCACCGGGTTTGTCTTTCTCAACAATGATCGTATCGACACCCAGCTGACCTGCGCGTATGGCGCAAACATATCCGCCGGGACCGGCGCCGATAACCAAGAGTTTGCAGCTCATCTTGGTCATAGCTTAGTCCTCTACAAAGATCATCGCTGGGGTTTCCAGCAGGGTTTTCAAGCGCTGCACAAAAACTGCGGCATCCCAGCCATCAATGATGCGGTGATCAAAACTGGATGACAGGTTCATGACCTGACGCGGCACAAACTCTGTACCGTTCCACATGGCGCGGGTCTGCATCTTGTTCACACCGACAATCGCCAGTTCCGGGCGGTTGATGATCGGCGTTGTCGCAATCGCCCCAAGCTTGCCCAGCGACGTGATCGAAATGGTCGACCCTGTCAGCTCGTCACGCGTGGCGGTACCGTCCCGCGCAGCGTTTGCCACACGAGACAACTCGCGCGCCATGTCCCAGATCGAACGGGTCTCGCAATGGCGCACAACTGGTACCATCAATCCGCCGGGGGTCTGGGTCGCGATGCCGATATGCGCGGCACCGTATTCGAGAACGATCCCGGCCTTGTCATCATAACGCGCGTTCAGGTTCGGCTGTTCTTTCAACGCGGTGACCATCGCGCGCATCAAGAACGGCAGGATCGTTAGCTTGTGCTTGTCGCCCCGCTCGGCGTTCAGGCTTTCGCGTAGATTCCCAAGCGAGGTCACATCCACCTCTTCAACGATCGTAATGTGCGGGATATGGCGTTTCGCCTCGGCCATCCTCTCAGCGATCTTGCGGCGTAGGCCGATGATCTTGACCTCTTTGACGCTGGTATCCGGGACAGGGCCTGTGGGTGCCGCTACAGAGCCGCCGGAGGCGATGAAGTCCTCGAGATCCCCATGCGTGATCCGTCCGGCCGGACCGCTGCCTGGCACCCGCCGCAGATCAATCCCTCCATCGAGTGCCCGCTGCCGTACCGCCGGGCTGGCGAGCGGCTTTTCACCTTCTGATCGTAGCTTCGCGGAACTCGGTTTGGCCGCGCGCGAAGCCGCGACCGGCTTGATCGTTTCAGGTTTTGGCGCAGGGGAAGGTTCTTCTTGCTTAGACTCCGCCGCCCGCGCTTCTGCATCTTCTTGAACTTGCGCTGCGGAAACCTCACCTTCGTTGCCAGGACCATCCACTTCGATTTTCACCAGAGGTGCCCCGATGGCGATTGTGTCGCCTTCAACCCCGGCATACCAAGTCACCTTGCCGGACACTGCGGACGGGATCTCTACGGTGGCTTTATCGGTCATGACAGAGGCAAAGATATCATCTTCACGCAGCTCGTCCCCGACGGGCACCAGGATTTCGGCCAGCTCTGCCTCGGCAATGCCTTCACCGACATCGGGCATCAAAATCGTGTAAGTGCCCATCTATGCCTCCATTACGGTGTTCAATGCGGTCACAACACGGTCAGGGCCAGGGAAGTAATCCCACTCGGAGGCATGGGGATAAGGTGTATCCCAGCCCGCAACCCGCTGGATCGGAGCTTCGAGTTGATAGAAGCACTCTTTTTGTACGATCGAAGCCAACTCGGCCCCAAAACCATTCGTCAGTGTCGCCTCATGCACGATCACGCACCGTCCAGTCTTGGAAACCGACCGAACGATAGCGTCCTTGTCGAGCGGCAAGAGCGAGCGCAAATCGATCACCTCGGCGTCAATGCCAGAAGATTGGACGGCCTCCAGCGCGACATGGACCATAGTGCCATAGGCTAAGATGGTTGCCGCCGAGCCCTCACGCCGCACGGCTGCTTTGCCAAAATCAACCTTGTGATAGCCTTCCGGAACCTCACCAAGCGCGTGCTTCTTCCACGGCACAATCGGCTTGTCATGATGACCATCAAAGGGGCCGTTATAAAGACGTTTGGGTTCAAGGAAGATCACAGGATCCGGGTCTTCCATCGCGGCAGTCAGCAATCCCTTGGCATCGGCCGGGTTTGACGGCATCACGGTTTTCAACCCTGCAACATGCGTGAACAATGCTTCGGGGCTTTGGCTATGGGTCTGCGCGCCATAAATACCGCCGCCGGTGGGCATCCGGATCACCATCGGGCAGGTAAACTCACCGCCCGAGCGATAGCGCATGCGGGCCGCCTCGGACACGATCTGGTCGTAGGCGGGGTACATGTAATCGGCGAATTGTATTTCGATACAGGGCTTCAGCCCATAAGTCGCCATGCCGATGGCCGAGCCAACAATCCCCAACTCGCTGATCGGTGCATCAAAGCAGCGGTTGGACCCATATTTTTCCTGCAAGCCAGCAGTGCAGCGAAACACGCCGCCAAAATAGCCCACGTCTTGCCCATAGACGACGATATCCCCGTCTCGCTCCATCATCACATCATGCGCATCGCGGACGGCTTCGATCATGGTCATGTTTGGCATGTATCAGACCCCCGCTTCTTGGCGTTGTTCCACCAGATGCGGTGGCATTTCCGCAAAGACATCGCGGAACATATCGCTCGGCGATGGCAGGGTGCCGGTTAGCAGCGTGCCGATAGCCTCGGACTCCTTTTGCGCCTCCTCGACCATAACGAGGATCTCGGCCTCTGCCTGTGTGTGGCGCTCTTCAGACCAGGCCCCTTTTCCGATCAAGTGGGCCTTAAGTCGGTCAACCGGATCGCCCAAAGGCCACGCATCTTTCTCGTCCTTTGGACGATAGGCGGATGGGTCGTCGGAGGTGGAATGGCCCGCCGCGCGATAGGTCACATATTCAATGATTGTCGGGCCAAGATTGGCGCGCGCGCGATCTGCTGCCCATTTGGCGGCGGCATAGACGGCGAGATAGTCATTGCCGTCCACGCGGAGTGCGGGGATGCCAAAGCCAAGCCCGCGCGCGGCAAAAGTGCCTGAACCGCCCTTGGCGATGCCTTGAAACGTGGAAATTGCCCATTGATTGTTGACCACGTTCAGCACCACAGGCGCCTTGTAGGTCGAGGCAAAAACAAGCGAGGCGTGAAAGTCGCTTTCGGCCGTTGAGCCGTCACCGATCCAAGCGGCCGCGATTTTTGTGTCGCCCTTAATGGCCGAGGCCATCGACCAGCCGACAGCCTGAATGTACTGGGTCGCCAGATTGCCAGAGATCGAAAAGAACCCGTGCTCTTTAGATGAATAAAAGACGGGCAACTGACGCCCCCTCGCGCTGTCCCCGTCGTTTGAATAGATCTGGTTCATCATCTGGGTCAGCGGAAAATCGTTTGCGATCAAAAGCCCAGCCTGACGGTAGGTTGGGAAGTTCATGTCGCCCGGTTCAAGCGCCTTGCGAAACGCACAAGACACAGCCTCTTCACCCAGATGCTGCATATAAAAGCTGGTCTTGCCCTGACGCTGCGCGACCATCATGCGCGCATCAAATGTACGCAGTGTCATCATATGGCTCAGGCCGGCGCGCAGGTCATCGTCGCTCAGCATATCGGCCCAGGGGCCAACGGCTTTCCCTTGTTTGTTGAGCACACGAATGATCGAAAAGGCCAGGTCGCGGATGTCTTCGGGGTCGGCATCAATCTCGGGGCAACGCACCTCACCTGCGCGCGGGATCTCGAAGCTAGAGAAGTCCGGCGTGTCCCCGGGCCGAACTTCGGGTTCCGGAACATGAAGGTTTAGCGAGGGGGTATCTGCCATTGGTAGAACTCCTGTCCTTGACCCAATTTAGCCAGGAGGTTCGCGCCTACTCGGCTCCGCCAAGTACTCCTATGCCGTTCTGCGTTTAGATCGAGATCCAACGCCCTCTCCCTGGGTCAGCATCCTTGACCAAAAGACTACCTTAATTGGGCTAGGAGATTTTGCTGTTTGTGCTGTCATTTTGCGGATAATGAGAGCATATATCCTGAAGAAAGAGAAAATCGAAGGATGAAATTTGTCAGATCGAGGTTTAGACGAAATAGACCGCAAGATTCTGCGAACGGTCGCAAAAGATGGACGCAAATCCAACAGCGCCTTGGCAGATGAAGTGGGCCTGTCGACCAGCCCGTGTTGGCAGCGGGTCAAACGACTGGAAGAAGAAGGTTACATCGAAGGCTATACCGCCCTTTTGAACCCTGAGAAGCTCGGCTATGCCGAATTGGTCTTTGTCGAAGTCTCCTTGCAAAAACACGACAGCGAAACGCTCAAACAGTTCGGCGAAGACATGGCGCGTGTCCCTGAGATCCTAGAAGTCTACCTTGTCTCCGGTGACTACGACTACCTGCTAAAGGTCGCGGTCAGTGGTACACGGGGGTACGAGCAATTTTTGACCAGTACTCTCTACAAATTCCCCTACATGCGCCAATCCAGATCAACCTTCACCTTGCGCTGCCTGAAGAAGGCGACGTCCGTTCTTCCTTAGTGACTGGTAAAGGCTTTGCCCTTTTTCAACCTGCAATTCCCAGCTGGCCGTACTGCCTAAATCTCGATGTTCGTGAACTTCCGCAGCATCTCGGTCGAAGTCTTGGCGCGGAACTTCTTCAGCAACCGCGCTCGCACATCTTCAACTGTGCGCGGCGAAAGGCCGAGATCCTGCGCGATCGCTTTGCTGGTTTTTCCGTTGTGAAGCCCCAGAACGACGTCCCGTTCACGGGGGGAAAGCGTGGGCTGGTCCGAAGGTTCGCCCACCGGCGCATAGGTGAAAACCATCCGAGCCAACGGGTCGTCCGGAGTCAAAGTTTCCGCACGAAAACGGCACCACAACAACGATGTATCCTTACGTCGCAAGAGGCGCATATCGGAATACGGATTACCCGCGCGCAATGCTTTGAATCCAATGTCGCGCACGCGTTCGTATTCCGCATCATCATAGAGAAGCGGGCGAAAGGACTCTCCGACCAATTCTTTGAGCTCAAACCCGGAAAGCTGACAGAACTTACGGTTGCAGGTACGCACGATCCGGTGCTCGGTCATGACAATCCCGATGGGGGCTGCGTCAAAGGCGATGCTCTTGAAAGTCTCCATTCGTTGAACCATACCGTATTGATACGGTATTGCTACCGTATCTCCGATCAGATGTACCTGCCCGACAGAAATAGTGGGGCCATTAACATGAAGATACTCGGCATAGACTCGACCCAGTGTTTGATTGGCGGGCATTGGCAAGCCTCACTATCCGGCGAAACGATAGCGCTAAGTAATCCCAGTGACGGGAGCGAGCTTTGTCAGATTGCTCGCGGCGGGCCGGAGGACATAGAAGCGGCTGTGGCTGCAGCTGCGGCAGCGTTAACCGGCGACTGGGGACGCGCCACAGCCGCTGAACGCGGGCGTCTCCTCGCCAAGCTGGGGCAGCTTGTTCTCGCGAATGTCGACGAATTGGCGCGGCTCGAAGCGCTTGATGTGGGCAAGCCGCTGACGCAAGCGCGGGCCGATGCCGTGGCACTGGCGCGCTACATGGAGTTCTACGCGGGCGCAGCAGACAAGCTGCATGGGCAGACCATCCCTTACCTTGACGGGTACACCGTCTATACGATGCGCGAACCGCACGGCGTGACCGGTCATATTGTGCCCTGGAACTATCCGATGCAGATCATCGGACGTTCGGTCGGGGCGGCTTTGGCGACAGGAAATGCTTGCGTCTTGAAGCCCGCAGAGGAAGCATGTTTGACCGCGCTCGCCTTTGCCGAACTGGCCCGTCAAGTCGGCTTGCCGGACGGCGCGCTGAATGTAGTGCCTGGAATCGGTGCCGAGGCAGGCGCGGCCTTATCCATGCACCCCGAGGTGCGCCATGTGTCCTTCACGGGGTCTGTTGGTGTTGGCAAACTCATCCAAAGAGCCGCCGCAGAAAACGTCGTGCCCGTAACGCTTGAATTAGGTGGCAAGTCTCCGCAACTGGTATTCGAAGACGCTGATCTGGAAGCGGCGATACCCTTCCTCGTGAACGCAGGCATCCAAAACTCGGGCCAGACCTGCTCTGCTTCCTCGCGTATTCTTGTGCATCACAGCCGCTATGACGAGGTGCTGGGCGCAATGGCGGAAAAGTACAGCGCACTGCGCGCAGGGCCTGCATTGAGCGATCTAAATGTGGGGCCCTTGGTGTCTCAGCGGCAGAAAGAGATTGTCGAACGGTTCATCGCCAAGGGGAACAATTTAGAGATCGCTGCGCGGGGCGAGATCGTGGCCGACGCTCCAGCAGGCGGCGCCTACGTTGCGCCAACCCTCTTCGCGAACACAAGTCCCAGTCATGCGCTTGCGCAGGACGAGATCTTTGGTCCGGTTCAAGTGCTGATCCCATTTGGCGACGAAGAAGAAGCATTGAACATCGCCAATGGCACGAAATACGGGCTGGTCGCGAGCTGCTGGACCAAAGACGGCGCACGCCAGATGCGCTTGGCCAAAAAGCTGCATGCCGGGCAGGTGTTCATCAACAATTATGGTGCCGGTGGCGGGGTAGAACTGCCGTTCGGCGGACACGGGCTGTCAGGCCATGGGCGCGAAAAGGGGTTTGAGGCGCTCTATGGTTTCACAACCTTGAAAACCGTTGCCGCGCTACACGGATAGGAGGGAAGAATGAGACTAAAAGGCAAAAAGGCCGTCGTAACCGGCGGGGCTTCGGGCTTTGGCGAAGGCATTGTACGCAAATTTGTGGCCGAAGGTGCGTCGGTGTTGATCGCGGACCTTAACCTTCAGGCGGCGCAATCCCTTGCTGACGAGTTGGGGGCCAAGGCTTCGATGACCAATGTGGCCGACGACCAATGCGTTCAGACAATGGTTGAGACTGCCAAAGACCAGATGGGCGGGATTGATATCTTGGTCAACAACGCTGGAATCACCCATTTGCCTGCACCAATGGAAGAGGTCACTGAGGCCGATTTCGACAAGGTCTTTGCCGTAAATTGCAAGTCCGTCTACCTCACCGCAAAATATGCAGTCCCACTTTTCAAAGCACAAAGTGGCGGCGTGATCCTCAACGTTGCGTCAACCGCGGGCGTCAGCCCACGCCCATGGCTGAACTGGTACAACGCCTCCAAAGGTTGGATGAACAACGCGACCAAAGGCATGGCTGTCGAGCTTGCACCGGAAGGCATCCGCGTTAACGCGATCAACCCGGTAGCGGGCGAGACGCCTTTGCTGAAGACTTTCATGGGCGAGGACACACCCGAGGTCCGCGCCAAGTTCCTGTCGACGATCCCAATCGGGCGGTTTTCCACCCCCGAGGATATGGGCAATGCCGCCTGCTACTTATGTTCGGACGAGGCAAGCATGGTGACGGGCGTTTGCATGGAGGTCGATGGTGGACGTTGCATCTGACCGGGAGGACGCGCTTGAAAAGCTGTTGCTGCAGACATCAGACCCTTACGATCTGATCCCGCGAGTGTTTGATTTCGCACGCAAATCATCCATCATGCTGGAAAGTCTGGAAACTGTCTTACAAACAGATGGCTGCTATGAGGTGCGGTTCACTTTCCGTCCCTGCGATCCAAGTGTTTTGCAGACGCTTGCCAAACGCGCTGCGCTCATTCAATCCAACTTGGGGTAGGAAACAGAAAATCTAGATCATGTGTTGCTGGTGTTCTCGACCATCCGTGGGCCGGGCAGTTACCTGAACCTAACTTGTCGTGACGATGCCTCGTTCGACAAGCTCTGAAATTTCCTCGGCGTCAAATCCAGCCTCTTGCAACACATCGGCGCTATGCTCCCCAAGGTCGGGCGCAGGATGGCGTACCTCGCAAGGGTCCTCGCTGAATTTCATCGGAAAGCCCAGCATCTGCACGATTCCATGGTCCCCGTGATCTACCGGCATGACCATCTCGCGATGACGTGTTTGCGGGTCCGCAAACACCCCGGGCACCGACAAGATCGGACCGGCAGGCACGCCTGCTGCATTTAATGTGGCAATCCAATGGTCACTGTCCTTGGTTTTGAACACGGGCTCGAGGATTTCGCGCATAAGCGTTCGATCTTTCATGCGCTTTTCGTTGGTATCTATGCGGTCATCGTCAAGCAGATGCTCCATATCGAGAACCGCCAGCAATTTGCGATAGACGCCATCATTGCTTGGCGCGAGTGCGATGGAACCGTCTGAGGTTTCAAACACACCATAGGGCGCAACGAGCTGATGCTCGTTACCGCTGCGCACGGGTTCGACCCCAGCAGCAAGGTAGTTTGCGGCTTGAAAGCTCAGAAGGCTGATCATGCTGTCGGTCAACGCCACGTCGATCGTTTGAACGCCCGTCGCCTTAGACGCCTCACGACCAACTAGTCGCGACGAAATCGCAAGCGCACTGTAAAGACCAACCACCAAATCGCTGATCGGCAAGCCGGACCGCAATGGCGCGCCACCTGCTTCGCCATTGACGCTCATAAAACCGCTGAGCGCCTGTGCGATAAAATCAAAGGCCGGGCGTTGCGAATACGGGCCATCCGCGCCAAAGCCACTGATGCTGCAAACGATAAGGCGCGGGTTGAGATTGTTTAGAACCTCAAGACTGAGCCCCATCTTGTCCAGCACACCGGGCCGGAAGTTTTCGACCAAAACATCGGCGGTGCTCAAAAGGCGTTTGAGGACCTCAATGCCCTCCGGAGTGCGCATATCCAGCGCCACGGACATTTTGTTGCGGTTGTAGCCGGCGTAGTACCAGCTGAAGTCATTCACCTTCTCGCCTTGCGCCCGCAACGGGTCACCGCCGGGGGTTTCGACCTTAACCACATCGGCACCCAGATCGGCAAGAAGTTGTGTACAGAACGGTCCTGCGATGATCCGCGTCAGATCGATGATTTTGACACCCAGCAAGCTCATGCAAACCTCCTTATCCAGCCGCGCGGTCTGCATCGTTGAAAGGGTGTAAGACCCCAACGGGTTCCGCCCTTTGCAAATGCGCGGGCAGATCGGTCTTAAGGATGTCACCAAATAGTCGCCCGGCCTCGATCAGCGCGTTCAAATCGATGCCCGTGGCGATGCCTTCCTGGACCATCATGTGCACGACATCTTCAGTGGCCACATTGCCACTCGCACCGGGTGCAAAGGGACATCCGCCCAAACCGCCAAGCGCGGACTCAAAACGGGTGACGCCGGTGGCCAGCCCGACCATCACATTCGCCAATGCCAGCCCGCGGGTGTTATGAAAGTGAAGAACTATCTCCATATCCGTTACGGCTGTTGCGAGTGCAGTGATCAAACGCGCCACGCGCGCAGGCGATGCAGTTCCAATCGTGTCGCCCAATTTCAGCGTTCGTACGCCGATATCTTGGAACCGGCGCGCCAAGGTGACCACATTTTCCACAGGTGTTTGACCTTCAAAAGGGCAGTCAAAGCTGACCGCCAGCGCGGCTGTAACCGAAGCGCCAGCCTGCGCTGCCATTTGCGGAAGTGGGCGGATGCGCTCAAACGCTTCGTCAACTGAGCAGTTGGAATTGGCGCGCGAATGGGTCTCGCTCACAGACATAAACGCCACCCAAATGTCAACGCCAACCGCGCGCTCGCCGCCACGCCGGTTGGGAACCAACGCCTCAATCACCATGCCATCAGGACGCTCGATCCCCGCAATCAGCGCCTCCGCATCCGCAAGCTGCGGCACGGCGCGGGGCGAAACGAACGAGGTCGCCTCAAGCCGACGCACCCCTGCCTTTATCAGGCTGTTCGCGATCTCGATCTTATGCTCGACAGGCACAATATCAGGCCAGCTTTGCAACCCATCGCGCAGGCCAACCTCAGTTATGGTGACGGCTTGGCTCACTTCTTATAGCCCTTGAAAACGTAGTCATTGGACGGGAAAGCTCGCGTACGGACTTCATCGGCATAAGTCTCGAGCGCGCCACGCAGGATCGGCAAAATCTGCGCATAACGTTTTACGAACTTCGGTTTGAAGGCATCGAACATGCCAATCACGTCGTCGGTGACAAGGATTTGCCCGTCACAGGCGACCGAGGCACCGATGCCAATGCTGGGCACCGAAAGGGCCTCGTGCAACTCGACTGCGATGTCTTCCAACACGCCCTCGATTACCACAGCAAAGCACCCCGCGGCATCCATCGCATTGGCATCTTCCAAAAGCCGCTGACGCGCACCGTCTTCTTTACCTTGAGTTTTGAACCCGCCAAGCGTGTTGATCGATTGGGGTGTCAACCCGACATGCCCCATCACTGGCACGCCGCGCTCGGTCAAAAACTTGACCGTCTCGGCCATTTCGGCGCCACCCTCCAGCTTCACCGCGTCACAGCCGGTTTCACGCAGAATACGCGCGGCACTTTCAAAGGCCTGTTCAGGGCCCTTTTGGTAAAAACCAAACGGCAGATCGACGACAATGCACGCATGGCTACAAGCGCGCGCCACCGCATGTCCGTGCCGGATCATCGTGTCCAGATCGATCCCCACCGTGCTGTCATCACCGTAGATCGTCATCGCAAGGCTGTCGCCAACCAGAATGAAATCAGCGATTTCGTCCACCAGCTTCGCAATAGGGGCGGTATAGGCAGTCAGCGCGACAATCGGTGTCCCGCCCTTCATCGCGCGGATGCTTTGGCTTGTTAGCTTTTTGGTTGCTTTCTTCTGAACGCTCATGTCGGCAGATCCTGTCTATTGGGTCCAATGCGTCATCGGCTGTCCGGCGACCGAGCAGTCAAAGGCACAAAGATATGTGTTGGTGATCGAGCCTGCGTAAAGCGTCCGCAAATCGGGGCCGCCAAAGGCAAGGCTGGTGGGATTATTCAGTGTCGCGCCCGTATCCTGATAGATCAGGTCACGTGTCAGGTTCCCGGCCTCCAGGGCGGTTTGGACTGTCGCCATGCGCTCGGTGTCACGCTCTTCGTGGACTTCCGTGATGACACCATCCTTGGTCACATGCAGTATTTGGTTCGATATGATGCAAGGCACCCAAAGGTCGCTATTTTCATCCAAGGCAAGCCCATCTGGATAGCTGCCAGGCGGGTATTCAGCGAGTACCTCTTGATTGGCCAGCGCTCCGGTTGACGTCATGTCGAACCGCGTGGTGCGCCGCGCAAAGGTTTCGTTGACATAGAGTGCGCCGAGTATGCGGTCGATCTTGAACTCATTCACCGAGACCAATCCATCCGCCATGATCTCAACCACGCCGTTCTTCAATCGCGCAATATAGCCATCAGCTCGCGATGCGCTGAGCGGTGCGGAATGGTCCGCGCGCGTTAGAACCGAAAACCAGATGTCCTCGTTTTCGTCGATCAAGACGAAGTTCGGTGTGCCGTCGACCTCTTCTAGTAACGGAACAACCTCGCCGTTCTTGTAAATGGCCCAAAGGCCACCGATAGGCCCGGTATTGGCCACGATGACCGTCCCGTCGCGGGCGATCGCAAAGCCGTTGCAGACAAACCCCGGGCGCTCATAATTGCCGCGGTAGGACAGGCCGCCGCTCGCTTGCAAGACATTCACGCCGCCCGATGCGTCGCTGCAGAGCACGGTGCCTTCGGGCAGACATTGCACGCACTCGGGGCGGTTCAACCCATTGCCGACAGCACGGAGACGACTGAGCGCTGGCGCCGTCATTTCAGCACCGCATTCGGCAACCAAATTGCGATCCAGGGCTGCCAAACCAGAAGAAGCAGCACGCCAATTTGCAGCAACACAAATGGGATGATCCCCTGATAAATCTCGCGCATCGATACCAGATCGCCCGCAGCACCTTTGAGGTAAAAAAGCGCAAAGCCAAAGGGTGGCGTCAAGAATGAGGTCTGAAGGTTCACCGCCATCAGCACCGCAAACCAGTAGATCATGTCGGACTTTGCAACGTGATCGCCAAAATCCATCAATGCTACGATGGGCGCTACGATTGGCAGCATGATCAGCGTGATTTCGATCCAGTCGAAAAAGAAGCCCATGGCGAAAATGATCAGCATCAGCATCGCAAGGACGCCCCAATCGCCCATGTTCAGGCTTTTTGTGACCTCAACGATAAAATGCTCACCCCCAATAATACGGAAGACATAAGCAAAGCCCGTCGCCGCAACGAAGATGAAGAAAAACATGGCGATGGTTCGGATAGACCCGTCCATGGCCTCGCCCAGTATCTCAAAGCTCAGCCGCCCTCGTGCAAGGCCGAGTACCAGAGCCGCAAAGGCCCCGACTGCCGCGGCCTCGGTGGGGGTGGCCAGGCCGCCAATGATCGAGCCTAAGACCGCAACAATCAAAAGCACCGGCAGCGAAAACGACACCAGCGCTTCGCGCCAGAGCCCGGCCTTCTCGGAGGCCGAAAGCGGCAGGATCACTGGGGCCTGATCCGGTTTCAGCACCGTGCTGACCGCAATGTAGATCATATAGGCAACTGCCAGCACCAACCCCGGTACAAGCGCCGCAATGAAGAGCTTCGCAAGGTTGATCGTCAGGATGTCGCCCATAAAAACCAGCATCACCGATGGCGGGATCAGAATCCCCAACGTGCCTGCAGAAGCCACCGTTCCCGCCGCAAGTTTGGGCGAATAACCGTTCTTGATCATTGTCGGTAGCGCCATGACCGTTAGCATCACCACCGAGGCCCCGATCACACCGGTTGCCGCTGCAAGGATCGTCCCCATACCAGTTACGGAAAGCGCCATGCCGCCGGGCACCGCTCGCAGCATCTTTTGTAACGTCAGCAGAAGGTCTTCAGCGATACGGCTCTTCTCCATGAGAACGCCCATGAAGATGAACAATGGCACGGCAATCAGCACGATATTGTCGACTGATCCGCCATAGATCCGGTTGGGCAAAAGCGATATTTGAACGAGCCGCATCTCGCCCAGGGCGATGACGATTACGGCAAAGAAAAATGTGATGCCGCCCAGCACAACGGCAACGGGCAAACCGGTGAACATGCCAATAATCAGGCACCCGAACATCAGCGCGGGCAAAAGGTCGATCAGGATTTCCATAGGCCCTCGCGTACGAAGGGTTCGTCCAGGTCGCCGCGCAAATGGACCACCATCCGCAACAGAACCGACCAAGCGCCCATCAATGCGATCAACGCCGAAAAGGGCACAACTGATTTTATGATCCAGCGATGTGTCAAACCAAGGCTGACCGGCGAGCGCTCACCCCGCGAAAAAGAACGCTCGGCAAAGTCAATGCCGTACCACATCACCAGAAGCAGAAACGGCGTCAGACACAACGCGATACCCGCGATTTCCAGTCGCGCCTTGAAGCGGTTCGTAAAGCTCAGAGAAAGAACGTCAATGCGCACATGTGCGTCACGCGTGTAGGCATAACCAAAGGCAAGGAGCGCGATCGCGCCATGGATGTGCCATTGCAATTCGCTAAGCGCCACAGAGCCGGTGTTGAAGAACTGACGGCCTATGACATCGTACAGTACAACAGCCGTTAGGGCGAGCAGCAAGATGCCCGCTAAGCGTGCGGCGTAAACGCAAAGGCGCTCTAAAAGATGTGCAATTTTAAGCATGTTCACTTTTATCTCTACGAGGGGCCGTGGCCCCTCGCAGACTAGACAATTAGTCTAGGTAGCCAAGCTCGGACCACTCGGCATAGCTTTCGCGGAAATCAGTAATGCTTTCCCAAACACGGGCAAAATCTGCGTCAGCGGCAGCGCGCTCGACAACAACCTCGTTCCATGCGCCCTCGAAGGTGGCGAGCATCTCATCTGACCAGCGATGCACTGTGATGCCTTCGGCTTGCAGATCGGCCAACGGCTGAAGTTGGATCGATTCACCTTCGGCAATTGTCGTCGCAACGTTCGCCGCACAAGCGGCTTCAATTGCGGCCTGTTGGCTATCTTCTAGGCCGTTCCACACATCTTTGTTGATGATGAAATGCAGGAAGGAGCTTTGTTGGTGCCAACCTGGGAAGTAATAATGCGACGCGTGCTCCTGAAGGCCGATCGCCTTGTCGAGCGCCGGAAAACTGATCTCAGCCGCGTCAATCGCCCCAGTGTTCAGCGCAGTCATCGTGTCGCCAGCACCCATGGACTGTGCTTGTACGCCCAGCTTCTCCATAGTTGCTGCACCCAAACCAAAGATACGCATCTTCAAACCATCAAGCTGATCTGGTGATGTGATCGGCTCTTTAAACCAACCAGAGGCTTCCGGCGCGACTACCGAGCATAGCTCGGAATGGATGTTGAACGGTTCAGAGATTTCCGCCCACAATTCTTCTCCACCGCCCTCGTACCACCATGCGGTGTACTCTACCGCGTCAGGTCCGAATGGGAACGCGGTGAAAAGAGACGCCGAAGGAATCACGCCTTCAGCAAAGCCAGTGGCATACCATCCCGCAGGGACGGCGCCGGTCGAAACAGCGTCCCAGATTTCGTTGGTCGCAACCAATGCGCCAGGCGATTGATAAACAATCTCAACTTCGCCACCGGTCAGACGCTTGACACGTTCAGTCATTTCGACGCCGGATGTCGCCAGAACAGGCAACGTTGGTGGCAAGAACGATTGCATGTCGATCGTTTCAGCCTGGGCAGCTGCCGCGGCGATCCCAATCGCCAATACGGATGTCGCCAGCATGTAACGGCCAGCTGTTACGGCTTTGGATGTCTTGTTCATAGTTTCCTCCCTTGGTGACGCGATCAGGCCTCCACCTGCTGCGCCGGTCTTGTTTCCTCTCGCATTGCATTTTAGCGAAACGAACCTTCATTTTCTTGCGGTCTTTGTTGTTCCTCTTGGGCTTGACGCCACCAACCTCACTCCATTTGGCACGTCTTTCGCAACTAATGATCTAGAAAGCTAATGTTTCCACGCTAAGAGAGGAATTCTGGCCTCAAGAACGCAGGGTTGCGGAAAATGCAATGCTGGCTCAATATTCCGTCCTAAATCACATTCGCTTTCAATTTTTTGGAGTTGGTATGCACTTTGATTTTGTCACCTTGCGTGCCTTTTTGATGGTTGCGGACGCCGAAAACCTGCGCGCAGCATCGGAGCAACTGAACTTGTCGATATCGGCGGTCAGTCGGCGCATCAGTGATCTTGAAACGGATCTTGGGCAGCAGCTCTTTGTGCGCCACTCGCGAGGATTGGAAATCACGGAAGCTGGCCGGCTGCTGGTGTCGCGCGCGCGCGACACCTTTCGAAGCCTCCGTGCGATTGAAGACGACATGCAAAGGCTTGCGACCGGTGCTCGTGGCAAGGTCTCGATCTGCGCCAACGGGTCAGCCTTGGTGAATGGCTTGGCCAAGCACATACGGTCCTTTTTGAGCCAGACCGATGATATTGATATTGACCTTTTGGAACTTCTGACGCCAGAGATCCTGAATCAAGTGCAACGCGGCATTGCCGATATAGGCTTTGTTTCAAACACTTTGCGCATTCCCGAAGGATTGCGGACACTACCCTATTTGCATGACCGTTTGGTTCTCGTTGTTCCTAACGGACATCCCCTTGAAGGGCGCGAAAAAGCTTCTTTCGAGGATTTTCTGGACTGGGAGATGATCGGTGTGCAAAATGCCAGCTCGCTCACGCGACTGGTTCGCAAGGTCGTCGGCGCAGCTTCGCCCCGGTTCGCGTATAGCTATATGGCCAGCACGAATGAGGTCGCGCGAACGATGGTGGCCAGCAATCTTGGAATTGCGATTCTACCTGAAAAGTTCGTCTCGCCCTATCTGGAACTCTTACCAATCTCGATGGTCCCCATCTCAGGCGATTGGGCTGCGCGCGACATCTCCATTGTCGTGCGTGACGACGCGGCCTTATCCGGTGCACCGGAAACGTTTTTGAACTGGTTGCAGCACCAAAGTTCGCAAGAAGCTGTGCCAATGTGAAAATATTGTCGCTGCAAGGTACCTGGCTTTCTTCGGTCGCGAAGAGAGCAAAACAGTCGTTCAGATCAATAAAAGCTTTGTCTCGCGACTTGATCCTTGACCTGCGCTTCTATGCTGCAAATTTGAGCGAACGGCCGGTATTCACGCAGCGTTGCGGCACCAGAATATCTGCAGTCGCAGCATGAAGCGTGCTGCGAGCGCACGCAGCGAAGTTTCTCTTGGTCGCCTATGGGCTCAGAGCAGACATTGGCACCCATGCCCAAACCTAACGCGCAATGGCATCGCCACCTAAGACGTCACCCGCTTGTGCACGTCTTCTAACGTTTCAACCCGCTCCGAATACCGATCGACCAGCTCTGGCCGGCTCCGCGCGATATAGGTCCAGCGGGCCAGTTCTTCCATCACGTCCACGATGCGGTTGTACATGGAGGACGGCTTCATCCGGCCATCTTCGAACTCTTTCCAGGCCATCGGCACGGAGGACTGGTTTGGGATCGTCAGCATGCGCATCCAGCGGCCCAGCACGCGCAGTTGGTTGACCGTATTGAACGACTGCGATCCGCCAGAGACTTGCATCACCGCCAGCGTCTTGCCCTGCGTCGGCCGGACGCCCCCAATCGGGGCAAGCGGGATCCAGTCGATTTGCGTCTTCATTATCCCGGTCATTGCCCCGTGTCGCTCCGGGCTGGACCAGACCATTCCTTCGGACCACATCACCAAATCGCGCAATTCTTGCACCTTGGGATGTTCCACCGGGGCATCATCCACAAGCGGCAGTCCAGCCGGATTGAAGAACTTCACTTCGCACCCCAAGGCCCGCAAGACGCGGGCGCCCTCTTCGGCAGAGAGTCGCGAATAGCTCGTTTCGCGCAGGCTACCATAGAGCATTAAAATGCGTGCTGGGTGATCCGAGGCGCCTGGTGCAACTAATGACGTCACGTCAATTGGCTGGAGCGCACCGGGTTCAATCAGAGGTAAGTCGCTCAGATCAACCTCAGCGTATACGTCAGGGGTCTTGGTCATTTTCGAGATGCAATTTCATATCGACCAAAACTTTTTGCAAAGCGAGCGTTTCGCGCAAAAGTCGTTTGGCTTCATTGGCCGAAATCACACCGTCTTCGATGGATTGATTGTATTCGCTCATCAGCATTGCAAACCGCTGGCTTAACATGATCACATCCGAATTGATCCCACCCTGAGAGTTTGGCTTCTCTTCATTGTAAGACATTGTGATTCCGCGCATTTCTGCTAACGCAGACGTGACATGCGGATAGGAAGCTTCAGCCTCGAGTGCGGCAACCGCATCGACCGGCATAAAGCGGTCAGCGTGCTCATCACTGTCAGAGTAGTAGCGCCCTAACGTCGCTTTTGATCGTCCAGTCAAGGTACAGGCGCGTTCTATACCCACGTCCTTCACCAAAGCCTCTGTGTGCTTCTTAAGATAGCGCTCCATAGTGGCCGACATTTTTCGCCCTTCTTGTATCATCCCGTTTCCCCAGACACTCATCACCAAGGGGGAAACCCGTCCCTGCATTCCCATTAATGCTTATCGCATTGTTTGTCATTGAGAAACCGTCCTCGGGACAGGGACATCACGGTGATCCGTTTCGTTGGCTTCCGGTCTGCCAGAAAAACCGGAGCCCATCGCTCCTACTCCTCGCAGACCACTCACGGCATGCGAACAGGATCACAAACGCAATGGCAGGCCAGGCGATCGGGACATTCTTGCTCGGCCTGCCAGACTGCGTTACGTGCCGCCATGGCCAAGCTTTACTTCAACTATTCCACCATGAACGCCGGCAAATCGACGGTGCTTCTGCAAGCCTCCCACAACTACATCGAACGTGGGATGCAGACATATTTGCTAACAGCACAATTCGACAATCGTGCCGGCGATGGGCGCATCGCAAGCCGCATTGGGATCGGGGAAGTTGCGGATACCTACGCGCCCGGCGAAGATCTCTTTTCAAAAATAGCAGCGCGGCTGAAAACCGGACCTTGTGCCTGCGTCTTCATCGATGAAGCCCAGTTTCTTGAGGAAGACCAGGTCTGGCAGCTGGCGCGCGCTGTTGATGATCTCAACGTGCCGATCATGTGCTACGGACTGCGTGTTGACTTTCAAGGCAAGCTGTTCCCCGGATCAGCCGCATTGCTGGCGCTGAGCGATGAAATGCGGGAGGTCCGCACCATTTGCTTCTGCGGGAAGAAGGCCACGATGGTCGTCCGAAAAGACAATGACGGCAACGTGCTGACCGACGGTGACCAAGTCTCCATCGGCGGCAACGAGCGTTATGTCTCACTCTGTCGCCGCCACTGGCGCGAAGCCGTCGGAGATACCTTTTAGGTCCAGACAGACTGTGGCGGCGTCTCTCCTTTGCTCCATGCAATGATGTTGTCGAGCGCCATTTGCCCCATCGCTTGGCGGGTTTCGACAGTTGCACTGCCGAGGTGGGGGAGCAGCACGCAGTTGTCCAAGTTGCGGAGGGCTTCCGGAACGTGCGGCTCTGCCTCGTATACATCAAGGCCCGCTCCAGCGATCTGACCTGTTTGCAACGCCGCAATCAGCGCGGGTTCGTCCACGACCTCGCCCCGGCTAATGTTGATGAAGATCCCAGAGGGTTGCATCGCCTTTAGCGCAGCCGCATCGATCAAATGAGTTGTCTCCGCCCCACCGGGCGTGGTCACCACGACAAAATCAGCGGTCATCATGACTTCGGTCAGGGTGGGCAATTGGCGCGCGGGCATTGGGACATCTTTTGTGGAGCGGTTGTAGAACACGACCGACATCCCGAACCCATAGTGGCAACGGTGTGCCACGGCCTGGCCAATGCGGCCCATCCCGATGATACCAACGGTCTTGCCTGTCACATGGGTGCCCAACAGGGACTTTGGACCAAATCCACCCCATTCACCGGATCGCACGAGCCGCTCGCCCTCACCCGCCCGCCGGGCAGTGGCAAAAAGCAATGTCATGCCAATGTCTGCGGTTGCGTCCGTCAACACATCGGGCGTGTTCGACACCTGAACGCCCGCAGCCTGAGCCGCTACGACATCAATATGGTTGTAGCCCACTCCAAAGTTGCCAAGCATCCCACACCGCAACTTATCTGCCGCAGAGGCAAAGGCCTGCGCCGAATACTCATCCCCCAGGGTCGGTAAAATCGCGTCATAATCCGCCAAGGTTTGCGCAGCCGCGGCCACATCTAGCGGCCCATCTTCGTTGATTGTGACGTCAAAAAGCGTCTGTGCTTGCGTTGTGACGGGCTCCGCAATCGGGCGCGTGATCAAAAGTGTTTTCAATGTAGTTGCCCTCCCAAAGGCACATCTTGGTCTGGCCCGACAAGGACCACTTCCCCATCGGCAGCTGGCATCCCAAGAACCAAGACTTCAGACATAAACTTTCCAATTTGGCGGGGCGGGAAATTCACAACGGCCATCACCTGGCGCCCGATGAGCGTATCCGGTGCATAGTGGGCCGTGATCTGTGCGGACGTCTTTTTCTCACCGATCTCCGCGCCAAAATCGATCCAGAGCTTGATCGCAGGCTTACGCGCTTCTGGGTAAGGTTCGGCCCGCACGACGCGGCCAACCCGAATGTCCACCTGCAAAAAATCGTCAAACGTAATCTCAGCCATCGCGCGATAACTCCCTTGAGCGCCGCGCCGCCGCGGCAACGGCCTCCGCCACAATCTTCGGAAACCCTGTCGCATCTTGCATCAAGACTTCCAGCGCCGCTTGCGTGGTCCCATTTGGCGAGGTCACGTTCACGCGCAACTGATCCGGACTCTCCGCCGCTTGCTGCGCCAGCGCGCCGGCCCCTGCAACCGTCGCTTGTGCCAACTTCATCGCTAGATCGGGCGGTAACCCCTCTGCCACGCCTGCCGCACTCATCGTCTCAATCAGGTGGAAGACATACGCCGGGCCAGAGCCAGAGACCGCCGTGACAGCATCCATTTGGTCTTCGTTTTCAAGCAGGACCGTCTCACCAACGGCCGCCAAAAGGCTCTCCGCTTGTGCGAGTTGATCAGGTGCAACATGCGCATTCCCGATAAGGGCGGCAATACCCTGTCCGATCGCGGCAGGCGTATTGGGCATCGCACGCACAATCGGCGTTCCAGAGCCCAGAATCGCCTCATACGTGTCGAGCGTTGTTCCGGCCGCCACAGACACAAATAAGGTCCCACCGCCGCCCATCGCGGCCATGTTTGGCAAGGCTGCGGACATCATCTGCGGTTTAACCGCAACCACAACAATATTGGGATGTGTCGGCAATGCGTCATTCACATGTACGCCTTGGTCTTTCACCCAATCCGACGGAATAGGATCAACAACCCAGACTGTATTCGGGGGGCGCCCACGTGCCAACCAGCCCGCCAATAAAGCAGAACCCATCTTGCCGCAGCCCAATAAAACAAGGCTGCTCGCGTCATTTCCGTTGTCAGTCATCCCGCCCCCTCTATCGACCTGTGACCATACGAAAGACCTGTCGGAACAGCAACCAAACTGCAACATCCGAAAGTACCGTTGCGTCACGCTTTGGTCTCAATTCGTCGCGATGAGTCTCAGGCTTAGTCAAAATTTTGCCACGCTAGTCATCGACATTCTACTCAACCACTGAGCTGCTGCAGTGACTCCAATAACCTTGAACAGAGGGAAATCCGTGCGCCTCCTTGCAATTGATAACGATCCAATTGTGATCGAAACACTGGTCCAACTCTTGTTGGCCCATACAGAGCATGAGGTAATTGCAGCCCTCACAGCCCAAGCCGCACTTGAGGTCATCGACAAACCCAAGGTTGCCAAGTTCGATTGCATTTTGATGGACGTCGCCTTTGCCGAATACGACGGCTACACGCTCCTGCGGCAGATCCGGAACCACCCCGACTACGAAGATGTGCCAATCATGGTGCTTACGGCGAAAGCAGGCAAAGCGCATATCGATGCGGCCTTTGCGGCGGGTGCCAGCGATTACATGAACAAGCCATTCGAAGTGAACGCGCTGCTCGGTCGGCTCGCGATCCTTACGGCCCCGAAGACTGTTCCCGCACAGGTTGATCTTGATCAGGCAGCGCCGGCCTTTGACTCACCAGTCGCTTTGTCGACCCCGCTTCGCATCTTTGATGCGGCAAACTTTATCGACAAGCCAGCATTGGACAACTACGCCCGGCAACTCTCCCGTGCCACGCTCTATGGGTCGTCCGCCTATGCGTTGGCGGTTCGCGACATTGCGGCCCTACATGACACGCTCAGCCCATTTGACTTCCATTCCATGGTTAACGACGTGGCCGATGCCATCGGCGCTGAAATGCGTGAATGCCAGACGCTCATCGCCTATGCTGGCAACGGGATCTTCGTCGGCCTTGCCGAAAGTAATTGGCGCCCGCGCATGGACCACGTCATGAACCACGTCAACGCCCGCTTGGCAGAGGCCGATATCGGCGATGGCGATGGACATGTGATCGACGTCCGCGTGAGCGCCGGTCAAGCGATACGCTTGGCGTGGAAATCTGGCCGGTCGGTGATCGATGCCCTCAATCAAGCCGAACACAGTGCAGACAGAGCTCGCGTTGCCTTCGGCAAACTTAGACAAGAGTTCTGGTTCATGGATCGGAGCGCATGAACGAAAAATTTCGGATCACATCGGAAGTCATTCGCGTCCGCAGCCACTTCTTAGTCAAGCTGCAGGATTGGCAATGGGCCATCGCCAAGCACGCAATTGCGGCGGGCGAGGCTGAGGATGTGCAAACCATTTCGATGCACCTCAAGGCGGCGCAAGTTGACCTGAACAATATTTCTGAGTCCGGGAACCTGCTCGGCTTCCCAAACTTGGCCGCGCAGGCGACGCAGGTGGAACACCTGATCGGCCTGTTCCTCGAGCGCTGCATCTCAACGTCAAACTGCCACAAGCTGCTGACAGACGTTATTCTGGAGATCAACGCCTTCGTCGCGGCGAGCAAACGATTGACGGAACAGCCAACAGTTTTGCAAGTGATCGATCTGCCATTCCTCAGCCGTGAGGACGCCGCCGCGGATTAAGCGTAAGCTGGTAGCGCACCTTTGATCCGGTCGGCGAGTCCCATTGGGTCGAAGGGCTTCGAGATCACATCTGCAGCCCCCGCATCTTGCAAGGCGGTGAGATTGCCCTGGGTTCCGTCCGGGGTCATGAAAATGATGGGTGTATCCTGAAATTCCGGCTTGGAATGGATCGCAGCCACAGTGTTTGACGCATCAGACGTGGTCGGCGGCGTGTCGATCAAAATGACCTCCGGCCCAAACACGCTGAGCTGTTCGACCGCTTCCGCACCCGTCTCGCACGGCATGACAACAAATTCCCCAGTAAGGTAAAGAACCATGTCCACCATCTCACGGGTCTCTGAATCGCCGTCAACATGCATCACTTTGATCATTGCGTTCACCTTGCAGACATCCCTAGGTTGGTCGCAAAATGCCTGACCTAACGTCACTTAAGCAAGGTACGGAAAGTCTGACCGGGCCAAGCGTGACAATCTGGTATCGGTTTCGGAAACGTGCTTTGCCCGCAGGACGTTACAACCTGACGATCAGGCCAAGACGCGCAATTGGTCCGCCATCCAACCGTAACGGCTGACCGCCGGTCCCACAATCATCTCCGCCAAAAGTGGTTTCAACCGGGTCGCCAGCGTCGCCGGCATGGTCGACAAAACGTCTTTGCGCGCCGTCAAACTGATGGTCCGGGTGAGAGGCGCAAATGGCAAAGGATAAAGATCTACATGGTCCCGGAACCGGGCAGCCCTCATCACGGCTAAAGGCGTCAAAATCGACCATCCGGACCGATCCGCGATCATCGCCATTATCGCGTGATAACTGTCGAGCTCAAACCGGCCATTGGACACCACATGCTGATCTTTCAAATGATCCGCAATCAAACGGCCCATAAAATGTCGCGTCGTGTATTGGATCAAAGGGAGACGTCGCAGTTGCCGTGCGAGATCATTGTCGCGAATGGTGCCTTTGGGCACTGCGGCGACAAAGGGCTCTTCCAATAGCGGATAGACCTCCATGCCATCGCTGTTCTGTGCAACCCCAGCAGCGACGATGACGTCGAGCGCGCGGGTATCCAAGAGGTCGAGCAGTTCGTGGGATGCACCGGTTTCGAGCAGGAAATGGCAGTTCTTGAGATCGCGGCTCATCTCCCTGAGCAGCGTCGGCGTCACGTCTGCATCAAAGTCTTCGATCATCCCAAGACGCAACCGCGTTAGCCGTGACAGATCCGCCATCGCAAGCTCTGCGAGTGCTTGTTCTGCTTCGTTGAGGATGGTGTTGGCGCGGCGCAAGAACATCTCGCCAGCTGGCGTCAGTGTCACTGGGCGCGCACCACGGTCGAGAAGCGTCGTTCCAATCGCCCCTTCAAGGTTGCTTAGCTGTTGGCTGACGGTCGCTGCAGAGGCACCCAAACGTCGCGCTGCGGCAGAGATTGAGGCCTCCTCAGCAGTCGCAACAAAAACCTCCATCCCCCACAATGTGACCCGACCAGATGTCGATGGCATGGCGGGTGCCCCTTCTGTGACCTTTGGAAGTTACTTTCCCATCTTAGACAGCTTATCCTGCATGGCTGCAAGCTGCGCTTTGATGTCGTCTAGATCGTCGCCTGGCTCAGTCGCGGCTTTTGGATCTTCCGCCGCACCTCCGGCCCCCATGATCCCGCCTGTCATCGCATTCAGGAACGCTTGCTGCTGGGCCCGCATTGCGTCAAAGCCGGGCATCGACGCCATCGGATTCACCTTCGTCATATTTTCCATGGCCTTCGACTGCCCGTCGCGGAGCATTTCGAAACTGGCCTGCAGGAACTGTGGCACGATGGATGACGCTTGGCTGGTATAGCTGCGCACCAAATCAGTGAGTATTTCTACGCCCAAAACGCTTTCGCCGCGGCTTTCGTGTTCAGCAATAATCTGCAGCAGATATTGGCGGGTCAGATCGTCGCCCGACTTTAAGTCGACTATCTGCACGTCTCGCCCTTCACGAATGAAGGCAGCAATATCTTCCAACGTCACGTAATCGCTGGTCTCTGTGTTGTACAATCTGCGGCTAGCATACCGTTTGATCAGAAGGGGTTTGTTTGTCTCGGCCACCAGTTGTCCCTCCCCAGACATGTTGCACTGCAGAGAAGCCTATGCCGCATCTGCGCGAAAAGAAAGAAAAATACACAAAAGCGGCATGAACCACACGATCATTGCTGCGCGGACGGGCCCCATATCAAAAAAAACGACCCGCCGGGAGGAGGCGGGCCGTTCTAAAAATGCTCAGGGAGGTGAGCATTCAGGAAATTAAGCACTGGTCACAATGCGACTTGCGAACAAGCTGACACTTACTTTGCAGCAGCAGTCGCCTTCTTAGCGGCAGCCGTCATTTCGGACTGAGCTTTTTTCGCAGCTGCGGACATGTCTTCAGTCATGTCTTTGCCAGCAGCCATCATCAGCTCCATTGTCTGGGTCTGAACTTTTTTCGCGATTTCAGCGAATGCAGACATGTGCTCGGCAGCGGACTCAGCAGATGCAGATGCGAAGTCTGTCATCGCTTTTGCGTAGTCAGCTGGCTCTGGCTTGGCTTTGGACATGGCTTCAACTTTCGCCAGTGTGTCCTGTGTCCACTTCGCGGACAGCTCAGAGGATTTGCCAGCGGCGTCCAGTGCAACAGCAGAAAGCTTCTCGGCCAGTGCAGTCTGGTTCTTGAACTGCTCTTCCATTGCTTTGGTGTCGACAGGGAATGCGCCCATCATGTCTTTGAAGATCGCGGTGAAATCTTGAGTCTTTGCAGCCATTGGTCATGCCTTTCGGGTTCGGAGTGGAGCGGGGGCTCCAACGTTGTTCGTGACCTCTATATGCATGCTGCGGCGCGGCATTTCAAGAATTTTTCTGCATTGCAGCACAAAAATTTCTGCAACTGCACAATATCAATGACTTACGGTTAAACTGAGCCTGATCGCCAATAAAATAAGGCGTCAATTGTGATGCTGCAGCGCAACATTTCCCACTCAAGACACGACATATGTTCCCGGCGCGGGGGCTAACACGGGGTGTTTCTTTCCCCCCGGTTTGCGCGCTTTGACCATCTTGCCGGACTTCTTCGACAACCAAGCCTCCCACAGTGGCCACCAGGATCCGGCATGTTTGTCCGCATCGGCAAGCCAGTCTTCAGGCGTCAGATCCAGTTCCGGATTGGTGTAGTGCCCATATTTGTTTTTCGTCGGTGGGTTCACGATACCCGCGATATGACCACTTTCCGAGAGAACAAAAGTTTTCTCCTTCGACCCCATCTTTTGCACGCCGCGATAGCTGCTTTTCCATGCGGCGATATGGTCGGTTTCGCAAGCGATCGCATAAACCGGGGTCTTAACATCAGAAAGCTGCACTGTTGTATCCGCAATTGGAAAACCCACAGTTGCCAGCTCATCGCGTTGGCACAGACCCCGCAAATATTCCACAGCCATCGTCGCCGGCAAGTTTGTTCCGTCGCCGTTCCAGTAGAGCAGATCAAACGCAGGCGGCGCCTTGCCCATCATGTAGCTCTTGATGGCCGGGCCGTAGATCAGGTCGTTGGACCGCAAGAACGAGAACGTCCGCGACATGTAGAACTTGTCGAGGACGCCTTCCTCCAAGGACTCTTTTTCAATTCCGTCGACGAAGTCATCGTCAAGGAAGACACCAACCTCCCCACGGTTCGAAAAGTCGGTCAAGGTCGTGAACAGCGTTGCGGAGTTAATGGAGGTATCCTTGCGCTGCGCCATCAAAGCCATTGTGATCGACAAAGTGGTCCCCGCAATGCAGTAGCCGACCGCATTCACCTTTTTGGTTCCGCATATTGCCTTTGATTCTTCGATCGCGCGCAAAAATCCGTCTTCAACGTAGTCGGTCATGGACGTGTTGCGATACGACGTATCCGGGTTCACCCATGATACGACGAAGACTGTATAACCTTGCTCCACCGCCCATTTAATCAGGCTGTTTGCGGGCTTTAAGTCCAGAATATAAAATTTGTTGATCCATGGCGGGAAGATCAGCAACGGGATCTCATGTACCTTTTCGGTCGCCGGGGCGTACTGGATCAGCTCAAACATGTGGTTGCGGTAGACAACCTCGCCCGGTGACGTGGCAAGGTTTTCACCAACTTGGAACGCGGTCTTATCAGCCAGGGTCACAACAAGGTCACCATGATTGGCTTCCAAATCGCGGATCAGATTTTCGAGGCCCTGCACCAAACTTTCGCCCTCAGTTTCTGCAGCAAGGCTTAAAGCTTCCGGATTTGTCGCCAGGAAGTTCGTGGGGCTAAACATATCGACGATTTGTTGGCCGAAGTATTCAAGCCGGGCTTTTTCCGCAGCGTCCATCGTTTCAATTGATGCAATACTCTCGCGGACGGCTTCCGCGTTCATCATGTATTGCTGTTTGATAAAGTTGAAATACGGGTTGGTGTCCCAGAGTTCATGCGCGAAACGGCGGTCTTTCGGAGTTTCATCGTGCGGGGTTTCAAGACGCCCTTGAGCCAACAGATGTTGCGCCTCGACATAATGTTTGACCGATTTCCCCCAAAACGCGACCTGCTGTTCGATCAGCTTGCCGGGGTTGGCCATCATGTCTGTCCAATAGGCAGATGCTGCTTTTGCATAAAGCTCTGGTGACGGGCCCTGAAGGGCCTGCGGAACGTGCCTTTTGGGGTTCATCGCGACCAGCAGACGTTGGGTTAACTCCTCGATTTTCGCGAGGTTTGTTTCCAATTTGGTCACAGCTTTGGCGCTATCCTCAGGCTGATCTGAATCTGCTGTTGTCATCTTCTTCCCCTCCCCCTACCGTGCGGGTGCAGCATTTTTTGTGTTAACGACTTGTTAACTTGTAGATAGGAGTGCCCCCATGAAGTATATGATGACATATGACCTGATGGAAAGCGCCCGCAATACCAACCAGTGGTTGGGTGCGACGGCACGGGCCTTTGCGGAATATCCGATGATGTCGGTTTTCCCGAACCCGACAATGGATTGGTTGCGCGCTTGGGGCGAGGTGACGGAGCGGACGTTCAGCCGCATGATCGTCAAGCCTGACTGGAATATTCCGCCGATGGTAAGCGAAAGCGGAAAAGAGAGCCCGGTCGTCATCGAAAAACTGGTAGAGCGCCCATTTGGTGATCTGATCCACTTTACGATCCCTGCCCGTCAGCCCAAAAAACGTCGCGTCCTATTGGTCGCACCAATGTCAGGTCACTACGCGACGCTTCTCCGTAAGACCGTGTTCAGCTTGCTGA
Source organism: Pseudomonadota bacterium (assembly GCA_038526085.1). GTDB lineage: Bacteria > Pseudomonadota > Alphaproteobacteria > Rhodobacterales > Rhodobacteraceae > Yoonia. The sequence continues at coordinate 75,725 of JBCBHE010000010.1, read as the reverse complement.
AAGATTGCGAAGTCTTCGTGACAGATTGGCACAATGCCCGCGACATTCCGGTCAGCGAAGGCAAATTCGATGTGGAGGATTATACCCTCTACCTCGTCGACTTTTTGAAGGAACTGGGATCGGACGTCCACGTCATCGCGGTGTGCCAGCCGGTGCCGCTGACATTGGCGGCAACAGCCTATCTGGCGGAAGATGATCCAAAGGCGCAGCCAAAATCTCTGACGCTCATTGGCGGTCCTGTCGACCCAGAAGCAAACCATACCGAAGTCACTGACTTTGGACGCACCGTGACCATGGGCCAACTCGAACAAACGATGATCCAACGTGTCGGGTTCAAATATGCCGGCGTCGGTCGGATGGTCTATCCAGGGCTTCTGCAGCTGGCCTCATTCATCTCGATGAACGGGGAAATGCACGGCAACGCCTTCCGCGATCAGATCATTAAAACGGCGAAGGGCGAAGCGCGGGAGCATGATAAGCATAATGCCTTCTACGACGAATATCTCGCCGTCATGGACATGACGGCAGAGTTCTACCTCTCCACTGTTGAACGCATCTTCAAAGCGCGCGAAATCGCCCAGAACATCTTCACCGTGAAAGGTCGGCAGGTTGATTTTGCCAAGATCACCAATGTTGCTGTGAAGATCGTGGAAGGGGAGAAAGACGATATCTCTGCGCCCGGTCAGTGCCTGGCCGCGCTCGACTTGCTTACGGGTTTGCCGGACAGCAAGAAAGCAGCGCACCTTGAGCCAGGTGCGGGTCACTACGGAATTTTCGCCGGCAGCAGTTGGCGCAACAACATCCGACCCCTCGTGCTGGACTTCATCGATGCAAACTCGGATGCGCCAGCCCCCGCCAAAGCAGCGCCAGCAAAGCCCGTGCTGACCGTCGTCGAAACACCCGCGACACCGGCCCCTGCGAAGAAGCCAGCGGCGAAACGGAAAGCGACCACGCGCAAGACGGCAGCAAAGACGACCAAGGCGAAGGCAGAGACAGCAAAACCTGCAGCCAAAGTCGCAAAAGCAGAGGCGACGAAGCCCGCCGCCAAAGCAGCAAAAGCGGCGGCGACAAAGCCTGCTGCCAAAGTGGCAAAAGCAGAAGCAAAACCGGTCGAGGCCAAAGCGGCTGACAAGATCTCAACGCGCAAAACGGCCACTGGGCGGACCACCACGCGCAAGCCACGCACCCCCCGGACCGGAACGGGTAAATAATCAAGACCGTCGACAGATGTCTTTCAAAGGCATCGGGGCGACCATGGCCGCCCCGGCCTTAGCTAATTTAATGCGCCTGCGCGAAGGACAAATTGGTTGGCATATCAAGATGCCCTTTGCCCTTCCCTGTCGGCGCAATCTCGTCGCCAACAGCGTCAAGCGCAAAGCTCCGCGCCCAACACTGGCCCGCCCCGCGCAAATAAAAGCCATAGTGGATGCTTTCTGCGGCGCTCGGCACATCCAAAACAACCTCGCGGCTTGACCAATCGGCCGTGCCTGACAGCACGCCGTCGACCGTTCGCTTTTCCATGTTGTCAAAAGCCACGGTCTGACCGGACGCGTCATCCATGCGCATCCAGATCGTCGCAGCATCCGGCGCATCCTGCGTCTTCAGCTCGGCCCGCAAGCGCAACCGCTGGCCAGCAAAGGGCGCTGCAACCACGCTTTGCATCAAGGTTGCAAAGCCCACATGCGGGGCATCTTTGTCGAGCGCCCGAATGGTCGCAGCACCCGTTGCGTCACTGTCATCCAAACCGATGCTATAGTCGCGTGCTTGCGTGCCACTGACCTTCCACCCATGCGGCAAAACAAGCTGCGGCAGAGGTTTTGCCGCATGCGTCTCAATCGCAGCCGCAGCCGTATTCCAATCTTTAAACCCATGCTGCTGTGCGACAATCTCAAGACACTGGCTGTGGCTCAAGTCAATGTCGTGGCCTACCAAAGCGCTGCGCAGCTTTTTCGCCATGAGTTTAGGTTCGCGTGTAAACGTCATGTCAGATCTCCTGTGACATCGGGAACGACCAGAACATTCAGTGCGCGCATTGCTGACGGGCCAGTCCCTGCGTCAGGTGATCAAGCATTGAGATGCGATCTTCACCAAACCCTCGAAACGGGCGCGCGCGGCAGGCGATCGGAGCCTGCATTAAAGATGTGCGCGCACCCAAAAGTTGTCAAGCTAGCGCAGAACCAACGGTTGCTGCGCCCAGGCTTCCAAAATACTACTGACAACAGCTGGTCGTTCAAGCGTCGGCAGAAAGCCCGCGTTTTCAACAACTTCCAGCGTTGCATATGGGATCATCTCGGCGATGAACTCTTGCCGCCTCACAACCGTTTGCGGATCCGAGTCGCCGCATATGACAAGCGCCGGTTGCCGGATTTTGCGAAGGACCGCCTGTTGATCCTTCCGCTTCTGCATTGCACGGATCGCCGCGACGTAAGCGTCCGGTCCAACGGCCTCCGCCATACGATGAAGGACCCGACGCAATTGGGAGAGATCCACGGTGTCATGGAAACGGCCATCGTTCATCTCGTGCGCGATGACATCGGTAAAACGACCTGACTTAGCGGCAATAATCTGCGTTTCCCGCTCTGACGCGACGGCTGGAGTATCGGCTTGCGCGACAGTATTGATCAGGGCAATGCGGCTCACGCGTTCTGGCGACCGATGGATCGTCTCAAGCGCCACCATGCCGCCCATGCCAGCCCCAACGAGTGCGAAATTGTCCGGCGCATGGTCAAGCACGTGCTGCGCCATCTCGCCCATCGTTTCAAAGCCATGCACGGGGACAGTCAGCACCGGGTGCCGCACGGACAGCGCGCCAATTTGATCAGCAAACACACGCGCATCGCACAAAAGCGGTGGGATCAGAACGACCGGTTCAAAGGGCATGATGCATGGCTCGATCTATTATTATTGTTGCGCGCAATGTGCCCTCAACGGCTTTGGGCCGCAACTGCTGGCTCGAAGCGACAGCCCTTTTTCCGCAGGCTGTGGTGAACTTGTTCAGCGAGCCAACGCGGCTTTGGCAAGCGGGCGGTAGATGATCGCGAGCGCAAAAATCGCCACCCCAAGGATCGCCGCCGGGACAAAAGTGATCGCCACCCGCAACATCTCCAACGCGACATCGGATTGGTCCACAACGCCCACGGTCGTCTCCTGCCACCCCGCAATCGCAAGGATCAGCCCAAGCAGGGCTGGGGCAATGGCATTGGCCAGCTTTTGCCCAAACAGCCACACTGCAGCAAATGCCCCTTCAATCGCAGCACCTGTCTCACGCCGGGTGACATCCATTAGATCTGGGAACATCGCCCAGGGGATTTGTTGGTAGGACCCGTTTGAGAATCCGGCCAAGACAAAGATGCCCGCCATCACAGTCACGTTGATCGATGGCAAAACAAGATAAAGCCCCACGAGCAAACAGATATAGAGGCACAGCCCCAACAACAGCGCCCCTAGTTTTCCCAGCATGTTGGAAAAGAACACCCATACTGCCTGGCTGATAATCGAACCGACAACAAAGGCCGCAAAAAGCAGGCTCAGCGTGCTCAGCGCGGCAGCAATCCCCGACAGTGGCGTGTCGCCGGTATCCATGATCAGATAGGTCGCGGCAAATGGCAGCCCCGCCGTGATCAAGGCAATCGCCAAGGTCATTACCCCGTAAATGATCGCCAATACGAAAAACGCCCGATTGCCAATCACGCTGCGATAGGCCTCGCGCAGTGGCACAGGCGCCTCTTGCTCCAATTGCGGGGCCTTACGGGTGACATAAAGCGAAAGCCAGATCGAACCCACCATAAGTGGCGTCGCGATTAGCGCCGCCATCGGGTAGCCCATGTTTTCGGCAAACCCAGGGATCAACGCCCCACCGACAAGGATGCCAACGCTGGCAAACACCATCCGCCAGGCCGTCAGCGCCGAACGCTCCTTCGGGTCTTGCGTGATCTCCCCCGCGGAGGCGCTATAGGGGATCGCCACCATCGTAAACCCGATGGTCGCAAGTCCAAAAAAGCAGAAGACCCAAGCCATGTCGCCCAACAGGCTCATTCCGTCTGGCACAGCAAACAAGGCAACCATCCCAACAGCCATCACAACCGCCCCGACGGCCATCCATGGGGGGCGACGGCCAAAGCGGCTCTTGGTGCGGTCGCTGAGAAAACCAATGATCGGATCGCTGATCATGTCAAAGATCAAGACAGAGGTGGTCAACGCCCCGGCCAGTCCCACCGGTACGCCCAAAAAGGCTGTTAAAAAGACAAGCACCAACAACTGCTTGACGATTACAAAAACAACGATGCCTAAGTCAGCCAGGCCCCAGCCTGCCTTTTGCCCGCGTGTCAGCGCCATAATGTTCTCCCATCCCCGTGGGCAGACGTTAAGCGCGCCAGCGGCAAAAGCCAAAGCGTAACGTTGCGGCGCGGTCAGATGCGCGCAACGACCTCATCAACTGCGCTAACGATCAAGGCCAGGCAATCGCCGTCTGAGAACCGATGGTCCGCACCATCGACCAGGGTCAGCCGCATATCGGGGCCCTCCGCGTGCGAAAGGAGCCGCAAGGCGACGGACATGTCCACGTCCGCATCCGCCGTGCCCTGCAAAAAGCGCGTGGGAAATGGCAGTGACAGCGGGGCGCGCAGAACCAGACGGGTCCGTCCCTCCTCAATCAGTCGCTGGGTGATGATGTAAGGATCACCGTAGTCAGATGGCAAAGCAACTTGGCCGTCTTTGGCCAAGGCCGCCTTCTGCGCTTCGTCAAAACCGCTCCACATGCTGTCTTCGGTAAAGTCCGGGGCGGCGGCAATGGTCACAAGGCCTGCAACACGCTCTGGCATCGTCCGGCTTACCAAAAGCGAAATCCACCCCCCCATCGATGACCCAACAAGGACAACTGGCCCGGCAAGTAAACCAAGTGCCGCGCAGGCGTCTTCGAACCAATCGCCGATAGCGCCATCTGTGAAGGCGCCCTCACTTTCGCCGTGGCCGGAATAGTCAAATCGCAGAAATGCCCGGCCGGTCCGTTTGGCCCAGTCTTCAAGAAACACCGCCTTGGTGCCCTGCATATCGGATTTGAATCCCCCCAAGAACACCACAGCGGGGCCGTCCCCATCGGTCAAATGGTAGGCGATCCGCCGCCCCTGCGGCGTCACGAAGGATTTTGTATCAGATGTATCCGTCATGGCCGCAAAGCAGCACAGCCAATGCCGCGCCGCAAGGGGCCGATGCGCTAGTCCTGCTCAAGCGTCGCGACAAACCCAAGATCGCGGAACGTCGTGGAACCGACCTCCGTCGCAGTTGTATCGGCCGGCCGACCCAAAAGGTCCCCCGAACTGGGACTAAAGACGATGCCCTCTAGGTCTGATCCCAAGAAGATTCCGGACACTTCGGCACGGTAATCAAAGTCAGCGACGTCATCTCCAACGCCAACATTGCTGAGTTGTCCTTCAAGATTGAGAGTCATTCCCGGGATAAGCCCTGATCGGTCAAGTGATTGGTTGTCGGCGGTCAAAGACCCTTCAACAGCTGTTCCGTCCGCGTCAAAGAAATTCTCAGCTACGGCGGAAACGCTATCATCGTTGCCGAAGTCGACCGCGAGCGCCATGCCCCCGATTACGCTGGCGTCGAGACTGCCACCGTTTTCGTCGGTGATGGTAACCACGCCACTATAAGTTGCGCTTCCCGATGCCGGAATGTCGTTCGCTGAAGCCGCATCCAGCGTTGCGAATTCGGCCAGGATATCCAGGCTTTCACCACGGACGGCATCTAGATCCGCAAAGGAGGGTGCCACAAGAGTCGAAGACCCGGACCCACCGCATGCTGCAAGTACAAAGAGCCCCCCGAGGGCGGCAAGATTCCTGAGTGGCACGATTGTTTCTCCCGTATTCCCAATTCTTCAGTCGCCCAACCATTGTCTACGAAATTGCGGCAAATGGATGGCGACCGTGGCATACCCAATGGGCGGCCCGGTGTGAGTGTTAACGCACCCTTCGCCCGGGGTCTATCGGAACGCGGCTTCCCGACTTAAACGAACACCACCCTATAGCCTTCATCGGATCAAACGGCCGCACGAAAGCAGAAGCTTCTTTTCGACATCAAGAAAATTTGACCAAGAATCATAACGTTGCGGGAAAAAGTTGTCAGTATTTAGGTGACCCTATTGTCACGTGACTGTTTTGTCACCTATATAAAACCCATGGATGCGATCTTCAAAGCCCTCAACGACCCCGCCCGCCGCGCACTGCTCGACAGCTTGCAGGCAAATGACGGTCAGACCCTCAGCGACCTCGAAGAGGTGCTGGAAATGACCCGATTTGGGGTGATGAAACATCTCAAGGTGCTCGAAGAGGCAAACCTGATCGTCACACGCAAGGATGGGCGGTTCAAATACCACTACCTCAACGCCGTCCCCTTACAGGAGGTGGTCGACCGCTGGGTCGAACCGCTTCTGCAACAGCCTGCCGCTCGGGCTGTGACACGCCTGAAAACCAAACTTGAAAGGGACAATGCCATGTCCAAACCTGACTTCATGATGCAGACCTACATCAACTGCACGCAAGACGCGCTGTGGGATGCCCTGACGGATCCGGCCAAAATCGCAGACTACAGCTTCCTTGCGACACGCGTCGAGACGCAGGGAAATAAGCTGGTCTACTATACGCCGGATGAGAACGTGATGCTGATCTGCACGCATACAACAGAAGAGCCCAAAACCCGGATCGAAAGCACCTTCGAGCCGCACTGGCAGGGCCCGGATGTGGAGATGCAAGCCTCCCGCTTCGTCTACCTCATTGCCGTGCAGGGCGAGAACTGCCAGCTGACCTTGGAACACTACAACATCCCCGCCGGTCAAGAAGGCGTGGCGGATGGGTGGAACCGAACCTTGTCAGGCCTGAAAACCTACCTCGAAGCCAACCGCGCCGTGAAGTTCGCCTATCAGCCAGAGGAGGCATGAGTCATGACCCTGCCTCTCGAGATGGCCATCCTCGCGATCCTGGGGCTCTTCGCGGCCTCGCTCTGGATCCCTTTCATCGTCGGCGTGAATACCGTCCCCGAAGGCTCCCTTCCCGCCGACGCGCCTGACGGCTTTTACCGGGCCGCAAATTGGCGCCTGCACCGGCCTTGGGTGCAACGGGCCTACCGGGCGCACCTGAACCTGTTGGAACAGCTTGTTCCCTTCGCCCTGCTCACATTGCTGGTGGATCGGATGGACGGCTTCACGACGCTCACGCTCTGGACGGCGATCGCCTTCCTGCTGATCCGCATCGCGCACGCTGTTGGCTACATCACCGGCTGGGCCGGTTTCCCCACCCGCCCGATCATCTTCACGGCGGGCTGGGTCTGTTGTCTCGTGATGGGATATGCCGTCTTCGCTGCGGCCTAGCCGCCTACATAAACGTCCTGCTTGGGCCGGTAAAAGATCTTCTGATCATGCAGCCGGCCCAGCAACTCTTCCCCCGCGCGCTGGTCGCGCTCCACAACCCGGATCGCCTCAAGGTGGGCCGGGTTTTCATCAGACAAAGCACGGCGCGTCTGGCACAATTCACGGCCACGGGCGCGCAAGGCTTCTTCGATCAAGTCGATGTCTGCGATGGATAGCTGAAAGGTGCGATTGTAGCTCGGCATCTTGTCCTCATAAGTAGCAGCGGTTTCTTATCGGAAACTTGCTGTCGCTTTTAGAGGATACTCCGTCGCATGCAAGGTCTATCTGGGTATACATTTCCCGACTTAGCGAGGATCACCGCGCAAGAAGGATGTTGCCGGTGACCGCTCCGTCCACGCTATCTTGCGTCGTGCCGGTTCCAATGACCGTCCCCGAAACATAGTCTCCCTCTTCACCAATCACTGCGGCGGACAGTGTTGCGTCAATCACGCGGCTGGTGTCTTCGAACGCGATTTCACCGCTGACGTCAGCACTCAAATTAGCCTGTGTCGTTCCGCTCACTTGCCCATTCGAAAACGTGAGTAACCCGGCAGCCGGTTCCTCAATCAAAGTGAAGAAATTGCCGGCAACTCCGTCAACCGTCCCATTTGTCAGGTCCACGTTCAGACGGGCCTCGCCCAAGACAGCAATGGTCGGCGCGCTAGGCACGTTAAGAAACAGTGCCCCCTTATAGGTTGCAGCCCCTACAGATCCCAAGTCCGCCAAAGGCGTTGGCTGTGCCGTCCCGATCTCAAGCGCAAGCGCGTCGCCCTGCGCGGCAATGGCGTCATAACTCTCCAAATCAAATTCGCTTGAGGTATTGCTTCCGCCGCAGGCCGATACGGCACAGATCAACAGACCGGCCAAAGCCATTCTAACGTTCATATCGCTCTCCTCTTGGCCTGTCGGCCTTGTTCTAATTTGGCCGAACTATTGCATCTCAGCTTACTACCTACAATCGATCAGCCCCGCCCGCGCTTTGCAATTGACAGACACCCCAAAATACGCGACCCACCGCACATCTTAACCCGCAACCCGGCGTTCCGTAGGCGCCAAACCGACGAGGAGAGCCAAGATCATGGCCCAAATCTCTCTGACATTTCCTGATGGTAACGCCCGCCAGTATGAGGCCGGAACCACTCCCGCCGACGTGGCCGCTGACATCTCCAGTTCGCTCCGCAAAAAAGCGATCTCAGCGACAGTCGACGGCCAGCACTGGGACCTGCAGTGGCCCATCGACACGGACGCGCAAATCGCCATCAACACCATGAAGGACGAGGAACCAGCGCTGGAGCTTGTCCGCCACGACCTCGCCCATATCATGGCGCGCGCGGTGCAGGAGATCTGGCCTGACACCCAAGTCACCATCGGCCCCGTCATCAAAGACGGCTGGTACTACGACTTTGACCGCAAAGACCCCTTCGTGCCCGAAGACCTCGCCCTCATCGAGAAAAAGATGAAAGAGATCATCAATCTGCGGGACGAGGTGCGGACGGAGATTTGGGAGCGCCCCAAAGCGATCCAGTACTACAAGGACCGGGGCGAGCCTTACAAAGTCGAACTGATCGAAAGCATCCCGGGTGATGAACCCCTGCGCATGTACTGGCATGGCGATTGGCAAGACCTATGCCGTGGCCCACACCTTCAGCACACGGGGCAAATCGCGGGCGACTGCTTCAAACTGATGTCCATTGCGGGGGCCTATTGGCGCGGTGACAGCAGCCGGCCGATGCTGCAACGGATTTATGGTGCGGCCTTCACCAACAAGGAGGGCCTGAAAAAGCACCTCCATATGTTGGAAGAGGCCGCCAAGCGCGACCACCGCAAGCTCGGCCGCGAGATGGATCTCTTCCACATGCAGGAAGAGGCGCCCGGTCAGGTTTTCTGGCACCCCAACGGCTGGACGGTCTACACCGAACTGCAAGATTACGTGCGTCGGCAGCAGCGCAAAGGCGGCTATCAGGAAGTGAATACCCCGCAAGTGGTCGACCGCGTCCTTTGGGAGAAATCAGGCCACTGGGACAAATATCAGGAAAACATGTTCATCGTCGAAGTCGACGAAAGCCGGACAGACGACGCTAACGCCAAAGACTTCGATGAACGGGTCAACGACCCCAAACATACGCGCATCAATGCGCTGAAACCGATGAACTGCCCCTGTCACGTGCAGATCTTCAACCACGGCCTAAAAAGCTATCGCGACTTGCCGCTGCGCATGGCCGAATTTGGCTCTTGCGCGCGCTATGAGCCCTCCGGCGCGCTGCACGGTATCATGCGCGTCCGCGGCTTTACGCAGGATGATGGGCATATCTTTTGCGCTGAAGATCAGATCGAGGATGAAACCAAAGTCTTCATCGACTTCCTCAGCGCCGTCTACGCCGACCTTGGCTTTCACGACTGGACCATCAAACTCTCCACCCGTCCCGAAAAGCGGATCGGCTCGGATGAAACTTGGGATATGATGGAAAAGGCCTTAGGCGAGGCCTGCAACGCCGCCGGGCATGCGTTTGAAATTCTCGAGGGCGAAGGTGCGTTTTACGGCCCGAAACTCGAATTCACCCTCACCGACGCCATCGGACGGCAATGGCAATGCGGGACGCTGCAGGTGGACGCCAACTTGCCCGACCGGCTCGACGCGAGCTATATCGGCCAAGATGGCAACAAACACCGTCCAGTCATGCTGCACCGGGCGACGCTGGGATCCTTTGAGCGGTTCATCGGCATCCTGATCGAAGAACACGCGGGTAAACTGCCCTTCTGGCTCGCCCCGCGTCAGGTCGTCGTGGCCTCTATCATTTCGGATGCAGACCCTTACGTGCACGAAGTTGTGGAGACGCTGAAAGCCGCAGGCGTGCGGGCGGAGGCGGACATCCGCAACGAAAAGATCAACTACAAGGTCCGCGAACACAGCCACGCGAAAGTCCCTGTGATCCTCGCTATCGGCGCGCGGGAGGTGGAGGACCGCACCGTCAACATGCGCCGCTTAGGTGAAAAACAAACCAAGGTGCTGACACTGGATGAGGTCACACCCTTGCTCCAAACCGAAGCCACGCCACCCGACCAGCGGTAAAAGAATGGGGCGTCAGCCAATAGCGCCCCTTCCATATTTCGACAAAACATCCCACGGCGCAGTGCCGCCTGCCGGTGATCCCGCGCCACTTCGGCGTTAATTATTCTTCAACATCAAGTGCTTAGTGTCTGGCATGATGAGGCCTTCCCCGCGGGGAAGGCTTAGGGTGGGTGAAACCCACGAGCACAATTCAAAAATGCGCTTTTTCCTCATCCGGCTTGCCCGCCGCGATGGCCAGCAACCCGCCAAGGCCGACAAACCCAATCGGGAACATTGTCCACAAGCGGAAGCCAAAGGCGGAATAGAACGCAGCACAAGACAGCAGCATCAAGGCTCCGCCCCACAAGGCGCGGTAACGGGCCATAGCCCCACCCGCGATGGCCAACAAGGGGGCAATGAAGCTCGCAAATTGGATGAATGCTGGGTTGTTAACGCTGATCACCTCATTCAACTCGGGCACTCGTTCCGTTGCCTCGACCCAGCCATAGCCAAAAAAGCCTACGATGATGCCGATCAACCCGCCAATGATCCCCAATAATCCTGCTGCACTGCGCATATCTGCTCCTTTACCTCATTTTTACTTATGCACAGAGTTACGTGCCGCCAAGCCATTTGGTCTGCACCGACTTATCCCAGCCAATCGTCATCTCATCTCCGATGATCACAGGGCGCTTCAACAGTGTCGGATGGGCCGCAAGCAAGTCCTTGGAATCCATCGCCTTTTCGACATCAGAAAGCCCGCGCCACGTCGTCGAAGACTTGTTGATTGCTTTGTCGGGGAATTTTGCAACGATTGTTTCAATATCGGCCGACGCGAGGCCATCCGCGCGCACATCTGTATACGCAACATCGACCGCTGCATCTGCGAGCGCTTTGCGCGCTTTTCGGCAGGTGTCGCACGTTTTCAAACCAATCAGCCGCATGAATGCTTCCTTTTTGAGCAGAGTAAGGATCATGACAAGATGTCACATGGGTGTCATTTGCCTTCAAGATAAACCTTCTTACTTCATATCTTAGGACTTTAAGACTGCAGTAGAAGGAGACCGCCATGCCAAGTGGAACGGTCAAGTGGTTTAATACCGCAAAAGGGTTCGGGTTTATTGCGCCCGACGAAGGCGGCGCGGATGTGTTTGTGCATATTAGCCAAGTGGAACGCTCCGGCCTCACGGGCCTCGCCGACAATGAAAAGGTCACTTACGAGCTGATCGATGGCCGCGACGGGCGGCAAATGGCGGGGAATTTGGTGAAGGGGTGAGGCGCATTTCGCCCCAGCCTAAACACCATTTCTGACGTGACTTTCAAAATTGATGAATGCCCCTCCAGCCAAGGGGCATTTTCGAATTGTACTAATAGACCAGGGTACAAGGTGGCTTTCGCAACGTCACCCTTGAGCCAGGACCCCCTCAAACTCCCGCCATTCTCCCTTCGACATCCCCGATGTCTCCTGCGTCACCTTTTCCCCGGCCAGCATCCGACGCAGACAATCTACGCCCTTTCCAGATAAAACCGCGCCACCCAGGCGATAATCCTCAAACGCCCCATAAGCCGCAGGCACCCAGTCGGCGACCACCTTGCAGATCTCCTCCGCATAGACCCGGATCTCATACTGCGCATGGGCGTCCGCCCGCAGGCGCAAGAAGTGGAAGAGGTTGTGTAAATCCACCTTCCAGTACCACTGGGTGTAAATATTCGCGGGCAAGTTCATCCGCGCCAATTCGCGAGCAAGGCCTTGCTGGCCTTCCTGTGAGATCATTTCTTCATAGTGATCGTAGCACTGTGCGGCGTCGTCTTTCAGGTACCGGAGCACTTTCGCGGCCTCATCCCCTGTCAACGCTTCGCCGCGACCCTGATTGTTCACGACGGACTGCGCGGCGAGGTCTTCCGGCGCAGGAATATAGAACTCACGGTCTAGAATCGAATAGCGGGCGGAGTACTCGTTCACATTGGCGGTCCGGTGGCGAATCCATTGGCGAGCAACAAAAACGGGCAATTTTATGTGCATTTTGAGTTCGCACATCTCAAAAGGCGTGGAGTGCCAGTGGCGCATCAAGTAGCGAATGAGCCCAGAATCATTTGAAACAGACTTCGTGCCCTTGCCGTATGACACCCGCGCGGCCTGGCAGATTGCGGCGTCATCGCCCATGTAGTCAATCACCCGCACAAACCCGTGGTCGAGCACCTCATGCGCCTTATAAAGATGGGCTTCCATGCCCTCCGACACGGCGCGTAAAGTGGGTCTTGGAGTGGCGCGCAGCGCGTCAATTTCGGCCTGTTGCTCGGGTGAAATGGGCATGATTGTTCTCCGGTTTTTGGGGTGCGGCAGCACCAAAGATTCGCGCCAATGTAGCGGGTTCAGCGTTGCGCAAAAACATCGTTCTTCAGACTTATCCACATGCAATGCGGTTGCTTTCGTTGACTTGAGCACAACGCATACACGACAGTGTGGGAAATATAAAAATGTGGGAAACAAGCAGGTTCCATGATGAAATTTAACCCCCTCCCCCTAGCGCTCTTGGCGCTCATCGCGGCCTGCGATAATGCGCAGCCCCTCATCTTCGATCCTGATGCAGAAGCTGAAGTGGATGACGCAACAGAGGTCACGGAAGACGAGACGTCCGGTTCTGACCCAGCCTCCAGCGCTATTCCATTGACCATCGACGAGATTTTGGACGAAGGGACGCTGCAAGTTGATCTTTCCGCATCCCGTGATGCACGTGGCGACGTTGCACGGACGGAAGCCCGCAGCGGCAGCGAAGGCTTCGCAGACGAATTCATCATCAATGACACAGATGATACGCTTGAGATCGACAACCTCGCTTTCGACGGGTTGAACATCTACACCCGCGGCGCAAATGTCCCAGCCGCACAAGGTGGCGCAAAGCTCAGCGATCTTGGCTCCATCGCCGTTTATCACGCGGACATCGTCACGCCCGACTTCTTGACCGACAACCCAGTTGATCAATCGGACCCATATGTCGCCGTTTATGCTGAAAGCGATGTCATTATTATGGATGAGATCCCAGATGATGCGACACCTGAAGAAATTCAGGCGATTATGGATGCAGCGCGCCCCCGCGCCACAGCTGTCGCCGTGCGTACAGGTGCCTATACGGGTTTCGGATTTGGTGGGTTCGGCTATGACCGTGCAGGCGATACTGTGATCGCAACAACCGGCCAGGCAACATTCTCAGGCGATTATGCGGGCTTGCGAGTCATCGACTTCACCCCAGAACTTCTGGTCACCGATGGCGATATTACCATCGATATCGACTTTGACGACTTCAATGAAGGTGCTGGGCTGAAAGGTGTGCTGTCGAACCGTCAGGCCTACCTTGCTGATGGTCGCCCATACCCCACCTACACCGGGATCGATATAACCAATGTTTCGGGCGGCGGAGCTGATCCGATCAGCGCTGCTGACCTAGCGACACTTAATGCGCAGCGTGATGCGATCATTGATGACATCAACTACTGGGGCGTTTTGCAGTTGCCCGATCTTCCGCTTGTGGTCCGCGGCGGTGGCGAAACGATCAAGGACAATGGCGAAATTAGCGGTGAAGTCCGCAATCGCTATCGAAACCCAGCGTCGGGCGATTTCGAAGTCTACGAAAACGGCTTCTACTACGCCATCATCGCAGGCGATACGACCCAGGACGATGGCGGTGAGGTTGCAGGGATCCTGAAGTTCGAAGCCCCAGACAACCGCTTCGAGGGTGTGGTCTCGCAAGAAACTGGTGTCTTTATCGCAGAGCGGTAAATCAAGACACAAAAAGATACGAAAAGGCGGCCCAACGAGGCCGCCTTTTTCGTTTGCGTTCCCCTGCCGCATCAGCAGCCTTCTGCCCCACCTCGGCCTTCGCCCTAGCGGTCGACACGAATTGGTGTTTAGATGCGTAAATAATACGAAGGTCATCTTGCGGAACCCGGACGTGTTAGACCCGGGGCGCAACAAGAATGACGGTAATAGCGGGTGGTGACAGTGGCAGGCGTATCTTTCGTCCGGACTATAGCATTGGTAGCAGCGGTCGTGGCTGCGGGAACGGCAACATCGGCGCAAACACAAAGTGTGAGCTTGACGCCAGACCAAGTGCGGGCCCTTGCCGCAACAACCCTCCAGGCAGGTAATCCAAGTGGCGCCGCCGCTGCCGCTGATGCGTTGCTTCGACGGTTCCCCGACGACCCCAGCACGCTGCTTATTCGCACGGAGGCGGCCATCCTGCTGGGCGACTTTGCAAATGCGAAACGATTTGGGCGCCAAGCGTTTTGGAATGCGGATAACGACCTGCAACGGTTCAACGCCGCCCGTTTGACCGCGCTCGGCCACGCTCGGCTAACCGAAGACAACCTTGCGATGCTCTGGCTGCGCGCTGCACGCCAGTACGCGCCGTCCGATGCCGCGGGCGAAGCAGTCGCCCGCGATTTCCAAGCCGTCCGCCAACGGAACCCGCTGACGGTCAACCTCCGCTTTGGAGTGACGCCGTCGACCAATATCAACGGCGGGAGTGAGAACGATCAAAGTGCCCTTTTTGGGATCACCGACAGCCTTGGCAATCCGATCCTGTTCAATCTCAGCGAAGACGCGCAAGCCTTATCCGGTTGGGAGTACTCCGCCAGCGTGAACCTCCGCTACCGCGTCAGGACTGATGACAGCAGCGCAACATTCCTCGACTTCGGGCTGAGTGGCCGCACTTATACGCTCACCGAGGGCGCTTTCGATCGGGCCCGTGAAAGTGACCCGGACATCAAGGGCAGCGACTTTTCGGATGCGACGCTCTCCTTCGGCGTCACGCATCGTTTTGTCCTGTCGCCAGATGCGAACGTGACTGAAGTTGGGCTCAGTTACGCTCGCGGGTTTCAAAAGGACGACAATGAGCGCCATTTTGTGACGGCGTCGATCAATCATGCCTTTGATATCGGCGAAAATGACCGGCTGCGCTTGTCGAGCTTCTTTCAAAGACAGGAGCGCCTTGAGAACGGTGATGAGGCACAAGTTTTTGATGTTGCTGCAACTTACCGGACGCGCGTTGATGGGGTTGGCTTTTTCAGCGTCGGTATCGGCGCCCGTGACAATATGGCTGAAGACCCGGCCGAGGACTATGAAAGTCGCCGCATTAATGCTGGGTTTTCACTAGAGAACCCGTTTCAAGGCGTGAACTTTGGTTTCTCTCTCAGTTACGAAGAACGCGATTTTGACAATGTGCCGTTGATCGCTGGTCCACGCCACGATGAGATCACGTCTTTCGGCGTCCGCGCGGTATTTCCCGACATCGAATTTTTCGGCTTCCAGCCCGTTGTGACCTTTGACCGGACACAGCAGGTATCCAATTCTGACATCTTTGACCGGAACTTTACTGAAGTCGGCTTCGATATCGTCTCCTCTTTCTGACAATCGCCCTTGGATGCGGTGCGCCCCGAACCTAGGTTAAGTGTGGCAGCAGAGGAGGGCGTGATGTCGCTGAAATACTTGCACACGATGGTTCGGGTCAAAGACTTGGAAAAGTCGGTGGCATTCTATGAATTGCTGGGTCTCAAGGAGATCCGCCGGAACGACAGTGAAGGCGGTCGGTTTTCCCTTATCTTTATGGCAGCGGAGGGCGATGAAGATTGTCCACTTGAGCTAACATACAATTGGGATGGCGATGACGCCCTGCCCTCAGACAGCCGCCACTTTGGCCATCTGGCTTATCGCACACCAGATATTTACGGCCTTTGCCAGACGTTGATGGATAATGGCGTGACCATCAACAGGCCGCCCCGTGACGGGCGCATGGCCTTTGTCCGCTCGCCGGACAACGTTTCGATCGAACTCCTCCAAGAGGGCGACAGCCTGCCGCCACAAGAGCCTTGGGCGAGCATGGAGAGCACCGGCCATTGGTAAGGGCTGGCGCCATCGCCCTCGCGGCGAGTTTGGCCGCTTTGCCAGCAGACGCCTGCCGTTTGGCTTTGGTGATGGCCATCGACGTGTCCAATTCTGTTGACGCCACCGAAGATGCGTTGCAACGCCAAGGCGTTGCAGCGGCTTTGGTTGCTCCCGAGGTGCAAGCCGCGTTTTTTGTGAGCCCCGACCCCGTGTCACTGCTAATATTTGAATGGAGCGGACGGCATCATCAGCAATTGATGGTGGATTGGACAGAAATCCTCACTCCCGCAGATTTGGCGGGCGTGGCCGCCATCGTGGGAACATCTCAGCGACGTCAGCGTGACTTTCCGACGGCCTTGGGTCACGCGCTCGGGTACGCAGCGACCCGGCTCGTTGAAAAGCAGGATTGTCTCAGTCAAACAATTGATGTCGCTGGGGACGGTCGCAACAACGATGGTTTTGGCCCGGGTGAAGCCTATGACGCATTTCCATTTGACGGGGTCACGGTCAATGCGCTCGCTGTAGATGCATCCATTCTCGAGACCCGCGATGCGCTTGTCAGTTTTTTTGAGAACGAGGTCATTCGCGGCGCCGGCGCTTTCGTGGAAGTCGCAAATGGCTTTGATGATTACGAAGCCACGATGCGACGAAAACTTGTCAGGGAATTGCTGTCTCAAGTGGTTGGTGAAGCGGGCCCTCCGCCATTTTCAGGGCTGCAAGCTGAACGGAAAGACGTTCGTTCAGATCTAAGCACTTCGCATATCGGCTCAAACATCCTCACGATCAGCGAAGCAGCCCACATACCTGTTCAGTAGATGTAGCGGATCTGCTCCGTCCAGTACCGCTCAACCCGGCGCAACGCGGTTGTGATATCTTCCATACCTTGATGGTCCATCACACCCCGCTCCACCAAACCGTTGGCATGCGTGGCGAAGAGTTTCGCCACGATGGTGCGAATGTTGCGGCCTTTGTCTGTCAGGCTCACGCGGACGGATCGGCGATCCACTTCTGATCGTTGATGGTGCATGTAGCCCATATCGACCAATTTCTTGAGATTGTAGCTGACGTTAGAGCCTTGATAGTATCCGCGGGATTTCAGCTCGCCCGCCGTTACCTCATTATCACCGACGTTAAAGAGCAGCAGAGCTTGCACAGCGTTGATCTCTAGCACACCCACTCGCTCAAACTCGTCTTTGATGACATCCAGAAGCAAGCGATGCAGGCGTTCGACCAACGTGAGCACGTCCAAGTAACTGGCCATAAAGGCCACTGTCGACGGATTGTCCGGCAGCTCACTGCCCAATTTTGAATGGATACTCATCGATCACTCCACATGGCTACGGAGGGATCGTGCCAGTGAAGTCCGAATATTTCGTTAAAATTGGCCCGAAACCCTGCATTATTGCGGGCGTGTCAATCCTGACGCCAAGGCGGTGACATCTGTCATGATTTGCGTATAGGCTTCCGGTGCCGCGGCTTGGCCCGTGACCCAGCCATAAATGTCATGGTCATTTTCAGACAGTAAGGCATCATAGACCGCCAAGCTGTCATCAGACAAACCGGCCAGATGTTGGTCGGCAAAGGCCGACAAAATCACATCCATTTCTTTGATTCCGCGCCGCATGGACCGCATCCGCAGGCGTTTGATCTTTGTGTCGCGATCTTCGATCATGATGTGACGACGGCCTTTCTCAGTCGTTTTTCCAGTTCGCCTAAGCGCACCGAGGAGCGTGCGATTTGGGTGCGTAAGGCTCGCATTTCGGCCAACAAGGCGCGCACATCGTTGGGTATGTCTTGCACCTCTTCGGGATCATCAGGCCCTTCGCCCACACCCGTCAAGAGCCAACGCAGCGACACGCCGAGGAGGCCTGTCAGCATCTGCAGCCGGTTCGCCCGCGGCTCTTTCCAGTCGTTCTCCCATGCGTCGAGCGTTTCGGGTTTAACACCAAGTTGCACGGCCAATTCGCTCTGGCTCAACCCGGCGGCTTCCCGTGCGGCAGCAAGCCTGTCGCCCAAGGTCGCCGCATCTTCGTGATACCAGTTTTCGGGCGTGTCGGACATCCTTGGCTCCTTGCGGCTTGCATCTGAGGCGGTGGCCACCCTATGACATGGACGACCCATTTTGACCACAGGACCCCACCCTATGTCGTTTTTGTCGCAGACCCTTGCGCGGGTCAAACCTTCACCCACGATCGCTGTGACGACAAAGGCAGGAGAGCTGAAGGCCGCCGGACGCGATGTCATTGGCCTGGGCGCGGGAGAGCCAGATTTCGACACCCCGCAAAACATCAAAGACGCGGCGGTCGCAGCGATCGCGGCAGGGAAGACGAAGTACACCGCCGTTGATGGTATTCCAGAGCTAAAGCAGGCCATCTGTGCAAAGTTCGCGCGCGACAACGCCCTTTCCTACACGCCAGATCAAGTGAGCGTGGGGACCGGCGGAAAACAGATCCTCTACAATGCCTTTATGGCGACGCTGAACCCAGGCGATGAAGTGATCATCCCAGCGCCCTATTGGGTAAGCTATCCTGACATGGTCCTTTTGGGCGGCGGAAGCCCAGTGGTGATCCCCGGCGCGCTGGAGCAAGGCTACAAGATCACTGCAGCGCAGCTTGAGGCCGCGATCACGCCGCAGACGAAGTGGTTTCTCTTCAACTCCCCCTCCAACCCCACGGGCGCGGGATACAGCTGGGATGAGTTGAAAGCACTGACGGACGTTCTCCTGCGCCACCCGCATGTCTGGGTGATGACAGATGATATGTATGAGCACCTGGCCTATGGCGATTTCACATTCTGCACGCCAGCTCAGGTAGAACCGCAGCTTTATGACCGCACGTTAACAGTCAATGGCGTTTCGAAAGCCTATGCGATGACGGGTTGGCGGATCGGTTATGCGGCGGGACCCATCGAACTGATCAAGGCGATGCGCAAGGTGCAGTCGCAATCGACCTCCAACCCCTGCTCCGTCAGCCAATGGGCGGCGATTGAGGCGTTGTCCGGCACCCAAGACTTCCTGGCTCCCAACAATGAGATGTTCGTACGCCGACGCAACCTGGTCGTACGGATGTTGAATGACGCGAAGGGGATCACATGCCCGACGCCGGAGGGAGCCTTTTACGTCTATCCATCAGTTGCGGGCTGCATTGGAAAAACCTCCGACCAAGGCCACGCAATTTCAGACGATGAAGCCTTTGCAACAGCGCTTCTTGAGGAGACCGGGGTTGCGGTTGTCTTTGGAGCGGCGTTTGGGCTTAGCCCACACTTTCGCGTCAGCTATGCGACGTCCGATGCAGCGCTGGAAGAAGCTTGCACCCGGATCATCCGCTTCTGTGAAGGGCTGACCTAAACGGCTGGGCGGACAAGAAATTTTGAAAATTTGTCATCAATGATCTTTCCGTGATTTTTGATCGTTGAACGCGGGCCGTTGTGCGGTATCCTGCCCCAAAATAAAAAAGGGGCCGCCGGATGAGCGACGCACTGCCGGATTATTACTTTCGCATCCGCGAGAATGGCGCCGTTGTGTTCCGAGTTGACACCGAAAACCGCCAACGCCGTATTGAGATGGACCAGATCGCCGTCGTCAATGTTCGTAACGGTGAGGTGAAGCCGCATGGCGACCGCACCTTGTCGGAGCCCGATATCGCGGCCATTCAATCCTGGCTCAACGAACGCGTCGCGTTGCTGGCTGAGCGCGAGGTGGACGACATCATGCGCACAATGGACCATCTGAATCTGACAACCCAATGGGTGCAATCCAAAGCCACGGAAGAACAGCTTGAGCAGATCACCGATACGCTGCTGCTGACGATGCACGACCTGCGCAGCGTCCTCGTGCGCAAGAAGGCAGACCGATTGTTGAAAGCTCAGGCTAAGGCGGACGGCTGAACGTCGGTCCAAATCGCTTTGTGCCGCCAGAACCGTTGCATCAGTAAGATTGCCGCAACCAGCAACCCCGCCACCAGGCCAAGCCAGACGCCAACGCCGCCCCAGCCAAGGCCAAACCCCAACCAAAGCGACACCGGCAGTCCAACACCCCAATAGCTCACGATCGCGATCACCATGGGCACTTGGGTGTCTTGCAAACCCCGCAGCATGCCGAGCGCCATGGCTTGCAGCCCGTCGACCACCTGAAACATCGCTGAGACCAGCAGCAGGCTGATCCCAATGGCCACCACCGCGGCCCCATCCACTGTCGTGCCATCCACAAAGCCCGCCACCAGCAGACCCGGTATGGCCCAAAAGACCAGCATGGTTAAGCAGCCGAACCCAGCTGACAAAAAGCACGCCACGATGGCTCCACGCCGCAGGTTCTGCGTGTCGCCCCGGGCCCATGCTCGGCCAACCCGGACCGTCGCCGCTTGGCTAAGCCCCAGGTGGAACATGAAGGTCATCCCCGACAGTTGCAGCGCAATACCATGCGCGGCCTGCGGCACTGCCCCCAGCCAGCCCATCATTGTGGTTGAGGCACTAAAGAGGCCGCCCTCCGCCAATGCCGTCAGACCAATTGGCCAACCCAGCGCAAATACTTTGGCCATAACCTCTTGATCGGGCGCGAAGATATTTTGGAGCAAACGGTACTGCGGCGTCTCTCGCAACGCGTAAACCATGAGGATCACCAAGGTCAGCACAGTGATTGTGAGAGAGGCGATAGCAGCCCCCTGGATCCCCAATTCAGGAGCGCCCCAATTGCCGAAGATCAAGGCGTAATTGATGATGGCGTTCAGCAAAGCCATGCCAAAGGTCGCCCACAAGATGATCGCCGTACGTTCAATCGCCGCCAGAAAACTCTTCATCGTCATTACCAGCAACGCGGGGATCATCGAGAATCCAACAATCCTCAGATAGTCTTGTCCGAGCGCGGCCACCGCAAGATCTTGCCCGATCGCCAGGAGGATTTCTTCGGCCCAGAAGAATGGGATCATGATGAAGGCGCCATAGATTGCGGACAGCCACATCCCCATGCGCGTCGCGCGGCGGACACCTTGTTCATTCCCTTGTTCGGCCGCTTCCGCGGCCAGCGGCGTCACAGCTTGCGCAAAGCCGGATCCCACGATGAAGGTCAGAAAGAAAAACGTCCCGCCGATGGCTGATGCGGCCAACGCCGTCACGCTGTACCAACCCAGCATCAGCGCATCTGTCATGAAGATCGCAAACTGCGCCACATGGCTGAGGACGAGCGGCATCCCCAGACGCAAAAGCGCCCGGGCGTGGTCACGATAGGTGATCGCAGGACTTTCCATGGACGAGCCTTAGGCTTAGCCTTGTCGCAGGTCCACCCGTCAACGCAAAAAGGGGATCCGACCATGGCAGATTTCGCGACGCTTATCCCAACTGCCCGCAAGTTTTATGCGGCACTCGACACCGAAAACACGAAGGACTGGTGGCAAGCCAACCGCGGCCCCTACGACGACGTCTTAAAGCCCGGCGCGCTGGCTTTGTTGGAAGAGATGTCTGGTCCGCTTTCGCGCATATGCGGCACGCCCGTGACGACCAAACTTTTCCGCCCGCACCGTGACGTCCGCTTTTCCAAAGACAAGCGGCCTTATAACACTCATTTGCATATGATGTGGCAAATAACCGGCGACGCCCGGCAACTGCCGGTTTTCTTCTTTGGCGTCGGGATTGATTACGTCACCGCGGGTGCTGGCATGATGGGCTTCGAAAAACCGGTGCTGGAGGACTGGCGCAAGTTTGTGGACCTCGACACGGACCGGATCATGGGGATTATGGCGGAGATTCAGGCCAAGGGGTATCGCAAACGCGACCCCGAACTTAAACGCGTGCCATCGACCTACGCCAAGGATCACCCAGGCGGGGAGCTGTTAAAACACAAGGGCTTAACCGTCAGTGGGGAGTTACCTGGCGACGCGGCAGACCTTGTCAGCGCGCTAACCGCGGCCTTCACAGATCTTTGGCCCGTCAACGCCCTGTTGCTTCAGGTCGCCGAAAGCTGAAGCTTGACCGCCCGCAATAGCGCGCGCGCATACCAATGGTGAAACGGCATCAGCAGTTTAACCACCCAACTGTCGCCTTTTGTAACGGCCGATCCGAAATAGAGCCGGGTCTTATCGCCCTCGGGGGCTACCATGAACCAGGAGCGCGTCGCCCCGCCCATATCGCACATCAACAACTGCTGGCCATTGCGGGCTTCAACCGTCCAGGCCGAGAAAGTCGACGTATGCCCTTCAGCCATGTCCCGCGCCTGGGCGTCCGTGGCCGATTTGCCTAGCAAACCAAGCAGGCCGCGTTCGAGCTTAAAAAGCCATGTGGAATAGAAGGCAGCCACGTAAGTAGTGAGGTCGATCTGCCCCTTTTCATCCCGCGTGAGACAATCGGTGTAGCAGGTTGGATCCGTCGCGTAGCGCTGCAGAAGCGCTACTTCGGGCAACTCCCTCGCCATGATAATCGTCATGATCTGCCTCCTGCGGCTGCGTGAAACTTTTGCATCAAATAGGGCCCGCTGGCGATAGGGCCATAGGCCGAGGAGCCATCAAGCGGGGCGATTTCGGCATGCCAATCGGGCTGCAGAAAGAAGGCGAGCGACATGCGGGCGGGTTGGTTTGGGCGGGCCACAACGCGGTGCAAGGTGCTCACCCAGCGATTAGCTGTCCACCGCTCCATCAGGTCCCCGATATTAATAACGAAGGCGTCCTGCGGGGCTATCACGTCGACCCATCGATCACCTTGCTTGATCTGCAGTCCAGGTGTTCCGGTTTGCGGCAACAGGACAGTCAGCGTTCCATAATCTGTATGCGCGCCGGCCCGTTGTTGGTTGTCCTCTGCATCTGCGCCAGTGGCCGGGTAGTGCAAAGCACGGAGGGCCGAGATCGGGTCTTTATGGAAGGGCGCAAAGTGGTCGGACGGCAGGCCAAGCGCTTCCGCAAAGGCGACCATGATCCGTGCAGCAAGGTCTTCAAGCGCTACGAAGTAGGCGTGCCAAGCCGCTTGAAACCCAGGCACATCTGGCCAGGGCGTTGTCGCGGTGCTGAAAGCTATTGCAGCGGCGCCTGCCCCAACTGGCGCGGATTGTTGTGGACGACCGCTAAAACTTTCTTTGAGGTCTGGCGGCGTGTCGACCCCCTTGCTGCGCGCCAGGGCCTCTTGATCCGGGCCGAGATAGCCGTATGGCGCGCCATGTGCGGCGGCAACGGCCTGTTTGGCGTCTGCATCTTGAGCAAAAAACCGGCGCACGGCGTCCCACAGCGCGTCGATCACATTTGGGTCGACGCCATGACCGGTCACAACCAAGAACCCTGTCTCGCGACACAACTGATCGACCTGCGCGGCCATTTCGGCGCGCGCGGGCCCCTGAGCAGCCTCAAAGGCCGCAAGATCGAATGTTGCGAGGCTCATGTCCCTGCCCTGCGTTTACACTTTTGTGAGATAGTTGGGCACCGAGAGAGCCAATGCAATAGGCAGCCGCAATTTCGCCTGGCCCAGCAGCCCCTCTGGCTCATCATCTGATTGCCCTTCCCCGCCCCGGCAGCCATAATAGCCAACAAACAAAGAATAGGCGGCAGTATGGCGGATGATCTCCTCTCCGGCGCAGGGCAAGCTCCTGACGATTACAATGCGGACAGCATTGAGGTTCTTGAGGGCCTGGAGCCAGTACGCAAGCGCCCCGGCATGTACATCGGCGGCACGGATGAGCGGGCGCTGCACCATATGGTGGCCGAAATCCTTGATAACTCCATGGATGAGGCCGTCGCAGGGTACGCTAATCGGATCGAAGTGGAACTGCACGCCGATTACGCTCTGACCGTCCGCGACAATGGGCGAGGCATCCCGACCGACCCGCACCCGAAGTTTCCAGATAAATCCGCGCTAGAGGTGATCCTTTGCACCCTGCACGCAGGCGGTAAGTTCAGTGGCAAGGCCTATCAAACCTCCGGAGGTCTGCACGGGGTCGGTGCCTCAGTCGTGAACGCTTTGTCCGACTCGATGGTCGTGCAAGTGGCCCGCAACAAAGAACTTGTGGAACAACGCTTTTCGCGCGGCGTCCCCCTAGGTCCGGTCGAAAAGGTGGGATCTGCGCCAAACCGGCGCGGGACAACGACAACGTTTCATGCAGACCCGGAAATCTTTGGGTCGCACAAATTTAAGCCAGCCCGGCTGTTCAAATCGATCCGGTCAAAAGCTTACCTTTTCTCGGGCGTCGAGATCCGCTGGAAGTCGGCCATCGATGACGGCGAGACGCCGACAGAGGCCACGTTCCACTTCCCCGGTGGCCTGGCCGATTACCTGAATGAAACCCTGGGCAGCTCAACCGTATACGCCGATCGGCCCTTTGCCGGGACCGTCGACTTTCAGGACAAGTTTGGCGAAACTGGTAAGGTCGAGTGGGCGATCAACTGGTCGCCAGTGCGCGATGGATTTATTCAGTCCTATTGTAACACCGTGCCAACGCCAGAAGGCGGAACCCACGTGCAAGGCTTCTGGGCCGCGATCCTGAAAGGTGTGAAGGCCTATGGGGAGTTGTCGGGCAACAAGAAAGCTGCGCAGATCACGCGCGACGATCTGACGTCCGGCGGCTGCGCATTGGTGTCGTGCTTTATCAGCGAACCGGCCTTTGTCGGCCAAACCAAGGACCGCCTGTCAACTGAAGCCGCGCAAAAGATGACCGAAGGCGCTGTGCGCGACCACTTCGACAACTGGCTGGCGGCGGATACGAAGTCCGCTGGCGCGATCCTCGATTTTCTGGTGCTTCGGTCCGAAGAACGGCTGCGGCGCAAGCAAGAAAAAGAGACGGCACGCAAGTCGGCGACCAAGAAGCTGCGCTTGCCAGGCAAGCTGGTGGACTGTTCGGCGACGAACCGTGGTGGGACGGAGCTCTTCATCGTCGAGGGGGACTCAGCCGGTGGCTCCGCCAAAATGGCGCGGGACCGGAAGACGCAGGCGCTGTTGCCCCTGCGCGGTAAGATATTGAACGTCTTGGGAGCGGCGTCGAATAAGCTCGGCTCGAACGCAGAGATCAACGATCTGACGCAGGCCTTGGGTGTCCAGTTGGGGACGCGCTTTGTCGTCGATGACCTGCGCTACGACAAGATCATCATCATGACGGATGCGGATGTGGACGGGGCCCATATTGCGGCGCTGTTGATGACCTTCTTTTTCACCCAGATGCGCCCGATGATTGATCAGGGGCACCTCTATCTGGCCTGCCCGCCCTTGTATCGCCTGACCCAAGGGGCCAAGCGCGTCTATGTGGCGGACGACCGGGAGAAGGAAGAGATGCTGGCCAAGGGTCTAGGCGGCAAGGGCAAGATCGACGTGCAGCGGTTTAAGGGGCTGGGCGAGATGGACGCGAAGGACCTGAAAGACACGACGATGAACCCAGAGACGCGGAAGTTGATCCGGGTGTCTGTGGACGACGATATGCCAGGGGAAACAGGCGATCTGGTGGAGCGGCTGATGGGCAAGAAGCCGGAACTGCGATTCCAATATATCCAAGAGAACGCGCGGTTTGTGGAGGAGTTGGATGTGTAGGTCGGGGTTTACCCCGACACGGCCGAGTCGGTATAAATCCCGACCTACGGATGATCGTTGATCCCAAGGGCCATCGCCGGTTCGGGGGATGGCGAGAACACCCCGTCAGCGTGGCAGCTTATCCATCCACACATACGAGTACCTCACAAGCCGGTGCGCCATTGGCGTGATCGCCGGCCCATGGGCCGGACCGGCGATGGCCCGGCGCCTGCGGCTTGATGCTGGGCCTGTTGCGGATGTCAAATTTGTAGGGTGCGTGCTTGTCACGCACCATTGCGACAACCTCGAACCGGCGGTGCGTTGCGAGCTCGCACTCTACAGGTCAGGTGCAGGGCCTACCCCAACACCATATTCCCGATCGCCGCCCGGATCATGCTGTTGGTATCGTCGCTGTCCCCCGACACCGCGATGCCTACCAAAGCACCCGGTTGCCCACCAAATGCGCGGGCGTAATCCGCGGCCAGATCCACGGTCTCCGAAAACGAGCCCGTTCCCGCAGCTCGCAGCGCCACGTTCATCCCCTGACCGCGCAGGTAGGGTGACAAGAACTGCTCCCCCCGCCCGTGGTTCCCGCCCCATGTATAAAGCAGCACACGCACGTCATCGTTGCTGAGCAACGAGCGGATACCAGCCCCGGTGTTGGCCGCCGCCTGCGCCTTCGGCAAGAACACGAAATAAAGCGACAGGTTCCGGTCATCCCCGCCCTTTTGCTTGAGGTTTGTTGCCGGCACTGACTCCTCAACCGTCCAAGCCCAACTGGCCCGGGTCGCCCCCCAATTCTCTTCTGCCAGCCGCGTATAGGCGATGGAGACACCGCCGTCCGAGACCATGCTCAGCTGATTGCCAAAGCTGTAGCGGTTGTTGGAAAACAGCGACAAACGCTGCTCCTGCCAGCCGGAGGCAAAACTGATCGGCCCGGCCATGATGGGCGCGGCGGCAAGGGTCAGGGCGAGGGTCAGGGCAGTGGTGCGCAGCATCGGAATTTCCTTTTCGCCTGTACATCTAGCCGACCCAGGCGCGGTTTCATGTCACGACTGCGCGAGGGTAACGTTAGCGCGCCTGTATGCTGTCGAGATAGTCGGCCAAGGCGATCAGGCCAATAGGCGTTGGCGTCCCGATCCCCGGCTCAAGCTCAACCACCACAGCCTCCCCCAGATCACCTGCGCCAAACTCGGGCATCGCGGCTGCGAAGTGAGCGGGCCGGTTGAGACCATCAATGGTTGCCATCACCGCCGCGCGCGGGAAGATGCCGCCATTTTGCGCGGTGAGCTGGGTCAGGTCAGGGGCTGTCACGCCAGGCGCAAACGTGATGTTCCCGCCGGTGCCAACCGCCCCATGGCAGCTCGCACAATCGGCAGCAAAGCGTGCCTTGCCGTTCACGACCTCCTGTTCAGTGACACAGGCTGTCAAAAGAAGCAGCGTCCATAAGGCTTGGGGTTTCATCTGTCGACCTCCTGTTTTCCACGAGCTTGCCGCAAAAGCAGGGAAAACACATTGACCTGGATCAAGACAGCATATTTGGCGTGACGCCTTCATGTTTTGTGGCAAAGAATTTGACCCCATCCCGCCGCAACGGCACGGTATCCGAAGCACGGAGGCCCCATGACCTATCATACCACCATTATGCTTGCTGCAGGACTCGGTATCCCCATCCTTGCGGCATTGAATGCCGCCCTTGGCCGGTGGGTGGGCGCACCGGCAGTCGCCGCAGCGGTTCTTTTTCTTGTCGCCCTTGGGGCCACGGCGCTTGTCGCGCTGGCCACGCAGCCAAGCGCCTTTGGCAAGGTGGCCGCAGCGCCAAAGCACTTGTTCCTAGCCGGTGTGTTGATTGCCTTCTATGTGCTCACCATCACCTGGATCGCGCCGATCATCGGGGTTGGCAATGCCGTGTTCTTTGTCTTGATCGGGCAGATGATCTCCGCCGCCGCGATCGACCACTTTGGGCTGTTCGGGGCCGCTGTAACACCTTTGTCCCTGACCCGTGCAAGCGGGATCGCCCTGATGGCAGTGGGCGTTTTCTTAACTCAGAAAGCCTGATGTCGGCTTTTGGGGGCAAATTCTTTGAAGGAAGTCAGTAGCTTAAGCGGGGGTGAGTTGGCCCGCCGTCATCCGCACGATGCGGTCCATCCGCGCGGCCAGATCTAGATTGTGCGTCGCAATCACCGCTGCGAGCCCTGTATCCCGTACCAGCCCCATGAGCGCATCAAACACCCGGTCAGAGGTATCCGGATCAAGGTTCCCGGTCGGCTCATCCGCAAGGAGCAATGACGGTTTGTTCGCCAAAGCCCGGCAAAACGCGACCCGCTGCTGTTCCCCGCCAGAAAGTGCTGCCGGACGGTGACCCGCGCGTGTTTCCACGCCCACATGCCCTAGGAGGTCCATCGCCCGCCCCGCCGCGTCGGCCTCTACCACGCCATTGGCAAGCTGGGGCAAGACAATGTTTTCCAGCGCTGTGAACTCTGGCAGCAAATGGTGGAATTGGTAGATAAAACCCACTTCGCCACGGCGCACGCCCGTTCGTTTGCGGTCGGACCGCTTGGTCATGTCGGTCCCGTTGATCGTCACGGTCCCCGCATCAGGGCTGTCGAGCAGCCCCGCGATATGCAACAGCGTTGACTTCCCAGCACCCGATGGTGCCACTAGCGCGACGACTTCTCCCGCCGCGACGGAAAGATCGGCCCCTTGCAGGACTGTCACCTCATTCGGCTTCCCGACATTATAAGCTTTGGTGATCCCGGAGAGCTGTAAAACATCACTCATACCGTAGGGCCTCCACGGGGTTCATACGTGCCGCACGGCGGGCCGGAAAAATCGTAATAATCCAGGACAGCCCGAGCGACAGCGACACGGCAGAGATCACATCTTCCAACCGCAGTTCCGCCGGCAAACGGTAGATCCCCCGGATCGAAGGGTCCCAAACCCCGCCTTGTCCCAGGGAGTTCACGAAACTGAAAATTTGATCGATGTAGAGCGCAAAGAGGCACCCGAGGACCACCCCAAAAAGGGTACCAAGTGTTCCGATCCCGGCGCCGCAGATAAAGAAGATCCGGAGGATCGAGCCTTCTGAGAGCCCCATCGTTCTTAAGATCCCGATATCCCGGCCCTTGTTTTTCACCAGCATGATAAGGCCGGAAATGATGTTCATCGAGGCGATCAGAACAAGGATCGATAGAATGATGAACATCACATTGTCCTCCACCTCCAAGGCCCTCAAAAACGACCCCGCACTTTGCCGCCAAGTCCAGGTGTAGCCCCCCTCACCGGCCGCGGCGAGGACTTGGGGGACGAAGGCGTCAATCTCCTCCGGATCTTCCACCATCACCTCAATCTCGGTCGCGACACCGTCGCGATTAAAGAAGAGCTGCGCCTCCGAAATCGGTAGATAGGCGCGGACCTTATCGATATCCCAGCGTCCCGCGGTGAAGATGTAGACAACATCGTAGACATTCACGCGCGGCGTCGTGCCAATCGCTGTACGGGCACCATTGGGAGAAATGATCTTAATCCGATCTCCCACACCGACCTGGAGTTCCTTGGCGAGAGCGGACCCAATCGCGATGCCGTTTTCGAAGTCTTCAATACGCCCGCTGAATTCCTCCGGGTTGGCGATGCGCGGGATGGTCAACAGATCATCGTAAGCAATGCCGTAGACGTCTACAGCCGCATTTTCATTGCCAAAATTGCCCATGACCTGACCGCGCACCAAAGGGGCGGCGCGGATTACACCGTCGATTGCCCGCAGGTCAGCGGCAAGCTCTTCATAGCCCGAAATCAGGTTGGTATAGCGGCCAGAGCCTTCGACCACTTCAGTCTGGCGATAGACTGCAACATGCGCGTTGGAACCCAAGATCGTATCTACAAACTCAGCCCGAAAGCCCGACCGAACGGCGAGGGTTGCGATCAGCGCAAAGACGGCCAAGGTGACCCCGATCAGGCTGATCCAGGTCATCACGCTGACCCCACCTTCCGCGCGTTTGGCGCGGATGTAGCGCCAAGCGATCATCCATTCAAACTTTGAAAAGGGTGGTGGTGTGGTGGCCATGTGCGGCTCCTGCTGCTCTTGCGGCGCAACGTGGTGGTTTCACGCAGGAGCGTCAAGCAATCGGTGAGAGGGTGCTTCGAAAGACAGCGTCGAGGCTACCAATGGTTCCCAGGGCTTTGGAATGGCGCGATGTCTTTTCCTTTAGCCGCGACCTTGCTCTCCGCCGCCCAAAGGATCCCTCGCTTGATCATCTCATAGGAAGGCCCACTGGCGATCACCTCAGCCTTGTGGCCGAGAGAATTGTAGTAGACCCGACCCAGGCCCCAGTGGCGGGTCCAAGCGACGGGCATGTCCACTGCCCCATTGGGCGTGTGGTACCATGCGACCGTATCAGTGCGCGTTGTTGCCAGCACCCGGTTGGCCGGATCGACATGGAGATAATACTGCTCCGTCTCGACATCAAAATCCGCGATCCCGGCGACCAGTGGATCGTCAGAGGTGATCGTGACCCTGTGCTTCACCCCATCCCCGCCTGGATGCGCCACCCAATTGGCGCCAGTGATGAATTGCCAGAGCGGGTTGCCGCGAAAGGCGTCGCACATGCCGCCATGGCACCCCGCCATGCCGGTGCCGTGGGCAACGGCCTCGGAGACATGGGTGGCCGCCTCGCGCGAGAGCTCACTCATCGTCCAAACGGGAAGGATCAGGTCGAAAGTCCCTAGCTTCTCAGGATCGTCAAAACAGGCGAGCGTGTCGGTCACCTCCGCCGCGCCCCCAGCATCGGTCACGATGCGTTCGAAAATCTTGGCGACCTTGTCAGGCTCGTGGCCGTCCCAGCCGCCCCAGGTGATCAGCGCTTTCATGGGCGTGTTTCTCCCATCAAACGGGGCGTGTGGCGAAAGCCGTCCTCGCGCAAAACAGGCGGGTCGATCCGTTGGGGTGCCTGCCGCCGCGATTTGCGCCGCAAAACGCGACCGAGCAGCGCCAAAAGCCCGGCAACGCTGAACCAGCCGCCTAGAAAACCGATGCCACCCGTTGCAGCGCCTGCGGCGGTGAAAGGCACGGCAGGCTCGTAGTCTAGCCAAGTTGCCTTCAAAGTCTCAGGGTCGCGTAGCTGCGGGGCAAGCCAAATGCGCTCCATCGCGCTAGCGCTGCGCAGACGTGCCAGTTGATCTGTCAGGATCACGTGGCGGGCAAAGGTACGACGCATGTCTGTGGCACGGGCCTCTAAGAAAGCTGTACCGGTCAGCTGCGAAAGAGCCGCGCCCCGCGTGATCCCGGCTTCAAGCGCGGAATTATCAAAGTCGCGCACAACCTCTGCCAAGGCGTCGACGGTGCCGCCAAGCCGTTGGATATATTGCTGGGTAAAGGCCGGATACTGCGACAGCGCCGCAGCGCCCGTCAGCGCGCCAGCCAGGCACGCAGCCTTCGCAAGAGTGTTCAACATCTGACCTGCCCGGTTCGGTTTGTTGGGACGACACTAACAGAGGTTGGGTTTCGGTCAAAGATTGCTTGGACGATGTCGCCGAGCGCTAGTGCCTATCAGTTGGAAGGATATCACGAACATCGGCCAAAGGCCAAAAGGCGGCCTTATGTATCAAACGCACCAAGCGGGGGACTCCCTCGCAACCCCGGATCGGGGGTGAAGCGTGATTAAGGTTGTTGGCTTCTTAATTTGCGTTATTCTCACCGTAGCGCCGAAATTCGCCATCGCCATTGACCTCAATGAACAAGAAGGGGCTTTTCTTGGGATTTTCACTCACGGGATCGATGTAGGTAACTACGCCTCTTATGTGGATAGCCTTGAAGGGGTGAAGACCCTCAAAGTCCTCAAGGACTTGGACTCCGGTCACGCTGAATGCATTTTCGCTTGGGAAAATAGACCCCAATTTGTTGAATCCGCCGCTCGAAATAGGGCTATCAATCAGACCGGATTCTGGGTGATAATAAAAAACATCGTAGTGAATTTCACAAGAATGCGCCGGAGTTCGTCCTTCATTGCGGAGTCCGAACTCGACCTCCTTTCCGATCCTCTTTGCGCTGTCGCAATAGAGCCAAGGCCTTTGGTCGTTTCGCATAATGTTGTTGGCTTCTCTAGCGGCCAAAAGCGTGTCGCTAGTGGCTTTGAGGGTCTTGGCGACAAACCAAACACCCAAAGCAGTAACTCCCGCAGTAATGCCGCCCACAGCAACCGTGGCCCACAGCATACCCTCAGCCCAATTCGCCATTTCCCTTTGAGCATCCAGATCTTCCTCGGCGCGTTCTTGCTCGCGATCTGTATTGTAGGCATCCCGATAGCAGCTGAGCGCTTTATCAATACTAACCTCGCCCCTGCATTTCCGTTCGTGTTCTTCGGATGCCTGATGGGTTGCATATGCGGCTTGATGATCTTGGTCGGCGCGCTTGTAGCCCTTTGAGTAGGGCACACCCCAAGAAACCAAGGCTATTGTGAACAGTAAAACCGCGCATGTTAACGCAAGCGCAAAATATCCGTTTTCAGGCTCTCTAAACATTGAATAAAATACGCCGCTGAAAATTTCCCACGACTCAACTTATTGCGAACATTCGGTTCTTTGTCACCGATTAACTCAGCAAGCTGGGCGTAGGATACACCTTTCAGCTTTAACTGCGCCTTCAATATATTTGACGCTTTGGCTTCCCATTCATTCTGCTCGGGCATTGGGGTCGTCCTCATAACCGCATAGCACTAAGGCGCGGTCTATGGCGTCCAGATCGGCTTTAAGCGCATCAGCGGCCACCATCGCCGCCCTATGCTCGCCCGCGATCTCGCCGCGCTTTTTCATCAGTCCGAATATCGTGTGTTCCATACCCGCATTATGGATTCACAGACTTGTTTTTATAAGGTATGTTGTTGATGCGTTTGATACATAAGGCCGCCAAAAGGAACCAATGCTGCACGAGACGCGAATGTCTGCTCTTTACAAACCTACGGTCCTAGAAAATTCGCGCACCAGTTCGCTTGTTTCTGAGCGAGAGGCCTGATGGCGAAAACGAAGCGCCCTCACAACTCTTGCAATCTCCATATCGGCAATTGGAAGGGAGACAAGATTTTCATGGTCACATATCGACGTCTCGGGAAGGATTACAGCGCCGGAACCTTGGCGCGCCAATTCAATCAACCAGTCGACGCGGTTTGACCGATACGCGGCGTAAAGCGCATGTCCGTGGTTCACGCAAGCGCCGTGCAACGCCTCTCGCATTTCACAGTTTGGTCGATCCAGCATGGTCGTCTGCGCCAAATCAGCAAGCGAAACAGCCTCTAATCCTGACAGGGGATGATCAGTTGAAACCACAACACGATAGGTTTCTCGATAGAGAGGATCTATGCGATATAGTTCTTCACTGACATCGGCCGCAGAAACAACAAGATCGAATTCTCCCTCCCGAAGCCCCGCCAACAACGTGTCGTTTGCACCAACAATCAACTCGATCTCTGCTTGCGGCAAGCGCAGCCGGAACCGTTCGACGGCTTCCGAGATCTTGGCATGGCCAATCGTTTCACCGATACCGATACTGATAGGAACCCGTTCTAACCGCGTGTGTCGAACGGCCTCAGCCTTGGCTTCTCTCGCCTCTGCCTGCATGCGCTCTAGCCTTGGTTGCATAAGCTTTCCAAGCGGTGTCAGGCGGCAGCCAGCGCGGTCTCGGATGAACAAGGCATCGCCCAATTCTTCTTCAAGCTTCTTGATCGCCGCCGTGAGGGAGGGTTGCGAAACGTTGGACGCGCTTGCGGCATGTGTGAAATTTCGATGTTCGCAAACGGCCAAGAAGTATCGGACCTGATTCATTTCCATGGCGGCCTCCCTTCACACAATCTCGACCTCGCATCGACCATAGTCAACACCTATCGAAGCATAGAACTTCGGGATTGGAGTCTCGGAGATGGCTCGTGGGACAAGGGCTCATCGAAAACGAAATGATGAACTTGAACTCAGGAGCCGACCAATGAAATCCATCTTCCTTCACACCGCTTCAGCCCTCGCCTTTGTCACCGCGACAACAACCGCAAATGCACAGGAAAACGTGATGAACGATCACACTGCCAGCTTCATCGAAATGCCTGCCGCGTCAGGCCAAACAAACGCTTTTGCCGGGTTTCTGGCTGGTGCTGCACCCCTGGTTGCGGAAACCGAGCCGGGCACCAAACTTTGGTTTGCTTTGCAAGCAAGGGACAGCCTAGCCATCTTCGATATCTTTGAAGATGAAGCCGCCCGCGATGCGCATTTTTCCGGTGCTGTCGCTGGAGCATTGAATGCCAACGCTGATACACTTGTTGACGGCGGTTGGGACACTGGCGTTGTTGCCAACATCAACAATTCTGATGTCTTGTCTGCCAAAGCACCCGTGGACCTCTACAGTGCAACGACCGCGACATATATCCGGATCCAAGCAGCGCCAGGTCAAGCCGAGAACCTTGCGGCCTTGCTGACGGCCGCAGGCCCGATTGTGGCAGAGACAGAGCCCAAAACCTTGTTCTGGTCGGCCCTCCAGATTGACGAAAATACTTTTGCGATCTTCGACATCTTTGCGGACGACGCGGGTCGTGACGCACACTTTGCTGGGCAGGTTGCCGGACTTCTGAATGAACAAGCTTCGGTTTTAGTCGCAGGTGGCTGGGACGACGGCGTGGTGGCCAACGTTAGCAATTTTGACATTTTGGCAATCAAGTAAGTAACGAGTGCCTTGAGTAAGTGCCCGGCGGCCACAGGTCGCCGGGCACTTTTTTTCTCCAAGAAAAGTTTCTATTTTTTCTCAAAGGGGCACTCAATAAATTTGTTCGGTTTGCAGCGTCGCCCCGCACAGCAGACCTCAGTCAAGGATATCGGCAGGTGCGTGGCAGGCAGGCGCCCTACAGGCCCGCGTAGATCTCGACTATTTTCGCCACCGCCTCTGCCGCTGGCATTTCTGCGCTTTCACCCGTCCGGCGCGACGTCACCTCGACCACGCCGTTCTTTAACCCACGCGGCCCCACGGTGATCCGCCAAGGCAAGCCGATCATGTCCATCGTGCCGAATTTGGCACCCGCCCGCTCGTCCCGGTCGTCGTAAAGCGGTTCCAAACCAGCGGCGGTCAGCTGTTTGTAGAGGTCTTCGCATGAGGCGTCGCAAGCCGCATCACCCGTGCGCATGTTTAGGACGCCAACATGAAACGGTGTGACGCCTTCCGGCCAAATGATTCCGTTCTCGTCGTGCGACGCCTCAATAATCGCGCCCAATAGCCGGGAAACGCCGATGCCGTGAGAGCCCATGTGCACTGCAACCTTTCCGCCCTGTCCGTCATCGACAACGGCGTTCAGCGCGTCAGAGTATTTGGTGCCGAAATAAAAGATCTGGCCGACTTCGATCCCCCGCGCCGTGCGGCGGCGCTCCTCAGGAACCTCGTTGAACAGCGCTTCGTCATGGGTTTCATCCGTCCGGGCGTATTTGGTGGTGAATTCTTCCATAACGGCAGCACAGGCGGCTTTATCGTCGAAGTCGATCTCCCGGTCGCCAAAGGTCAAATCGGTGACGGCGCTGTCGTAAAAGACCTCTGACTCACCCGTTTCGGCCAGCACGAGGAATTCGTGGGTGTCATCACCGCCAATAGGGCCGGAATCCGCACGCATCGGGATCGCCTTCAGGCCCATCCGCTCGTACGTCCGCAGGTAGCTGACCAGATGGCGGTTGTAGGCGTGCAGCGCGTCTTCCTTCGTCAGGTCGAAGTTGTAACCGTCTTTCATGTAGAATTCGCGGCCCCGCATCACGCCGAAGCGCGGGCGGATCTCATCGCGGAACTTCCACTGGATCTGATACATCGTCAGCGGCAGGTCCTTGTAGGACGTCACGTTGGCGCGGAAGATGTCAGTTATCAGCTCCTCCGCCGTCGGCGTGTAGAGCATATCGCGCCCGCCCCGGTCGGTGATCCGGAGCATCTCTTCCCCGTAGGCGTCATAACGCCCGCTTTCGCGCCAGAGGTCGGCGGACTGCAGGGTGGGCATCAGCATCGCGTGATGCCCGGCGCGGGCCTGTTCCTCATGGACGATGTTTTCGATCTTTTTCAGGACCTTGTAGCCAAGCGGCAGCCAGGAATAGATGCCCGCGCTGGCTTGTTTGATCATCCCCGCTTGCAGCATGTAGCGGTGCGAGACGATCTGCGCCTCGCGGGGGGTTTCTTTCAGGACAGGCAGGAAATAGCGGCTCATACGCATGGGCGGCGACCTTTGGGCAGAAGTGGTTCGACGAACAGGAATAGGCCGGTGGCGATGCACTGGCAACCAGTTGGTTGCGTACTGGAGCGGCACATGTCCAACACCTGGAGGGGACCGGCTTATAAACTGGCGCGGGGGCGGGCGTCATCCTTTCGCCAATAACCGCCGGAAAAAATTTCCAGCGCGTTAAAGTTAGAGGGCCGTTCCAGGGGCTCCACCGACAAGCTGCCGTTGTGCCATGTCACAATCGCGCGAGCAGATGAGATGAGGTGATGTGGGTGGGCTGCGCCGTGCTCATATTGCGTATCAAATGACAGAAGGGCTATCAGACAATGTTTAAGTACTTATTGAGTGCCGCCTTGATTGCAACGGCAGGGCTAGCACGGGCCGGGGACCGTGCCACACTGTTGGAAACGGTTCAGTCCAATCCAGACCTTTCGACTTTGGCCGACATCCTCGAAACGTCCGACCTGACAGACACCTTAGCGGAAGACGGGCCGTTCACATTCTACGCCCCTACGGATGCGGCCTTTGCGGCGATGCCAGAGGGAACACTGGCGGCGCTGCAACTGCCGGAGAACGCCGACCGTCTCGCCGATATCCTGCTCTATCATGTCGACGATCGAAAGCTGACATCACGGCACTTTGCACCCGGCGCGGCTTATTACCGGCCGATCCTCGCGGACACCCGACTGTGTGTGATTAACGCTGACGGTGTGACGATCGAAGATGGCAGCGGCGTGATCGCCACGGTGACCGAGGCCAACATCAAGGTCAGCAATGGGGTGATCCACCTCATCGACAAAGTGCTCGTCCCCGCCGAGAAACCTGACTGCGAGATGTCGTAAGGTCACCCTCACGTACGACGGGGCGATTTGGATCAAACATAACAAGCGCTTAACAATGATGTCAGCGGGGTGAGCCAATGTGGCGGGCCCCGCGTATCTCTCACTACATGCACTGTCGCATGCATCTTCAGGAGGGGATCTCTATGACATCTTTGAAAACACTTGCCGCCGCCGTTGCACTGACTTTTGCAGCAGGTTCAGCGACAGCAAACACAATCGTTGACATCGCCGTTGCAGACGAACGTTTCTCAACACTCGTTGCTGCTGTGACCGCGGCTGACCTAGCCGAGACACTTGCGGGCCCAGGCCCATTCACCGTCTACGCGCCGGTCAACGATGCCTTCGCGGCACTGCCATCTGGCACTGTCGAGACGCTGCTTCTGCCCGAAAACAAAGGCCAGTTGACCGATGTTCTGCTGTATCACGTAGATGACCGGGAGCTGAAAGCAGCCCAGTTTGCGCCAGGTGCGAACTACTACAAGCCAGTCTTGGCCTCTGAGCGTTTGTGCATCACCAGCCATTCTGGCGTGTCCATCGCCGACGGCACAGGTGAGGTGGCCAACGTTGTGATCGCAGATATTGAAGCCAGCAATGGCGTGATCCACGTGATCGACAAAGTCTTGTTGCCCGGCACGCGCCCCGCTTGTCACTAAACCTTTTTGTAAAGTTGCCCCTGACCGCTGCTGCTCGGTCAGGGGCTGTAGCGCGTCTTCGGCGCCGGCAGCTTCCGGAATCCTGTTCTGAGGGAATGCCCAGGGCTCCTTGCTAACTTCAGGGTAGGCCGGAGCACCCGGAGATTTAAGGTGACAATCTTGCGAAACACGTCACATCTGAGCGATCCTCCCCCCTTGCGCATCATATATACGTACATCATGTGTAAGGGACTGATTGAGGAGCCAAATGGCGTTAAGCGTTCAACAACAAACCACCTATTGGGGCATTGCAGCCGTGGTCCTTGGCCTGATCCTTTGGGCGCTGGGCGATGTCATAATGCCTTTTATTCTTGGCGGCGCGATTGCTTACTGCCTTGACCCGGTTGCAGACCGATTTGAAAAAATGGGGTTAAGCCGGGTTCTGGCTGTTTCTGTCATAACGCTGGTCGCCTTTCTCATCTTCATTCTGCTGGTCTTGCTCGTCATTCCGACACTGGTGACCCAAATCGCCGCGTTAATTGAAGCCGCACCGCAAGCCCCACAGCGGATCCGAGAATTTCTTGAGGCCCGGTTCCCTGCCCTACTCGACCAAGAAAGCACGATTTACAAACAGCTGGTTAGCATTGGCGAGGCAATACAAGCACGCGGTGGTCAGTTTCTAACTAGCCTGCTCAACTCCGCCTCGGGTTTGTTGAACGTGGTGGTCCTGTTGGTCATTGTGCCAGTTGTGGCCTTTTATCTGCTTCTTGATTGGGACCGCATGGTTGCGCGTGTGGATGAGCTGTTACCGCGCGAACATGCCGCAACAATCCGCACGATCGCCAAAGACATTGATAAAACGCTGGCCGCTTTCATCCGCGGCCAAGGCACCGTTTGCTTGATCATGGGCATCTTCTATGCGGCGGGTTTGATGTTGGTTGGACTTAACTTTGGCCTGGTCGTCGGCTCCTTTGCAGGCTTGATCACCTTCATCCCCTATGTCGGTGCGTTGGTCGGCGGAATCCTCGCGATTGGGCTCGCCTTGTTCCAGTTCTGGGGCGAATGGGTCTCGCTCGGCGCTGTTGTCGTGATTTTCATGGCGGGCCAGTTTCTAGAAGGGAACGTCATTACGCCGAAACTGGTTGGCGACTCAGTGGGCCTGCATCCAGTCTGGCTGCTTTTCGCACTGTCGGTCTTCGGTGCGTTGTTTGGCTTTGTTGGGATGCTTGTTGCTGTGCCGGTGGCCGCCATGATCGGCGTTTTGATCCGGTTTGGGCTGTCGAAGTACAAAGAAAGCCTTCTCTACAAAGGCCCCGCAAACCCCGACACATAAATGGCCGAGCAACTTACATTCGATTTGCCGGCAGGTGTCTCGCTTACGGCGGGAGACTTCTTCGTTTCGAGCGCCAATACGGCGGCCTTTGTGATGGTCACCAATCCTGACGGCTGGCCCGAGCGAAAGCTGGTGTTGACCGGCCCGAAGGGCTCTGGAAAGAGCCACCTCGCGCGCATTTTCGCGCAGGAGTTTGCCGCGAGCATCGTCGCTGCAGCTGACCTGTCAGAGGAGATGCAGCACCCCGATACGCCAATCGTTGTTGAAGACATCGAAGGGCTAACACCGGCAGGCGAAACTGTGCTGTTCCACCTCCACAACCACTTGGCCCAAGCGAAACTGCCCCTCCTCATGACGGCCCAAACACCTCCGGGGCGCTGGCCTATAGCCTTGCCCGATCTTGCCAGCCGGATGCAGGCCACAACCCCCACTCACATCGACGATCCCGACGACGAACTCCTCAAGGCGGTGATGATGAAGCTCTTTGCGGATCGACAGATCGCCTATCCGCCAGACCTGCCCAGTTATCTTGCCGCGAGGATCGAACGCTCCTTCGCTGCGGCCGCCGCCGTTGTTGCCGCGCTGGACGAGGCCGCCCTCCGTGAGAAGCGAAAAGTTAACCAACGCCTGGCAAGTCAAGTGTTGAATGCAGATCATCCAACATACTGACCTTGCAGGACCTTGGCTGGGACGTCATAAAACCATCGTCTTCCCAGATTACCCAGAGCCCATGATGCAAGCAGACTTCCTTTCGGGCGCCTTCCCGGAGCCGCAAACTCTCGACTTCGACACCGCGACACCAGAGCGCTTCGTGAATAGAGAGCTGAGCTGGCTCGGTTTCAACACGCGCGTGTTGGAAGAAGCAGAGAACCCAAAGGTCCCGCTGCTCGAACGGCTCCGCTTTCTGTCAATCTCGGCAACCAACCTTGACGAGTTTTACACTGTCCGCGTTGCGGGCCTGCGTGAACTCGCCATCGAAGGCATCACGACGCCCAGCATTGACGGGCGCACGCCCGCCGAGCAGTTGCGGCTGATTGACGACAGCGCCCGCGCACTGATGAACCGTCAGCAAACGGTTTTCACAAAGCTGATAGATGAACTGGCCGCCCAGGATATGCATCTGGTCACCCACGACACACTGACCAAAGACGATAAAGTCTTTCTGGAAGACGTGTTTCTGGATCAGGTGTTCCCGGTCCTCTCACCCTTAGCGATCGACCCAGCGCACCCGTTCCCGTTTATCCCGAACGAAGGTTTTGTGCTGGCCCTGCAACTGGAACGCAAAGACGACAAACGTGCGCTGCGCGCATTGCTCCCTGTCCCGGCCCAGATTGACCGCTTTGTGCGCTTGCCCGCCGACATAGGCCACCGCTTCTTGCCATTGGAAG
Source organism: Pseudomonadota bacterium (assembly GCA_038526085.1). Taxonomy (GTDB): domain Bacteria; phylum Pseudomonadota; class Alphaproteobacteria; order Rhodobacterales; family Rhodobacteraceae; genus Yoonia. The sequence goes on along the minus strand of JBCBHE010000010.1, from coordinate 35,513 downwards.
AGCTGCTGCTGACCTATGTCGACACTCTTTTCCCCGGCTACAAGCTGAAAGGCCACGGCGCATTCCGTGTCCTGCGCGACAGTGATCTGGAGGTTGAAGACGAAGCCGAAGATTTGGTGCGCGAATTTGAAACGGCCCTCAAGCGCCGCAAGCGTGGCGAGGTCGTGCGCCTAAAAATCAAGGCGCAAGCCCCGGAGTCGCTCAAATCCTTCATCATGTCTGAACTGCACCTCACACCTGCCGAAACGGTTGAGGTGTCTGGCATGATCGGCATCGCGGACCTTAAGGAGCTGGTGATCGACGACCGCAGCGATCTGCTTTGGTCTTCCTTTACGCCCCGTGTGCCGGAACGTGTACAAGACCACGAAGGCGACATGTTCGCAGCGATCCAGCAGAAAGACATGCTGCTGCATCACCCTTATGAAACCTTCGATATGGTCGTCCGCTTCCTCCGCCAAGCCGCACGCGATCCGAACGTCGTGGCGATCAAACAAACTCTCTACCGAACGTCCCGAAACTCCCCCATCGTTGAGGCGCTTTGCGAAGCCGCTGACGAGGGCAAATCGGTCACCGCCTTGGTGGAACTGAAAGCTCGGTTCGATGAAGCTGCCAACATCCGCCAATCCCGCCGTCTTGAGCGGTCGGGCGCGCATGTGGTGTATGGGTTTTTGAATTACAAAACCCACGCAAAAATCAGCACCGTCGTGCGGCGCGAAGGCGACAAGCTCGTTACCTATACCCACTTCGGAACTGGCAACTACCACCCTATTACGGCGCGGATCTATACCGACCTTAGCTTTTTCACCTGTGATACAAAACTCGGGCGGGATGCGACGAAGGTATTCAACTACTTGTCCGGTTACGCCCAACCGGTTGAACTTGAGAACCTCGCCATCTCACCCATAACGCTGAAGGCGCGTCTGATTGAGAAAATCAAAGACGAAATTGCCTTCGCAAAGGCCGGCAAGCCCGCGATGATCTGGGCCAAAATGAATTCACTCATTGAGAGCGACGTGATCGATGCGCTTTATGAGGCGAGCCAGGCTGGCGTTCAAATCAGCCTTGTAATTCGCGGCATCTGTGGGCTGCGACCTGGCGTAAAAGGCCTGTCTGAGAACATCCGCGTCAAATCCATCGTTGGACGGTTCCTCGAACACTCGCGTATCGTTTGCTTCGGCAACGGGCATGCGCTGCCATCAAAAAAGGCGCTCGTCTACATTTCTTCCGCTGACTGGATGAGCCGGAACCTCAACCGGCGCGTCGAAACATTGGTTGAAATCAAAAACGCCACCGTAAAAGCCCAAATCGTGAGCCAAGTCATGGCGGCGAACCTGCGGGACGTGGCGCAAAGCTGGGTGATGTCACCTGACGGCACCTTCACGCGCCATCCCGTGCCGGAAGGTGAGTTTGCCTTCAACTGCCACCGCTTTTTCATGGAAAACCCGTCACTGTCGGGCCGCGGTTCCGCTGGTGCGTCAGATGTGCCACAGCTGACACACACCGAAGACGTCATCAGCTAAACCTTTCTCGCGATTGACGAAGCAGCGCCCCTCGCACAATGTACATGCGGGGCGACGGGAGAGAACATGCAACCGGCAAAAGCAGGCGGTGCGGACAGCATGGATTGGGGCGGCTTTGGGCGCCCTCTATTCAAAGATGCGGCGGCCATGGGTTTGGGCCGTGTAGGGGTCATCGATGTCGGGTCGAACTCCGTCCGCTTGGTGGTGTTTGACGGGGCGGCGCGGTCGCCTGCGTATTTTTACAATGAAAAGATTATGTGCGCTTTGGGCGCCGGGCTGTCAGAGACCGGGTTGCTGAACCCAGTCGGGCGCGACCGGGCGCTGTCGGCCATCCGCCGCTTTGCCGGCCTCGCGGACAGCATGGGTATCGCGCCGTTGACGGCCGTTGCGACGGCAGCCGTTCGCGAAGCCAAAGACGGGCAAGACTTCCGCGATGAGGTCGAACGCGAGACCGGCGTGAAGATCTGGATCATCGACGGCCAGGAAGAGGCACGTCTTTCTGCGCAGGGGGTTCTTCTGGGATGGCCCGGCTCTTATGGGCTGGTCTGCGACATTGGTGGATCGTCCTTGGAACTCGCCGATCTGGCCGAAGGCCGCGTGGGACACCGTGTCACCTCCCCCCTGGGGCCGCTAAAACTCAAAGAAATCAAAGGCGGACGCCGCGCAATCAAAGCCCACGTGCGAGAGATCGTCAAAGATCTCCATGCGAAAATGGGCAGCGTAACCGGCAAACGTCTGTTTCTTGTCGGTGGCTCCTGGCGGGCGATCGCACGTGTCGACATGGATCGGCGCGACTACCCGCTCACCGTCCTGCACGAGTACCGTATGACGGCGCGGCGGGTTGCAAAAACGGCAGAGTACATCCGCAAATCGGACCTGCAAGAGCTGCGCACCCGGTGCCATATCTCAGACAGCCGGATGGCGCTTGTGCCCATTGCGGTCATTGTCCTGAAAGAGATTATTCGCCAGTTCAAACCCAAAGACATCGCCGTCTCCTCCTACGGGATCCGCGAAGGCATGCTCTATGAGCAGATGCCAAAAGAGCTCCGTGAACGCGACCCATTGATTGAAGCGTGCCGCTTTGTCGAAAGCAAAGACGCGCGTTTGCCCGGCTTTGGTCGTGTCCTATTCGATTTTGTGCAACCTCTTTTCCCCCGCATGCACTGGCAGCGCAAACGGATCGTCAAAGCGGCCTGCCTGCTACATGACGTGAGCTGGAGGGCGCATCCCGATTACCGGGCGGAAGTGACGTTTGATAACGCCACTCGCGCCAACCTGGGCGGGTTGAAACACGCCGAACGGGTCTTCCTCGGCCTTGCCTTGATGAACCGCTATTCATCCAAATCGACGAGCGACCGCTTTACACCCCTGCTTGACATGCTATCGGCCAAAGAGGTCGAGGAAGCCCAGATCCTTGGCCGCGCGATGCGGCTCGGCGCGATGCTTTGGGTGGGCACGGATCACGCGCCCGGCTCGCTCAAATGGAAGAAAAAGGCAGGCGAGTTACACCTGAAACTGAGCGTCGACGCCGCCCCGCTCTTTGGTGAGGTTGCGGAAGCCCGGTTCAGCGGTCTCGCCTCAGCATTGGGCGCAACCGCCCACGTCAGCTTCGCCAAACCGCCTAAGCGTTAGGGCGGCTGTTCCGCTTCCTTTTGCCACAACAACGCCCGCCGCCAGCATCTTACGACGGAAACGGGTGTTAGAGTTCAACGTCGCCCGTGTCGTTATCAATCTGCGGAACAAACTCTGGCGCCACCTGACGGCGACGAATGATGATATCCCCATTCGGCATCAATTCCGGGGCCTCATAGTTCCGCAAATCGTCGACCTGGGCCATCAATTCGGCAAAGGCGGGGCCCATCTCTTCCGCGAACAATTGCATTTTCGGACCAATCTCATCGGCCAACCCTTTCAACTCCTCAATCGCGGGGTCCATTTCATTGAGAAGCCCGCGGAAAAGCAGCTTCGCGCCCTCTTCCATCAGGTCGAACCCTTCTTCCACCTCACCCGTCTGGGCGGTTTGCGCGTGGGCGGGTGACAGAGCCAAAGTGAGGACGACGGCGGAGGTAATGATCTGTTTCATGCCATCCATATAAGGCTACTTCGCCGATTCCCCAAATGGCATCGGCAAAGTGAGGCTGACTGGGAAGTGGTCGGAGGCGGTAAGCAGGGCCTCGCGCAAGGTCGGATTGGCATAGCAGTCCTGGTGATCAAACGGGTGCCAGATTTGCCAGGTCGGCCCAGCGGACCGCACCCCAGGCGAGACCATCATGTAGTCGAGCAGGGCGTTCAGAAACACGCCACCCCGTTTGGAAAATCGGGCCGTCGTGGGCACCGCCGCAATGCGACGGCTCAACACTTGCGACGCATGAGGGTCATACAACTGCGTCGCACCCTCTTCCCCCAGCACCACTTCAATTCCCGAACGCCCAAAAAGCTTTTCATACTCGTCGAGCCCTGGCCCGTCATTGAAATCCCCCATCACAAGCAGATCGTCGCCTGCCTCCAGATGCTGGTTCACCCGCTGGCGCAGCCAAATGCACTGCGCCAACTGCTTGCGCCGATTCTGGATCGCGATCCGGGTTGCCTCCGCATCGTTCCCCGCCCCGTGAGGTGCTTTGGACTTCGCATGCACCCCAATTAGGCGCAGCACCTGCCCCCCCACCTCGGCCTTCACCTCCAACGGTGGTTTGGACCACCTGACCACGTCGAGGGCCGCGTCAGTGTCCAAGTCGATGCGCAATTCGGCGTCAAAACGCGGCGCCGGGCTCGCAGTGTTAAGCTCCCCGATCGGGTCATGCACTGCTGTCAGCACGTCAGGGTCATAGAGCAACGCAATTTCCTGCTGGGTGTCATTGGCAAAACCCATGATCACCTCACGTGCCCGCAGGCCAAAGCGTTCGGCAAAGTTTGCCAGTGCGATGGAGCCCTGCCGCTTACGGCTGGTATCGGGCGCCTCGATCACCATCACGGCGTCCATGTCCATCGCTTGAAACACAGTGCCAAGTGCTGCGGTTTGATCAGCCTTCGTGACGTTCCACCGCGCCGACCAACTGTCGTCGTTGATCAGCACGCCGTCGTCATCAAACAGGGTATTGAACCACTCCACATTGTAGGTGGCCAACCGCAGGGTATGGGCTGTCATGCAGGCTCTGGCGTGTTGCGCATTTCGTTAATTTGTTCCCAGGCGAGGTTCACGGCCACCATCCTTGCCTCAGCCATCTTCACCGCCTCTTCCGGCACCCCACGGGCGCGCATCTGGTCGGGGTGCGCCTCTTTTACGCGCCTGCGCCACGCCGCACGGATCGTGGCCATGTCTGCCTCCGGCGATACGGCAAGCACATCGTAAGGGTCCCGCTCCGCGTCCGGCACAAACTGCGACCGGATCCGGGTAAAGCGGCGGTGGCTAAACCCAAAAATCTCCGCGACCTCTTCAAGGAAGATATTCTCGTTTGGGTGATACTCCCCATCCGCCATCGCGATGTGGAACAATCCTTCGATCAGGTCGCACAATGCGGCATCATCATCGCCGTACATCGCTTTGATTCTGCGGGCATAAACATCGTAACCTGCAATGTCTTGCCGGGCGAGGTTGAAGACCTTTGCCGCCTGCGGTTCATCTTCGGCCGCGATATGGAAAACCTCCCGAAAGGCTGTCACCTCATCGCGCGTTACATGACCATCTGCTTTTGCCATCTTGGCGCCCAGTGCGATGACAGCAATTGTGAAAGCAACCGTACGGTCTGGCGACGCCCGCAGCTTCTCAAACACAACCGACAACCCTTCACCAGAGGTGAGGGCTGAGATTGCGTCAGCGATGCGAGACCAAATCGACATACCTCTATCTTAACGTCAACTCAGGCAAATGTCAGAGGCGAAATGATCTTTTTTGAACTGATCAGTTTAGATTTAGACTGATCCTAAAGTACGCAAACCTGATGGTGTCTCAATGCGTGCGGACAATGCCGCTGGCCCTGTTTCAAACACAACTGCGGGGCCTTCAACGGTCAAGGTTTCCCGCAGCCAGTCTGCGTCCGGGTGCGTCACGGTCAGGCTGACTAAATCACAGCCCGTCTTTGGCAGAACGTAGGGCGGCGGAACGGCACTTGTGGCCCACCGGATCAGCGAAGGAAAACCCGCGTCCATCGGCAATGACCCATCATTCGGCACCGTCGTTTCCCACTCCAGATTGCGGCGCGACAAAGGCACTGCAGGCCCCGTAATCGCGGCGTAAGCGGTCATGTCATCCGCGCGGCAGAGCCAATTGGCAAGGCGCGGCGGGCCCTTGAACCTGTCCAACCCGAACCAAGCGGGGCGTCCCACGGGTGCCGCATCCGGGTCCTTCGCGATGACCTCCAGGTAGAGATTTGGCCCCAGATGCATCAACGCGTTGTGGGTGCCGTAGTAGGCGTGCTGACCACCCGGCTGCAGCGCGGCACCAAGCGTGTCTTCCACCCAGGCCACGCCCTCTTCCAGCCGCTCACACCCGACCGCGATATGGTCGAGCGTCAGCATCAGCTGCGCGCCTCCCGGATCAGCCTAAGGATATCTTCGGCGGCCTTCGGGATGTTGGTGCCCGGCCCGAAGATCGCCTTCACTCCGTTGTCATACAGGAACTGGTAATCTTGCTGCGGGATCACGCCGCCGCAGATGACGATGATGTCTTCCGCGCCCGCGTCCTTCAGCGCCGCGACCAGCTTAGGCGCGAGCGTCTTATGCCCCGCCGCCTGTGATGAAATCCCAATCACATGCACGTCGTTATCAATCGCGTCCTGCGCTGCTTCCGCTGGCGTTTGGAACAGCGGGCCTACGTCCACGTCAAATCCAATGTCCGCGAAGGCCGTGGCGATCACTTTCGCCCCCCGATCGTGGCCATCTTGGCCCATCTTGACGACGAGCATCCGGGGCCTGCGCCCCTCTTCCTCAGCGAAGTCTTCCACGGACTTCTGAATCGCGGCAAAGCCCGCGTCGCCTTCATACGCAGCACCATAGACCCCGGCGAGCGTCTTCACCTCCGCCCGGTGGCGGCCAAATACCTTTTCCATTGCCATAGAGATCTCTCCTACCGTTGCGCGCGCGCGCGCAGCCTCAACTGCAGCTTCGAGCAAATTGCCACCCTCTGTTGCCCGGCGGCTGAGCTCATTGAGCGCCGCTTCACAGGCTGCCGCGTCACGCTCCGCCTTCGTTTGTACGATTCGTGCAATTTGCGCGGCCCGCACCGCATCGTTGTCGATGTCGCGGATGTCGATCAGTTCTTCTTCGTCCTTGCGGTATTTGTTCACGCCGACAATCACTTCGGTGCCTCGGTCGATCATCGCTTGCCGCCGTGCTGCGGTCTCTTCAATCCGTAGCTTCGGCATGCCGGACCCGACAGCCTTTGTCATGCCGCCAAGCTCTTCCACTTCTTCGATCAGGGCCCAAGCTTGCTCCGCCAATTCATGTGTCAGGCTTTCAACGTAGTAGGACCCAGCAAGCGGATCGACAACATTGGTCACGCCGGTTTCTTCTTGCAAAATCAGCTGCGTATTACGCGCAATTCGACTGGAAAAATCGGTTGGCAATGCAATGGCTTCATCCAACGCATTGGTGTGCAAGGACTGCGTGCCGCCCAGTACCGCCGACATCGCCTCATAGGCTGTACGGATGACGTTGTTGTAAGGGTCCTGTTCCTGTAGCGACACGCCAGAGGTTTGGCAGTGGGTGCGCAGCATCGACGATTTGGGGTTGGTCGGATTGAACTCTGCCATCACCCGAGACCACAACAGGCGGGCCGCCCGCAGCTTCGCCGCCTCCATGAAAAAGTTCATCCCGATGGCGAAGAAAAACGATAGCCGAGGTGCGAATTTGTCAACGTCCATCCCCGCGGCAATCGCTGTCCGGACGTATTCGCGCCCATCCGCAATGGTGAACGCCAACTCCTGCACAAGGTTCGCGCCCGCCTCTTGCATGTGATAGCCAGAAATCGAAATTGAGTTGAACTTCGGCATGTAGTCCGCTGTATATCCAATGATATCTGCGATAATGCGCATCGAGGCTTCGGGCGGATACACATAAGTGTTTCGCACCATAAACTCTTTCAGGATGTCGTTCTGAATAGTGCCGGCCAAAACCGATTTATCGTGGCCTTGTTCCTCACCCGTGACGATAAAATTCGCGAGGATCGGTATAACAGCGCCGTTCATTGTCATGGAAACACTGACTTTATCGAGTGGGATGCCATCAAACAGGATCTTCATGTCTTCGACGCTATCAATCGCCACGCCCGCCTTGCCAACGTCGCCCTCCACCCGCTCATGGTCACTGTCATAGCCCCGGTGCGTTGCCAGATCGAAGGCGACGGAAACGCCTTGCTGTCCGGCCTCCAAGGCCTTCCGATAAAACGCGTTCGACTCTTCGGCCGTCGAAAACCCTGCATACTGTCGGATCGTCCACGGGCGCCCTGCGTACATTGTGGCTTTCACACCCCGCGTATACGGATGCTGCCCCGGAATGCCGCCCATATGGGGCAGTTCGGCGGTATCTTCGGCGGTATAGAGCGGCTGCACCGGGATGCCTTCCAGCGTGTCCCAGGTCAGGTCCTCCACGGCCTTCCCGCGCAATTCCTTCGCGGCAATCTCTGACCAAGCGTCTTTTGTCATCGGTTTCTCCGTTCTGGGGCACATTCCCGTGCGTGGGCCTTCGCTTTCGCCAACGGTGCGCCTATATCTTTAATCATGAAAAAACTGGCACTTCTTGCGGCTTTGGCCGCTATCCCGACTGCAGGTTCCGCTGAAACCGCCATCGCGGCGTGGCAAGAGGACCCAACACGTGTTTTCGCCACGGAGGAGGTCGTGCTTGACGATCTCCAATGGCAGCTCCGCGCGCTGGTTGTCTTTGGGCGTGGGGACAATGACCCGCTGTTCCTAGAACAGATGGACCTTATCGCGGCGCGTGCCGACGACCTTGCAGTGCGCGACGTGATTGTGGTTACGGATACGGACCCTGATACGCTTTCGGAACTCCGCAAGACCCTCCGCCCCCGATCGTTCATGCTGGCCCTGATCGGCAAAGACGGCCGCGTGGCCTTTCGCAAACCCGCCCCATGGGACGTGCGCGAAATCTCAAGGTCCATCGATAAGATGCCGTTGCGCCAGCAAGAGATCGCGAACCGGCGCGGGACGGACGGATAGCCCTCAGATATGGCGGTGACCCAGGTCACTCAAACTCCATGATCACATCATCCACGGCGAGGCTGTCGCCCGCACCTGCGTTGATCTTTTTGACTACGCCCTTGCGCTCAGCCCGCAAGATGTTCTCCATCTTCATCGCCTCGACCGTGCAAAGCGCCTGCCCTTCCTGGACGTCATCCCCTTCCGCGACGTTGACCGAAACGATGAGCCCCGGCATCGGGCAAAGCAGCATTTTAGACGTATCTGCCGCGACCTTCTCTGGCATCAGTGCCGCCAGTTCCGCCTGGCGTGGTGTGTAGACGTTGACCGGCATGTCGGCGCCGCGATAGCGGACGCGGAACCCCCCTGGCAATTTGCCCACCTTCAAGACCAGCGGCGTGCCATCAACCGTCAACTTGGCGAGCGGCTGCCCCGGCGTCCAGTCGCTTTCAACGCGATAGGTATCGCCGTTTATATCGATGGTCGCACCATCCTTGTCGGCACCTATGACGATATCGAAGGACTGATCCTGAAGACGGACGACCCAATCAGAACCAACGTGACGCTCATGATTATCCATCCGACCCGAGATGCGCGAACGGCGAATCTCTGACACGCGGTACATGGCGGCCGTTGCCGCCGCGATGCGCTTGAGGTCGCCATCCGTTAAGGCCACACCATCAAAGCCTTCCGGGTACTCCTCCTCGATAAAGGCTGTGGTCATGTTGCCGGAGGTGAACTTCTCGTGGTCGTAAACTGCGCTGAGGAAGGGGATGTTATGGCCAATACCTTCAACCTCAAAACTGTCGAGAGCGATCCGCATCTCCTCAATCGCCTCAGCGCGGGTCGGCGCCCAGGTGCACAGCTTGGCGATCATGGGGTCGTAATACATGCTGATCTCGCCGCCTTCGAAAACGCCGGTGTCATTACGCACGGCGTGTGTCGCTGTCGCCTCTTCCGAAGGCGGACGATAGCGCGTTAGGCGGCCGATCGATGGCAAGAACCCACGATACGGATCTTCTGCATAAAGGCGGCTTTCCATCGCCCAACCGTTGATCGTCAGGTCGTCCTGCGCGATTTGCAATGTCTCACCATAGGCGACCCGGATCATCTGTTCGACAAGGTCAACACCGGTGATCAGCTCTGTCACGGGGTGTTCCACCTGCAAACGGGTATTCATCTCCAAGAAGTAAAAATTCTTCCCCCCATCGACGATGAACTCCACGGTCCCGGCAGAGGCGTAGCCGACGGCATGGGCCAACGCGAGAGATTGTTCCCCCATCGCTTTGCGCGTTTCGTTGTCCAGAAACGGCGACGGCGCCTCTTCGATGACTTTCTGGTTTCGACGCTGGATCGAGCATTCCCGCTCATGGAGGAACACGCCATTGCCGTGCTGGTCACAGAGCACCTGAATTTCGATGTGCCGCGGCTGGGTGACGAACTTCTCAATGAAGATCCGGTCATCACCGAAGGAGTTCGCGGCTTCGTTCTTGGAAGATTGGAAGCCTTCGCGCGCTTCCTGATCATTCCACGCAATCCGCATGCCTTTCCCGCCACCACCGGCAGAGGCTTTGATCATTACCGGATAGCCGATCTCGGAGGAGATCTTGACGGCCTCATCCGCATCCTCAATCAGGCCCATGTATCCAGGCACGGTGGAAACCTCGGCTTCCTGTGCGATCTTCTTGGAGGTGATCTTATCCCCCATCTTCTCAATCGCGCCCTTGGGTGGTCCAATAAAGGCGACGCCCGCCTCTTCCAAGGCTTCCGCAAACTTCGCGTTCTCTGACAAGAAGCCGTAGCCGGGATGCACCGCCTCTGCCCCGGTCTGCTTAATCGCGTCCATCACTTTATCGATAACGATGTAGGACTGGTTCGCAGGCGCAGGCCCAATATGCACGGCCTCATCCGCCATCTTCACATGCAGCGCATTGCGGTCCGCATCGGAATAGATCGCCACCGTCTTGATCCCCATCTTGCGGGCGGTCTTCATGACGCGGCAGGCAATTTCACCCCGGTTCGCGATGAGGATTTTTTTAAACATGAGCAGTGTCCTTCAAAAGAAAAACCGCCTTCGGAGGCATACTCCAAAGGCGGTCGATCGTATCAGATGCCCGTCGCCGGGCAGATGTCAAAGCAGTATTAGAGGTCGTCAGCCAACGCGCCGACAAGGCCGCCTGCCAGCGCGCCTTCAACACAGTTGTCGTTGCCAATGACTTCGCCAGCCACGCAGCCTGCGCCGGCACCAACCAGTGCGCGCTCTGCGTCGTTTTCCAGGCAGCCTGCAAGCGTAATTGAAGCGACTGCCGCGATGATCCAGTTTTTGTTAAGCATGATTTTTTGCCCTTTTGAGGAAGTACCGTAGGCATTGCATGCGCTGTAGCGCGCAAATGAACAAGACAAAACTGTTTGAGGCGGCGCTTTCCTGCCAGTTTAAACACAAAAGCCGACCCTCGCAGTTGCGCGAGAAGCCGGCTTATTATGTGCACCAAAAATGATGCGTCGTAGGCTGACGAACGGCAGCGCCGTTTTGTTATGTGAATGTCTGTGCCAAAGCCGCGCTCAACTTCCAAGGGAAATTCACAGAACGCCGACTTTTTGGACAAATTGAGCCAATTTCCGCCGACAATCGTCTGATATTGCATCAAATTGCCGCTCATAGGCCCGCAATCTCCGGGAAACTGATCCGTGCGACGGCAACATTGATCTGCAAAAGGGCGTCGTAGCTCTCTGGGTCAAAGGGATCCTCCGCGGGAATCACCTCACGCCCGAAAAGCCAGCTCAGCCGTCCCGCGTCGAGATTGCCGCGCACAAAGGGTTCATCGCCAAACTGATCCCACAATGCCTGCATGAACCCCGCATCGGCGCGTCGGTCTGCAGGGCGGCGGTCCGAATAGCGTTCACGTGCGGTGATTGCAGTCGCGACACCATCCTTGTTGCCGCGGCGGATCGTGAATTGAAAGTCGGTACCGGGAAGGCGACCGGGGAAGCCGCGATGCTTTTCCATCACGGCCTCCCCAGCGCAAATGCGCCGTTTTTAGTGGGCGATGTGCCCGGGCGTGACCTCAGGAACGTCCGCGCGCGCGTCTTGCGCACCAATGCTCCCGCCAATGGCGACAAGCGCCATGATGGCCGCGACCAGGAAGGTCTTTGTACCGAGTGACATGTGTCATACCTGCTCTTAGCGACTGCTGCGGGTTGGCCCCACATGCAGCATGGTTTTTGAACCGCGGTCTTTGCCGCGTATGACATCACCCTAGCCACCAACGGTGCCGCTGCATAGCAGCCCCTTGCGGTTTCACGCGAATGTGGCCCCAGCGCGACAGCTAACAACTTTTTGGCAACCCTTCCCCCAACATCTCGTGACATTTTCAAAAGTCCTCCCAGATGCAGGTGTCATTTTCGACACGGAAAGGTTGAAAGAACTGTGTCACCTCAGACGTAACGGTCCCAAAGGGGATTTCCGCTTCCGACATCGAAATCACGATATCCGTCGCCGCCCAGCCATTTGCGGCGAGACCCGGGATCGCCAGCTCGTTGCACAGGTACTCAAAATCCGGAATGACATCGGCAAAGGTGACGTCACCGCCAACGGCTGGCACCAAAAACCGAAACCGCGCGGTCTGGTCGTCCTCTTCCAGGATCACGTCAAACAAGGACATGTCGAGCCCCGACGGCACGCTCACGTCTTGCGCTAAAGACGGCGTCGCGCACAAACAGACTGCAACAGCAAATCTTAACATCAACGCTCCTCCTTCTTTTGGTCGAAAAACTCTCGGGGTGAGACCCATAGGGTCGCGAGCGGCGCCCCTAAAGCGGAATGTTGTCGTGTTTCTTCCACGGGTTCTGCAGTTGCTTTCCGCGCAACGAGGCAAACGCCCGGCACACCCGCTTGCGCGTTGAATGCGGCATGATCACCTCATCAATGAAGCCCTTTTCGGCTGCGACAAAGGGGTTCGCGAAGCGATCTTCGTAGTCCTTCGTATGGGCCGCGATCTTGTCGGCATCGCCCAGATCCGCCCGGTGAATAATCTCCGTCGCGCCCTTGGCCCCCATCACCGCGATTTCGGCGGTCGGCCAAGCGTAGTTGAAATCGCCGCGCAGGTGTTTGGACGCCATCACATCATAGGCCCCGCCGTAAGCTTTGCGGGTGATCACCGTGACCTTCGGCACCGTCGCTTCACCGTAGGCAAAGAGCAGCTTTGCGCCATGCTTGATTACGCCACCGTACTCCTGCCCCGTCCCCGGCAGGAAACCTGGCACGTCGACCAAGGTCAGGATCGGGATTTCAAAGGCATCGCAGAACCGAACAAACCGCGCGGCCTTGCGGGAGCTGTCGATGTCGAGGCACCCGGCCAGCACCATCGGCTGGTTCGCCACCACACCCACAGTCTGCCCTTCCATACGGATAAACCCGGTCAGAATGTTCTTGGCGTAGTCTTCCTGGATCTCATAAAAATCCCCCTCATCGCCCAGCTTCACGATCAGCTCTTTCATATCGTACGGCGTGTTGGCGTTGTCAGGGATCAGGGTATCGAGGCTGTCTTCGAGCCGGTTCACATCATCAAAGAACGGCCGCACCGGCGGCTTTTCACGGTTGTTGAGCGGGAGGAAGTCGACCAAGCGGCGCACCTCAATCAGCGCCTCAACGTCGTTTTCAAAGGCCCCATCCGCGACAGAGGATTTCTTCGTGTGCGTCCCTGCCCCGCCGAGTTCTTCTGCCGTGACCACCTCATTCGTCACCGTTTTCACCACGTCCGGCCCGGTGACAAACATGTAGGAGGTGTCTTTGACCATGAAGATAAAGTCCGTCATCGCAGGGGAATAGACGGCCCCACCCGCGCAAGGCCCCATTATCACGCTGATCTGGGGAACCACGCCAGAGGCCATGATGTTCCGCTGAAACACGTCGGCATAGCCCGCCAAGGATGCCACGCCTTCCTGGATCCGCGCGCCACCTGAGTCGTTCAACCCAATCACTGGCGCACCGTTCTGCACCGCCATGTCCATGATCTTGCAGATCTTCTGGGCGTGGGTTTCCGACAGGGAGCCACCGAAGACGGTGAAATCCTGACTGAACACATAAACCATTCGACCGTTGATCGTGCCCCAGCCGGTCACAACGCCATCGCCCGCAGGCTTTTGCGCTTCCATGCCGAAGTCCGTGCAGCGGTGGGTGACGAACATATCGAACTCTTCAAAGGAGTCTTCATCGAGCAACAGATCAATCCGCTCCCGCGCCGTCAGTTTGCCTTTGGCGTGCTGGCTATCGATCCGCTTTTGACCACCGCCCAGGCGGGCCGTGTCGCGCCGCGATTGAAGCTCTTGCAAGATATCCATGAAACGTCCCTCCGTGCCGTCGCCACTGCATAGCCCGCCACGCGGTTGGACAGAAGGAAATATTTGCAAAGTTATTACTGGGTGACTCTTTAGATTTGCAAATTTGCAAATACACTGCACCACCGCACACCCCGCTCTCCCCATTTGCTGATGGACACTTCGCAACTGCAGGCGTAGCTGTGAGTTATGTCGGTAACACCCAACGTGCGCTTATTTGACCGCACGACCCCACCACACATGGTGACCTTGGTTCTCATCGCAGGCATCAGCGCGATGAATATGTCGGTGTTTTTGCCGTCGCTGGCCCATATGGCCGACTATTTTGATACGAGTTACGCCACGATGCAGCTGGCCGTGTCGGGCTATTTGGCCGTCACTGTCATCCCGCAACTGCTGATCGGGCCGATCTCTGACAAGATCGGACGAAGGCCGTTGGTCTTGGGATCCATCTTGATTTTTGTGGCGGCGTCCGTCGGCGCGATGTTGTCCCAATCGATTGAAGCATTTTTGATTTTCCGGATGCTGCAGGCAGCCGTGGTGACAAACCTCGTGCTGAGCCGCTCCATCGTTCGCGATATGGTTCCACAGGACCAAGCCGCCTCAATGATCGGCTACGTCACCATGGGCATGGCGCTGATCCCGATGATTGGCCCCATGATCGGCGGGGCGCTGGACGAATTATTTGGCTGGCAATCGAACTTTGCCTTCCTCGCCATCGCAGGCGTCTTGGTTTTCGGTGTCTGCTATTTCGACCTTGGCGAAACCGTGCAAGACGGCGGTCTGGGCTTCCGCGAACAAGTGAAAAGTTATCCGGAGCTATTCGCCTCCCCCCGGTTCTGGGGCTACGCGCTTTGCACGGCCTTCGCCTCCGGTGCTTTTTTCGCGCTTCTGGGTGGCGCCTCCTTTGTCGCGGTCGAAGTGTTTGACTTGACCCCGTTTTGGAGCGGCGTTGGTTTGGGCGCCCCCGCGGTGGGCTACGTCATCGGCAACTTCCTTTCCGGGCGTTTTGCAACTGCGCTTGGCATCAACAAGCTTGCTTTCCTCGGGACGATCATCACCGTGATCGGGCTGGGCGTGTCGCTCTTCCTGGCGCTCATCGGACTCAGTACGCCGCTTCTATTCTTTGGCTTCTGCACCTTTATGGGGCTGGGAAATGGCATGACGATGCCAAACGGGCTGGCCGGAATGCTGTCGGTTCGCCCGCGCCTCGCGGGAACCGCCAGTGGGCTGGGCGGCGCCATCATGGTCGGCGGCGGCGCGGCGCTTTCACAATTTGCGGGCGGGTTGCTTACGGTCGAAAGCGGCACTGTCCCGCTGCAATGGCTCATGGTCATTGTGTCGGTCCTGGCCATGGTCAGCATTTTGTTTGTCATTTGGCGGGAAAAACAGATCACCGCTTGATTGCGGAGGTTAGCAGTGTTTAGCAAGCCACATTGCAAACTTGCAAAGGCAGCACCATGGCGACTCAAAAGCTTTATGCCGGAGCAAAACTCCGCGACCTGCGCAACCGCGTCGGGCTGACACAAAAGGCCTTCGCCACTCGGCTTGGCGTATCGCTTCCTTATCTCAACCAGATGGAAAACAACCACCGCCCAATCAGCACGGCTGTGATCCTTGGCCTCACGCAAGAGTTCGGCTTTGACGTCGCAGAGATTCAAGCCGGGGATGAGGCCCGACTGATCAGCGACCTGCGCGAGGCCTTGGCCGACCCTGTCTTCACCAGCGGCACGCCGCCCTTAGCCGACCTGCGGGCCGCCGCCGCGAACGCCCCGTCTTTCGTCCGCGCCTTTCTTGACCTGCACGCTGGCTACCGCCAAACCCACGAGCGCTTGGCCTCCCTTGACGAGGCTTTGGGCCGCGAAGATGCCCGCCCAACGCCGAGCCCCTGGGAAGAAGTCCGTGACTTCTTTCATTACTGCGACAACTACATCGATGCGATTGACCGGGCGGCAGAACATTTCGCACAGTCCATTCCGCCGGAGCTATCACTCACCCAGGGGGCCGAAGCCGCTCTGCGCGCGATTGGCGTCACTGTCTCCACCGCTGCGATCCCACCCTTGCGGAGTTACGATCCCGTCACGCGCACGTTGACGCTCTCGCAGTACAGCGAACAGCCCACTCAGACCTTTCAATTGCTGTTGCAGTTGGCGCTGCTGACGCGGGCCGATCTACTCGACGCCACACTTGACCTTGCGCGCTTTCAGTCAGAAGCGGCGCGCAGCATCGCCAAAATCGGTCTTGCCAACTATTTTGCCGGGGCTGCGCTTATGCCTTACGCGCGCTTTCTCGATGCGGCGCAATCAAACCGCCACGACCTAGAAATCCTCGCGACGCGCTTTGGTGCCTCGCTTGAACAAGTCGCCCACCGCCTGTCCACCCTGCAACGCCCCGGCGCAAAGGGCGTGCCGTTCTTCTTCGTGCGTGTGGACCAGGCAGGCACCATAACCAAACGCCATTCCGCAACAACGCTCCAGTTTGCGCGCTACGGCGGGGCCTGCCCGCTTTGGAACGTGCACCGGGCGTTTGAAACGCCAGGCCAATTCCTGCGCCAACTTGCGGAAACGCCAGATGGAGTGCGCTACTTCTGTCTAGCGCGCGATGTGTCAAAACCGGGCGGCTCATACAACGCGCCAACCCGCCGCTACGCGATCGGTCTGGGGTGTGAGGTCAAACACGCCGACACGCTTGTTTACGCCGACCACATGTTGACCGGCGCGGCTGACGCCTATGAACCTATCGGCATCTCCTGCCGGATTTGCGAACGCAAAACCTGCCATCAACGCGCCGTCCCGCCCCTGGAACGACAGTTGCAGGTGGACCCCGACCATCGGGGCATGTTGCCCTATCAGGTCACCTGAAACGCACCGAGGCTAACACCACCCGATCCCCGGGGCGTGGTCCTGTGTCTTCTGGTCAAAAATATCTCGGGGTCGGGGATGGAGCCCCGAAATGAGGGCGGGCGGTGCCCGACAACGCACCCATTTCGAAGCCCGCAATCACCGCTGCTTGGTCACCCATTCGGGATGCACCCAAGGCTGATCGTTCGCGGGTGGCAAGGGTTGCTTGCCCAACACAAAATCTGCAGCCTTTTCACCCACCATGATTGAGGGGGCGTTCAGATTCCCGTTCGTGATACGCGGGAAGATTGCACTGTCGGCCACTCGTAACCCGTCAACCCCGATCACCCGGCATTCTGGGTCAACCACCGCCATCGGATCATCCGCTGCGCCCATCTTGCAGGTCCCACAGGGATGATAGGCGCTTTCGACCTCATCGCGGATGAAAGCATCAAGGGCGTCATCACTTTGCGCCGCATCCCCCGGTTGGATTTCATGCCCACGATAGGGCCTGAACGCATCTTGACCAAAGATTTCCCGGGTCAACCGAATACACGTTCGAAAGTCCGCCCAATCCGAGGGATCGGACATGTAGTTGAATAAGATCTTCGGCGCGTCGTTCGGATCGCCTGACCGCAATGTAACCTCCCCCCGTGACACCGACCGCATCGGGCCGACGTGAGCCTGATACCCGTGCCCCTCGGCAGCCACCTTCCCATCGTAGCGCACCGCAATTGGCAGGAAGTGATACTGAATGTCTGGGTATTTCACCCCCGCTTTCGAGCGAATGAACCCTGCACTCTCAAATTGGTTCGAGGTGCCCAATCCCGTCTTGCGGATCAACCACTCGACCCCAATCCGGCTTTTCCAAAGGAGCGTCCAATACTTAAACAGCGACACGGGCTTGATCGCCGCCTGTTGGATATAAAGCTCCAAATGATCCTGCAGGTTCTGGCCGACGCCCGGACGGTCCGCGATGACCTCAATCCCATGTTCAGCCAAATGGGCGCCCGGCCCGATGCCTGATAACATCAGCAACTTCGGCGAGTTTATGGAAGACGCCGCAACGATCACTTCCGCGCCCGCGCGGATCAATCGCCGCGTACCGCGCATTTCCACCTCAACGCCCACCGCGCGGCCACTTTCGATGACCACCTTGCGGGCAAAGGCGCGGACGACACGGCAATTCTCACGCTTCAAGGCAGGCCGCAGATAGGCATTCGCGGCCGACCAACGCCGCCCCTTCCAAATCGTTGCGTCAAAGGGCCCAAACCCTTCTTGCTGTTCCCCGTTATAGTCGCCCGTGACCTGATACCCAGCTTGTCGCCCCGCCTCCACAAAGGCGCGCGTCAGTGGGTTTTTGCGGGGGCCGCGCGTAACATGCAAAGGCCCATCCGTGCCGCGCCACGCCGGGTCGCCACCGTGGCCCCCGTCATGCCAGTTTTCCATGCGTTTGAAGTAAGGCAAAACATCCGCATAACCCCAGCCTGCGGCGCCGCTCTCCGCCCAATGGTCGTAATCCAGCGCATGGCCCCGCACATAAATCATCCCGTTGATTGACGACGACCCGCCAATCACCTTGCCGCGCGGGGTTACTAAACGCCGCCCGCCCAAATGCGGCTCTGGCTCCGTCTGATAGCCCCAATCATACATTTTCATATTCATCGGATAGGACAGCGCGGCCGGCATCTGGATTAGCGGGCCACCGTCCCAGCCGCCATGCTCGATGATCAACACATCTTTACCTGCCTCGGCCAACCGGTAAGCCATGGCACATCCGGCAGAGCCGGCACCCACGATAACATATTCCGCGCTCATATCAGGCACTCAGATACCCCCCCAAGAGAGAGAAGAAGGCCCCAACATGCACGATCATAATCGCGCGATCCTTCCACAGGACGCCAACGGCAAACCAAAGCGCAATGCCAACGATGAAGGCGTAGATGTTCCAAGGCGTGTAGTTCAGCCCGGTAAGGGCGTAGCCGATCAATTGGACGACCGTGGCGACCCATTTGACGGTGTCAACGGTTTGCCAGCCTCCGCTTTGCGGTGCTCCCAACGTGGTCAAAATGGGGCCTCCACATCGCCCATTGCCACATAGACACCCTTCAACTGCGAATAATGCTCGATCGCCGCTTTGGAGTTTTCGCGCCCGACACCCGAAAGCTTCATGCCACCAAATGGAGCCTCAACCGGGGCGAGGTTGTAGGTGTTGATGTAACAGGTCCCGGCCTCAAACCCGGCCACCATGCGGTGGCCGCGGGTGAGGTCCGCGGTAAAAACGCCGGCCGCGAGACCGAATTCGGTGGCGTTCGCGCGGGTGAGCGCCTCCTCTTCCGTCTCGAAATCCAGCACCGACAGCACTGGACCAAAGATCTCTTCCCGCGCAATGGTCATATCGTCGGTCACATCTGCAAAGACCGTGGCTTCGATATAAAAACCCGCGCCGTCGATCTGTTTGCCGCCTGTCACAAGACGCGCGCCCTCTTCCACCCCCTTGGCGATGTAGCCTGCTACGATGTCGCGCTGGCGTTCGGACACCATCGGTCCGAAGTTCACTTCCGGATCAAGCGGATCACCCATTTTCACACCCGCCAGACGCTCTGTCAGGCGCTTGAGGAAGGCTTCTTTGATGCCGGACTGTACGAAAACCCGCGTGCCGTTGGAGCAGACCTGCCCAGTGGAATAGAAGTTCGCGAGGATCGCGCCGGAAACGGCATTTTCAAGATCCGCATCATCAAAGATCACCAGGGGCGACTTGCCACCAAGTTCCATTGTGACATGGCGTATCCCCTCCGCCGCCGCTGCATAAACTTTGCGACCCGTTGGCACCGATCCAGTCAGAGAGACTTTGTTGACGCGCGGGTCAGTGACCAAGGATGCCCCGACGGGCCCCAAGCCTTGAATCACGTTGTAAGTGCCCTTCGGTGCGCCAGCTTCGATCAAAATCTCAGCGACTTTGAGTGCGCAAAGCGGCGTATTTTCCGACGGTTTGAACACCATCGCATTGCCACAGGCGAGCGCAGGCGCCCCTTTCCAACAGGCAATCTGGGTCGGATAGTTCCAGGCGCCAATGCCCACACAAACCCCCAGCGGCTCGCGCCGGGTATAAACAAAGTCATCGCCCAGTTGGATGTGCTCTCCCGTCAGACTGCCGGCGAGTCCGCCGAAGTATTCCAACGCATCCGCGCCAGAGGTGGCATCGACGACGGAGGTCTCCTGATACGGCTTGCCCGTGTCATAAGTCTCGAGCACCGACAGGTCGTGGTTCCGCTCCCGCATGATATCGGCGGCGCGACGCAACACACGCCCCCGCTCCGTCCCGGTCATCGCCGCCCATTCCTTTTGAGCGCGTATGGCTGCATTCAGCGCCTTGTCGATGATCGCAGGCGTCGCGGCGTGCAGCTTGGCGATCACTTCGCCCGTGGCCGGATAAACCACGTCAATCACATCGCCTGCAGTATCTTCGACGTAAGCGCCATCGATAAAGTGGCTGGCGGTGGGTTGGTGTTGCATAATTGGGGACCCTCCGGGGGGAGTTGTTGTTGGCAAAATGAAGGGGTTACTCACCCCGCGGAAACCGTTGATTTTCTTCCAAAACGTTCAGGTCCATGTGGTTGCGCATGTAACGCTCAGACGCCATTTGCAGTGGCTGAAAGTCCCACGGGAAATAGGCGCCGTTGCGCAAGGAGTCGTAGACGACCCAACGGCCTGCTTGGCTATGCCGGACATCGGCATCGAAGCGGGCAAGATCCCAGCGCGCCTCGGCCTTTGCTTTGATGCTATTCAGCGTGCCTTGGTGGTCGGGGTGATCGGCGAGGTTCGTCAGTTCGTGCGGGTCGTTTTCCATGTCGAAGAGCTGGTCGGGGTCCAAGCTGCACATGTTGAACTTCCACTTCCCATACCGCAACGACACCAGCGGTGCGTAGGAGCCTTCAGCGGCGTATTCCATCGCCACCGGCGTATCGCGCGTGCCACCTTGGCCCAAGGGCACAATGCTCTCCCCGCTCGTCCACGGCATGACCTCGGACATATCGACGCCCGCCAGATCACAGAGCGTTGGGCAGACGTCGATGTTGCTGACCGGGGAGGTCACAAGCCCCGGGTCCATCTCCGGCGCTGCGATCATCATCGGAACACGGGCGGAGCCATCATAGAAGGACATCTTGAACCACAACCCCTTGTCGCCCAGCATGTCGCCGTGGTCCGACACAAAGAGGATGATCGCCTCTTGCTGGGTGTCCTCCAGCGTTTGCAGGATCTCCCCCACCTTGTCGTCAATGTAAGTGATATTGGCAAAATAGGCGCGGCGAGCGCGTTTGACTTGGTCCTCGGTGATGTCGAAGTTTTCGTGGTCGTTGGCGTCGAGGATGCGTTTGCTGTGCGCATCTTGATCCGCATAAGCGATCGGGCCGACGGCGGGCAAAAGATGGTCGCAATCTTCGTAGAGATCCCAGTATTTTTTGCGCGCGACATAGGGATCATGCGGGTGGGTAAAACTGACGGTCAAGCACCAGGGGCGCGCGTCATGGCCGCGGGCGAGGTCATAGAGCTTGCGGGTCGCGTGGTAAGCGACCTCATCATCATACTCCATCTGGTTGGTAATCTCAGCGACCCCTGCTCCTGTCACGGAGCCCATGTTGTGATACCACCAATCGATCCGCTCAGCAGGTTTGCGGTAGTCTGGGGTCCAGCCGAAATCGGGGGGATAGATATCAGTTGTGAGGCGTTCCTCAAACCCGTGCAGTTGGTCAGGGCCGACGAAGTGCATCTTGCCGGAGAGGCACGTTTGGTAGCCCGCCCGGCGCAGATGGTGGGCGTAAGTAGGCAAGCTCGACGCGAATTCCGCCGCGTTGTCATAAACACCTGTTCGGCTTGGGAGTTGCCCGGTCATCAAGGACGCGCGGCCAGGGGCGCACAACGGTGACGCGGTGTAGCATTGCTGGAAGCGGGTGGAGCGCGCGGCCAGCTTTTTTAAGTTCGGCGTATGCAGCCAATCGGCAGGACCATCTGGGAAGAGCGTCCCGTTCAGCTGGTCGACCATGAGGATCAGGATGTTGGGCTGGCTCATGCTCTGCCCCCAGTGAGTGTTGTCAGGAGTGCCAACGCCCGCCCTTCGGGGTCTGCATCCGGGGCCGTGAGGGCGGCGCGGATGTAAAGGCCGTCGATCAGCGCAGCGAGAGTGGCGGCAGCATCGACAGGTGCCTCGCAGATTGGGCGCAGGGCATGGGTCAAGTTTGACCGCAACCGGTTCTGGTAGATCGCCAGAAGGCGCAATGCCTCGGGGTTGGTTTGGGCCTGCACGTAAAAGGTCATCCATGCGCTGACAGTCGCCGGATCAAAGCAGGAGGCCGCGAAGTTGGCACGAATGATCGCGCGGGCGCGGTCTGCTGGCGTAGGTGCGATAGCGAGTTCGGCGCGCACCTCTGCCCCATACTCCGACAAAATATGGCGCATCGCAGCGACGAAAATCTGATCTTTCCCACCGAAGTAATGGTGGGCGAGCGCAGAAGACATCCCCGCGCGCCGGGCGATCTGAGACACAGTCACGTCCAGCGAGCCGGCTGCACCGATCTCGGCAATCGTGGCCTCAACAAGGGCCGCGCGTCTGATGGGTTCCATTCCGATCTTAGGCATGTCTCCCACTTGCATCATATTTGATTGACTCGTCAATCAATAAAAAAGGAGGGCAGGATGTCCTTGATCCAAAATACTGCCGCGGAAGGTCTGTCAGGCCTTCGGGGCGTTTACGTTTGGGGTAATTGCCCGCTTCGCGACGGCCTCGCGCCATGTGATAAAACTGACAGCGGCCATAATGATCGTCCCGCCAAGAACCACCCATCCGTCCACGGCCTCGCCGAACACAATGGCGCCAAGCATGACGGCCCACACCAACTGAAGGAACGTTACGGGTTGGGTGACAGTCAGCGGCGCCGCTGCAAAGGCCAGGGTCATGGTGTAGTGACCTGCAGTCGCAAAACAGGCGACAAGAAAAAGCCAGCCGATTTGCGAAAAGGTCGGCTGGACCCAAACCGCATAAGCGAAGGGGGCAAGGCCAATGGTGACAGTGATCGAAAGCATGCCAACCACGACAGCGGCAGAGACCTCTCCCGCCAAATGTTTGGCGATCAGGTAACCCACGCCAAAGCCCAGCGCTGTGCCAAGCATCGCAATATGGCCGGGGTCGATCGTTCGAAAGCCGGGGCGCAGGATGATGAGCGCACCAAACAAGGCGACCATCACCGCGGCAAGACGGCGGGGCGGCAGCGGTTCTTTGAGGAAAAGCGCAGCGCCGATCGTGACGTAGATCGGAACCAAGTAGTTCATTGCCGTGACATCAGCAATTGGGATGCGCGCCATGGCGAAAAACCACAGGATCACACCCAGAGAATGAACTGCGCCGCGCGTCGCAAAAAGCGTCAATTGCCGCGCGCTTAATCGTGCCGCGAGGATGGGTTTAATCATCGGGATTAGAAACACCAGTCCCAACACATATCGGAGGAAAGCAGCCTGCGCTGCTGGCATATCCGACCCAAGATGCTTCACCACCGCTGTCACGGCCACAAAATTGAGGCCAGTCACAACCATCCAAAAGATGCCAAGGGCGGGGCGATGTTCAGACATAACGCTTGGCTGTCACCCTGCCTCGCAAATCACAAGGGGCCCATTGTGCTGGGTACAAGATGTTTGGGAGCGCTGGTCAGCAAAGCGAGGCTGATTTCTTTCAATGAAATCAGTTCGAAATCTTCGCAAGACTTCGGTTGACGGAGCGAATGTTTGAGGCGCGCTATTCGGCAGCGAAGGCTGCCATCACCTCGTCGGAGGCTTCGAAATTCGTGGTCACCGATTGCACGTCGTCATCATCTTCAAGTGCTTCGACAAGCTTCATCAGCTTTTCCAGGCTTTCGAGGTCCAGCTCGGTCGAGATGTTTGGCTTCCAGATCAGCTTCGTGCTTTCGCTTTCGCCCAAATCCGCTTCAAGCGCGTTGGACACTTCATGAAGATCAGTGTCAGCGGTGTAAATGACGTGACCTTCGTCGTCGCTTTCCACATCCTCTGCCCCCGCCTCAATCGCGGCCATCATCACCGTGTCCGCGTCCCCGACGGAGGCTGGATAGGCGACCGCCCCTTTACGGTCGAACATGAACCCGACGGAGCCGGTTTCGCCAAGGTTGCCGCCGTTCTTGGTAAAGGTCGACCGCACGGTAGAGGCCGTGCGGTTGCGATTATCCGTCATCGCCTCAACGATAACAGCGACACCATTCGGGCCGTAACCTTCGTAGCGGATCTCATCATAGTTTTCGGCGTCCCCGCCAGCGGCCTTATTGATGGCGCGCTCGATGACGTCCTTCGGCACGGAGCTCGACTTCGCCTCTTTCACAGCCAAACGCAGCCGCGGGTTCTTGTCCGGGTCCGGGTCGCCCATTTTGGCCGCAACGGTGATCTCTTTCGACAGTTTCGAGAAGAGCTTCGCGCGGATCTTATCCTGGCGTCCCTTGCGGTGTTGAATGTTTGCCCATTTGGAGTGGCCGGCCATGGCGAGGCTCCTGTCAGTCAGGTGTTACTGGTTTGGCACTCTATAAGAGACGGGAGTATCTCGCCGCAAGGGTCGATAGGGGCGCTGCCCCCGCCCGTTCCGGGCTCCCCCGAGATATTTTTGTCCAAAAGAAGCTTAGAGCGGCCAAATGAACGGGATTACGAAAGACACAATAGGAGCGAGCGAGAGGTTAAGCGGGACGCCGAATTTGAGAAAGTCAGTGAATTTGTACCCACCCGGCCCGTAGACCAGCGTATTGGTTTGGTAGCCAATGGGTGTCGCGAAGCTGGCGGAGGCTGCGATCATGACAGCCACAACAAGCGGGCGCGGGTCAACGCCAAGTGCTGATGCGAGGCCGATGGCGACCGGGGTCATCACAACGGCGACCGCATTGTTAGAGACAAGTTCGGTCAGGATGCTTGAGAGGAGGTAAACCGCAAGCACGATGGCAAATGGCGGCAAGACAAGCATCACTGGGGAGAGCGTTTCCGCGACCAACGTGACCGCCCCAGAGGATTGCAGCGCGGCCCCAACGCCAAGCATTGCGAAGATGAGGGCCAGAAGGCGCCCGTCGACCTGCGCGAAGGCCTCCTCTGCGTCGATACAGCCGGTGGTGAGCACGATCGTCACGCCAAGCATGGCAAGCATCAGAATCGGAGCGACGTTCAGCGCGGCGAGGATCACGACGCCAAGCAGGGTCGCGATGGCGATGGGGGCTTTTTCCCGGCGAAACGCCCGCGCGGAAGGCTTTGACACATCGCCGAGGTTCATATCGTCGGACAGGCGCTGAATATCCTCAGGCGCGCCCTCAAGAAGAAGTGTGTCCCCCACTCGCACCACAATGTCGTCCATCTGTTCTGACATATTCGCATCGCGCCGATGCACCGCGAGCGTGTAGACTGCATAGAAACGGCGCAGACGCAGCGCGCCCAGACGGCGGCCGACCATTTTACAGTTAGGTGTGATCAGAACCTCGACCGTCGTGGTTTCAACCGCAGAGACCTGGTCGACCCGGCGCAATTCCTTTGTTGTTTGGAGCGAGAGCAGCTCCGTCATCGCGGTGCGGAGGATCACGCGGTCGCCCAGTTGGAGTTCGACCGCATCCAGGTTGCGTCTCAGCGACGCGTCCCCCCGCACAACATCGATCAAGCGCACGCCATCCCGTTTGAAGAGCTTAACGTCAGTCGCCTGTCGCCCAATGAGGTTGCTATCGGGGGGGATCACGGCCTCGGAAAAGAACTTCATCTTCGAGCGATCCGAAAGCATTTGGCCCATCGATGTCCGCTCAGGCAGCAGGCGCGGGCCCATCACGTAGAGATAACAAAAGGTCCACACCACCACGACGATGCCAATGGGGGTGATTTCGAGGATCCCGAAGGGCGCCAACCCCGCCGTCCGCGCGACACCGTCGACGAGCAGGTTTGTGGAGGTGCCGAGCAACGTCATTGTGCCCCCCACGATGGCCGCGTAACTGAGTGGGATCAGGAGTTTGGAGGCAGAGGTGCCAAGCGTCCGCGCGAGTTGGATGAAGACCGGGATCATCACCACGACCAGTGGTGTGTTGTTCATTATCGCACTGGCCAAGGCCACAAAGGCCAAGGTGCCCCAAATCGCACGGCGCGGGTGTTCGGCCGCTTGCCGCTCCGCCATTTCAGTCAGCGTCGTCAGCGCACCCGTGCGCACCAATGCCCCAACGACGATGAACATAGCAGCGATTGTCCAAGGCGCCGGGTTCGCGAGGGCCATGACTGCATCGTCATAGGCGAGCACCCCCGACACGAGCAGGACAGAGACACCCATCATCGCAACGACTTCGGTCGGCCACACCTCTCGCAAGAACAACACAAACATCCCAACCACGACGCAAAGCGTGAGCATGGCGGCTTGCGTGTCTGTCAGCGTGAGAAAGTCCATCAAGCGGTGTCCTGCTAGGCCTTTGGAGACTTTACGCTTTTGAGACTCAGTCGCAAGCGGGACCAGCTGCGAAGAGCCGTCCGCCTTGACGGACCATTTCAACACGGGTCGCTTTGCCGGTCATGTCGTCGGTTTCGATATATAAACCTGACAGCGTCGCCTCCGCCATCGCGGGCGTGAACCGCGCTTTAGGCATACCCGTGATGAACCGGCGCAGGGGCTCTTCCTTATCCATCCCGATGACGGAGTTATAGTCGCCGCACATGCCTGCGTCAGTCTGATAGGCCGTGCCACCCGGAAGGACCATCGCGTCGGCGGTGGGCACATGGGTATGCGTGCCAACAACAATGCTGGCGCGCCCGTCGCAAAAGTGGCCCATCGCCATCTTTTCAGACGTGGCTTCACAGTGCACGTCCACAAGGCTCGCCTGTACTTGACCGCCGATCGGGTACTGGCGCAGCGTCGCATCGATAGCCGAGAACGGGTCGTCAAACGGGCGTTTCATAAACACTTGCCCCAGCACTTGAGCGACGAGGATCTTGCGCCCCCGCGTTGCCTCAAACACGCGCGCGCCTGCGCCGGGGGCGGCCTTTGAGTAGTTTATTGGGCGCAGGATTCGCGGCTCTGCAGTAATGACGCTGAGCATATCTTTCTGGTCAAACGCGTGATCGCCTAAGGTGATCACATCAGCACCCGCCGCGAGGATTTCTTTTGCGTGGGGTCCCGAAAGCCCCATCCCACCGGTCGCGTTCTCACCGTTCACGACGACAAAATCGAGCGCCCAATCGGCGCGTAGTTTCGGAAGGTGGGTGGTGACGGCGGCACGGCCCGCGCGGCCAACAACATCGCCGAGGAACAGAATTTTCATGCACGGGTCATTAGGGGGTGTCGCCATTAAGTGCTAGAGAAATCTTCATGGGC
This sequence comes from Pseudomonadota bacterium, assembly GCA_038526085.1. GTDB lineage: Bacteria > Pseudomonadota > Alphaproteobacteria > Rhodobacterales > Rhodobacteraceae > Yoonia. The sequence goes on along the minus strand of JBCBHE010000010.1, from coordinate 8,296 downwards.
CGCGCGTCCCAGAGCGTAATGGGTCTAAAAGAGCGTCCGCACCCAGTCGACAAAGGGTGCGACTAGACGGTGGTTGGGGCCCTTGGGCGTTACCGCGAGATATTTGACGTAAAGCTCTTTTGGCATGGGCACTTCGGCCAACCGCCCGGCAGCCAGATCTGCGCGGGTGAATGGCTCGCTGAACAGCGTCGCACCCCTGCCTTGCCGGACAGCTTCGAGCAAAAGGTTCGGGCTCCCGATCGGCGCTAAGGTCAAACTTTCCACGTCAAGACCGCAATCTCGCATCATCATCAGCTTACTGGTCATGCCTTCGTGTTCCAGCCAGGGGAGTGCTTGTGGGTCTGACCCCGCGTCCTTGAGCAGCTCAGGTGCGACAATGCCGACGATGCGAACGTTTGCGACCACTTCTTCTTGCAGTCCCGGCCAGCTGAGATCGGCATTATAAGGGATAGCGCGGATCCCCAGGTCAAAGCCCTCCTCCACAATATCAACGTACTCCCGAGCCGGATGCAGCGAGATTTCAACGCCAGGGTAGATATCCCAAAACTCCGACAGGCGCGGCATAATGATCCGGTCGACCATGAAAGGCGTGGCGGTGACCCTTATACCTCGGCGGCTCTCGCGGTTTTGCAACGATGTGATGCCTGCAGAGATCGATTCAAACCCGTCGCCAAGCGCGCGTGCTAACTCTGCACCAACCGGGGTCAGTTGTACGGACCGTCCATCACGCACAGCCAAACTGACGCCAAGATCCTTCTCAAGCGCCCTCACGTGTTGGGCGACAGCCGCGTGGGTGACATTGAGTGATCGGGCAGCCGACGCGAAATCCCCGTGGCGCGCTGTAGCGTCGAACGCGCGCAACGCGGACAAGGATGGAAGCGTTCTCCAGTCAACCGTCATGATAGTTCAGCTTTTATTTTGATGTTTTTTCCTGGTTAGCAGACAGGCGGTTTTCTTGCTACCGTTCTAAGCAAGTACCCATTTTTTAGGAGCATGACGATGCTGAATGAAGACGTGGCAGATTCCCCTTTTGGACCGAACAGCTCGCAACATCACAGTTCTGCTGGCGTTCAAATCGTGTCCTATAGCACCCAAGAAGAGATACCAATGGAGACCGCGCGGGCCTTATTGACGGACCATTTGACCTGGGCCTACGGCAAGCTCTTGGCTTTGGGCGCCGCCCCATTTGACAAGATGCGCCATGCCGACAAGTTTTTTGATCACTTGAACGACGTCCTTCCGCCACGCGGGGCTTACTTTCTGGCTTTCGATCCCGAGGGACAGGCCCTCGGGACGGGGTCGTTAAGACGCATTTCCGATGACATGGCTGAAATGAAGCATCTTTACGTGCGTCCGACCGCCAGGGGAGCGGGTTTGGGTGAAAGGTTGATCGCTGCACGTATTGACGCGGCACGAACGCTAGGGGTTCGCCACTTGGTCGCTGATACGTTTCAGGGCAACGACCCCATGATCCGCCTTTATCGCCAGGCTGGATTTTCGGACGCGGCACCTTTTGACAGTGCCGCTGCCGTGACAACCCCCGAACTGATCCCGCACCTGCGCTATTTTGAAATGAGGGTGTAAGACCTAGGCGGCAACAGCGCGCCGCCGCTAACGGCCCGAAAACTCCAAAACACCGCGTTCCGTCACGACCATATCAAGGGGTTGATCCGTCGGCTCCAAAGGGAGCACGTCGGACTCTTGCGCGGCATATGCGAAGCCAATGGCGAGCGTGGGTTGCTTGGCACGCAGCCCTTCCAGGGTGCGGTCATAAAAACCACCGCCGTAACCCAGCCGCCCCCCTTTTCGATCGAAAGCAACGAGCGGCACAATGACGATCTCCGGGGTCATCCATTCGCCCGCTTCAGGAATCCTTGCTCCAAACGCGCCCGCGATCATCGGCGCATCTGGCGTCCAGGTGCGAAATTTGAGTGACTGCCCGGCACCCATGATCACCGGTACCCCAAGAAGTCCATGCGCTGCGGCCTCTTCCATGGCCGCGGTAGGGTCAATTTCCGTCCGCATGGCCATATACCCGGCCAACGGAACACCGCGATAGCCCGCAAGAACTTCGGACAAGTAGCCAGCCGCGCCCTGCCCCGCCACCTCATGGGCCACCTTCCGCCGCGCGAAGGCCGCCTTGCGCGCTGCCGCTTTTTGATCCGCGTGCACCGTCACAGAAGCCACATTGCTGCAAGACCAAGGAATGCAAAGAAACCAACAACATCGGTCACCGTCGTAACAAACGCGCCAGACGCCAGCGCAGGGTCGACCCCGATCTTTTCAAGTGCGACCGGCACGACGGTACCGGCTAAACCGGCAACCACCAAGTTGATCACCATCGCGACGCCAATCACGACACCCAGCATCGGCTGACTGAACCAGACGGCCCCAACAAATCCCATGATCAAGGCGAAGGCCAAACCGTTGACGAGTCCCACAAGCACCTCCCGCCGGATCACCCGCCAAACGTTGGACCCAACAAGATCGCGTGTTGCGATCGCCCGGACCGCAACCGTCAGGGATTGGGTCCCCGCGTTGCCGCCCATCGACGCGACAATGGGCATCAAGACCGCCAATGCCACCAGCCCAGCAATCGTCTCTTCGAAGATTGCGATGACAAGCGACGCAAGAATGGCCGTGACAAGGTTAACGGCAAGCCAGGGAAACCGGCGTTTCGTTGTCTCCCAAACCCGGTCCGCCAGGCTGGTTTCCCCGACCACGCCTGCCAAGCGCAATAGGTCCTCTTCCGCCTCTTCCTCTAGAAACGCCATAGCATCGTCGATGGTAATGACCCCAACAATGCGGCCGTCGTCATCGACCACCGGTGCGGTGATCAAGTGGTAGTGGTTGATCGCATTAGCGACCTCTTCAACGTCTTCGGCAACATTGAACGTGCGGAAGGTGTCTTCGAGGATGTCTTTGAGCAAAACCTCGCGCTTCGCGCTAAGCACCCGGCCAAGCGTGGCGTAGCCCACCGGCTTCATGCGCGGGTCGACCAAAATGAGATGGTAGAATTGATCTGGCAGATGCGTATCGTCAGCCCTCAGATAGTCAATCGCCTCCCCCACCGACCAATGTTCCGGCGCGCGGACAAGCTCGACCTGCATATGCCGCCCGGCAGATTCCTCTGGGTAGCTGAGCGCCCTTTCGACGTTGACCCGATCTGCGTCATCAAGCGCCTCGAGCACCGCCTCGGTCTGTTCGGAGCCAAGATCTTCGACGAGGTCAACAACATCGTCGCTGTCCAGATCGCGCACCGCTTCGACAAGGTCGGCCGGGGCGAGGCTATCGATCACCTCTTCCCGCAGAACATCGTCGAGTTCTGAAAGCACCTCGCCGACGCCATCGCCGCGCCACAGGCGTAGCAGCTCGGTCCGCGGGCGCTCGTCAATCAGCTCAAAGAGGTGGGCAACGTCGGCAGGGTGCTCAGGATCCAGCAGCGAATCGACGGCGTCCGCGTCATTTCGCTCCACCGCAGCCAACACATCGACGAGAAGAGCCTTGGCGACACCATAGACCTCATCTTCGTCATCGGATTTGGCTTGCTCGATCTCCGCCATCGCGGCCCCCTCGCGGTTTGGCTGCAACATAAGCGATGGGTGTGAAGGCACAATGGCAAAGACGCGCACGGGAACGGGATTTACCCCCCTGCGCGCAAGGCTTAGGAGGGATTATGACCGATCGATTGCTCCTTGGCCAAACCCTACATTTCACCGGCAACCCACTGGTGCAGGCCTGGGAAGATGTGACCCATCACACCCGGCAAGGCGGGGTGTTGATTGCCGGTGACCGGATTGCCGCAGTAGGCGATGGAGACGCCTTGCGGGCGGCCCACCCTAGGGCCGAAATCACGCACTACGGCGATGCTCTCATCCATGCCGGATTTGTTGACGCGCACATGCACTACCCTCAAACCCGCATGATCGCCAGTTGGGGCAAGAGGCTGATCGACTGGTTGAATACCTACACATTTCCGGAAGAGAGCAAGTTTGCGGACCGGGCCTACGCCGATGCCGTTGCGGGCGATACGCTCGACCTGGCGCTGGCAAATGGCACAACGACGCTGACCAGCTTTTGCACGATCCATCCTGAAAGCGTCGACGCTTTCTTCAACGCAGCGGCGGCGCGCAACATGGCGGTGGTTGCTGGCAAGACCTGTATGGACCGCAATGCGCCGGAGACATTAGTGGATACAGCACAGACGGCCTACGATGAGAGCGCGGCTTTGCTGAGCACATGGCACGGCAAAGGTCGCGCCTCTTACGCGATCACACCGCGATTTTCGCCCACTTCTACGCCTGCGCAATTATCGGCGCTGGGTGCGCTCTGGGCCGAACACCCTGACTGCCTGATGCAAACCCACCTAAGCGAACAAACCGATGAAGTGGCTTGGGTGAAAGAGCTTTATCCTAGGGCCCGCGACTACCTTGATACTTATGAAGCCCACGGCTTGCTCAACGCGAAGGGCCTTTACGGACATTCCATCTACCTCGAAGATCGGGAGATCGCACGTCTCGCAGAGGTTGGTGCTGCCATCGCCCATTGCCCGACGTCGAATACCTTCATTGGCTCTGGCCTGTGCGATGTGCTGGGACTTACCCGGGCGGGTGTTACCGTGGGATTGGCCACAGATACTGGCGGCGGATCGTCCTTTTCGATGCTGCGCACAATGGCGGCGGCCTATGAGGTGGGTCAGCTGCGCGGCGACGTATTGCATGCGGCGCAACTGATGTGGCTCGCGACTGAAGGATCCGCGGCAGCCTTGCACATGAGCGGGCAAATCGGGCGACTGCAGCCCGGGGCGATGGCGGATATTGCGGTGCTCGATTTATCCGCGACGCCTGTGATTGCGCAACGCGTCGCCAAAGCCGAGGACTTTTGGGATCAGCTCTTCCCCACCATCATGCTTGGCGACGACCGATCAGTGCTGGACGTCTGGGTTGCTGGCCAACAGGTCCACCAAAGCGCCTAGTCCGCTAAAGAGCTCTGCAAAATCGCGAGCGCCTCGGCGTGAATGTCCGCATTGGCCGCTGCGATCACCTGGCCACCGTGGTGCGCGGCACCGCCCCGCCAATTGGTGCAAACGCCCCCAGCCGCCTGGATCACAGCGATCGGCGCCTGGATGTCATAGGGCGCTAAACCCGCTTCAATCACCAGATCGACTTGGCCTGACGCGACAAGTGCATAGCCGTAGCAATCCATCCCATAGCGGGTCAGTTTCGCTTGGGAGGCGACGGCGTGAAAGGCGCGCCCTTCTTCCGGCGTACCGACCTCCGGGAAAGTCGTCAGGATTGTCGCCTCAGACAAGCTGGCAGTATTGCGGCATTTCAGCAGCCTCTCTCCTTGCGGGCCGACGCATTTGGCCGCAGCAAAACCACCGACGAACCGTTCCCCAATGTAAGGCTGATCGATAATCCCCATCAGGGGACCGGTCTCGTCTGCAACGGATATCAAGACGCCCCATGTCGGCGTCCCAGAGATGTAACCACGGGTGCCATCGATCGGATCAAACACCCAGGTCAGGCCCGAAGTGCCTGGTGTAACACCAAATTCCTCACCCAAGATACCGTCGTTGGGGCGTTCGGCTGCAACGACGGCGCGCATCGCCTCCTCTGCTGCGCGGTCGGCCGCTGTTACCGGATCGAAATGGTCCGAGGCCTTGTTCTCGGCCGTCAGACCAACCTGGCGGAAGTAGCGGAGTGTGACAGGACGCGCAGCATCCGCAATCAAATGCGCGACGCGCTGGAGGTCCATCTGGGTCTGAAGATCTGGGTACGGCACGGCAGCGCTCCCTTTGCAGTTGGGCATGGGTAGCTTGCACAAAAGCACAGGGTCAACCGCGAATAGCTTCGCGGTTGACCGTCAATTTTTTGGGCCGTTCGGCCTTAAGCGGCTTCGCTCAAAACGCGCGCCAAGTCGAACAAGCGACGACGCTGGTTCTCTGGGATCGCGTAGTAGGATCGCAGCAGCTCCAACGCTTCTTTGTCGGTCATGATATCAGCAGGCATATCGGCGCCTTCGCCCGTCGGGGCGTCAGCCCCTTCCATCCCTTCAAAGAAGAAGGACACAGGCACTTCCAATACGTTCGCGATATCCCAAAGGCGCGATGCGCTGACACGGTTCATGCCAGTTTCGTATTTTTGGATTTGCTGAAATTTGATCCCAACACGTTCAGCGAGTTGCTGTTGTGTTGTGCCGCTCATCCAGCGGCGGTGACGAATGCGCTTACCTACGTGCACATCAACGGGGTGGCTCATTACAACTCTCTCACATATAAAAGCAACAATCCCGTCCCTTGGAGGTTGCTTGTCCCATTCTGAAATCTTGAGTGGTAGATTCCGGCTCCGGTTGTGATGCCTGTTTGGGGGCACAACACGCAACGGTTGCACGGCCCGTCCTTACCTAAAGTACAGGTAAGGCTCCCTACGTGTCACATTTCAGACAGAAAAATAGAGGATTTGGGCGTAAAATCCCGGGAATTGACCCGATCTGTTGCCTGACACGCACCCGACACGCAGAGAAAGAAAACCCGGCATGCGCGCATTTCAGGTATCCAAAAGTAGCACAGCACCATCCCTTCAGGTGGTATCCGACCCCACGCCAGCGGAGGGTGAGGTGCTGATCGAAATAGAGGCGTGTGGCCTCAACTTCGCCGATTTGCTGATGGCCAAAGGAACCTATCAGGACACTCCTCCCACCCCATTTACGCTCGGCATGGAAGTCTGCGGAACGGTGATTGATCTGGGCGCAGGCGTGACGGCACCGGCCATTGGGACTCGTGTTGTCGTCTTTGGTGGTCAAGGCGGGCTCGCAGAGCGCGGGGTTTTTCCTGCATCCAGATGTGTGATTGTGCCAAATGCGATGCCGTCAAATGTCGCGGCGGGCTTTCTGGTGGCATATGGAACGTCGCACTTGGTTTTGACCCGCCGCGCCCAGTTGCAAGCGAAAGAAACCCTACTGGTACTTGGTGCTGCCGGCGGTGTGGGCCTCACGGCGGTCGAAATCGGCAAAGCACTCGGCGCGACGGTGATTGCCGTGGCGCGGGGTTCGAACAAGCTCGACGTGGCCAAAGCAGCAGGCGCCGATCACCTGATCGATGCGACTGATGATGACCTTGTGGGCAAGATCAAAGCCTTGGGCGGCGCTGACGTCGTTTATGACCCGGTTGGCGGCGATTTGTTCAAAGCGGCCCTCAAGGCGAGCAATCGTGAGGCCCGCGTGATCACAATAGGGTTCGCTAGCGGTGACGTCCCGCAGATCCCTGCAAACCATCTGCTCGTTAAAAACATCACGGTGATCGGGTTCTATTGGGGAGGCTACCTCGCCTTTGCGCCTGACGCCTTGACAGACAGCCTGGATGATCTGTTCGCAATGTACCGCGCCGGACGACTGTCGCCCCACATTAGCCATGTCCTCCCGCTTGAGCAGGCACAACACGGGTTGGACCTTTTGGCAGAACGGAAAGCCACCGGGAAAGTCGTGGTGACACCCTGAGGTGTCATTCTTGCGCGACAATTGCGGCGATCACCTCCGGACAATGGGACCTAAACAGCCAGATTATCGAGCAAAATTGGGAAAGTTCCACGAATTCCAGCGCTGCCTGCGACATTCCGGCACGAAAGAGCCGCTTCCACCCAAAACCGGCACGTCAGGCCTTGAAAAAATGGGGTTTGCTGCCAATATCAAACCCAAGACGTCAGAACGGCGTTCGCAGTTCTTTTTCGGAGGTATCCATGGCTGAATATCAACAATCTATCCGAACGGCGGGCGGGGTCCGCACGGCGGAGATTGACGAGGGCCTACGCGCCCACATGAATAAGGTCTACGCGACGATGTCCGTGGGCACACTGATCACGTTTGCTGCTGCTTGGGCCATCGCTGGCTTGGCAACCACAACGGATCCATCGAGCGCTGTCGCACAGATTGGCGCAGACACCTACCTGACTGGTCTTGGCCAGGCGATCTACATGTCGCCGCTGCGCTGGGTCATTATGCTGGCGCCATTGGCATTTGTGTTCTTCGGCTTCGGCGCGGCTGTGAACCGGCTGTCCGCAGCAGGCGTGCAGTCCGTCTTCTATGTTTTTGCCGCGCTGATGGGTCTGTCGCTCAGCTCCATCTTCATCGTCTACACCGGCTTCTCGATCGCGCAGGTGTTCCTGATCACCTCGATCTCCTTCGCGGGGCTGTCCCTCTGGGGCTACACCACGAAGAAAGACATCTCTGGTTGGGGTAGTTTCCTGATCATGGGTGTTATTGGTTTGATTGTCGCATCGCTGGCAAACCTCTGGTTCCA
>JBCBHE010000009.1:0-133426 GCA_038526085.1 Pseudomonadota bacterium | reverse complement strand
AGGACCCACGGACGCGTTTTGTCGGCGGTGACGACAGCGCCAGTCGTGTTCTAGTGGGTAAGGTGATGCTGAACCCCGGCGGGTTTTTCGCACAGGCCCGCAAATCAGACATCGTGATCGATATAGGCGGTGGCGACAGCTTTGCCGATATCTATGGCGGACGGCGGTTGCGGCGGATGTTTGTACTGAAGTTCTTGACCCACCTCGCTGGAACGCCATTGGTGATGGCGCCACAGACCATCGGGCCGTTTTCCAAGACAAGCTCACGTTGGTTTGCCAAACTGTCGATGTCATTATGCAAAGTTGTCGCAACGCGGGACGAACTTTCACTACAAGCTGCACGTGACATGGGACTCAAACGCGAAATCTTGTTGAGCTCTGATTTGGCTTTGCGGCTGCATGCGGATCCCGTCACAAGGAGCGACGGACCGCCGCAGGTGGGTCTGAATGTCTCCGGGTTGCTGATGGGCGGCGGCTACACCGGCAAGAACGAGTTCGGATTGCAGATGGATTATCCGGAACTGATCCGGGACCTGATCGCGCACTTTCAGTCCTTGCGCTGCGACGTCCACCTCATCCCTCATGTCATCGTGCCCGAAGGGCGCTTAGCCGCCGAGGACGATCACCGCGCATGTGAAGTGCTGGCAAAGGCATTCCCGGGATCCATCCTGGCGCCAGCCTTTGAAAGCCCGTCCGCAGCCAAAAGCTATATTGCGGGAATGGACTTTTTTGCAGGGGCAAGGATGCACGCCTGTATTGCGGCCTTTTCAACGGGTGTTCCAGTTATCCCCATGGCCTACAGTCGCAAGTTTGCAGGGTTGTTTGGCGCGCTTGGCTACGGACATACGGTTGATTGCACGCGCGATGATATCGCTATGATCAAGTCCAAAGTTGTGAGCGGCTTCGAAAACCGAGAGACGCTCGCGGCGGAGGCAAGAGCGGCCTTAGCTATAGGGCAAACGCGGCTCAAGATTTACGAAGACGCGCTAAGGGTGCTCTGCCAAAGCATGATCAAGTCCGCCTAACACCCCAAGAGACGACAGATCCTTTTGACGAATAGCGATGAGACCGATTCTTGCGATATCTTGTCAAAGGCGCTTGGGTTCATCCGGACTGCCTCTTTCCCGCGCGCTACGCACCATATCTCATCTTTGTTAGAATTTTACACAGAGGTCAGTCGCGGGTTGCGGCGCAAAGCATGGTTCGCGCGGTAGAATACCCAAAGTGCCCATAACGCCCCGGACTCGCACTAGATTCTGAGCGAACGGGACAATTGGTATCCACTTTTTGGACCCGTCCGCCGCGACCCGGTGTTCTTTGAGACAGGCATTCTCAATTCATAACCTTCGATTCCGCGAAGAAGAGATTTGACGTTTCCAAAAACCTAGGTAAGGATTTGACGCCTTCACAAGGGAGCTTCCATAGTCTCTTGTAATAAAAGCGAAGTTTCGCGCGCAGCGTGCGCCCTGGCGAGAAACGTTAATCCAAGGGGAGAATACGATGATGAAAAAGACCGCAACCGGCTTTGTAGCCGCTGCCGTGATGGCAATGTCGGGTCAAGCTGCGCTGGCAGATGGGCACGGAATTACCGTCGGCTATTTCCTTGAATGGCCAATGCCGTTCATGGTTGCCAAGAACTCTGGCGCTTATGACGAAGCGCTTGGGATGCCTGTGAACTGGGTCACTTTTGACACGGGTACTGCGATGTCCGCCGCTATGGCATCAGGTGACGTGCAGCTGTCTGTGTCGCAGGGTGTGCCACCTTTCGTGGTTGCTGCATCAGGTGGCCAAGACATCCAGACATTGGACGTCGCGGTGAGCTACTCTGAAAACGACAATTGCGTCGTGGCCTCCAGCCTGGAGATCGACAAGGAAACTGCAAGCGAACTGGCCGGCAAGAAAGCGGCTGTGCCACTTGGGACTGCGGCCCACTACGGCTTCTTGCGCCAGATGGACCACTTTGGTGTGCCGCTTGACAGCTTGACTGTTGTTGACATGGCACCAGCCGAAGGTGCTGCTGCGCTGAGCCAAGGGTCCGTGGACTTCGCGTGCGGTTGGGGCGGCGCTCTGAACCGGATGAAAGAATTCGGGAACACGCTCCTGACGGGTGCTGAGAAAGAAGAGCTCGGCATCTTGGTGTTTGACGTGACATCCGCACCAGCGGCCTTTGTTGCTGAAAACCCCGACGTTGTCGCGCAGTTCTTGGCCGTTACAGCAGCAGCCAACGAAGCTTGGAACACAGCGCCAACCGATGAAATGCTCGCCATTATTGCGCAGGAATCTGGCATGGACGTTGATGCGACCAAAGCATCGCTTGACACGTTCACTTTCCCAGGCATCGACGATCAGCTGTCCGAAGCCTGGTTGGGTGGCAATGCGGCATCCTTCATGAAAGGTGTGGCCGACGTCTTTGTGGATGCAGGGTCCATCGATAGTGCGCTCGACAGCTACGAAGGTGCGGTGAATATCGGACCATTGTCTGCGGCAAGCGGCCTGTAAGGCCACGGGGCAGGGGCAGCCCTGCTGTTAGTCTTGAAATGACCAACCGGGCCCTCGGGACAGAGGGCCCGGTTTTTAGTAGCACCGGGACAGGGCCACAAGGTGTGCCGCCCCGCCACAGGGCACAGCACGGGTGGCGGCACGATCAGCTGACCATCATGATCCAAAAGATCAGACTCGCGGTGATTTCCGCAGGGACAGCTGACATCAGCCGGTGCGGGCGCAACTTATGACTTTTCATAAATATTCCAATAACTAACCAAACAAAGTTCATCGCCCTCACGCGATTAGCCCCAATTGACTGTGAATTGGTAAACAAAAACTTAACGCACCGTGGCGACGCAAGGGCAACTTGGGGGTGTTTATTGGGTCTGGGTGGGTCGGGGATGTGACTCCTCTCCCAAAATAGTAGGCAGCCGTCTGGGCAACGTGCCGCGTCGCAAAAGGCAGACTTTTGGGAAAGTTTGATTCCAAATCCTTTGTGAGGGTTTGCCCTCAGTTTCTTTGTGAGAGATTGATTGCTTTGGGGGTGCTGACCTTTGTCAGTAAACCGGATGGTGGGCCGAGGTTTCGATCCCTTGCATTAATGAAAATCCCGGCTTTTCGGAATAATCCGCACGTTGCGCGGGTGGGTTCGTGACGGGGTCGGGATCTGTTTCTTCACTTCGTCCGCCCGCGCCAGTGGCGCCTCCATCCCCTCAGGCGCCAGCCGCATGAGGGCATCGGTCCGATCTTCCAGATGCTGAGCCACCACATGGATCACTTCCACCTCCCGCTGGACATAACCTTCCACCATCAACAACCGCGATTGCATCACGACCTTGCGGTAGGCCTCCATCATCTTCGGCCAGACGACCAGGTTCGCGACACCCACCTCATCTTCCAGCGTGATAAAGCATACGCCCTTGGCCGTGCCGGGTTTCTGGCGGACAAGTACCAGCCCCGCCATTTTCACCTTTTGCCAGGGGCGGGCGTCTTTCAACTGTGCGGTGTCGATAAACCCCTGTTTGCGCATGGATTTGCGTAGGAACGCCATCGGGTGCGCCTTCAGGGAGAGCCGCGTTGTCTGGTAGTCGGCCACCACCTGTTCGCAGACTGGCATGACGGGCAGGGGGACCGTGACCTCCGCTCCCTCATCGTTGCTGTCTTGGAACAGCGGCAGGTCGGGTGCATCACGCAGCGCTTTCGCCTCCCACAGTGCCTGGCGCCGGTCAATGAACATGGAGCGCATCGCGTCGGCTTCGGCCAGCCGCCTCACAATCGGGGCAGTGATGCCTGCGCGTTTTTGTAGATCGGGGATGTCCTCATACGGTTGATCGCGGGCCAACATGATCTTCGCCGCCGCGTCCTCCCGCAGGCCGCCAATCTGGCGTAGCCCCAACCGCAAGGCCCAGCCCCCCGTCGTCTTCGGCTCCAGCGTTGTGTCGTAGTCGGAGAAATTCACATCCGCGGGCCGCACCTCCACACCATGCTCCCGCGCGTCGCGAACCAGTTGTGCGGGGGCATAAAACCCCATCGGCTGGGAATTGAGCAGGGCGGCACAGAAGACATCGGGGTAATGGCATTTCAGCCAGCTGGAGACATAGACCAATTGCGCAAAGCTCGCCGCATGACTTTCGGGAAAGCCATACTCCCCGAACCCTTTGATCTGGTTGAAGCAATTCGCGGCAAACTCCGGGTCGTAACCGCGGTCGACCATCCGCCCGACCATCTTTTCTTCCAAAAGACCAATCGTGCCTTTCGCACGGAACGTCGCCATCGCCTTGCGCAGCTCATTGGCCTCTTTGGAGGAAAACTTCGCCGCATCAATCGCGATCTTCATCGCCTGTTCCTGAAAGATCGGCACGCCCAAAGTCCGGCCCAAGATCTTCTTCAACTCCTGCGGATCATGGGGGGCGGCGGGGGCTGGGTAGCTGATCGGCTCCTCCCCATTTCGCCTGCGCAAGTAAGGATGCACCATATCCCCCTGAATGGGGCCAGGTCGGACAATCGCCACCTCTACCACCAGATCATAAAAGGTGCGGGGCCGCAGGCGGGGCAACATATTGATCTGCGCGCGGCTTTCCACCTGAAAGACGCCAATGCTGTCGCCTTTGCACAGCATATTGTAAACGCGCGGGTCCTCCTGCGGGACGGTCGCAAGATCCCACGTCTGACCGTAATGGGCCTCAATCATCTCAAAGCATTTGCGGATACAGGTCAGCATGCCAAGCGCCAGAATATCGACCTTCAGAATGCCAAGCGCGTCGATATCATCCTTATCCCATTCGATGAAACTGCGGTCCGGCATCGCGCCATTGCCAATGGGTACAGTTTCCGTCAGCGCCTTTTCGGTCAGGATAAATCCACCCACGTGCTGGCCCAAATGCCGTGGCATCCCAATGAGTTGCTGGGCAATGATGATGGTCCGGCGCAGGACCGGATCACTCAGGTCAAGACCGGCTTCGGACACATGGGTGCCGTCCACATCCTTGCCCCAAGATCCCCAGATCGTCTTGGCAAGGGCACCGGTGACATCCTCCGACAGGCCCATCACCTTCCCGACTTCCCGGATGGCCGACCGCGGGCGATAATGGATCACCGTGGCACAAAGCCCCGCACGATGGCGGCCATACTTTTCATAGATATGTTGAATGACCTCCTCGCGCCGCTCATGCTCAAAATCGACATCAATATCCGGCGGCTCATCCCTGTCTTCCGAGATGAAACGCTCAAACAGCAATTGGTGTTGGGCTGGATCGACGGCGGTGATGCCCAAGACATAACACACGGCAGAATTGGCCGCCGACCCGCGCCCCTGGCACAGGATCGGCGGTGAGACCTCCTCCCGCGCGTAGCGGACAATGTCGTGGATGGTCAGGAAATACTGGGCGATCTTCTTTTGCTGGATCATCGCCAGTTCTTTGATGATCGTGGCACGGGTCTCTGTAGGGACGCCCTCGGGATAGCGTTGCGCCGCCCCCTCCCAGGTCAACTGCTCCAGATAGCTTTGGGCATCCATCCCCTCAGGAACGACCTCTGACGGATATTCATAGCGCAACTCATCCAAGCTAAACGCCAGTTGATCCGCCAAATCCCGCGTTGCGCGGATCGCATGGGGCCATTCGGTGAACAGGCGGCACATTTCGTCCGGCGACTTCAAATGCCGCTCAGCATTCGGGTTCAGTCGGTAGCCAGCTTTCGCAATCGTGGTCTTCTCACGAATACAGGTCATCACATCCTGCAAAGGGCGCCGGTCCGGGGCGTGGTAGAGCACATCGTTGGTGGCGAGCAGCGTCAGGCGGTGCTGATCGGCGAGCGCATCAAGTCGATTGAGCCGCGCACGATCATCGCCGCGATAGTGATAGCTTGCGGCGATATGGGTCAGTTGGGGCAGGGCCTTCGTCAGCTTTGGTAAGGCGCGGGCAAAACGGGTGAGGGCGCGGGGCGGCACGGCGATGATGACAGAGCCTTCCGCATAATCTGCCAGATCCTGCAGCGTCAGATCACAAGCCCCTTTGAGCTGCCAATTTCCGTCCGCATCCTGCATCCGACCTTTGGAGATGAGCTGACAAAGCCGCCCATAAGCGGCGCGGGTCTTGGGATAGACTAGGAACGCCTCACCCGTCAGCAGCAGGATGCGTGTGCCGATCATCGGGCGGACGGCGCAGGTCTTGGCCTCTGTATGCAGCCGGACGGCCCCGGCAAAGCTGTTCAGATCAGCGCAGCCAAGTGCGTCATACCCGAGCGCCCATGCGGTGGTGGCCAGATCGACAGCGTCTGAGGCCCCGCGCAGGAAGGAAAAACAGGTGGCAAGACCAAATTCGACAAAGATAGCCGGGGTGTTGGGCGTGTAGATACCGTCGTCAGGGACGGTGCGACGCGGATGAGCGTGATCGTTTTCAGGCATCGCAAATGCCTGCGCCTGCGGCGAGCGTGGAGCGAGGGGCTAGCCCCTCGCGCTCCCCAAGGTATTTTTGTCCAAAAGAAGATGAGCGTTCCGCCGTCCATGAAAACGACGGAACGCCTTCTCTTGGAGCGGTCATTGGCGCCTCCGCCTGTACCGCCTCTTCATCATGCATCGTTAAGGTTAACGCGCCCTTACTTCTTTTGGAGAAAAATACCTCAGGGGGAGGCGAAGCCGGGGGGCAGCGCCCCCCTAAACATGGTGTCATCATGCAAACACCCCATGCACAAACCACCGGGGCGTCTCGCCGCGGTCATCGCCCAGCACTCCGTTGCGGTAGACCCAAAGCCGGTGATTGAGCTGATCCTCCACTTGATAATAGTCCCGCAGCCGGGTGCCGGGCATGTCGCGCCACCATTCGGGCGCGATCCGTTCGGGGCCTGCGAAGCGCACCACGCGCCGCGTCACCCGCCGCCAGATGAATTGCGCGGGCGGGCCTTCGGGCACGGCGTAGAGCACCCGGACCTCCTCGGGATGATCGAACAGCCGCAGCGGCCGGGGATTGCGGGGGGAGGTGCTGCGCGCTTTGGTACTGATCGCAGGGGCCCAGACCTCGGCCCGTTCGGGGATGTGGCTCTCTTGTGGGGTTGGGTGACGGATCGCGTTTGCCCCCAGCCGCGCGGTCAGCCGGTCGATGAGGCGGGCGAGGTCGGCTTCTTCCCCACCGGTTTTGTCCAAGGTTGGTTGGCTGTCACCCAGGGCTTCGGCCACTGTGGCCCCCAGGGTGATCAAGTCGAACCCAAAGCCAGGGTTGATGCGGTCGAGCTTGTCGTCAAAGAGCCGTAGCAGGTGGTCGGGGTCTCGGTTCGGTTGCGCGGTGGCCACGTCCACATGGCTGACTTCGCCGTCGCTGCGGAAGACACTGACGCGCAGGCGGCGTGCCCCGAAGCCTGCGTGTTGTAGTCCTGCGCAGAGCTCTTGGCAGAGCGCGGGCAGGTGCGGCGTCGGGTCCTGGATGGGTTCCGCCAGGTTGGCTTGGACCGCGAAGCGCGGCGGGTCGTCGCTGGCGCTAACTGGTTCCGCGAGGCGCCCCATCATCTGGTCGAGGCGCATGAGCGGATTGTCGGGCAGTTCCGCTCGGCTGAAGCGGCGCGCGAGTGAGATGCGCGGGACGGCGGCGAGGTCGCCGACGGTTTTCAGCCCGAGCCGGTTGAGGAGTTGCACGGTGTCCCCGGTGAGGCGCAGGGCGCGGACGGGCATGTTGGACATCCGCAGGGGGAGGGTGTCGGCTGTGCAGACCTCTCGTACGCTCCCAAAACGCGCGAGCGCCCAAGAGGCCCCATGGGTCGGGCTGACCGCGAGGTTGGCGGAGAGGCCCAGGTGGGACAGCCGTTCTTCCATGTCGCGCAGCATCGCCGCTTCGCCGCCCCAAAGGTGGTCGGAGCCGGTGGTGTCGAGGATCAGGCCATTTGCCCCATCGATCGCCGTCCAGGGGCACCAGCGGCGGGCCCAGAGCATGAGCTTTTCCAGCGCGTGCCGGTCGCCTGCCAGGTCTGCGAAGGTCACCTTCAGGTCGGGGCAGAGGGCGCGCATGTCCACGACCCGCGCACCCGTATGCACGCCTTCGGTTTCAGCGGCGCGGTTCGTGGCGTGGATGACGGGGCCATGGGTGCCTTCGACGGCGAGGGCGGCGGGGATCTCTTCAGGCAGCGCTTCGCCTTGGTGTGTGGCCCAGCGGTGCCAGCGTTCCATTGCGAAGCGGGGCAGGTGGATGGATGTGATCCGTTTGGCGAGGGGGTCTTTGTTCGGTGTGTCTGGGGGCGTGACTGCGCCTGCGGCGGCACCCACCCGCCCGGCCTTTTCCGGCGCGTCTGGTGTTTGGCTGGCCCGCCAGCGCGGTTGCGCCTTGGGAGTGCCGATAGGGCTAAAGGCGTCTGTTTCGCGCGGCGTGGGGGCGGATGCTGTGGGCTTGGTCTGCTCAGCCGCCAGCGCGGCCTGCAGGGCGGCGATGGCCTGGGCGAGTTGGTCTTGGGAGACTTTGGGTGTGGGCGCTGTCTGCGGGTTTTGCGTTTTGGTGGGGAAGGGCAGGACAGGCAGCTTGTCCTGGTGGGTCATTGTGCAGGGTGGCCTCTGATCTGATCAACCCGTCGCGTGCTGTGCCGCGCCCTGATCGCTACTGGTGGGGTGGTGGAACTGCAGTCCGTGTGCTGGGGCGTGCTGCACCACCCATTGCCCTGGCGTGCGCCAGCGCGCTCGGAAGAGATCCGCTTGCCATTGTGCCTGGCCCGGCGCGCGGGGGTCATGAGGGTGCCCCAGGCTGGGCAGGCTGGCGAGCCGCCAGCGTTCGCGCGCTGCACTGAGGTTGGGATGTGCCCCCCGGCGCATCAGCCAGGCGGGCACATTGTGGGTTTCGGCCCGCAGTGCCAGCCGTTTGGTTGCTGTGAAGTCGAGCTGAGGTGGGTCCCCCCAGACCTCTCCCATCACGCCCGCGAGGGTGGTGCAGCGCAGCCCTTCTTCCATTGCCCAGAGCACATCGATGGCTTTGTTCACGCTGACATGGATGATCTGCAGCCCTTTGGGCAGGCCGGCCAGACAGGGGCGCCCAGCCTCTTTCTGTGTCACCCGGTCTTGGATCCAGAGGAGCGGTTTGTCCTGATGATCCAATTGCCCCAAGGCAAAAGCTGTTGCCGCCCCATCGACCACATGGTCTGCGAAGATCTCGCGCAGGGTGGCTTGCCCCGCAGCGGCGGTGGATTTCGGCAAGGGCCGGCTGAGGGGGGTGGGCTGTGAGGGGCACTGCACGCGAGGTCCTTTAGATCAATGTTCCCGCTTTGTTCTAATTTGGGTGAGGTGGTGAGTCAATCCATGCGCAGGGGTTGCCACCAACCGCCGCCTGCGTAAGTTGGCCGCAGCTCAAGGAGATCCCCCATGACAGACACCCGCGCTTTGGCCCGCAGTATTTTCGACGCCGGTGTGGCGGCCGCTGATCCGGCGGCGGCGGTGGCGCGACATATCGGGGATGTCACACCGCCCACGCAGATCATCGCCGTTGGCAAGGCGGCGGTGCAGATGGCGGGGGCTGCGTTACAGGCTTTTCCAGGTGTGCCGACCCGGGTGGTGACGAATTATGAAAATGCCGTCGACCTCGTGGGCGCGACCGTGATGGCCGCCGGCCATCCAGTGCCAGATGCCAATGGGGCGGCCGCGGCTCAAGCTGTTTTGAATGATCTGGCAGCGGTCGACGGGCCAGTCTTAGCGCTGATTTCAGGGGGAGGCTCTGCCTTGCTGCCGGCACCAGTCACACGCATTACACTGGAAGAGAAAGCCGCGCTGAATAGCCTACTGCTTGGCGCCGGGCTTGACATCACGCAGATGAACCTTGTGCGTCAGCAGGTGAGCCGGGTCAAAGGGGGCGGGCTTCTCCGGGCTGCAGCACCGCACCCGGTCACGGCGCTGATCCTCTCAGATGTCGTTGGTGATGATCTATCGACCATCGCAAGTGGCCCGACAGCCCACCCCATCGGAACAGCGTCAGAGGCTGTGGCCACGTTGAAAGACGCGGGGATCTGGGATCAGGTTGCGCCATCCATCCAAACGCATTTGAGCACGGTAACCGTGGCCGAAGACCTTCCAGATCATCGCAACATCCTCATCGGCTCCAACGCCCAAAGCGTCGCGGCGATGGCCGCTTTGGCCCCGGATGCAAGCGTGCTCGACCCGGTGGAAGGCGATGTTGCGGAGGCGGCCAAAGTGATCTGTGATCAGGCGGAGTCCGGAGTCACCTTGTGGGGAGGGGAGACCACTGTGCAGCTCAAGGGCAACGGGCGCGGTGGGCGTAATCAAGAGCTGGCCTTGCGGATCGCCTTAGAAGCGCGAGCGCGTGGTTGGGGGCAGTGGACCTGCCTGCAAGGCGGCTCAGACGGGCGCGATGGGCCAACAGATGCGGCAGGCGGGCTCGTCGATCAGGAGACGCTCAGTCGGATTGCGGCTGCAGGTGCGGATTGTAACGCGTTGCTGGCGAATAACGACAGCTATGCAGCCCTTCAAATTGCTGGGGATCTTTTGATGACGGAGGCCACCGGAACCAACGTCGCAGATTTGGGAGTCTTGATCCGCGAGGGGTAAAGATTTTTTCGAAAGACCTTAGGACGCCACGGAAATTTTCATGCGCAGATCAAGGCTAGCAATACCCTAAAGGACGTCTTGGAAGCCGCCGTAGTTGCCCCCGTGAAACGCCAGAGGAGTGCCGCCGCAATGGTGGGTTTTGGTCACCAGGCCAACAGCGATAACATGATCGCCGGCATCATGGGTGGCTTCAAGTGTGCATTCAAAGGTTGCCACGGCCCCGTCGATCAGCGGGATCCCGTGGTGCGATGGGGTTGTTGGGATTTGGCTGATTGCCGTTTTTGAGGCGATGATTTGTGCGCAAATGTCCTGCTGATCCGCCGCAAGGATGTGGATCGCGTATCGCCGCGCACCGGCAAAATGTTCGAACCGTTTGGAGGCTTTGGCGGGCGACCAAAGCACCAAGGGCGGGTCCAGTGAGACGCTCGCGAAACTGTTGGCCACGATCGCAACTGGGCCGTCGGGCGTGTCTGTGGTGACGGCCGTCACGCCCGTTACAAAGCTGCCGAGGGCCGCCCGAAAGCGCAGCGGGTCGCCAGCAGGGTCAAAGGGGGTCGTGTCAAGCATCAAGGTACCTCTTGTCCCATGGCGGCGGTGTAAAGCTGGAACCAACGGGCACGTGGCATCTCGACCTTCAGTGCATCCGACAGCTTACCAATCCGGGCCAAATTGTTGGTGCCCATCACGGGCAGAATGCCTGCGGGATGCGCCAAAAGCCAGGCCACTGCAACGGCCCCAGCATCCACACCGTAGTCATCCCCAATCTCATTTAACAAGGCCCGTGTCGCGCTGTCGGTTGTCAGCAGCGCCCCCCCGCCAAGCGGTGACCATGCCATGATCGGCACGTCTCGTTCTTGCAGGTAAGCAACGTCGCCGTTGGTGAACCCCTCATGCGCCGAAAGCGAGAGTTCGATCTGGTTTGTGACGAGCTTTGTTGTCATCGCGGACTGTAGCAACCGCCAGTCATGCAATTTAAAGTTCGACACGCCAACGGACTTCACCTTGCCAGAGGCCACGGCGGCATCGAGCGCGACCCCCGTCTCATTATGGTCCATGAAGGGATCCGGGCGGTGGATCAGCAGCGTGTCGATCTGTTCCACGCTCATCAGTCGTAGCGAATGGTCGATTGAGGCGGTGATATGAGCTGCAGAGGTATCATAATACTTGCAAGGGATCTCCGCGTAGCGGCCCGCCGGAAAAAGAATATCGCACTTCGTGACGATCTCGATCTTGTCTTTCAAATGGGGCGCTGTCCGCAGGGCGTTGCCCAGCACCTCTTCCGCTTCATAGCCGCCATAGATATCGGCCTGATCCATCGTCGTAATGCCCTGCTCCAAACAGGCCTCGATCTTGGCCTGCACGTGAGCCGGGCTGGTGTCTTTGTCGTCAGACAAGCGCCACATACCATAAACGATGCGGCTGAAAGAAAGGTCATCCGCGATCTGAACGCGGGGCATTGAAATGGTCACGTGCGGGGTCCTGTACCGAGTGGTGTTGCGGGGGTCTCTGCGGGAACACGTCCATAAACGTGGGGCAGGGAGCAGGTTTTCAAGTGGGGCATCACGCGGCTGCCGAAATGCTCTGCCTCATCGATATGCGGATAGCCCGAGAAAATGAAGGAGCGAATTCCCATTTTTTGGTAGCTTTCAATTTTGGACATCACCTGGTCGGTGGAACCTACAAGCGCTGCCCCGCAGCCCGATCGTGCGCGCCCGACGCCAGTCCAAAGGCCAGGTTCAGTATAGCCAAACTTGTCTGCCAATTCGCGCGCTTTTGCTTGGTGTGCCACGCCAAGGCTAATGCTGTCGTGGGCCCGGTCACGGATCAGCTTGCCGTACTCATCGTCGAGCTTGGAGACGATGTAGTCGGCGTACTCCTTCGCTTCAGCCTCTGTATCCCGGACGATCATATGGACCCGCAGTCCGTAATCGAGCGTCCGGCCATGCGCGGCGGCCCTTTCATGCACGTCCTTCATGCGTTGTTCCAGCATGTCCTGCGTTTCTGGCCACATTAGGTAGACATCGCACTGCGCGCCGCAAAGTTCCACCGCATCGGGGGAGTAACCGCCGAAGTAGAGCAAAGGGCCACCATTCTGTTGATAAGGCTTGGCAGGCCCCGTTGGGACATTTTCGAACTGATAGATCTCACCCTGATGGTTGATCTCATCCTGGGTCCAGGCTTGTCTAAGGATCTGCACCACCTCGTGGGACCGCTTGTAGCGATAGGGTGAGGGCGCGACCTCACCCGGGAAGTCGGAGGAGATGACGTTGAGTGTAAGTCGGCCGTTCAACATGTGGTCGAGGGTTGCAACCGTCCGCGCCAGCATGATCGGTTGCATTTCGCCGCAGCGAATGGCTGCGAGAAAATTGATCTTTGTGGTCAGCGGCGCCATGCCGGCAACGAAAGACAGCGTGTCTTGACCGACCTGATAAGATGACGGGGCCAAGATGTTCCGGAAGCCCTGTTGCTCTGCCGTTAGCGCGATGTCTTGGCAGTGCACCCAGCTCGACCGCAAGTCACCGTCAGGCACACCCAAGAATTGGTAGTCGTCCGAGCAGAGGGCGGAAAACCAGCTGACCTCTGCCGCGTCCAGATCGGGACTTGTGATAGGGACAACGGTCATTGATTCCTCCGAAATTGACGCATCTTGGCTCTTGCCTAACACGCGCAATCGTGTACATCAATCATGTATCAATTTTCTTTGGAGCCCTCAGTGACCACCGGCGCGGCCCTGCCAAAATACATTCAGATCAGTGAGATGCTGATCCGTGAGATCGCGGCGGGCCGTCTTGTTGAGGGCGCGCGGCTGCCACCCGAACGAGAGATGGCCGATGAGCTGGCGATCAGTGTCGGCACGCTGCGCAAGGCGCTGGGGGATCTCGCGGAGAAAGGGTTGCTCGAACGGGTCCAGGGATCTGGTAACTATGTGCGACAAGGTTCTGCGACAGAATCTGTCTATGCGTTCTTTCGGTTGGAGATGCTGACCGGGGGTGGGTTGCCAACAGCGGACGTTGTGTCCGTCGATCGATTGGAAAAAGACGCAGGAGTGCCAACGTTTGGTACACGCGACGAGGGGCATCGCATACGGCGCTTGCGGTCTTTGGGCGGCGATCTTGTCGCTCTGGAAGAGATCTGGCTCGATGCTGGATATGCCCAAAACGTCACGTCGGACGATTTGAGCGAGTCGCTTTATCACTTTTATCGCCACGACCTTGGTCTTGTGATCGGGTCGGTGGAGGACATGGTTGGCGTGGGACAAGTGCCGGCCTGGGCGCCGACTACATTCCACATGCGCCCGACGGAGACGGCGGGCTATATCGAGCGGCTCAGCTTCGACAGCACCGGCGCTGCGGCTGAGTTTTCACGCACATGGTTTGATCACAACAAGGCGCGCTATGTCTCGCGCATGGGAAAAGGGTAAGAGTTTGGACGAGGTACGATACGGCATCATCGGGTGCGGCATGATGGGGCGCGAGCACATACAAAACATCGCACTTCTTCCCCAGGGGAAGGTCACCGTGGTCTATGATCCAGAGCCGGAGTTAGCGACAAGTGCGGCGGAGCTGGCCGGTGGTGCCGCGATTGCCGAGACGTTTGAGGCGCTCATCACTCATCCAGACGTGGATGCGCTGGTCATTGTTAGCCCCAACTATTTACATGTGCGCCAACTTCAAAAGATCGCGGATCAGCGCCCATTGCCCGTACTTTGCGAGAAGCCGCTTTATACGGATGCCGAAGAAGCGGTGGCGATTGCACAGCTCGCAGAGAGTTTTCCGGCACCTTTATGGGTCGCGATGGAGTATCGCTACATGCCGCCAGTTGCGGCTTTGATCGAACAAGCGGATCAGGCGACCGGTGGCATCAAGATGCTGACCATTCGCGAGCACCGTTTTCCCTTCTTGCCGAAGATCGGCGATTGGAACCGTTTTAATGCCAAGACCGGGGGAACCTTGGTGGAAAAGTGCTGTCATTTCTTTGATCTGATGCGATTGATCCTGCAAGACGAACCCGAACGAGTGATGGCGAGCGCTGGGCAAGCGGTGAACCATTTGGAAGAAAGCTACAGCGGAGAAATCCCGGACATTTGGGACCATGGCTATGTCATTATCGACTTTGCCGGCGGGGCACGCGCGATGCTAGAGCTTTGTATGTTTGCAGAAGGCTCGGAGTACCAAGAAGAGATCGCGGCCGTCGGACCCAAAGCGAAAATTGAGGCCTTGGTACCAGGGCCTGGGCGGTTTTGGCCGAAGGCATTGGGCAAAGCGCCGATCCCACAATTGGTGATTTCGCCGCGCGCGCCAAAAGGGCCGGTCGTGGCCGATATCCCAGTTGACCCAACGTTGCTGGCCGCTGGGGATCATAACGGATCGACCTACTACCAGCACCTCAAGTTCAACGCGGTTGTCCGGGGGGAAGGGGAGATTGAGGTGACGGCAGAGGATGGGATGAAGGCCGTGGCGATGGGGCTGGCGGCGCAGGAGAGCGCGAGAACTGGGAAAGCAGTCAATCTATCGTTCTAGACCATTAGATTGCTTTCTGGACTGAGGCTCGCCACGGTCGTCCGTCGCTGTGCGACATCTTTCCGATGTACTGAGCGTCAGGTGGCGCCCTCTTCCCAAAAACCTTCCCCGCGGGGAAGGCGACCTTTGGATTAACAATCGCTTCAGGCGCAAATGGTCGTGTCTGTACCTAGATGCTGTTTCGCTGTTTTGACGGTGTGGCGATAAAGCGCGGCAGGAATGTCCGTCGCATTTGAGTCACGTCGCTGACGTGCAAAAGAAAGGGGCGACCACAATCGGCCGCCCCAGGTGGGCCGTCCGTGAGTGTTACGGCCTTGGGTTATTATTGCGCGCTAAATGACATGCCGCTTGCTGGCGACATTGAGGGACGGCGCGATGATTCTGGATCTTTTTGCGGCCTGCGCCGCGCACTCTGCCGAGACGCTATAGAAGGGCCATTTCCTCTAAGTTGTAATCCTCTTCCATGGCGGTCGGCATGGTCTCATCTAATGTGCCGGTTGACGGGATAATATCGCTCAGCATTGCGCCTGTGGTTTCGAGCGGTGGCTCTTCAGCGCTGCTGTCCGAGGATTTGCTGCCACGTGACAAAACGAGCAGACCGAGTGCGGCCCCCAACATTGTCGCGCTGCCCAACATCAGCCCCGCCAGGCCGGACATCGCTGAAATCGCCATCATGCCCTCTTTTGACTCTTCGCCCGAAGCCGACTGTGGGGCCTCTTCGGGTTCAGCGACATCTGGGGTGTCTTGATCAACTACGACGGCTGGCGTTGGCGGTGGGGTGCTGTCTTCTTCTCCAGGCTCCTCAACGGGCGTGTCGTCATCCGGCTCGAGCGTCGGCTCTTCAATTGGCGTTTCATCGGAGACCGGTGCGGGTTCAGCTACCGGCTCCGGTGCGGGCTCTTCAGGTGTGGGTTCGACCACGGGCTCTGCTGGGACGGGATCAGGCTCTGGCAGTACGAGCTGCGATGTTTCGGCATCGTGGTCGCGACTGACGCTGTCTTTCTGTAAATGAATTTCGTCCAGCGCCGCCTCGCGTGATCGGGCAGAGATCGTCAGGCTGAACATGCCATCATTGGCATCAATCATCTCTTGTGTGACCTCATACTTTGCCGCGCTTTTTTCGTGATTGACGTCAAATGTGGAGCCCCAATTGTATTCGTTCCGAGCGCCAGAGAAAAATACTTTCTTGTAGCCGTCATCCTCAAGCTGCACAAAGAAGGCGAAATGGAAAAGGCGGCCCAATTGGGGCCGCCTCTAAACGTCTTTCATCCGATCTTAGATCTACTTCACCGCGCCCAACGTCAGGCCTGCGATGAAGTGCTTTTGCATCAGGAAGAACATCGCGACAGGTGGCAAAGCGGCAACGATGGAGCCTGCGGACATCAGGTGATAGGCCGCGCGGAATTGAGAGTTGAACTCAGTGATCCCCGCCGTTACCGGCTGCGCGTTGGGGCCCTGCGTCAGCACCACAGCCCAGAAGTAGTCGTTCCAGATGAAGGTGAAGATCAGCACTGCCAGCGCGGCCAGCGCGGGCTTCATTAGCGGCAGGACGACGTACCAAAAGATCTTCCATTCCGCGACGCCTTCGACCCGCGCTGCTTCGATCAGCGGGAAGGGTAAGGCCCTGATGAAATTCCGCATGAAGAGCGTGCAGAAGCCAGACTGAAACGCGACATGGAATAGTACGAGGCCCAGGATCGTGTCGTAGAGGCCCATGTTGATGGTCAGGTCACGAACCGGCACCATGAGAATTTGGAAAGGTACGAAGTTGCCGGCGATGAAGATGAAGAAGATCAGCAGGTTGCCCCGGAACCGGTAGACCCCAAGCGCGAAACCCGCCATGGCCGAGAGCGCGACGGCCCCGATCATTGTTGGCACGGTGATCAATAGGGAGTTCAGCAGGTACTTCGGCATGTTCGAGGCAAAGAACACCTTGCCGTAGTTGTTGAAGCCTTCAAACGAAGACGGCCAGCCCCAGAAGTTGCCGTTGACGAAGTCTGCATCAGGTTTGATGGAGAACAAGAAGACCGCAAGCAACGGCAGCAGCCACAGGATCAGCGCGATGGGTAGCAGTGCTTGATAAGTGATTTGCCACTGGCGGGAGGATTTTTCGATTGGGGTCGGAAACATCAGCGGCCTCCCTTCTCGTCCTGGTACATCGACCACAGGAAGTAGACGATGAAGCCGAGCATGATAAAGAACAGCACGACGGCGATGGCAGAGCCGTAGCCCATGCGGAACCCGAACTCAGACAGCGCCTCTTCAAACATATAGAAACTGAGCACCCGGGTGGACCCAAACGGCCCGCCGTTTGTCATGACTGAGATCAGGTCAAACGACCGCAGCGCCCCGATGATGGTCACCACGAAGGCGATGAAAGTTGCGGGCTTGAGCTGCGGGATGATCACGTACCACAGCATCTTCCAGCCCTTCGCGCCATCAAGGCGGGCTGCCTCGACCTGCTCAGGGTCCACGGCATTCAGGCCCGTGAGATAGAGGATCATGCAGTAGGCCGTCTGAGGCCAAAGGCCCGCCATGATGATCCCGTAAGTCGCCCAATCGGGGTTGCCCAACATGCCCCCTTTGATCTGCAATCCGAAGATGCCGATCAGTTGGTCAAAAAGGCCAACATTGGGCAGGTAGAACCAAGAGAACACGAGGCCGACAACGACCTGAGAGATGACGAAGGGGAAGAAGAACAAGGACTTATAGACCCGGATCCCCGTCACTGTTTGGTTCAGAAACAGAGAGATAAAGAGGCCCATCGGGATTGCGAGCAGATACAGGATCAGCCAGCGGATGTTGTTCCAGAAGGACGTTTCGAACTTTCGGTCAACGTTCTGGTCACCGATACCAAGCAAGCGCTCGTAGTTGGCCATGCCCACGTAGGTTTTTTCTCCCAAACCGTCCCATTGATGGAACGAGATCCAGAAAGACTGACCAATTGGAACGATCACATAGACCGCGAAGAAGATCATGGCCGGCAGCAGAAACAGCCACGGCGTGATCGCAATTTCATTGCGCTTGTACCAGCTTTGCTGGGCAGTGCTCATGTTGGTCGTGGCCATTGTGTCGTCTCCTCCCACAAGTCAACACATGCGAAAGCCCCGGTCTGGGCTTGCGGATGGATTGGGGTGAGGGCACTCACCCCATGTCGGGTGAGTGCCAATGGTGGGCGGGCCGGGCCCGCCGCAACCTGCCTTACTGGTAGATGCGCTGGCGTGTTTCTTCCAGGCGCGCCAGGATGTCGTCCAGGTTGTCTGGGAACACCATGAACTCTTGCAGTCCTTCCATGCCGACGGATGCCATTTCGGCGTCGAAGTCACGGTCGAAGAACTGCATAATGCCGCCGCCTGCGTTCGAAGACAGCATGGTGAAGCCTTCTTCTAGGAACTTGTCAGCATCGATGGAGGAGTTCGCATTGACCGGAAGCTGCCCCAGGGCGTCGCCAGAGTTGATCTTGGTCTGCACGTCAGCGGACGTAACGAAGCGCAAGAACTCTTTGCCTGCTTCTGGGTTGCCAGCGCCAGACGCCAGGTGGAACGTATCGGTTGGTGCGTCTTCTGCGTAGTCCACGTCAGGGTTGATCACTGGGAACTGGTAGAAGTCCAGCTGATCATCTGTCAGGCCACCTTCGCGGAACGCCGCGACGGAGAAGTTCCCCATCAAGTACGCTGCCGCTTCACCTTTAACCATAAATGGCATTGCTTCCTGCCAGCTGTAGGTCTGGTGGTCGTCGATGAAAGCGCCCATGTCGATCAGCTGACGCCAGTTTGCAAAGGTTTGCTGCACACGATCATCGGTCCATTCGATCTCACCAGAGGCCAGTGCGATGTGGAAGTCGTAACCGTTGGTGCGGGAGTTGATATAGTCAAACCAACCACCTGCGGTCCACAGGAACTTGGACCCAATTGTGTAGCACTTACGGCCAGAGTCGAGGATCGCCTGACAGTTTGCCAGCTCTTCTTCCCAAGTCGCAGGCTCAGACAGGCCCAGCTCTTCATAGATGTCTTTGCGGTAGTAAACGCCCCACTGGTAGTACGTGTAAGGCACGCCCCACTGCTTCCCATCGAGCGTCATGGCACCCTTTGTGGACGCGAGAGCTTCGAATTCTGGCTCTGCCCAAACGTCAGAGATGTCGGCGAACAGGCCAGCATCTACGTATGGCTTCATGCGGTTCGCGGCGTACCAGTTTACAACGTCTGGTGGGTTTGCTGACAGCGCGTTGCGGATCTGTGTTTTCCAAGCTTCCCGGTCGACGATTGTCAGCTCAATGTTCAGATCTGGGTGCAGAGCACCGAAATCTGCGACAAGACCTTCCATCACAGCGCGTGGCGCTGGGTTGGACATGTCTGAGATAATCTTAAGATCGCCAGACAGCGCGTGGCCGTCTGCCATGGCAGCCGATGCTGCGATACTTGCTGCTGCAAGAGCGGCAAAGGATGTTTTGATGGAATGCATGGTGTCCTCCCTGGTGCTTCCGTCAGTAACTCGCTTGGTCTCATTATTTGAAACCTAGTTTTGAATATTGAAACTAAAGCGCGACTCGCTTACCGTGTCAACAGGGTGACGGTAGCGTTGAAGGGCGTTTCCATCAAACGCGCCACCCTGGGGGATACTTGCGCCAACAGCGCGCAATGCGCAGTGCGCGGCATGAAATGGGGAGGGAGACCACATGGCAGGTGTGACACTCAACAAGGTGATCAAGCGGTATGGTGACGTTCAGGTCATCCATGGGATCGACCTCGAGATCAAGGATGGCGAATTCTGCGTTTTTGTTGGACCGTCCGGGTGCGGTAAATCAACGTTGCTGCGCATGGTGGCCGGTCTGGAAGAGACGACCGAAGGCATGATGCATATCGGGGACCGCGACGTCACAAGAATGGATCCAGCCCAGCGTGGTGTCGCGATGGTGTTCCAGACCTACGCTCTTTACCCGCATATGACCGTGAAAGAGAACATGGGTTTTGGGTTGAAGATGAACAATCACCCCAAGGCCGAGATTGAAGAGAAGGTGGCGGAAGCCACACGGATCCTGAAGTTGGAGCAATATCTGGAACGCAAACCGGCCGCCTTGTCAGGTGGTCAGCGCCAGCGTGTTTCCATCGGCCGTGCCATTGTCCGGGGCCCCGACGTGTTCTTGTTTGACGAACCGCTTTCAAACCTCGACGCCGAACTCCGCGTGGAGATGCGGGTGGAAATCGCCCGGCTGCACAAAGAAATCGGTGCAACGATGATCTACGTGACGCACGATCAGGTGGAGGCGATGACCCTGGCCGATAAGATCGTTGTGCTGCGCCTGGGGAATATCGAACAGGTCGGCGCGCCACTGGAGCTTTACCGCGACCCGGACAACAAGTTTGTGGCAGGCTTCATTGGTTCGCCTGCGATGAACTTCATGAACGGAACCGTGGTCGATGGTGGCGTAGAGATCCCCGCGCTGGGCACAACCATTTCGGCTGACCTGTCCAGTGCCTTTATGGGTCATGCCGTGTCTGCCGGACTGAGGCCAGAGCACCTGGAGATCGATCCAAATGGCAGTGCGCTCACTGTAGATATGGTCGAAAGCCTCGGTGGCGTGTCTTATGCCTATCTGGTTGGCGCGACAGGTGAGCGGATTGTCATTGAGCAGCGTGGTGATGACATTATCGCGGAAGGGGCCAAAGTGGGTCTGTCGGCTGATCCATCCCGGCTTTACCTTTTCGACGCGAAGACGGAGCAGCGCATTCGAGGGTAGTGCGCGATGTACTGGCTCAAGCCCGGCATCAAGGAACATCCTGAAAAGCGCTGGGCACTGCCGGACCGCGCCTTCTTTGGATTTGGGGCCTGCCACATCCTGGCAGGCGTCTTCTTGACGGAGACGTCGCACCCGGGCTTTTGCGCTGAATGGATCGTGCCACGTGGCGATTTTCGGGGTAGCCATATCTATGTCACTAATGGTGCTGTGACGTTTGATTGTCGGGGCTATGCGGAAACGGGTCGTCTGCTGGAGCATTACCGTGCAGGGTGTGCCGCGCGGTTTCCTGGCTGGGATGCGGATGTTGTGCCCGTGGATTTTGACCTGCTGGACACCATCGCGCTGAACAAGATTAAGCACCGTGGACCGGATCAGTACTTCGATGATCCGATCCGAAGAGCGCGGCGCTTCATCGCTGAAAAACCTGTCCCGGAGAGGCTGCGCGCCTTTATTTAAGGCCGAGGCAGTGCAAGGCATGCAGTTATGGCCAAAGGCAGGTGACGGGCCTTTGAAAAAGAGAAGAGATCGCAGATGCAGCTTCATCAGCCGACGCCTGAACTGCCCGTGGCTGACGTCAAAGCGGCTCAGGCCTATTACCGCGACACGCTTGGATTTGAGATCAGCTGGTTCCATGAGGACGCCCAGAAAGGCGCTGTTTCACATGGGGACTGTGCGATTTTCTTTCAGGAGACAGAAGAGCCAATCACACCTGTGGTCTTGTGGATCTTCTCAGACGATGTCGACGCGGCTCATGCGGATCTTGTCGCCCGTGGCGCCCATGTCGTCGGTCCGCTCCGCGACACGTCGTGGGGCCTGCGCCAGTTCACAGTGCTGGATGCTAATGGGCATCAATTGCACATTTTCCGTGACCTTTAGCGGGCAAGAGACCGTGCAATGTCTTCCGACAAGAGCAGGAGCACCTGCGACTGCGCTGCTGCGACACCTCCGATGCCTTCCGCCGGGAGGGGAACGCGATAGTCAAAGCTCTCGACCTTTTTGGGGAAGTCAATGCGGTCGCCACCGACGAAGTACTGGCCACGCAGGCGAAAGTCGCCTGCGTTTGTAGCCAGTATGTCAGAGACGAAGACCTCAACCGCCACGTCAGGTAGATCAACGAAGGGCCAGGGGTCTGGCCCCACGGTTGCGGTGAGGATCTCATTGAGGTGGCGAGTGACGGCCAGGGTTGCCGCGCGCTCGGGTTCATCCGCCCAGAGGATATCGCCATCGGAAATGATCAGGCCTGTTGAGTCCTGGACGGAGACTTCTTCTTCGGCTGCATAGGTTGGCAAGGACACTGTGCGCAGCATAACGGTCGACACGGCTGCCTGAAGTTGCAGCGACGATTGCAGTGGCACGAGGTCAACCCGGTTGATGGGCGGCGTACAGGCTGCGAGACCGCTGATCAAAGCCAAACAAAGCCATGGAGAGGTCAGTTTCATCTTAGCGTCCTGTCAGAAGTGAGCTTGGGTTGCGTTGGATGGCCCGGGCGAGGTTTGAGACCGCATCCGCTGCCTCTTGGATGTCCCGCAGCGTCGCCGCGGTGTCGGCAGTGAAGCGGCCTCGTTCGCCATAAACTGCGGCAACCGAATTGATCGTTGCGACGAGTTGTGCGGCTTGCGTAGAAAGAGCGGGTAGCCCCTCGGCCGCGGTTTCGACTGCCGCGGCGGCCTCTGACGCCGAAGCGAGCATGGCGTTCACGTTGTTAACGGCGCCTCCGGCGCGGATCTCGGACAGGAGCGCGTCAAGTTCTGCGAGTGTTTCGTTCAGTGACGCCGGCAATGCCTGCGTGCTTTCGGCACTGACGAAGGTAGAAATGTTCGCAAGCGTGCCTTCTGCCTGCGCGACAAGCGCATCGATCTCGACCGCATTGGCCTTTGTGACGAGCGCTTCGATCTCTGCCGTGATTGTCGGTAAATTCTCTGTCGCCGTTTGCAGCTGAGCCAGGACGGCATCCGCGCGGGCCGTAAGGGCCGGAAGGTCTTCCACGGATGCAGCGACGCTATTGGCCGCTTCACTGGCTGCGGTCAGCGCCGTATTGAGGTTTTCTACTGCCCCGCCTTCGCTGACCTGGGTCAGTAGGGTCTGCAGGTCAGCAAGCGCTGCGTTTACGTTATCTGGGATTGCTACGGTGCTTTCGTTGCTCGTCAGCGCCTCAATTTCTGCAAGGGCGGCATTTGCTTGGGCGGCGAGCGCGTCGAGCTCTGCCGCGTTCAGCGTGGTGATGAAGGTTTCCAATTGCGCGGAGATCTGCGGCAGGTTCTCTGTGCCGCCTTGCAACTGGGTGAGAAGCGCATCGGCGCGGGCCGAGAGGGCGGGAAGCGTTTCGACGGATGTCGCGACGCTATCGGCCGCCGCGCTCGCAGCCGTGAGAGCGGCGTTGAGATTCTCGACAGCCCCGCCTTCGCGCAGCGCGGCGACCAGAGTTCGCACCTCGGCCAAGGCGAAGTTCACGTTGTTGGGCAAAGCGGTGACGCC
Source organism: Pseudomonadota bacterium (assembly GCA_038526085.1). Taxonomy (GTDB): domain Bacteria; phylum Pseudomonadota; class Alphaproteobacteria; order Rhodobacterales; family Rhodobacteraceae; genus Yoonia. The sequence continues at coordinate 110,184 of JBCBHE010000009.1, read as the reverse complement.
TTCGCTTGCAACAAAGGCATCGATCTCCGCAAGGCTTGCGGTCGCTTGAGCTACAAGCGCCTCAAGCTCCAAGGCTGTTGCTTTGGCAGTCAGCGCTTCGAATTGCGCGATAAGGTCGGGCAGTTCAGCGGCCGCGGTGTTGATCGTGCCGACCGTAGTGTTCGTGCTATCGATCGTGGTTGCAAGGCCGCCGATTAAATCGACCTCCTGTGCTTGAGCCAAGATGGCGTTTGCTTGGGCCACGGCCTCTTCCACGCCATTGAGTGCGGCTTGCAGGCTTTCTGGGGCGGTCTGAACGCCTTCAGATCCGATAAGCGCCCGTACGTCGGTGATGGCACTTAGCAGTTCCTCGGGGGCCGCTTGGAGACTGCCGTCGGTTGCAAGTGCCTCAACGCTTGCCATCAAGCTGATGGCGCCTTCTAACAGTTCTTCTATGGGAAGTTCATTGATCCGGGACAGGACGCCTTCCGCTGTGTCTGCGACGTCCGAAAGATCGGAGGCCGTTGTTGGAATGATGGGGTACGGGTCTTGGCTTGTGTCAAGAAACGCGATGGGGGCGTTTTCGACGTCCACCAGTTCCACCTCAAGTGCGCCGGTGAGGATATTTCCCGTTACCAGCCGTGCTCGCATCCCTTGCGCGACAAATCCGGCGAGGATGAACAGCGCGTCTTCTTCCGATGTGTTGTCCGAAATGCCGAGTCGCGTTGGCACGATTTCAAGTGTTGTGCGCAGTTGAACGCGCGGTCTGTCATCTTCCTCGACGACCTCAGCATTGATCGCTGTTACCTCACCAACGCGGACGCCTTGGTATTTCACCGCTGAACCAGTTGTGAGGCCATTGATGTTTTCGTCAAAGGTAATGCCAACTGTCAGTCGGCTGCGGTCCGGAGACTCGAACAGGCTTTCGCGCGCATCGATTTCGCTATCGAAGATGTCGAACACCTCGACGATGTTGCTCTGCCCGATGGGGTTGCCGCCGGAGACCACCGTGTCAAAGGCGATCCCACCTTCGATAAGCGAAGCGATACTGTCCACGTTCAGCCCGAGGCCTTCAGCTCCGACAGTGAACGAAAAGCCAGAGGTGTCCCAAAAGCGGGTGTTTGTGGTGACGAGGTTGACGAAGGGACCTTCGATGAAGCCGACGACGGTCACACCCAGGCCATTGGGATCAAGGATCGGCTCGTCCAGAAACCCGACCTGAAGGCCTTTGTGTAAAATGGGCGCGCCTTGGGCGAGCGAGCGGCCGTTTGATGCGCGGAGCAGGATCTCCAACCCGTCTTGCAGCCCCGACACAAGAGGGGGCTCATCGAGGCCAATGAACTCTGTCTGAGCAACGTCAGCTTGGGTGTCCCATGAGCCCGCGATGTAGACGCCTGATAGCACGGTATCGAGGCCCGACACCCCGCGGAGTGTCACGTCAGGTTCGACCACCCAGAACCTGGCGTCGTCATCCAAAAAAGGCGCGACTGTCTTATCGATACGCGCGGCGACGATTACATCAGCGAGGTTGGTGCTGAAGGTGACTTTTTCGACCGTGCCCACTTCAATATCGCGGTAGCGGATGGGCGTGTCTGTTGAGATGCCGGAGCCGTTTTCAAAAGCGATTTCAATCAAAACGCCGCGGTCTTGGTAGGTTTGATAAGCGACGCTGAGGATCACAATCAGTGCGATGAGCGGGACCAGCCAAATGATTGACACCCCCCATCCCCGGCGTGCACCGCCCGGGCGCACATCCAGCGGTGCGGGTGATTGATCAGTCATTGGCGGCAGCCCCATCAGCGTCCCAGATCAGACGTGGGTCAAAGCTTTGGGCTGAAAGCATCGTAAATACAACCGACAAAGCGAAGTTTATAGCTGCCAGCCCGGGGTTGATTGAGGCCACGCTTTCGAGTTGCACAAGCGCCGACAAGATGGCGACCACAAAGACGTCGATCATTGACCATCGCCCGACAAATTCGATCACGTGAAACATTCTGTGGCGTTGATGCCCATCGAGCCGCGCGTGTTGTCCGACGGAAATGGCAAGATAGGCAATGACGACGAATTTAAGGAGAGGGATAATGATCGAGGCAAAGAAAACAATGAAGGCGATCCCATAGGAGCCGTAGTCAATCAGCTCAAATACGCCGCCAATGATCGTGGCCTCGGAGTTTTCGACCAGCGTATTGGTGATCAACATCGGATAGATATTGGCGGGGATGAAGGTGATCACGCCCGCCAACCACCAGGCCCAGACCTTTTGCAGGCTATCCGGTTTGCGGCTGTGCAACTGTGCATGACAGCGACGACATGCGGCTTCATGCGCCTCATGCACTTGCCCACAGCGATGGCAGGCAACCAGACCCGCGCCGCGGGCGGTAATCAGATCCGCTGTTTGTCCAGCGCTTGCCATATGGTGTACCTGCAGATGAGTGTGTCCTGGAAAAAGGTCAGGACCACTAAAATTGTGAACGCCCAGAAGGCGGGTCCGAAGGTGATGGTCGCGAGGTCCGCGACTTTGACCAGCGCGACCGCAACCCCGACGATAAAAATCTCGGCCATGGACCAAGGCCGGAGATCTTCGGCGAGGCCAAAGGCTGCCTTGTGACGGCGGGACGGTTCATAGCCCGCGACGAGAGGTGTTACCGCCATGATCAGCGCGCCGAGGCGAAGCAGCGGTAGGAAGATAATGAAGGCCGCCACGGCGACGGCCAGCGGGATTGCGAAGTCATCGGAAAACGCCATGACCGCCCCGAACAACGAGGTGCCGTTTTCAACGCCGCTGGCCCGTAAGTCTAAAAACGGGAACGAGATCGCAGCGAGCATCAGCAGGAAAGACGTGACCGCGAGGCTAAGCACGCTCACCACCGCTTGCCCCTGATTGCGCTGCAACACTGCGCCACAACGCTGGCATTGGGCCGCGTCGCCCTCTGCGAGCACCGCATTCTCGTGCAATGCGTCGCAATGCGGGCAAGCGACAAGCTGTTCAAGTGGTTGCATAGAGGGCCCCGATCACCTTTCGACCCTATTTAGGGGTTCGGGGCGGGGGATGCCATGGGCCTATAGCGTCATGTCGCAGGCAAGCGCTTGGGCGATCACGCGGTTTGCATTGGGGATGTCATTGCCTTCGGCACGCCGGGTCGCGGCGGCGCGGGACAGGTTTTGGTTCAGCCAACGCTGGATCAGCCGGGCCCGCAGTTCTGTGATGGGGACATCAAGGCGGACGGAGAGGTCCCAGATGCCTGGCAGGACGTTCCATACTGGCTCATCAAACATCAAGTAGTTGCCTTCGACGATGACGGCAGGCAAATCGGGGGGGATGTCGACAACACCAGCGACAGAGATGTCGCGCGTGCGGTCAAAAGCCGGTGCGTAAACATGATCTCTGGCTTGTAACCGCTTAATAAGATGCACAAAACCGCGAACATCAAACGTCTCAGGAGAGCCCTTGCGTTGCAGGAGCCCCATTGGTTCAATGACTGCGTTGTCGAGGTGAAAGCCATCCATGGGTACCACAACAGCGGGGCATTGCTGAAGGTTCAAGCGGCGTGCAATCTCTTTGGCCAACGTCGACTTCCCGCTGCCGGGCGCACCTGTGATGGCCACGATCAATCGGTCGCGTGTCGCACGCATCTCTTGAACCCGGTCCACGACCAGGCTGACAGGTGTTCGTTCTAGTTGCATCTGCTCTCGGCTTTTTGGTGCCTTTGCGTGCACGTTAGCCCTAAGCCCGATTCTCAAAAACTGATTCTGTGAAGGCTGCGTATCAATCCCTTGATATGGCAGGAAAAAGATCACAGTGTGTCACTGAAACACTAGGGGCAGTAGGTGGCGCGTCAGCGGCCACTAAACTATGTAGGGCGCGATGAACGGATTTACCATTTGGCAACGCGCTGTCGCGGTTTGGACAGCAGCAGGCGACCGCAACATCGGCTTGATTGCCGCAGGCGTTGCCTTCTTTGGGATGTTTGGGGTCTTTCCGGGAATCGCCGCGGTGATCGCTGTTTTTGGCCTTGTCGCGGACCCAGTGATCGTCGCGGAACAGTTGGCTTTGATGGAAGATGTGATCCCAGAGGACGCCTATGCGATCTTGCAATCGCAGGTGCAACTTGTGCTCGGGGCGCGGTCAAATACGCTGGGCTGGGCGACGGTGGTGTCGTTGGGATTGGCGATTTGGTCGGCGCGCGCTGCAGTGGCTGCCTTGTTGGGCGGGATCAATGCGATTGAAGGGGTCCCGCCGCGGAGTGGCCTCTGGCAGGCTATTGTAGCACTGGTGCTTACCGTTGCTTTGGTGTCGCTGGCCGTGGTCGCCCTTGCAACGATTGTGATTTTGCCAGTGATCATTGCCTACGCCCCGATTGAGATCGCCACGGCGCGGATTCTTGAACTATCGCGCTGGGCTATCGCGCTCGCGGTGCTGTTGAGCGGACTAGGCCTGTTGTATCGGTTCGGGCCCAACCTGCGGGGGCTACGGCGGCCTTGGCTTTCGATCGGGTCGGTGCTGGTGGTCTTTGTCTGGATCGGGGCGTCTGTAGGTTTGTCATACTATTTGGGGCAATTCGCGGACTATCAGGCAGTCTATGGATCGATCGGGGCAGTGATTGGTATGCTTCTATGGATGTATGTCACGGCCTATCTGATATTGTTAGGTGCGGTTCTGAACGCACAGGTGTATCCCTCTGCCTAACGACACGCGGTTGGGAGGGGCTCTTGCTAAAATGGATTGATCTTCCGCCTTTGTGGTTGGTGTTGTTCTTGTTTCTTGGGTTCACCATGCCGAGAAGCGAAGAGCTGTTTTACGAGCAGGCCTTGATGGGGCAGTGCTTCGTTGGTGTGGGTGTGATTTTTATGATCGTCGCAGTCGTGCAGATGCAACGGCACAAAACAACTGTGATCCCGCACCGTACCGCCTCCGCGTTGGTCACGACGGGTCTATTCGGCCAGACTCGTAACCCGATTTATCTCGGCGATACTTTTGTCTTGGCTGGTGCCTTGTTCTACTGGCAGGTCCATTTTCCTGCCCTGATCCTGATTCCAGCATTCATGTGGATGATTACGCTGCGTTTCATCAAGCCAGAGGAAGAACGGCTTCGAAACGCGTTTGGTGACGCATTTGACGACTATTGTGCCGCTGTCAGGCGATGGCTGTAATGCTGGGGTACACATTTGTATGCAGTGTGCGTGCCTTGCGCAATTTTCTTTCGCGCTATAATGCAACTGCAGCAATCGCTGAAGTGGGAGATGGCCTGTGAAAATCGGTACGCCGAACGAGATTTTCCCTGGCGAGGATCGGGTCGCGATGACCCCAGCCTCTGCCAAGGATTTACAGAAATTGGGATATGAGTGTTTGGTCGAGACGGGCGCTGGCCTGTCCGCAGGGTTCACCGATGCCGCTTATGAAGACGCCGGGGTATCAGTCGTAAATTCTGCGGCGGATCTGTACGCGCAGTCAGACTTTGTCGCCAAGGTGCGTCCGCCTGAAGATAGCGAAGTGAAATTGCTCCGCGAAGGACAGACGCTGATTTCCTTCTTCTATCCCGCACAGAATGAAGCGTTGATGGAAGCTGCGAACAAGCAAGGCTCTACCGTCATCGCGATGGACATGGTTCCGCGTATCAGCCGCGCGCAGAAGATGGACGCGCTGTCGTCTATGGCCAATATCGCCGGGTATCGCGCGGTGATCGAAGCCGGGAACAACTTTGGTCGGTTTTTTACCGGTCAGGTGACCGCCGCTGGGAAAGTCCCGCCCGCAAAAGTTCTGGTCATTGGCGCTGGTGTTGCAGGTCTCGCGGCGATCGGGACGGCAACGTCCCTCGGCGCTGTGACCTACGCCTTTGACGTCCGCCCGGAAGTGGCCGAACAGGTCGAATCCATGGGGGCGGAGTTTGTCTTCCTCGACTTCGAAGAAGAACAGCAAGACGGGGCTGCGACGGGTGGCTATGCCGCTGTTTCCTCACCAGAATTCCGTGAAGCCCAGCTTGCGAAGTTCCGCGAGATCGCGCCAGACATAGACATCGTCATCACCACAGCCCTCATTCCCGGTCGCGATGCGCCAAAGCTGTGGTTGAAAGACATGATTGACAGCATGAAGCCTGGCTCAGTTATCGTTGACCTCGCGGCAGAGCGGGGCGGCAACGCGGACGGAACGGTCAAGGATGAAAAGGTTGTCACCGAAAACGGCGTGACGATCATCGGTTACACCGACTTCCCAAGCCGAATGGCGTCCCAGTCCTCCAGCCTTTATGCGACCAACATCCGTCACATGATGACGGATTTGACGCCGAAGGTGAAAGACGAACAAACGAGCGAAGAAAGCCGCCAGTACAATCACAATATGGAAGATGATGTGATCCGTGGCGCGACGGTGGCCCACAAAGGCGAAATCACCTTCCCACCGCCGCCGCCCAAGGTGGCCGCGATCGCCGCACAGCCGAAGAAGGAAGCCCCGAAAGAGCTGACCGCAGAAGAAAAAGCCGCCAAAGAAGCAGCAGAGTTCAAAGCCCAGACGCGCAACCAAGTGACCTTGATGGCCGTTGGGGCCGCTGTGATCCTGGGCATCGGGATGATCCCAGGCATGCCTGCGAGCTTTATGCAGCACTTTATCGTCTTTGTGTTGTCGGTCTTCATCGGCTTCCAGGTCATCTGGAATGTCGCACACTCATTACACACACCATTGATGGCTGTGACCAACGCGATCTCGTCGATCATCATTCTGGGTGCGCTCATCCAGATCGGCTCGACCGGGTTTCTGATCACGCTGCTCGCCGGGCTGGGGATATTCATGGCTTCGGTGAACATCTTTGGTGGGTTCCTTGTGACACGGCGCATGCTCGCCATGTTCCAGAAGTCTTAAGGAGTAGAGGACAATGGAAAACGCATTCACAATTGCGGCCTATGTGGTCGCCGGCGTCCTGTTCATCCTCTCTCTCGGGGGGCTGTCTGGACAAGAGAGCGCGAAACGCGCGGTCTGGTACGGCATTGTGGGCATGGCAATTGCCGTGCTGGCGACGTTGTTTGGGCCAGGTTCGGGGCTGTGGTTGGCATCTTTGGTGCTGATCGCTGGTGGTGCCGTGGTCGGCTATCAACTGGCAACGAAAGTCGAAATGACCCAGATGCCGGAACTGGTGGCGATCATGCACTCCATGGTTGGCCTCGCAGCGGTCTTTGTCGGCTTCAACGCAGACCTTATGATCAATGCCGTTCAGGGTATTGAGGCTGGGTCAGACGCTTACAAAGACCTGTCCACCTTCGGTCAGTTGATCGCCAAGAAATCCCCAGTTGAGATCGGCATTCTGCGGGTCGAATTGGTGCTGGGCATTTGGATCGGTGCAGTGACCTTCACTGGCTCCGTCATCGCCTACGCTAAGCTGGCCGGTCGGTCGTCGCTTCTGCCATTTGAGATCGACACAGCCGCCACAAAGCTGCCCGGCGGGCACGCGTGGAACATCGCTGCGGCGGCGCTGTCTTTGCTGCTACTGGTGCTCTACTTGGGCGGTAGCGGATCTTGGGCATTGGTCTTGCTAACACTGGCTGGTCTGTTCATCGGCTATCACTTGATCATGGGGATCGGCGGGGCGGATATGCCTGTCGTGGTTTCAATGCTGAACAGCTACTCAGGCTGGGCGGCGGCCGCGATTGGCTTCTCGCTTGGCAATGACCTGTTGATCGTTGTTGGTGCGCTTGTGGGCTCCTCTGGTGCGATCCTGTCTTACATCATGTGTAAGGCGATGAACCGGTCCTTCGTGTCCGTGATCCTGGGTGGCTTTGGTGGCCCCTCAGGTGAGCAGATGAAGGTAGAAGGCGAGCAGATTGCCATTGACGCGGACGGCGTCGCAACAGCCCTCAATGAAGCCGACAGTGTTATCATCATCCCAGGTTACGGGATGGCGGTGGCGCAGGCGCAATCGGCCGTGGCCGATCTTGTGCGTAAGCTGCGGGCACAGGGCAAAGAGGTCCGCTTTGCGATCCACCCGGTTGCTGGTCGTCTGCCAGGGCACATGAATGTGCTCTTGGCCGAAGCGAAAGTGCCCTATGATATCGTGATGGAGATGGATGAGATCAACGACGACTTCCCAGAGACGGACGTCGCCATCGTGATTGGCTCCAATGACATCGTGAATCCGGCTGCGCAGGACGACCCGAATTCACCGATTGCTGGTATGCCGGTGCTGGAGTGCTGGAAAGCAAAACAGGTGTTCGTGTCCAAGCGCGGGCAGGGCACCGGCTATTCCGGTATCGAGAATCCGCTGTTCTTTAAAGAGAACACGCGGATGTTCTATGGGGATGCGAAAGCGTCGCTGGATACGTTGTTGCCAAAGATCGACTAAGCCAAGTGGGTTTCACCCACCCTAAATATTCCGAAACCCCGCTGCGCGTCGGCGGGGTTTTGCTTTGGTTTGCTTGCCTCATCGGTCTGCCGCTCCATCTTGCAATGAAACAGCGAAAGGATGCGCCATGAAACTGACCGCCATTTCAATACTTCTCCTAAGCCTTGCAGCATCATCGGCCGCAGCGGATCTTGTCGTCACATTTCGCGACGGCGCGCCAAAGGATCAGTTCACCCTGACCAATACGGGCGGTTGCGCGACGGCGCCGATCGAGATCACCTTCGATTTATCACCTGCACCTGCTGGATTGATTTTCGACATTTCAGCGCGCGGCGCTGGTGTTGAAGTGTATCAGCCGTTTGAGTTGACGTACGGTGACGGCCTTTTGGTTGGCGCATCAGATCTGTCTGATGGGGATCAAAGCTTGGTACTGCAGCTGTCGGCGATGGCTCCTGGCGATGGATTGTCGTTTACGATTGATCTTGATGACACAGCCGGAGGGCGGGAGATCACAGTCAGCGGTGCGGAGATCGCTGGTGCGGCGGTCCGCGTGAATACGGATGGTCGGATTGCGACCGGCGTTTTCGATCCAAATGGGCAAGCGTTGGTCCAATTGGATGAATGTATTAGCTAGAGCGATTCAAGGATTAGACCTGCACCCATTTCCCATGTCCGATCTCGTCGAGTGACCAGGCGCCGACGCTCCACCGGACCAACCGCAGGGTGGGAAAACCGATCTTCGCGGTCATGCGGCGCACTTGTCGGTTGCGGCCCTCGGTGATGGTCAGTTTGATCCAGCGGTCCGGGACGCTCTTGCGGTAGCGGACGGGTGGATCACGCTCCCAAATCTGCGGCGGTGCGATCAGTTGGACTTTCGCAGGGCGCGTTGGACCGTCCTTGAGGGTCACCCCATCCCGCAGCGGCTGGAGGTCGGCATCGGTCGGGTCCCCTTCAACTTGCGCGTAGTAGATTTTTGGCAGCTTATGCTTGGGATTGGCGATCTGGGCCTGCAGCTTGCCGTCATCCGTGAGGACGAGCAGCCCTTCGCTATCGCGATCCAAACGTCCGGCGGGATATACGTTTGGCACATCAATGAAGTCTGACAGTGTCCGGCGAGGGGTGGGCGATTTCGCATCAGTAAACTGCGACAGCACGTCAAAGGGTTTGTTAAAGAGGATGGTACGGGCCATGATGTGCTCTACCTTGCGGACGAAAGTCCGGCAATGGCTGGCGTCTTGGTATACCGTTGTATTCTTTTAACTTGTTAATTTTTAACGATTTTTCTTTACTGCGTGGAAATTGACGCTAGGTTGCGGGCGCAAGAAAAGGACCCTGGCGCATGGCGCAAATTGAAGATCATCCGTTGCGTTATGCACTGGCAAATGAGTTGCACGCCCGCCCATTCCCGCGCGTTGCCGCGCCAGCGCGTGCAGCGTATCTCGCGATAAAACCAATTGAAAACGGCGCTGGGCGGGACAGAGACGCTGAGATGGCGCATTTGCTGGCCCTGCTTGATCGCTATGGCGCGAAACACCCGCAACCCGGCGCAACCCATTATTTTGGCCAGATCGGGAAACATATGCTCAAGTGGGAAAGCCACACGGAGTTTGTGACCTATACGATCTTCGGTGAAGGGGCGGCAGAGCGGCCGTTTGATGGGTCGACCTTCGCGATGTTCCCGGCCGATTGGCTTGCGGAAGCGCCGGGGCAGCGCATTACGTCAGCGTTGATCCGTGTCGAGCTTTTGGATGACGACGACCAGATTATCACAAAGGTGGCAGATTGGTTTGTTCCGGAAAGCCTCGCCATTAGCCGGGTGCTAGACGATGAGTTGGTCGTCGCCGGCGATTTTCGGATCGACCAACATGGCCACATGCGATTTGCGGTTTTTGCGCGTCAAGGCACTGGTGCACGGCGCACGGGTCGCATCGTGCAGCGTCTCTGCGAGATTGAAACCTACAAAGCCATGTCGATGCTCGGCCTTTCGACGGTGCGCGAACTGGGGCCGCAGATGGGCCAAATCGACGATCGGCTGACACAGTTGCTGGAGGATATGACGGGGACGGAGGCCGCACCGGACCAGGTGTTGCAAGCGCTCTTGAGCACATCGGCGGAGGTGGAGAATATCATTTCAAAGACAGCGTTTCGTTTTGGTGCAACAGGGGCGTACGAGACAATCGTGAATCAACGCATTGAGGTGTTGCGCGAAGAACGTTTTATGGGGCGCCAGACCTATGCAGAGTTTATGATGCGCCGCTTTGATCCCGCTATGCGGACGGTGAAATCGACGCAAGGACGACTTGAGGCCATGTCGTCTCGGGCCTTAAGGGCGGGCGATCTGCTGCGAACGCGGGTGGATGTAGAACGCTCTGCCCAGAACCAGGAGTTGCTGACCTCGATGGACAAACGCGCCGATCTGCAGTTGCGGTTACAGCGGACGGTAGAAGGTCTATCAGTTGTCGCGATCAGCTATTACGCCGTAAACTTAGTGCTTTACCTGCTGGGGCCTTTGGAGAAGGCCTATGGCGTCTCCAAGGCGGTGATGGCGGCCGGAGCGACGCCAGTGGTTTTGGTCGCCGTTTGGTTCATGGTCCAACGGATCCGGAAACATATGGAATAGGCGTTGCTTTGGGCTTGTCGCGCTCCAGGTTCTTGGGCACGTTTCCCTTGATCCCATACGGAAAGCCCACCCATGCCCATCAAAAACCGATTTGCCGAGTTGCTGCCCGAAATCACGGAATGGCGACGCGATATCCATGAACATCCAGAGATATTATTTGAAACGCATCGCACTTCTGCTTTGGTCGCTGAAAAGCTCGGTGCCTTTGGGTGTGATGACGTTGTGACGGGCATCGGTCGCACGGGTGTCGTTGGCGTGATCAAAGGGCGAACGGATACGGGCAACAAGGTCGTGGGACTGCGCGCGGATATGGACGCGTTGCCGATTCATGAAGAGACGGGTCTCGATTATGCTTCCAAGACCGATGGCGCGATGCACGCTTGTGGGCACGACGGGCATACGGCGATGTTGCTTGGGGCCGCGAAGTATCTTGCAGAAACTCGGAACTTTGATGGGACCGTCGTGGTGATTTTCCAGCCTGCCGAAGAAGGCGGCGGAGGAGGGCGCGAAATGTGCCAAGACGGGCTAATGGAGCGTTTTGGCATCCAAGAGGTTTATGGCATGCACAATTGGCCGGGACAGCCGCTCGGGCAGTTTGCAATCCGCCAGGGGCCGTTTTTTGCGGCGACCGATCAGTTTGAAGTGGTTGTGAAGGGCAAAGGCGGGCATGCGGCAAAACCGCAAGAGACGGTTGATAGCACCGTTGTAGCTGCCCATGTCGTCCTTGCGTTGCAGACGATTGTCAGCCGCAATTTGGATCCGGTGGAGCAGGCGGTGGTGTCCGTCACCTCGGTCGAGAGCGCATCTAAAGCGTTCAATGTGATCACGCCATCGGTCCATTTGAAAGGAACAATCCGGACGCTAAAAACGGCGATCAGGGACCTTTGTGAAGCGCGGTTCAAGGCGGTGGTTGAGACGACCTGTGCGGCCTTTGGGGCAGAGGCTGAGATCAGCTTCTATCGCGGCTACCCACCGATGGTGAATCACGAAGAACAGACCGCCTTCGCGGCCCAAGTGGCTGCCGATGTCGCCGGGTCTTGCGATGATGCCCCATTGGTGATGGGGGGCGAGGATTTCGCCTATCTGTTAGAGGAACGTCCGGGTGCCTACATTCTTGTCGGGAATGGCGACACGGCGTCTGTGCATCACCCGGAATACAATTTTAACGATGAAGTGATCCCGTCAGGCTGTTCGTGGTGGGCCGAGATTGTGGAGCAACGGATGCCCTTGGCGGGGTAATTTCCGCAGGGCGCCAAACTGCCTTTCTGAACACCTCGTACATGCGGTGGCCTCCGCCGTTTCAGGACAGTCGGTACCGTTTTCAGAGGTTGTTTGCTAGCTGTCGACAATTCGCCTTAAGTTGAGTGAACAAATAGACATGCCCGTCGTATGAGGCTAGCCGTTCACACACGTGAGCGTTGAAAAAGGTCTCATTTTCATGAATTTCTTCAAGTCTTTAGCCGTTGCAGCTGCCTGTGTCTTGGCAGGACCTGCCAGGGCACAGTCTATCACAATTGATCAGTCCTTTAAGTTGGAAAGTTTGGACTGGCGTGGATCGACAGGCCGCTTCATCATTATGTGGCGCCCGATTGCCATTGACGGCAAGCTTGCGGTCTGCGGCGCTTACAGCGCGCGGGGCAGCCTTGACCGAGCAACGGACCGCGCGATGGAAGCGATGGACTTTTATCAAGACAACCGTCGAGTGATGCGCGACATGGGCTTCTTTAACAATGTCTCTTCGCGGCACTTCGATGATGCTCTGCTGGGGCAGCAGGCCTCTTGCCGTGTGACGAATGTTGCGGTCGCCGGGGCGGGAAGCTCTAACTTCGCGCTGCGATTGTCGAAGACTCGCTTCTAGTGTCCCGATCAGCCGCCTGTGTGAGACATATGGCGGCTGACTTGCCCGTCCGCCTTTTGGCGCGAATAGTCAAAGTCGTGCCCGCGTGGCTTATCGCCAATGGCAGCGCGGATTGCCGCGTCCAGCGGCACATCGCTTTCAGAGGCTCGCAGGGGCGCCCGCAAGTCGGCACTGCCTTCTTGCCCAAGGCAGGTGTAGATCTCTCCTGTGCAGGTGATCCGGACCCGGTTGCAGCTTTCACAGAAATTGTGGCTAAGCGGTGTGATAAAACCGATCTTCTGGCCCGTCTCTTCCAGCCGCACGTATCGCGCTGGGCCGCCGGTGCGCTCTGGTAGATCAGTGATGGCTGTGCGTTCAGCAAGACGGGCACGCAGGTCTTTCAAAGACCAATACTGGCCGACGCGATCTTCATTGCCGATGTCGCCCATCGGCATGACCTCAATAAACGTCAGATCCAGATCCCGCTCGGCGCACCAGTCCGTCAGGGTGAAAAGCTCATCTTCGTTGAAGTCCGCGAGAGCGACGGTATTGATCTTTACACGCAGCCCGGCTTTCTGTGCGGCCTCAATGCCAGCTAGCACCTGCGCCAGACGGCCCCAACGCGTGATGCGGGCGAATTTGGCGTCGTCGAGCGTGTCGAGCGAGACGTTGATCCGCTTCACACCGGCATTGGCGAGGTCTTGGGCATATTTCGCAAGCTGGCTGCCGTTCGTCGTCACCGTCAGTTCGTCCAGCGCGCCACTGCCCAGATGTCGGGACATGGCGTCAAAGAAGGTCATGATCCCGCGGCGCACCAGAGGCTCTCCGCCCGTGATGCGCAATCTGCGCACGCCGAGGCGGATAAAGGCGGAGCAGAGGCGATCAAGCTCTTCGAGCGTCAACAGCTCTTTCTTCGGCAGGAATGTCATGTTTTCGGACATGCAATAGACGCAGCGAAAATCGCAACGGTCGGTGACGGATACCCTGAGATAGGTGATCGCACGGGCGAAAGGATCAATGAGTGGCGCGTCCATGAGGTGGACCGTAGTGCTGCGCGCGGAGCTGCGCAAGCCGAGGCCCTGGACTTGCACGGATCAGGGGTGCGGTTTACCGTCACGATTATGAGAGCAGTTTATCTAATCCCCGTTCTGACCCTTGCCGCATGCACCGATCCTGCGTGGCAATTGGTTCCATCCCAAGACGCCGCTGCGATTGATGCCGCTGCGGCCGCGCCTGTCGAAACCCTTGATCCGACACCGCCACCGCCACCTGCCGCGCGCACTGTGGAAGAGTTTGATACAACCACAGCGGAAGATCGCGCTGCTGCGGTAGAAGCCGCCGCAGCCCCCGTGGCGACGAGCAGCTTGTTGGGGACAACAAATGTCTCGCTCGGATCGCCCGCCGATCCTGGCATTTGGTTGAAGACCGGGCTTGTATCCGCGTTGCAGGAGGGGCGCGTGGTCTATCCGGCGAATGGTAGTGCTGTAACGCTTGAGTTGCGGCCGTCAGGAACGGATTCTTCGGCTGGGAGCGAAATGAGCCTTGCGGCGATGCGTTTATTGAACATTCCGCTGACGGCCCTGGCGGATGTTGAAGTTTATTCTGAGTAATCCCTCGCATTGGTATCATCCAAATGTGCGCTCGGCGGGTGCGCGTCATGCTTTCGTTTGCTCACGCGGATGCTGCGCTAGGGGAGACAGGGAACCTCAGCGGTAAGCAGTTTTTTGACCAAATGAAGTGCGGTTTAAGCAGACAAATACTTGGCTGCTTCTTTGCGGGCAAAAGGTTTCATGGTGTCGCCATGCTGGGCAAGAAAGGCTTTTACGCGCGGTTGATCGCGTTTGGAAAGGTCGCGCAGCCACCAGGCGACAGATTTTTGGATGAACCATTCCGGGTCCGTCACATAGGTTGCGGCCCAGCTGAGGATGCGGTCGCGCGCGGCTTCCTCGTGCGGCTTTGGATTGTTTTGCTTGGCCCAGGGCAGGGTCATCACAAGCGCTGCGCGTTTGGTCCACATGTGGTCTGAGGTGGTCCAGCGCGCGACAGTGTCGAGGCGAGACGGGTCCGCGATAAGCCGCTTTTGACCGGCGATGCTGGCATGATCGGCAATCGCCCATGCATCAAAGCTTGGGACCCAACTGCAGATGAGGTCCCATGCTGCTGAGTCATCCGGTTTGATCCGCGCTTGGGTCAGCAACTTGGCGGCGGCGATCCGGCCTTCATGGATGTTGGTGTCCCAGAGGTCGGAGGCGAGTGCGAGGCGGGCGTCAAGGGTGAGGTCTTTCCGCCAAGCCTTTGTATTTGCATCAATCACAGGGTTGGCGACGCCGAGATACGGACGGTCGACTTTGTGATAGGCTTTCATCTCTGCGGCCTTCTTTGGATTGCCGCCGAGTGCCGCAAGAGCAGACTTTGGCGTCATTCCACCGTCACTGATTTCGCGAGATTGCGCGGTTGGTCGACGTCGGTGCCCTTGGCGATCGCTGTATGATAGGCCAGCAATTGAGCCGGGACGGCATAGAGGATCGGGGCCAAAAACGGGTCGACGCTAGGCATGTGGATCGTTTCCCAGACCCCGGTGCCGGCTTCTTTTGCCCCTTCTGTATCGGTGATCAAGAGGACCTTCCCGCGCCGCGCCATCACCTCTTGCATGTTCGAGATGGTCTTCTCGAAAAGCTGGTCACGCGGTGCCATAACGATGATGGGGACGTTTTCGTCGACCAGGGCGATGGGCCCGTGTTTGAGCTCTCCTGACGCATAAGCTTCGGCGTGGATATAGCTGATTTCTTTCAGCTTCAAAGCGCCCTCGTGCGCAAGTGGATACATCGCACCCCGCCCGAGAAAGAGAATATCTGTCGCCTCTGACAGCTGTCGCGCAATCGCGACGACGCTGCCTTCTATCCCAAGCGCCTGGTTGATCAGACCGGGCAATGACCTTAGCGCGGCGAGTTTTGCTGCGACGTCTTTGTCGGTCAAATGGCCGCGGATGCGTGCCGCCTCTAGTGCCAGGATGGCCAGTGTTGTGAGCTGGCATGTGAACGCTTTGGTCGACGCAACGCCAATCTCAGTGCCTGCCAAGATAGGGAGGGCCAAGTCGCTTTCCCGCGCGATGGAGGAGGTTTCCACGTTCACGACGGAGACAACTTTGTCTGCCTTGCCTTTCATGTAGCGCAGAGCTGCGAGGGTGTCGGCTGTTTCCCCGGATTGGGACACGAAAAGCGCGACGGTTCCTTTTGTGACCGGGGGTTCGCGGTAGCGGAACTCGGAGGCCACATCGATCTCAACTGGCATGCGAGCAATCTGCTCGAACCAGTATTTGGCGACCATGCAGGCATAGTATGCGGTTCCGCAGGCGACCATCGTGATCCGCTCGACCTTGGCAAAGTCGATCCCTGAATCGGGCAGGGTGATAGCTGTGCCGTCGGCGATAATGTACTGAGACAAGGCGCCTTGCAGCACCGTCGGCTGTTCCGCGATTTCTTTCGCCATGAAGTGTTTGTACCCCGCTTTGTCCACGGAAGCGGTGTTGATGGCGATAGTGGTGACGTCGCGATTGGCCTGATGATTGTTTGCGTCCCGAATTTCCACCGTACTGCGCGTGACGATGGCCCAATCGCCTTCCTCGAGATAAGTGATCTTATCGGTCATTGGGGCCAGCGCGATGGCGTCGGAGCCGACGAAGTTCTCGCCCTCCCCATGGCCAATCGCGAGCGGAGAGCCCTTGCGAGCGGCGATCAACAGGTCGTCTTCGCCGTCAAACAGGAAGCAGAGCGCATAGGCTCCTTCGAGACGCGCGATGGTTTGTTGCGCCGCGTCACGCGGAGAATTGCCTTGATCGAGGTAATATTGAGCGAGAAGGGCGACGGTTTCCGTATCGGTGTCGGTGGCGTAGGCGATGCCTTTGTCAGCCAAGAACGCCCGCAGCTCCTGAAAGTTCTCGATGATGCCGTTGTGCACAACGGCGACCCGGCCGGCCCGATGGGGGTGTGCATTGTCAACAGATGGCTCTCCATGGGTGGCCCAACGCGTGTGACCGATGCCGGATTTGCCTGCGAGTGGATCAAGGACCAGAAGGTCAGACAGGTTTACCAATTTGCCAAGCGCCCGGCGCCGGTCGAGCTTGTCCTCGTGAATCGTCGCGATGCCAGCGCTGTCATAACCGCGGTATTCGAGCCGTTTGAGGCTATCAACCAGTATAGGGGCCGCTTGGTTGTGGCTGAGAACGCCAACGATGCCGCACATATCTAATGTCCTTTGCTTTTGCGGGCCTTCTTCGCACGCAGCATATCAAAAAGTTTTGTTGCAAATCCTGGTTTATTGGTTTGTTGGGAGCGGCCGAGGCCAAGCGCGCCGTCGGGGACATCCTCTGTGATGACAGAGCCGCTGCCGGTCATCGCCCCGTCGCCAACGCTGACAGGGGCGACAAGCATCGTGTTAGATCCGATAAAGCTGTCCTTGCCGATCTCGGTGCGATGTTTGAACACGCCGTCATAGTTGCAGGTTATCGTACCCGCGCCGATATTGGCCTTCTCGCCCACGGTGGCGTCGCCGATATAGCTGAGGTGGTTGACCTTCGCGCCTTCTGCGATGCGTGCATTTTTGGTTTCGACGAAATTACCGATCTTAGTGTCTTCGGCAAGTTCCGTACCTGGGCGTAAGCGCGCATAGGGACCGACGACGGCCCCACGCGACACATGACAGCCTTCCAAGTGACTGAAGGCCCGGATCGTGGCGCCGGATTCGACAGTTACGCCGGGGGCGAAGACAACGTTGGGCTCAATCGTCGCGTCTCGCCCGATGACTGTATCATGTGAGAAGTAGACTGTTTCGGGCGCGGCCATTGTGATGCCATTCTCGAGGGCTTCGGCGCGGGCGTTGTCTTGGAATATGGCCTCGGCGCCAGCAAGATCTTTGCGGCTGTCGACGCCAAGCGTTTCGGCCTCATCACATTCAACGGCAGTCACGCGCAACCCACGATCGTTGGCCAAACCCACGACATCGGTGAGGTAGTATTCGCCTGACGCATTCTCGTTCTTTACATCGTCGATCAGGGAAAAAAGAAGGTCCGTGTTGCAAGCCATCAACCCGCTGTTGGTAAAGCGGATCTGGCGTTCTTCTTCCGTCGCATCTTTATATTCGACGATCCGTTCAAGACGGTCACCGTTCATCACAAGCCTCCCATAGCGGGGTTGGAGCTCCGCGATGTTAAAGCCAAGGACGACGAGGTCGTTGTCTTTACGCGCCGCGATCATGCGTTCGAGCGTTTCTGGCTTCAGAAACGGAGTGTCACCATAGAGGACAATTGCGTCGCCATTGAAGCCCGTGAGGGACTCTCGTGCTTGGGCCACGGCGTGGGCCGTTCCCAGTTGTTCTGTTTGCAAGGCAACCGTGACTTCCGCGTCCCAGGTCTGCGCGGCGATCTGGACTTTCTCCGCACCATGCCCCGCGACCACGACTGTGCGTTCCGGTTCCAACGCTGCGCCTGACTTCATCGCATGCACCAACATTGGCGCACCCGCGATTTGATGCAGCACTTTCGGCAAGTCGGATTTCATCCGTGTGCCCTTGCCCGCGCCTAAGATGATCAATGCTGTCGCCATCTGCCCGCTTCTCTTGTTCTTTTGTTCGGTTCTACCGCAGTTCTGCAAAAGGGCAAGTTGGGGGGTTCACATCCATTTACCATTCGTTACAGAAGGCGGAACTCTGGGGGTACTGATGCGCAGTGTGATGTTCGATTTGGATGGGACGTTGGCGGATACCAGCGGCGATTTGCTGGCGGCCGCCAATGTTAGGTTTCGCGCTTTGGGGTTGGGCGATCTGCTGACGCCCGATGATGCAGGCACTGCTGTCAAAGGGGGGCGTGCGATGTTGCGCCTCGGTTTCAGTCGCGTTGAAGGGTTCGATGAGACAGATGTGGATGCGCAGTATCTGCCGTTTATCGACGCCTATGCGGAAAACCTTGATACGCACACATATCTTTACCCTGGCGCGATGGAGGCCGTGGCTGAACTGAGGGCGCAAGGCTATGCGGTCGGGATTTGTACGAATAAGCCGATCCGGCAGGCGGAAGACTTGATGACGTTGCTGGGTGTTCGGGATCAGTTCGATAGCCTGCTTGGAGCTGATAGTTTGCCTGTTCGTAAGCCGGACCCGGAACATTTGAATGAAACGGTGCGCCGCGCTGGGGCTGATCCTGCCATGACGATGCTGATCGGCGACACAAAGACGGATCGCGATACGGCCCGAAACGCCGGGGTACCTTGCGTTTTGGTGACCTTTGGCCCCGGTGACGACGACGTCGCAGCGTTGCAGCCCGAAGGCTTATTGCACGACTACGCAAATCTTCCCGCGCTTGTTGCCCAACTGATTGGCTAAGCCGAACGGTTGGGTCGGGAATGCTAAAGGTACGTTTCGTCCCATTGACGGGGTCTTCGGCGCTGAACAAAGTGTCGGCATGACCGAAGTTTTCAAAGGCCAATTCACCCAACAGGAACCCATTCCTGACGACGCTATCGCTGCAGCGATCACGGTGATGCAGTCGGGGCGCCTACATCGTTATAATACCCAAGGGGACGAGGTAGCGGAGACGGCGCTGCTAGAAGAAGAGTTCGCGGCTTCTACTGGTGCCAAGTATTGTCTCGCCGTCGCTTCGGGTGGTTACGCGATGGCCACGGCCCTGCGGGCTTTGGGCGTGGGGCCGGGAGATAAGGTGCTGACCAATGCCTTTACCTTGGCGCCAGTACCCGGAGCGATCGCCTCGGTCGGGGCAGTGCCGATCTTTGTCGGTGTAACGGAAGACCTGGTTATTGATCTCGATGATCTCGCGGCGAAGCTTGATCAGGCGAAGGTTTTGATGCTGTCCCACATGCGGGGTCACATCTGTAACATGCCGAAGCTTATGGCGATTTGCGATGCGGCGGGCGTGACCGTCATAGAGGATTGCGCACATACAATGGGGGCTGATTGGAGCGGTACGCCAAGCGGTCGCTGGGGCAAATTGGGCTGCTATTCGACCCAGACCTATAAACATATCAACTCCGGCGAGGGCGGCTTTCTGATCTCTGACGATCCAGAGGTGATGGCGAAGGCGATCATGCTGTCGGGCAGCTACATGCTGTTTGAGAAACACCGCGCCGCGCCACCGCCAGAGGCCTTTGCTGAGATCAAGTACATGACCCCGAACGTCAGTGGACGCATGGACAATCTGCGCGCTGCAATCCTGCGCCCGCAATTAAAGGACCTTCAGACCCAGTGTGACCGCTGGAACGCGCTCTATCGTGAAGTTGAGGGCGGGTTGGAGAACGTGCCGGGGCTCACATTAATCAACCGCCCGGCGGAAGAAGGCTACGTCGCTTCTTCATTCCAATTTCTCTTGCTTGATTGGGCGGTGGAGGCCGTTGATGCCGTAATCACGCGGTGCAAAGCGCGTGGCGTCGAATTGAAGTGGTTTGGTGGTGCGGAACCTGCAGGTTTCACGTCGCGCTATGACAGTTGGCACTACGCCCCGTCGGAGCCGATGCCAAAAAGCGATCGCATCTTGGCTGGTATTGTCGATTTGCGGCTTCCGCTAACATTCTCGCTCGAGGATTGCGCGCTGATTGCGCGGATTATTCGGGCCGAAGTTTCTGCGGTGTTCCAGGCTCAGCAATGAGTGACAGGCCAGAGATTGCGGACTGTCACGACGCCGCAACCTTTCGGAAATGGTACTATCTCAAGACAGAACTCGTTGCGTTTGCCCGTTCTAACAAAATCAGTGCGAGCGGCGGTAAATTTGAGATCGCGGATCGGATTGCGCATTTCCTTGATACTAGAGAGCGGTTAGCCCCTTCAAGACGCGTGCAAGTGACCTCTACGTTTGATTGGCACAGCGCTGATCTGACAGACGCGACGGTCATTACCGACAGCTACAAAAACACACAGAACGTGCGGCGCTATTTCAAAGGACGCATACCGGGTTTTGCGTTTTCGATACCCTTGATGGATTGGATGAAAGCGAACATTGGCAAAACGCTTGGCCAGGCGGTCATCGCAGCTGAAGAAATCGCGGCGGCAAAGAAAGCCGGGCGTAAACAGCCGGACCAACCGCACAACCAATATAACGCTTTTACCCGAGCCTATTTTGCCGCCGTACCGAACGGGACGCAGCACGAGGTGCGCCAATTTTGGAAATGGCGGCGGACGCGACCCGGCCCCTACGTTTTCCATCTCACTGATTTGGACGCATTTCGGAACACTTTGTGCACAAATCCGCATCAAAGAGATTGACCGATCGGCGAATTTTCGCCTACATGGACTCACGATCTGAACGAGGGGCTCATGTCGTCAAAAACCGATTTGCATGAAGGGGAACAAGCGCGCCCATCGCTGGCGCGGTGGTGGCTTTTTGCCCCGTTTGCTGTGCTTCTTGCGCTGACGGCGTATCTTGGTTTGCGACTTGGTCAACCGATCACCGAGACCGACATCATCACGCATTTTGCGGCCCATTATGTCACCCAAAGTGGGTCTGGTGCTGCCATGACCGATTGTTTTGGCGCACCTAGTAATCGGCCCGACGTGCGGCTTGTCGTGGTTTGTACGAGCGACGACGGGACGGTTTTCGAATTTCCGAGCGGTCCGCGTGGCGAATTGCGCCCGCTCGAACCAACCGAGGACGGTGTGTGATCCGAGCCGGGCTCCTGTCAGTGATCATGGGCTTGTGGTGCATGGCGGGTTTTGCGCAATCTCTCAGCATCGATCCCGCTTCAGTGACCGCTTGTCATGATGCGACGCCAATAGGGGAGACATCGCCAGCGTGTCTGGGCGCGGCCGCCAACGCCTGCCAATTGTTGGATGGAGGCGGGACAACCCTGGGCATCACCGAATGTATCGTCGCAGAAAAAGTTGCGTGGGACGATTTGTTGAACACGAATTATCAGGCGTTGCGCGATCTTTTTCGCGGGCAGGAGGCGATTGGTCAGGATCTCAGCGGTGAAGAGCTGAACTTGCGCTTGCGTGACGCACAGCGCGCCTGGATCGCTTTTCGCGATGCTGACTGTAGCTTCAGATATGACATGTATCGGGGCGGGACTATTCGCAACATCGTGGGGGCAAATTGCTCCTTGGTAATGACGGCGCAGCGTGCCTTGGAATTGCGCGATATGGCGAACCCGTGATCCGGCTCCATCATGCGGCCC
This sequence comes from Pseudomonadota bacterium, assembly GCA_038526085.1. Taxonomy (GTDB): domain Bacteria; phylum Pseudomonadota; class Alphaproteobacteria; order Rhodobacterales; family Rhodobacteraceae; genus Yoonia. The sequence continues at coordinate 88,248 of JBCBHE010000009.1, read as the reverse complement.
AAACGCGGTCAATGCGCAGCCTATGGCTGCTTTATGAACTCGGATTGGATTTCGATCTGGTCACGTATCCGTTTGGACCAGCCCTACAGACAGATGACTATCGTCTGCTCAACCCGGCCGGACGTGTGCCGACCTTAGAAGTCGATGGGAACGTGATCCGGGAAAGTGGGGCAATTGCGCAGGTGCTCTGTTCAAAAGCGCTTGATGTCGGGCTGGGGCGCGGGCCGGGTGATCCCGAATGGGCAGCGTGGCTCGATTGGATCCACTTTGCCGAGACGATCAGCGTGCATGTCGCGGCCCTAACACAACAGCATATCATTCTGTTTGAAGATAAGATGCGCAGCCCTGTGATCATGAAAATTGAAGCGAAGCGGCTTTCGCGCACGTATCAGACGGTTGAGCTTGGATTGGCGGGTCAGGACTTCCTGCTACCGACGGGATTCTCGGCCGCTGATATCGGGGTCGGTCAAGCGATCTACATGGGGCTCCACTTTGCAACGCTCGACGGGTGTCCGCGGGTGCAGGCATGGTATGACCGGATCACCGCGCGACCCGCGTTTCAGAAGGCGCTCCCAAATGGAGGTGATCTGCTCTACGCCAAGTCGTTTTACGCACCTTGGTCGTAGGTGGCGCGCACCGTGATGAGGCTTTCAAGCTTTCCGATATGTGGCCGCAAGGCGGGCCCGATCACGCCATCTGTGTGCCAGGCAAGAGAGAGCCCAGCATGGGCAATGGCCCAGTCGAGAAGGTGGGGGGCGGTCGTACGCAGACCTTCGGCCCAGATCGCTGCGCGTTTTGTGATGGTTTGGGTATCTAATACAAAGTCATCTGCGCCAAGCGGGTTTTGAAAGGCGTTCGCAACCTCATAAAGGGGATCGCCAAAGACGCCCTTTGCATCAAATGCGAGGTAGCCGCGGGCGCTGTCTTTGATGTTGTCATGGTGCAAGTCGCCGTGAAGCGGCCGTGGTTCGGATTGGCTTGGGAGCAGGCGTTCAGCAGTGGCGCAGGCGAACCGGAGGCTGTCTGCGACCCGTCCGGGACAATCGGCGGTAAAAGTTGCGGAAATGAGGGCTCGGAACCTTTTTTCAAGCGTTGGAAGGGAGGCGATTGGCGCCACGGGGATAGCATGCATTCGCCGGACGGTTTCCAGCAGGATTGCGCATGCGGCATCGTCTTGCCCTGCGAGCGTCAAAGCGCTGAGAGGTGGACCTTCCAGCCATTCGAGCAACACAGCGCCCTCCTTTTGCGCCAAAACGCGTACTGCGCCATGTCCATCGAGAGCGCGCAAAAGGTCGAACCCGGGTGCCTCGTCTTGCATATTTCTATTGTGGTAGATCTTTAGGGCCGCTGCGCGCCCGTCCGACTGGACAACGCGCCACACATCAGCGATTCCGGAAGCCGCGGCAAAGTGAGCTGCCGTGACCGCAAAGTGCCGTAAGATATCATCATGGTCTGGCGGAAAGACTTTGGTCATCTCGGCCACTTAATCATGCGTCCGCCTGCGACAAAACCCGCATGCGCACCCATTGACCCCGCTGCGGAGCGGCGGTACTCCACATTCAGCCAAGTCACCGGCTATATTGGAAGAGGATCCACCATGGAACAGATGTTGTCGGAATACTTGCCGATCCTGATTTTCCTGGGCTTGGCCATTGGGCTGGGTTTGATCCTGATCCTCGCCGCAGCGGTGATCGCGGTACGCAACCCTGATCCGGAAAAAGTCTCCGCCTATGAATGCGGATTTAACGCTTTTGATGACGCGCGGATGAAGTTTGATGTGCGGTTCTACCTCGTGTCCATCCTCTTTATCATCTTTGACCTTGAGGTGGCTTTTCTGTTTCCTTGGGCTGTCGCTTTCCAGGATGTTTCTATGGTTGGGTTCTGGTCGATGATGGTATTCCTTGCGGTCTTGACCATTGGCTTCGCCTACGAATGGAAAAAGGGCGCGCTTGAGTGGGAGTAGTTCCACCTGAAGCGCCGGCTTTCCTAACGTTTTAACAATGAGTTGAGCCCCGTTTGCGAAGGCAATTGATATGGCCAGATGCGGCGATTTGCGAGGCTTTGGCGGCTTGACCTTCGCCGGGGGGGAGCATACTCCGAGACCGGAGAGCATCCCGCTCGTTGATCACGCAAGGGAGACCCAGCATGGGCGTAGCCACAGGCCTTAATGATGCCGGTGCAGACCGCGAAGTTGCCACGCAAGATCTGAACCGCGAATTGCAGGACAAGGGCTTTCTTGTCACCTCAACCGCGGACATGATCAACTGGGCCCGGACCGGTTCATTGCACTGGATGACTTTTGGTTTGGCGTGCTGCGCGGTTGAAATGATGCACACTTCCATGCCGCGCTACGATTTGGAACGTTATGGCACCGCCCCGCGGGCCTCGCCGCGCCAGTCGGACCTGATGATTGTGGCAGGCACGTTGACCAACAAAATGGCGCCAGCTTTGCGCAAGGTCTACGACCAGATGCCAGAGCCGCGCTATGTGATCTCTATGGGGTCCTGTGCCAATGGTGGCGGGTACTATCACTACAGCTATTCGGTGGTGCGCGGCTGTGACCGGATCGTCCCGGTAGACGTTTACGTCCCCGGCTGCCCCCCTACGGCAGAGGCGCTGATGTACGGCATCCTGCAACTGCAACGCAAAATCCGCCGCACCGGCACGATTGTGAGGTAAGCGATGTCTGACGCTTTGAAGGAACTTGGCACGCTGATCGAAGCCAAACGTGCGGATTGCGTGCTGTCATGGGAGGTCGCGAATGGGGAGCTGTCGATGACTGTCTCCTCCTCAAACCTCGTTTCGTTTGTGGAGTTCTTAAAGACAGACGGGTCTTGTCAATTTTCATCGCTCGTCGACATTACAGCGGTCGACTACCCCAGCCGCCCGCAGCGGTTTGACGTCGTCTACCACTTCCTATCGATGTACCAGAACCACCGCATCCGCATCAAAACAGCGGTGCGGGAAGAGGATATGGTGCCGTCGGTCATCGCCGTCCACCCGTCTGCCAATTGGTTTGAGCGGGAAGTTTTCGATATGTACGGAATCCTGTTCAGTGGGCATCCAGACTTGCGCCGGATCCTGACGGACTATGGATTCCGCGGCTATCCGCTGCGGAAGGACTTCCCCACGACCGGGTATACCGAAGTGCGGTATGACGAAGTGCAGAAGCGGGTCGTCTATGAGCCTGTGAACCTCGTGCAAGAATACCGGCAGTTCGACTTCATGTCGCCATGGGAAGGGGCCGAGTACATCATGCCCGGTGATGAAAAGGCTAAGAAAGAAGAGGCCACGAAATGAACGGTGGCGGTGCAGTTCTTTTGATTGCATGTCTCTTTGCGCTCGCGCCGGTTGTTTTGTTGGCCTTTTTGATTGTCGATGGAATTCAGGAAGGCTGCAAATTGAGCGCGAATAATGAGGCCAAAAGCTAGTGGCATCCGCCGCACCGATATCCGGAAGTTGCCTATGTGGCGCTGTAACGCTGACGGCTGTGCCACAGCGGCAGACAGTGGGCGTCTGCCATTGCGGTCAGTGCAACAAGTGGTCCGGCGGGATGTTTATTGGCCTTTACTGTGGTGACACGATCAGTTTTTCCGACGACGCGCCTGTGAAGTCCTATCGCGGTAGCCCTTGGGGTGAACGGCTTTTTTGTGGTGAATGCGGCTCGACCTTGGTTTGGCAAACGCAAGATAAGCAGCATCAGACGGCGTCGGTTCATCTGTTTGAAGCCCCATCAGATTACCCGCTGACCGAAGAAATCTTCATTGACTGCAAACCGTCGTCCTACAGCCTGGCTGGTGACCTGTCCCAGATGACCGAGGCAGAGGTCATGGCGAAATACGCCCCTCCGGCGGAGGGCGCGTGATGGACGGCCGTACGCTGATGTTTGGGGTCGGGGCGACGAAGGCGGGGACGTCTTGGCTTCATCGCTACCTGTGTGACCATCCGCAATGCGACCTCCCGCAGATCAAAGAGCTGCACTATTTTGACCGGATCGGCGCGCCGCATTTGGACAAAGAACTCACCCGGCTCGCTTCCGTGAAAGCCAGCTTGCTTGCGGAGTCCTTTATGGCCAAAGGGCCGAAGGCCGCACGACTTGATGCGCGGATTGAAGAGGTTGAGGCCTGGATTGAGGTCATGCAGCGCGGCGCGATTGAGCATGACGCCTACCTTGCTTTTCTAGGCCGTAACGCGGACGTGGGCACGCGGCTGGTGGGTGATATCACCCCAGCTTACGGACTGATGGATGAAAGCGTCTTGGCAGAGATGGCTGCTATGGCCCCCGATACGCGCTTTGTTATGCTACTGCGGGACCCGCTCGACCGGCTTTGGTCAAATCTTCGGATGATGGCCGGTTGGCGGTTGAAAGACGGGGAAGAGATCGGCGCAAAGTCCCATGCACTTTTTGACCGTATGCTACGCGGCAAAGAAGATCCGGTGATTGAACGGTCTGACTATACAGGCATGCTGAAGCGTTTGCGGAATGTTGTCCCTGTGGAGCGCTTGCATGTGGAGTTCTATGAGACGCTATTCACGCAAGATGCTGTTGACCGGATTTGCACCTTTCTCGGCCTAGCGTCGGCAGCGGGGCCGTTTCAGCAGCGCGTGCATGTTTCCCCCGAGGCGGAACTAGATCCGGAGCGGGCCGTACAAGCCCGTGATATTCTGCTACCACACTATGATTATGCGCTTGGCCTGATGGGTGAACTTCCCGCCCGTTGGCACCAAAACAGAGAGGTCCTGACATGATGGACGGTGATATTCGTGTGAACACCTACGACGACGGCTCGACCGACGCCGAAACCGGTGAACAGAAGATCCGCAACTTTAACATCAACTTCGGCCCGCAACACCCTGCGGCACATGGCGTTTTGCGGTTGGTTCTCGAACTTGATGGCGAGATCGTCGAACGCTGCGACCCGCATATCGGCCTTCTACACCGTGGCACCGAAAAGCTGATGGAAAGCCGGACGTACCTGCAGAACCTGCCGTATTTCGACCGGCTCGACTATGTTGCTCCGATGAACCAGGAGCACGCCTGGTGTCTGGCGATTGAAAAGCTGACGGGCACCGAAGTGCCACGCCGCGCCTCTCTGATCCGGGTGCTGTATTCCGAGATCGGGCGCGTGCTGAACCACTTGCTGAACGTTACGACACAGGCAATGGACGTTGGCGCGCTAACCCCGCCACTTTGGGGTTTTGAAGAGCGCGAAAAGCTCATGATCTTTTACGAGCGGGCATGCGGGGCGCGATTGCACGCGGCCTATTTCCGGCCCGGTGGTGTGCATCAGGACCTACCGGATGAGTTGATCGAGGATATTGATGCCTGGGCGGTCGAATTCCCGAAGGTGATTGACGACATTGACGGCTTGCTAACCGAAAACCGCATTTTCAAACAGCGGAACTGCGATATCGGGATCATTTCTGAAGAAGAAATCCTCGATTGGGGCTTCTCCGGTGTGATGGTGCGCGGTTCTGGCCTGGCCTGGGATCTGCGACGCGCACAGCCGTACGAGTGCTACGATGAGTTTGAATTCCAGGTGCCCGTCGGCAAGAATGGCGACTGCTATGACCGGTACCTCTGCCGCATGGAAGAAATGCGCCAGTCGGTTGGCATCATCCGCCAGGCCTGCGAAAAACTGCGCCATGAAAAGGGCGATGTGATGGCACGGGGCAAGATGGCGCCGCCGACGCGGGGTGAGATGAAGACTTCCATGGAAGCGCTGATCCATCACTTTAAACTTTATACTGAAGGGTTCCATGTGCCCGAGGGTGAGGTTTATGCCGCAGTTGAGGCACCAAAGGGGGAGTTCGGGGTCTATTTGGTCGCTGACGGCACCAACAAACCCTACCGCGCAAAACTGCGCGCCCCTGGCTATCTGCATTTGCAGGCGATGGACCATGTCGCGAAAGGCCACCAGCTGGCTGACGTCGCCGCGATTATTGGAACTATGGACGTGGTGTTTGGTGAAATTGACCGGTGACGCCCACGAAAGTCGGCAATCGGCGCTGACCCGACCATGGTTCAGCGAGTAGGTTGCCAACCGCGCAGGTGCGTCGCAAAATCACGAAAGATTGAGCAGAGAGGAAAAATAATGAAACGACTAACACTCCTTGCCACGGTGGTTGCACTTGCAGGCTGTGAAAATGGCGTCGCCTTCCCGGATTTCCGCGGCATCGTCGCGGGGGACGGCCCAAACGAAGCGTCCGACCCAACCTTGCAGGTCTCCGACCGCGATCGCGTCATCGCTGCTGTTGAGGCCAATGGGTGTGTAATCAGCTCTGCGACCGTAGGCCCGATTATGACACAAGCCTCCGTCAATCGGGACCAACTCTTTAACGTATCACAAGGCCTGGAAGCCGAAGGTGCTTTGGCCGCTCCGACAGATGATGGCACGGTGCGTCTTATCTCACCGAACTGTCCGACACTTTAATCCTTTGCGGCGTATCCGCATTCACTGAACGAGGCCCGCTTTATGCTGCGTAGACTGCACCCTGACCAGCCTGAAAGCTTTTCTTTCACGCCAGACAATCAAGCTTGGGCCGAAGCGCAGCTGACCAAGTATCCTGAAGGTCGGCAGGCGTCAGCCATCATTCCACTGCTGTGGCGCGCGCAAGAGCAGGAAGGATGGCTCAGCCGTCCGGCGATTGAATATGTCGCCGACCTGCTTGGTATGGCGTACATCCGTGCGCTTGAAGTGGCATCTTTCTACTTCATGTTCCAGCTACAGCCGGTTGGTTCGGTGGCAAATATTCAAATCTGCGGGACGCTGAGCTGTATGATCTGCGGTGCCGAAGACCTTGTCGCAGTCTGCAAAGAGAAGATCGCCGAAACGCCCCATACACTGTCTGCCGATGGGAAGTTTTCCTGGGAAGAGGTGGAGTGTCTGGGCGCTTGTGCCAACGCTCCAATGGCTCAGATCGGGAAAGACTACTACGAAGACCTCACGACGGAGCGGTTGGCGGAACTCATTGATGAATTGGCGGCTGGGAAGGTTCCCACGCCTGGTCCACAGAATGGCCGTTACGCTGCGGAGCCTTTGAGCGGTTTAACGTCTTTGATAGATTACGAGGCTGGCAAACCAACTCATAATGCGTCTGCTGCTTTGGCGACGGACATTGGCGACACAGTGAAACGGATCGACGGGACCGAGGTGCCGATCCTAACGCCATGGGTGGATGGCGGGGTTGCGACCAAGCCGAAGCCTGCGGCGAAAAAGCCGGCAGCCAAGCCGAAGGCTAATCCGAAAGCACCACCTGCGGCGAAAGGTGCCGCTGACCGCGCGGCGGAGGCGCCAGCGCCGGTAAAGGAAGCACCCACCAAGAAAACTCCAGCGAAGAAGGCACCCGTTGCAACCACCGCGGATGCGCCTGTAGCTGAAAAGAAGCCGCGTACGCTGAAAGCGCCGCGCAAGGCGGGCGCGGACGATCTCAAACTGATCTCGGGCATTGGGCCGAAGCTGGAAGGGGTTCTGAACGAGCTGGGCTTCTATCACTTTGATCAGATTGCAAAGTGGACTGATGCCGAAGTGGCGTGGGTTGATAGCCGTCTGAAATTCAAAGGGCGGATTGAGCGAGACGACTGGATCGGACAAGCTAAAAAGTTGATGTAATCGCCCGCGCAACTTGTGCGGGGAAAATTGTCCAAGTTTTTCCTTACGAAAAAGCGCGGTTCTGCGTTAGGTTGTTGCCGTGGGGGTCCTCGGCTGCTTGTCACTCGTGCTTGGCCTCGCGTTCAAACGAATAAGGCGCGCTGCGCCACCCGCAGGGAGAGACGAACGTTATGAAGGATACTGCACCGATTGGAATGGGGATTGCGGCTGTGGCGGCACTCTTCGGTGTGATTGGCGGCTTGGTGAGCTATGTCGCTTGGGATTACTCGGGTATTGGGGCCATTTTTCTAGGTCTTTTGATCGCGATTGTTGTCGCGATCATTCTGTGGTTGGGCTGGCGGCCTGCAAATACAAGCGATCGTGACATGCATGCGGAGGCAAATCGTGCCGGGCAAGCACCGACCGTTCCAGCGTCTGCGAGCGGTGCTGGTGCCGTGACTGCGGCCAGTGCAAGCGCTGCAACGAGCGCTTCTGCAGGCTCCGCCGCGGATGACGCTGCCGCGAAAGCCAAGGCCGATGCAGAAGCCAAAGTGGCCGCCGATGCCAAAGCTGCGGCTGAGGCGAAAGCGGCTGAAGAGGCGAAAGCTGCCGCAGACGCGAAAGCCGCTGCTGAAGCCAAGGCGGCTGCCGAAGCTGAAAAGCATGAACCTGGTGTTGCTACGTCAAACATCCCTGAGGGCATTCAAGGTGGTGTCGACTATGATGGTGACGGCGTTGTCGAAGGGGCGTCTGAAGGGTCGAAACCTGCCACTTTGGCAGCCGCCCGTGACGGTGGCCCGGACGATCTTAAGCAGATCAAAGGTGTTGGCCCGAAGATGGAAAACATGCTGCACGGTATGGGGTTCTTCCACTTTGATCAGGTTGCAGCTTGGACTGCGGATGAAGTCGCATGGGTCGATGCCAACCTGGAAGGCTTCAAAGGCCGCGTGAGCCGCGACAATTGGGTTGAACAGGCCAAGCTCCTCGCCGCTGGTGGTGAAACCGAATTCTCAAAGAAGGTTGAGAAGGGCGGCGTTTACGACTAATCGGCATCTATGCCGCACACTGGAAAAACACCCGAAGCCAAAGCCGGACAACGCGTCGCGTTGATTATGGCAGGCACGGGTGTTTTTTGGGTGTTGGCAACGGCCCTTGCAGCAGAGTACGAGTGGCCCAACAGGGTGATTGCCCTTTTTGACCTTGCAGCGCTCGCCGGTTTCGGCTTTGCGCTATATCAGACGTACAAACTCTGGCGGGCCCGCCGGAAAGATGAGGATGAGTTGTGATGCTCCAAGATCAGGATCGGATCTTTACCAACCTTTATGGGATGCATGATCGGACACTGAAGGGGGCACAGGCGCGTGGCCATTGGGATGGCACCGCGGCAATCATCAAAAAGGGCCGCGACTGGATCATCGATGAGATGAAGGCCTCGGGCCTACGAGGCCGGGGCGGGGCTGGTTTTCCGACGGGTCTCAAGTGGTCTTTTATGCCGAAAGAAAGCGATGGGCGTCCGGCCTATCTGGTGGTGAACGCGGATGAATCCGAGCCGGGCACTTGTAAAGATCGGGAGATCATGCGCCATGATCCCCACACATTGATCGAAGGCTGCTTGATCGCCTCTTTCGCGATGAATGCACACACTTGTCACATCTATATTCGCGGAGAGTACATCCGGGAGCGTGAAGCGCTTCAGGCCGCGATTGATGAGGCCTATGAGGCCGGCATGGTCGGCAAAAATGCCGCCGGGTCTGGCTGGGATTTCGACATCTTCGTTACGCATGGTGCGGGTGCTTATATTTGCGGGGAAGAAACCGCACTACTGGAAAGCCTCGAAGGCAAGAAGGGCATGCCGCGCATGAAGCCGCCGTTCCCGGCAGGCGCAGGTCTTTACGGCTGCCCAACCACCGTGAACAATGTGGAGTCGATTGCAGTTGTGCCGACGATCCTGCGGCGCGGTGGATCTTGGTTCGCTGGTATGGGGCGTCCGAATAATGCGGGAACAAAACTTTTTGCGATTTCGGGCCATGTGAACACGCCTTGTGTGGTGGAAGAAGAGATGTCGATCACGTTCGAGGAACTGATCGAGAAACACTGCGGCGGTATTCGTGGTGGCTGGGACAACCTGCAAGCGGTGATCCCTGGAGGGTCCTCTGTACCCTGTGTCCGTGGCGAGAACATGAAAGACGCCATCATGGACTTCGACTACTTGCGCAATGAGTTGGGGTCTGGCCTCGGGACCGCTGCGGTGATCGTGATGGACCAGTCGGTGGATATGATTAAAGCGATCTGGCGCTTGGCGAAGTTCTATAAGCACGAAAGCTGTGGCCAGTGCACGCCGTGCCGCGAAGGCACCGGCTGGATGATGCGGGTGATGGAGCGCCTGGTGAAGGGCGAGGCCGACCCTGAAGAGATCGACATGCTGTGGGATGTGACCAAGCAGGTTGAAGGGCACACGATTTGTGCTTTGGGCGATGCTGCCGCTTGGCCGATCCAGGGGTTGATCAAGAACTTCCGGCCTGAGATTGAAGAGCGGATCAAGCATAAGCGCGGCGGGGCAATCGCGGCGGAGTGATGCGTTTTTCTGCATTGCTTTTGACGGTCATGCTTTTTTGCAATTCCGTCAGAGCACAAGATATCGAATTGCCGCCGTCCCCGGAACCTTTAGTCGAGTTACAGTGGTCGATGGCCTTCGCAATCCTGATTGTGGACGAGTGCCCTGAATACGTACACGCACCTACGAATGACCCTAAGGTCGTGGCATACTTGGATCGACTCGTCGCAAATGGCATCGACCTTCGAAACTTCAATACGGCCTATCGACCGCCGAAAGATTTTGATGGAGATGCTGTTAAGTGGCTCTTCAAACGTTCAAATCTCGCTGATTCAGTTGCGCCCGAGGCAGAGAGTATCTGTGACATCGCCGATATGGTTTATCAGTCGGATATGCTGACAGGGGCAATGCTCAGACGCCGCCTTGATGGTACATCTTGATCGTCTCAATTAACTTTCCGTTCACTCATCGCGCCCGTATCTGCTAGTCAGGAGATATGACAATGCCCGAAGACACAGCGAACCTTCTTTTGGAGGACTTGCACAAGTGCGATCGCAAGATTGACCGCGTTATGGATGATCTATCGGATTTGAAACATCGCTTGACCAGTGTCGAAGAGAATCTGGCGGGCGTTCATCGCAGGCTCGACCAGATGGACGACCGTGTAGACCGCATTGAGCGGCGTTTGGAGTTGGTCGAGGCCTGATGCGTAATACGTTTCCCCTGGTTTTGATATTGTGCGCGGCTTGTGCCGGCCCGCAAACAGTCACGGGTGATCCCCAAGCTGCTGCTGCACTGCGCGCGCAGCCGGCGGCGCAATATGCTGCGACGGTGGCTTTGGCGCAAACGGTGGCCAATCGCTGTGACATTTATCGGTTTAACGTGGCCTTGGGCCAAGTGGTGGATGCCCAGCGTGTGGCGCAAGGTACTGGGCTGGCGACGGCGCGGACACAGGTCTCAGCGGTCGAGTTGGAAACCGATATTGCGACACGCAACCTTTTGGCGCGGTATGAAGTTGCCGAATTGGCAGGGCCGGATGTCTGTGCTGTTGCTGCGGGTGAAGTGGCCCGACAATCCGCGCTTGGCGCGCTTTTGGTACGCAACTAACAGGGTTTGATCCAATGGAACGCCCTTCGGGCGTACATCATGTTTTGACTGGGTCACGCGAGCGTTGCGTTTGAGGACGGTGCGGGACGCCTTCGGCGCGAAGGTATTTTTGTCCAAAAGAAGGTGAGGGCGCCTTTTGCTCATTGTGTTGCGCACAATCTGTTTCTGGACGGCTCTGGATGATGTGGGCAGGGTGCGAGCAATCAGAGGAGATTGACATGCACCTTGCCGAGTTGAACATTGCCCGCCTCCTGGCCCCAACCGATGATCCGAAAGTTACCGAGTTCATGGAAAACTTGGATCGCATCAATGGCATGGGGAAACGCATGCCGGGGTTTGTGTGGATGATGGAAGGTTCGGGTGAGGAGAATATTGGGAATACCGAAACCAAGCTTTTCGATGATCCGCAATATGTGTCGAACCTGACCGTGTGGGAGGATTTTGAGAGCCTCTCAACCTTTGTTCATCAGACCTTGCACGCCAAATTTATGGCCCGCAAAGGTGAATGGTTTCATCACTTTGGCAAACCCCAATTTGTGATGTGGTGGATTGAAGAGGGGCACCAGCCAACTTTAGATGAAGCCCTTGAGCGTTTAACCCATTTGCAGGACAACGGGGACAGTGACCATGCCTTTGGCTGGGACTGGATGCGGCAAAAGGTCTTGTGAATGAAGCACTATTGGGATGGGTTCCTGAGTTTTCTCTGCGCGGTCCTGACCGCCGCGATTTGTGGTGGGCCGACGTGGTTTACCTATAAGGCAGTGGAAGCGGGCGTGGCCCCGCAATGGGCTTACGGGTTTGTTGCGGCTTTGGGGGCGCTGGGATTGCTTTTGACCTTTGCGTTTTTACGCAAAGCGCGGCTTGGTATCAGTCCAACGCGCGATCGGCGCCGGCGTTGACCCAACCGGCAGGACATCATTTGGCGTCCTTCAATTTCGGCACGCTGCGATATCGCTGGGATGATCCGCGGGTGAAGGACTTTCAAGACAATCTCGACAGGGTCAATGAGATCGGCGCGCGCAGCCCAGGGTTTGTTTGGCGGTTAGATGATGACGCGATGCAGGTGGCACAAGAGGATCCGACTGGTCCTTTGGCGGATCGTCCGAACACGGCTTCCACTTTGTCGCTCTGGGAAACGCCGCGCGATTTGTGGGTGTTTGTGCATCAGACACTGCATGCCCGGTTTATGGCGCGCCAGGCGGAGTGGTTTGTCCCGGGTGATAGCGGATACTTCGTTGGCTGGTGGGTCAAGGAGGGGTGCCGGCCTTCTGTTGCGGACGGTATGGCGAAATGGCGACACACCCAGGCTGTGGGCGACACGGACGCCATTTTTGGCGCAACGCGCTTGCGTGCGCTTGCCACTTAGCGAACTTACGCCAAATCGCAGAAAAACTGGGACTGTTATTGCATAACCGGCCCAGAATGCCGATCTGACAAAAAACGCCCGACCGTGAGATCGAGGAGAGCATGATGTTTCGGAAATTTACCGCCGTTCTGGCGGCGACCACGCTTGCTGCAGGACCCGCTGCCGCGCAGCAGAACTTGAGCGAGGTAGGTTATGTGACAGAAGGCCTGATCGCCGTGGGCATTGCCTACGAGATTTCAGAGGTCTGTGGCGACATTAATCCGCGTACCTTGCGCGGGATTGCTTATCTCAACCAATTGCGCAGCCATGCCAAAGGCCTCGGCTTTTCCAACGCGGAAATTGACGCCTATGTTGATAACCGCGCTGAGCAAGATCGTCTGGAAGGCATCGCCCGTGCACGCCTTGCTGGTATGGGCGCTGCGCCCGGTGACGAGGCTTCTCACTGCGCCGTCGGACGCGCTGAAATTACCAAGCGATCGACGATTGGCTACCTCTTGCGGTGACCGCTTTCTAAGCAAAGCGTTTCCAAAAGCTTAACAGGTGAATGCTCGCTGGCGATCTGCTACGATTTGGCAGTGAAAAAGCACGTGTTGCGTCTGGTATCGCCCGCACCCTTCCGTTAGAACCCGTTCCAAAGCGACACCCCGCAGCCGGGGCGTGTTTGCGCGGGATAGGAAAAGGCGTGCGATGTCTGATCTGAAAAAAATCGTCATTGATGGGAATGAGATTGAGGTCGATGGGGCAATGACCCTTATTCAGGCCTGCGAAGAGGCGGGGATAGAGATCCCGCGCTTCTGTTATCACGAACGTCTGACGATTGCCGGAAATTGCCGGATGTGTCTGGTCGAAGTTGTTGGCGGTCCGCCGAAGCCTGCGGCCTCTTGCGCGATGCAGGTCAAGGATTTGCGCCCTGGGCCAGAAGGTCAGCCGCCTGTCGTCAAGACCAACTCGCCGATGGTGAAAAAGGCCCGCGAGGGCGTGATGGAGTTTCTGCTCATCAACCACCCACTTGATTGTCCAATCTGTGACCAGGGTGGTGAGTGCGACCTTCAAGACCAGGCGATGGCTTATGGCGTCGACTTCTCTCGTTTCCGCGAACCGAAACGCGCAACCGAAGATCTTGATCTGGGGCCTCTTGTTGAGACCCATATGACCCGCTGCATTTCTTGCACCCGTTGCGTGCGCTTCACGACTGAGGTCGCAGGCATCTCCCAAATGGGGCAGACCGGCCGGGGGGAAGATGCCGAGATTACGTCTTATCTGGGCGAAACCCTCGACTCGAATATGCAGGGTAACATCATCGACCTTTGCCCGGTGGGTGCGCTTGTATCAAAACCCTACGCTTTCACCGCCCGTCCGTGGGAGCTGACCAAGACCGAAAGCATCGATGTGATGGATGCGCTTGGTTCCAATATCCGCATCGATACAAAGGGGCGCGAAGTGATGCGCTTCCTGCCGCGCAACCATGATGGCGTGAACGAAGAATGGATTTCCGACAAGACTCGGTTTGTGTGGGACGGCTTGCGCCGCCAGCGTTTGGATACGCCTTACGTCCGTGAAAATGGCAAGCTACGGAAAGCGAGCTGGCCTGAGGCTTTAGCGAAAGTCGCGGAAGCCATGAAAGGCAAAAAAGTCGCTGGCTTGGTTGGCGATTTGGCGCCGGTTGAGGCGGCCTATGCGCTGAAAGCCCTGATCGAAGGGCAGGGCGGGAATGTCGAATGCCGCACCGATGGGGCAAAGCTGCCAATTGGTAACCGCTCTGCCTATGTGGGCACGGCTGTGGTCGAGGATCTTGATACGGCGGAGATGATTCAGCTGATCGGGACCAACCCCAAACTGGAAGCGCCGGTTCTGAATGCTCGGATCCGCAAGGCTTGGTCCAGGGGCGCCGACATTGGCATGATCGGCGAAAACGCGGATCTGACCTATCCGGTATTCCATCAGGGTGCAGATCGGGCGGCTTTAGACGACGTCGTCGGGCGCGAGTTTGACCAGGTGTTGGATGCGGATTCTGTCGTTGTTGTCGGCATGGGTGCTTTGCGTGAGGCAGATGGTGAGGCTGTACTAGCGAATGCCATGGCCCTGGCTGAGAAGACGAAGTCGAAGTTTATGGTGTTGCACACTGCTGCTGGCCGCGTCGGCGCGATGGATGTTGGTGCCGTAACGGACGGCGGCCTCGAGGCCGCGTTGGATGGGGCCGAAGTGGTTTACAACCTTGGCGCGGATGAAGTGGACATCGCTGATGGCGCCTTTGTGATCTACCAGGGCTCTCATGGTGATCGCGGGGCGCATCGGGCCGACGTGATCCTGCCCGCCGCGACTTACACCGAAGAAAACGGCCTATTTGTGAACACCGAAGGACGGCCGCAGCTCGCTATGCGGGCCAGCTTCCCGCCGGGGCAAGCCAAAGAAAACTGGGCGATCCTGCGTGCGCTGTCGGCAGAGCTTGACGCGACCCTGCCTTTTGACTCCATGGCGCAGCTGCGCAGTGCGATGATCAAAGTTCACCCGCACCTCGGGAAAATTGACCAAGTCGCCGAAAACGACTGGCAGCCACTGAAGGTCAAAAAGATGGGCAAAGCGTCGTTCGTGAATGCCGTGACCGACTTTTACCTGACCAACCCGATCGCGCGGGCGAGCCAGTTGATGGCGGAGCTTTCGGCGAATGCCAAGGCACGCAACACCACTGCGGTGGCGGCTGAGTAAGTGCGGGTCTTTGCGGCTATAACACTTGGGGCCGTTGCGGCCTGCGCCTCTGCTGAGCCTGAGGTGACGCGCGCCGGTTTTTCGCCGGACTACCGGGGGATTGAGACGCGCTTGCTTGACGGTGATCTGGTGAACTTCCGAGTGGCAATGACAAGTAATCGCAGTGTTCAAGACGTGACCAGCTACGCGCGTTGCGCTGCGGCCCAATATACGCTGATCCGCGGCTACAATTTCTTACGCCATGTGCGCACAGCGACGGATCAGGCCGAAGGTCTGATTACGGCGGACGCAATTTATACAATTTCACCCGCCATTCCGGCGGGTACGACGACAATCGACGCCGAGGTGACGGTCGCAGACTGCGGTCGTACCGGGATTCCAACGGTGTAGGGGACCAGATGATACAGTTTTTCACAGAGACCATTTTGGGCCAGGCCCTAGTGATCCTGGGACAGTGCCTTTTGGTGCTGATCCCGCTGTTGGTCGCCTTGGCCTTTCTCATGTACGCCGACCGTAAGATCTGGGCTGCGGTCCAGATGCGCCAGGGGCCGAACATTGTCGGACCATTCGGGTTGCTGCAGTCCTTCGCAGATTTCTTGAAGTACATCGTGAAAGAGATTGTGGTGCCAGCAGGTGCCGATAAGGCGGTCTTTTTCCTCGCGCCGATGATCTCGTTCGTTCTCGCCGTTGTTGCCTGGTCCGTGATTCCGTTCAACGAGGGTTGGGTGCTGTCGGACATCAACGTAGCCATCTTGTTCGTTTTCGCTGTATCGTCACTCGAAGTTTACGGTGTGATTATGGGTGGTTGGGCGTCGAACTCAAAGTATCCATTCTTGGGCTCTTTGCGCTCCGCCGCGCAGATGATCTCTTATGAAGTGTCGCTGGGTTTGATTATTATCGGTGTGATTATCTCGACCGGCTCGATGAACTTTGGGTCTATTGTTGCCGCCCAAGACGGCGCTTATGGCATCTTCAACTGGTACTGGCTGCCGCACTTCCCGATGGTGTTCTTGTTCTTCATCTCGGCTTTGGCAGAGACAAACCGCCCCCCATTCGACCTGCCTGAAGCAGAATCAGAGCTGGTTGCGGGTTATCAGGTCGAATACTCCTCCACGCCTTTCCTGCTTTTCATGATTGGGGAGCTGATGGCCGTGGTGCTGATGTGCGCCCTTGTGTCGCTGCTGTTCTTCGGCGGCTGGCTGTCCCCGATCCCATTCCTGCCAGACGGCATCCTGTGGATGGTGATCAAGATGGCACTGGTGTTCTTTGTCTTCTCGATGGTGAAGGCAATCACCCCGCGCTACCGCTATGACCAGTTGATGCGGATCGGCTGGAAGGTGTTCTTGCCATTGTCGCTGGCCTGGGTGGTGATTATCGCCTTCCTCGCCAAGTTCGAAGTCTTCGGCGCATTCTGGGCGCGGTATACGCTGGGGGTGTGATGGGTGAAGCAAAATATCCACGTTTTTGGTTGGCGCTGTTGCTGTTGCTCTTCACTGGGTATTTCGGTCTTCACCGCCTTTATCTTGGCAAAAAGCGTTCGGCAGCTGTGATGCTCAGCTCAGTTATATCTTTTTGCCTTTTGATGTATGCCGCTCCAACTTCGAGCATAGCTGAAAAAATTGGGGTTGGTTTGATCTTTGTATTAACAGTTGTGCTTGTAATTGACTTGTTCCGGATCTCTATTTTGGTAGACGAAGCACGCTGGGAAAACTCGACGTGAATGGGCCGGAAGAACAAGGCTTAATGGAAGGTTTGACATGACCCAGATCGATTACACCCGCGCCGCGAAGTACTTCCTGCTGCAGGACTTCGTCAAAGGCTTTGCCCTTGGGTTCAAATACTTCTTTGCCCCCAAAGCCACGCTGAATTACCCACACGAAAAGGGGCCGCTGAGTCCCCGTTTCCGCGGCGAACACGCGCTGCGTCGGTACCCTAACGGGGAAGAACGCTGCATCGCCTGTAAACTATGCGAGGCTGTCTGCCCGGCGCAGGCGATCACTATTGATGCCGAACCGCGCGATGACGGCTCCCGCCGCACCACGCGCTATGACATCGATATGACGAAGTGCATCTACTGTGGTTTCTGCCAAGAGGCCTGCCCGGTGGATGCCATCGTCGAAGGACCAAACTTTGAATTCTCAACCGAGACCCGTGAAGAGCTTTACTACAACAAAGAAAAGCTCCTCGAAAACGGCGACCGCTGGGAGGCGGAGATCGCGCGCAACTTAGAATTGGATGCGCCATATAGATGACCGCAGCCGTCGACACATATGCGCGCGGCAAAGCGCTGTCGGAGGCGGTGAACCCTGGCATGGAAGACGCGCTTGCGGCGCGCTACGACCATCTGGTGCCGGGGCTATCGAAGATGGTGGTAGATGTGGCTTACGGCACATTCTATGCGCGCGATGGTGTGGATGAGAAGACGCGGCTATTGGCGACAATTGCGGCGCTGACGGCCCTTGGCGGTCAGACGAAACCGCAGCTGAAGGTCAACATCGGGAGCGCCCGCGCGGTGGGTGCGAGCCGGGAAGAGATTTGCGAGATCATCTATCAGATGACGCTCTACGGTGGCTTCCCTGCCATGATCAACGCGATGAATGCAGCGATTGAGGTCTTCGAGGCGGAGGAGCCTGCGTGACCGACAACCCTTTTGAGGCGATGATGAAGATGGGGCAGGAGTGGGCCAAGCAGGTCAACCCGGCGCTTGAAACCTTCACGCCCAAAGGGTTTGAGGATTTCTTCCCGACCATGCCGAAGGAGTTCATGGAGGCCTTTATGGGCAATGCCATCAACCCCGACAGCTTGGACGCCAAAACCAAACTGCTGCTCACCTTGCATGGGCTGACCATTGCTGGTGCCATCGCCGCTCCACAGATCAAACTCACCGTACGCCACGCGTTGGAAGCTGGTGCAACCAATCAGGAAATCGCCGAGACCATCGCGAATGCGGGTCTTTTTGGTGGCGTTCCGGCCATGACCAAGGCTATGGAACTTGCGACCGAGGTGACCGATCAGGACAAGGATCAAGAGACATGACCGTTGCGGCATTCACATTCTACCTTTTCGCGGTGTCCACATTGGCTGGCGGGTTGATGACCGTCGTAAGCCGGAACCCGGTGCATTCGGTTCTCTGGTTGATCCTGGCTTTTCTGTCGTCTGCCGGCCTTTTCGTGCTCTTGGGCGCAGAGTTCGTCGCTATGCTGCTGATCATCGTCTATGTCGGAGCAGTCGCTGTGCTGTTCCTCTTCGTCGTGATGATGCTCGACGTCGATTTCGCTGAATTAAAAGCGGAGATGACGAAGTACATGCCGTTGGCGTTGTTGATCGGTCTCGTCATTGTGATGCAGCTGATGCTGGCTTTGGGCGTGTGGGGGTATTCCGACGGGTTTGAAGACCGTTTGGCCGCACCGGCAGGGGAACTCGAAAACACAGCGGCGCTGGGTTTGTTGATCTACGACAAATACTTCATGCTGTTTCAGCTGGCTGGGTTGATCCTGCTGGTTGCGATGATCGGGGCCATCGTTCTTACCCTGCGCCACCGCGTCGACATCAAACGCCAGAATGTGCTGGCGCAGATGTATCGTGACCCGGCGAAAGCGATGGAGCTGAAAGACGTGAAGCCCGGGCAGGGGCTTTAGGCGGGTTGAAGAGACTCTTTTGGCTAACCGCGCGCGCGATGTTGCCGAATTCTTACCAATAGGCGCAGGCCGTCGCGACTGTTTCTGATGGCGCGCAAGTACCTCAACGCGAAACCTATTCGATCACGAAAAAGGGGTCTGTGTTTTGGCCTTTGAGCTGGGTTTCGGCGCTCCTGTTTTCAGGGGTAATCCTTGCGATTTAGCAATTAACTTCAATGATTTGAAGCGAGTTCTGCATGATTTCGGCGTGCGCCAGGCTGCCTAAGTCTCTGGACCGCCCTCGCCAAACTT
Organism: Pseudomonadota bacterium; assembly: GCA_038526085.1. GTDB lineage: Bacteria > Pseudomonadota > Alphaproteobacteria > Rhodobacterales > Rhodobacteraceae > Yoonia. The sequence continues at coordinate 68,994 of JBCBHE010000009.1, read as the reverse complement.
TGACAATGTGTCAATCTGAGTCGCGCAGGCACGTATCCTCCATAATTATGCCAAAGATTTCGGGTTCTTTCCCTCCACTGACTTGATCCGTCTTGGCGAAGGACCTGCGCCACCGGGTGGATATCAAGCGCCTGAAGTTAAGACTTGAAACCTGGACAAGGACTCTAAGTGATGAAATCCGCAATTTTGGCATCTGCCCTGATCGCATTTGCATCCGTCGCTACTGCCGACGACGCAATCTCTCTGATCAGCTCTTCACCTGCCGGTGCTGGCGCCTTTGAGGTCGTGAGCAAAGAAGACGGTGTGTTTACGCTGAGCCGTATCACATGCGTGCCAATGATGGCAGGCGTGCTAGACACCGATGATGAGATTGGTGATCTGAATGGCAGCGGGACTGCTGACATGATCGAAGTGGAACGCGGCACTACAGAGCACGCGATCGCCACCTACGCTTGCGGAAGCTAAGCGAAACGCCTATCTGCCGGGGCAGCGATGCCCCGACAAAACACTCACAAAACCTTACGCCGCCTGACCCGCTCACTGGTGCAGGCGGCGTTGGTGTGTCTGGCGGCATCTTCGGCGACGTCTTTGACGCTGCCCCAGTGTGATCGGATCACTTACATCAGCCATGGGGGTGAGTCTGATCAGACCGACTTGGGTGAAGGCCGTGTGATGTGGATCGACTGGTGGTCGCAAGAGGGGACTGCGAAGGATATTACCATCATGGAATGTGCCACTGGTGACGCTCTCAGCTTTCGGACCGCTGAAACCAACATGACCCGTGGCCGGAGGCCGTTCGACAAGACGGATGAAGCATTGGCGGTTATCGCACTGCACGAGAGCGGCGCACGGGCTTTCGCCACGTTTGATAGGATCGCCGTAGATTTGGACCGTGTCGCACGGGATATTCGACAGCACACCACGACGGAAGAAAGTTGCGCCTGCGCTGCCCTCTATCCCGAGATGCAAAATGGCAAAACGCCGTTCGATCTTGCAGCCAATACCGCGCCCACGTCTTTCACATCGAAACCTTAACAGTTTCAAAAGATTTGGCGCCCTTAGCTGAGAGATTGGTGACCATTTGGACGCGCTCAGCCGCTTTCTTCAGTTTCAAATGAAATGAACCTCGGGAATAGGCACCCAAGGGCTTGAACCTCCCCGCCGAAACTGACTATCAGAGGCGCCAAAGACGTGCGTGTACCGATGGTGCGCGGCCGGAGGTCGCCACTCCGAAGGGGAAGCTAACATGATCGGCATTGAACACTATTTGGCCGTTGCGGCCGGGCTCTTTGTGATCGGGATTTTTGGTCTCTTCCTCAACCGTAAGAATGTGATCATTCTGTTGATGAGCATCGAGCTGATGCTTCTCGCAGTGAATATCAACCTCGTCGCCTTTTCCAGCTTCCTTGGGGATCTCGTTGGGCAAGTCTTCACCTTGTTCGTGTTGACCGTTGCCGCTGCTGAGGCTGCGATTGGACTTGCGATCCTCGTCTGTTTTTTCCGCAACCGTGGCACCATCGACGTTGAAGACGTCAATGTGATGAAGGGCTAAGATTATGGAAACCATCATCCTCTTCGCCCCGCTCGTCGGTGCCCTGATTGCTGGGTTTGGTTGGAAGTTGATTGGCGAGACTGCCGCCCAATACGTGACTACCGGACTTCTTTTTCTGGCCGCTTTCTTGTCTTGGATCGTGTTCCTTACATTCGACGGCCAAACAGAAACTATCCAAATCCTACGCTGGATCGAATCCGGCACGTTAAGCACCGATTGGTCGATCCGGATGGACCGCCTGACCGCGATCATGCTGATCGTGATCAACACAGTCTCCGCGCTCGTCCACCTTTATTCCTTTGGCTACATGGCCCATGACGAGAACTTCAAAGAAGGGGAACACTACAAGGCGCGCTTCTTTGCGTACCTGTCTTTCTTCACCTTCGCGATGTTGATGCTGGTGACGTCTGACAACCTGGTGCAAATGTTCTTTGGCTGGGAAGGTGTGGGTGTCGCATCTTACCTGTTGATCGGGTTCTACTACAAAAAGCCATCCGCTAATATCGCTGCAATGAAGGCCTTTGTGGTCAACCGCGTGGGCGACTTCGGTTTCGCACTTGGTATCTTTGGCCTGTACTTTTTGACCGACAGCATCCGGTTTGATGACATCTTCGCGCAAGCGCCGGAGCTGGCAGAGACCACGCTGAACTTCATCGGGATGGAGTGGAACGCGGCGAATATCCTTGCCATTCTGCTATTCATCGGCGCAATGGGGAAATCGGCGCAGTTCTTCCTGCACACATGGTTGCCTGACGCGATGGAAGGGCCGACGCCTGTGTCGGCGCTGATCCACGCGGCGACGATGGTGACGGCTGGCGTCTTCCTCGTCTGCCGCATGTCGCCGCTGATTGAATTTGCACCGGAAGCGAAGAACCTGATTGTCTTCCTTGGCGCAACCACAGCCTTCTTCGCCGCGACCGTGGGCCTTGTGCAGAACGACATTAAGCGCGTGATTGCGTATTCGACCTGTTCGCAGCTCGGCTACATGTTCGTGGCAGCCGGTGTCGGCGTCTACTCCGTCGCGATGTTCCACCTGCTGACCCACGCGTTCTTTAAGGCGATGCTGTTTCTCGGCGCAGGCTCCGTCATCCACGGGATGCATCATGAGCAGGACATGCGGAATTACGGTGGTCTCAAAGACAAACTGCCGATGACTTTTTGGGCGATGATGATCGGGACGTTGGCGATTACGGGTGTGGGTATTCCGCTGCTCTATATCGGTTTCCCGGTTGGCTTCGCAGGCTTTGTGTCGAAAGACGCAATTATCGAAAGTGCTTATGCTGCGGACGCAGGCTATGCGTTCTGGATGTTGATCGTCGCAGCCTGCATGACCAGCTTCTATTCCTGGCGCCTGATGTTCCTGACCTTCTACGGCACGCCGCGCGGGGACAAGCACACGCATGAGCACGCCCACGAAAGCCCACGCGTGATGTTGGTGCCACTGGCGGTGCTCGCGATTGGCGCGATCTTCTCTGGCATGGTCTTCTACAAGCCGTTCTTCAAGTCTGACAAATACGTCGGTGAATTCTTTGGCGTTATCGAAGTGAAAGAAGAAACGGCAGACCTCGGCTTCACCCTTATCGCGCCAGCTTACGCGGCTGGTGATGAAGACGCGAATGATGGAGACGACCACAAGTACGACTGGCCAGCGGAGCCAGGCAAAGGGGCGATCTATAAGCACCCGGACAACCACGTCCTACATGAAGCGCACCTCGTGCCGAAATGGGTGAAAGTCGCACCGTTTATCGCGATGCTGTTCGGCTTTGGCTTAGCCTATCAGATGTACATCCGTCGCCCGGATTGGCCTGCGAAGCTGGCTGCGCAGCAGGAGCCGCTGTATAACTTCCTGCTCAACAAATGGTACTTCGACGAGATCTACGATTTCATCTTTGTCAAACCTGCCGTGGCGTTGGGGCGCATCTTCTGGAAGGCGGGCGACACGGCCACGATTGATGGCGGGATCAACGGCGTGGCCATGGGTGTTGTGCCATTCTTCACCCGGCTGCTGAACAAGGCGCAATCTGGCTACATGTTCACCTACGCCTTCGCCATGGTTCTGGGGATTACTGTGCTTCTGACATATGTCTCACTGTTCGGGGGGGCGAGCTGATGGGCAACCTTCTGACCCTCACAACTTTCATTCCGCTCGTTGGCGCTGCCATCCTGGCGTTGTTCCTGCGGGGCGACGATGTTCCAGCACAGAACAACGCAAAGTGGGTGGCGCTGGCGACGACCGTCGCAACATTCATTGTCTCGCTCTTCATCTGGGGCCAGTTTGACCCCAGCAACACCGATTTCCAGATGGTAGAAGAGGCTGCCTGGCTGCTTGGCCTTCAGTACAAAATGGGCGTGGATGGGATTTCCGTCCTCTTCGTGATGCTGACCACCTTCCTGATGCCGCTGGTGATCGCCTCCTGCTGGGACGTAAAAGCGCGGGTGAAGGAATACATGATCGCGTTCCTGATCCTTGAGACGCTCATGCTCGGTGTCTTCATGGCGCTTGATCTGGTGCTCTTCTACCTCTTCTTCGAAGCAGGCCTGATCCCGATGTTCCTGATCATCGGCATCTGGGGCGGGGCCAACCGGATTTATGCCTCCTTCAAGTTCTTCCTCTACACCTTCCTTGGTTCGGTGCTGATGCTAGTGGCGATGGTGGCGATGTTCGCGGATGCGGGTACGACCGACATACCGGCATTGATGGACCACGAGTTTGGATCACAGGCGTTTAGCGTTTTGGGTATCCAGATCATAGGCGGGGCGCAAACGCTCATGTGGATCGCCTTCTTTGCCAGCTTCGCGGTGAAAATGCCGATGTGGCCGGTGCACACTTGGTTGCCTGACGCACACGTGCAGGCGCCAACCGCGGGCTCAGTTGTTCTTGCGGCAATCCTGTTGAAAATGGGCGGCTACGGCTTCCTGCGCTTCAGCCTGCCAATGTTCCCTGTGGGGTCAGAGGTCATGGGCCCTTTGGTCCTTTGGCTGTCAGTGATTGCGATTGTCTACACCTCGCTCGTTGCGCTTGTTCAAAAAGACATGAAAAAGCTGATCGCTTACTCCTCCGTCGCTCACATGGGCTATGTGACGATGGGCATCTTTGCGGTGAACCAGCAGGGCATCGACGGGGCGATCTTCCAGATGATCAGCCACGGCTTTATCTCCGGCGCGCTCTTCCTTTGTGTTGGTGTGATCTATGACCGGATGCACACGCGCGAGATCGACGCCTACGGTGGTCTGGTGAACCGAATGCCAGCCTACGCGCTGATCTTCATGTTCTTTACGATGGCCAACGTGGGATTGCCCGGGACCTCTGGGTTCGTCGGGGAATTCCTGACGCTGATGGGCATCTTCCAAGTCAACACCTGGATCGCGGTGATCGCTACGACTGGTGTGATCCTATCGGCGGCTTATGCGCTATGGCTTTACCGTCGGGTCGTGATGGGCGATCTCATCAAAGAGAGCTTGAAGACGATCAAAGATATGACCACGCGCGAACGTGCAATCTTTGCGCCACTGGTGTTCATGACATTGCTACTCGGCGTTTACCCAGCCCCCGTGCTCGACGCGATTGGGCCGTCAGTGCAGGCGCTTGTGGCGGATTACGATACCTCGGTGCAGGCCTTCAACGCGGCCAACCAGTTTGCTGAGAACTAAAGGACGGACATCATGATTTCTTCTGACCTGTCGATTGTCCTGCCGGAGATCATCCTGTCGCTTTATGCTATGGGTGCGCTGATCGCTGCGGTTTACACCGCAAAGGATGAGATGGCGCCGCTTTTGACTTGGGCGACCGCTGGCCTTTTTGTCTTGATGGGGGTCTTCATCGCGATCGACGGTGGCGGTACCAATGTGGCCTTCGACGGGATGTTTGTCGACGACGGCTTTGCGCGGTTCAGTAAGGTGTTAATCCTATTCTCCGCGGCCGCAATTCTGCTGATGTCCGAAGGATACATGAGCAAACGCGGTCTGTTGCGGTTTGAATATCCATTGCTGCTGACCTTGGCAGTCGTGGGCATGATGGTAATGGTCTCGGCCGGGGACCTGATGGCGCTCTACATGGGTCTCGAGCTGCAGTCGCTTTCGCTTTATGTCGTTGCATCATTGCGCCGTGACTCGGTGAAGTCGACGGAAGCGGGGCTGAAGTACTTCGTACTTGGCGCGTTGTCCTCCGGCCTTTTGCTCTATGGCGCTTCGCTGACCTACGGCTTCGCCGGAACGACGCTCTTCTCGGGCATCATCGAAGCGGTGAGCGACGATGTTTCCGTCGGCTTGCTCTTTGGCCTCGTGTTCCTGATCGCGGGTTTTGCCTTCAAAGTTTCCGCTGCCCCATTCCACATGTGGACGCCTGATGTTTACGAAGGCTCGCCAACGCCGGTCACGGCTTTCTTCGCAACAGCGCCAAAGGTTGCGGCGATGGCACTTTTCGCCCGCGTCGTACATGACGCCTTTGGTGGCGTGGTGGGTGACTGGCAGCAGATCGTGGCACTCCTATCCGTTGTCTCCATGTTCCTGGGGGCCATTGCCGCGATTGGACAAACGAACATCAAACGCCTGATGGCCTATTCCTCCATCGCGCACATGGGCTTTGCGCTCATGGGCCTCGCGGCGGGGACGGCGTTCGGCGTGCAGGCCATGCTGATCTACATGGCGATCTATGTGACGATGAACATCGGCACCTTCGCCTTCATCTTGTCCATGGAGCGGGATGGGAACGTTGTGACTGACATCTCTTCCCTGCAGAGCTATTCGACGAAAGAGCCACTGCGCGCTTTGGCGATGCTGGTTCTGATGTTCTCGCTGGCAGGCGTGCCACCGATGGTTGGCTTCTTTGGCAAGTTCTACGTGTTGCGGGCAGCCTACGAAGGCGGGCTCGCATGGCTCGCCGTCCTTGGTGTGATCGCGTCCGTGATCGGGGCATTCTACTACCTGCGTATCGTCTACTACATGTACTTCGGGGAAGAGACCGAAGGGCTGGACGGGAAGCTACCACCCGTGCTTTGGGTGGCCTGTATCGGCACGGCGCTGGTATTGGCGATTGGCTGGCTGCCGGGTGTGAACCTTTTTGGGATCGAACCCGCAGCAGCAGCAGCCGCGGCGACGCTTGTACAATAACCCGCCTTTGGGGCCCGAATGGCCGGACGGCACGGATCGGGTGATCCTATCGTCGGTGGATAGCACCATGGCCGAGGCTGCGCGCCGGGCCGCTGATCTCACGCGGCCTGTCTGGATCATTGCGGAGCACCAATCTGCCGGGCGCGGACGGCAGGGCAAAGCCTGGGTGGCGCCGCCCGGGAACCTGTCTGCCACCTATTTATTTAAGCCGAAGTGCAGTACCGCGGATGCGGCGAAGCGGTCATTCTTGGCAGCCAATGCGCTCTATCAGGCGCTGGCCCTCTTTGGAGACCCAGCAAAGCTTAGCCTGAAGTGGCCCAACGACGTCTTGCTGAACGGCGGTAAAGTCGCCGGGATCTTGCTGGAAAGTAGCGGGCAGGGCGGGCAGGTGGACTGGCTATCAATTGGGATCGGCGTGAATTTGGCTCACGTGCCCCGAGGGGTAGCTGGCGCGGCCTTTGCACCAACCAGTGTAAAAGCAGCAGGTGGGGACACGGTGACGCCGACGGACTTCCTTTGTAAACTGGCCTCCGCATACGCGACCCAGGAAAAGAAGCTTAAGACGCTTGGCTTCGGTCGGATCCGGGACGACTGGCTCAAAAACGCGGCACGTTTGGGCGAACAAATCTCAGCAACCACAGGGACAGAGACGCTGACGGGTACCTTTGACAGCATTGATGATGCCGGCAATCTTGTCCTCATCACCGCAAAAGGTCCTCGGGCGATCGCTGCGGCTGAGGTGCATTTCTGAAGGGAGACAGCAATGCTTTTGGCGATTGACTGCGGGAATACCAATACGGTCTTTTCGATCTGGGATGGAGAGCGCTGGATCGCAACCTGGCGGACGTCGACAGAATGGCAGCGGACGGCGGACCAATACTACGTCTGGCTCACCAGCTTGATGGAATTTCAGAAGATCGATGTTGAGATTGATGAGGTCATCGTCAGTTCCACCGTGCCGCGGGTTGTCTTTAATCTGCGCGTTTTGGCTGATCGTTACTTCAATTGTCGCCCATTGGTGGTGGGCAAATCCGAATGCGCCCTGCCCGTCGACCCGCGCGTGGATGAAGGCACACAGGTGGGGCCCGACCGCTTGGTGAACGCGGCTGGGGCCTTTGACCGCTACGGAGGCGATCTGATCGTCGTCGACTTTGGCACGGCGACAACTTTTGATGTGGTCGCCGCCGACGGCGCCTACGTGGGTGGGGTTATTGCGCCAGGGGTGAACCTGTCGCTTGAGGCCTTGCACAACGCTGCCGCTGCCTTGCCACATGTCGATATCTCCAAACCGCAAAAGGTTGTGGGCACCAACACAGTGGCTTGTATGCAGTCTGGTGTCTTTTGGGGTTACATCGGGCTCGTGCGTGAGATATGCGCCCGGATCAAAGCAGAGCGTGGCGTGCCAATGCAGGTGATCTCGACTGGAGGTCTTGCGCCGCTATTTCAACAATCTGAAGCGCTGTTCGACGCTTTCGAAGAAGACTTAACGATGCACGGTCTGATCGTGATCCATCGTTACAATAAGGAATTTGCATGAAAGATAGTGCAGACCGGTTGATTTATCTGCCTCTCGGCGGGGCAGGTGAGATCGGCATGAATGCCTACGTCTATGGCTATGGCCCACAAGGGGCGGAGCGGCTGATCGTCGTCGACCTCGGCGTAACGTTTCCCGATATGGATAGCACGCCGGGGGTCGACCTGATTCTACCGGACATTGCCTGGTTGCGGGAACGAAAGGCACAGATTGAGGGGATCTTTATCACCCACGCCCATGAAGACCACGTTGGTGCGATTGGGCACTACTGGGAAGAACTCGGCGCGCCTGTTTACGCGCGGCCTTTCACAGCGGCGATTGCGCAGCGGAAACTGGAAGAGCATGGGCACCCTGAGGGTGTTGTGAAAATTGTTGGCGCTTATCCAGAGCAAGTTTCGTGCGGGCCTCTCACGGTGTCTTATGTGCCGATTTCACATTCGATTCCCGAAAGCGCGGGCCTGGTGATCAACAGCCCGGATGGGCGGGTTGTGCATACCGGTGATTTCAAGATCGACACGACACCTGGGGTCGGTGAGCCATTTGATGCGGATCTTTGGGCCGAGATCAGCAGGGCTGGAGTCAAAGCGCTCGTCTGCGATAGCACAAATATCTTCTCGCCTGAACCAGGGCGGTCGGAGGCGAGTATTGGCGCTCCGATTGCGGAGCTGATGAAAGAGGCAACTGGAATGGTTGTTGCGACAACTTTTGCCTCAAACATCTCGCGCTTGAAGACGCTCGCATTGGCAGCCCAGGAAGCCGGGCGGTCTGTCTGTCTGCTGGGCCGCGCGATGCGGCGCATGGTCGAGACGGCGACCGAAGTGGGCATTCTCACAGGCTTTCCAGCCACTGTCACGCCTGAAGATGCGCTGAACATTCCGCGTGAAAACCTGATGTTATTGGTCACAGGGAGCCAAGGCGAACGGCGGGCAGCCTCCGCGCAATTGGCCAACGGGAATTATCTGGGGATCAAGTTGAAGGAGGAGGACACCTTCCTGTTCTCTTCTAAGACCATTCCCGGCAACGAACGTGGTGTGATCCGAATCATGAACCAACTTTCCGAATTGGGTGTGGATGTGGTCGACGATAGTGGTGGCAAGTACCACGTCTCTGGGCACGCGAACCGGCCTGACATCGAACGAATGCACGAGATCATTCAACCACAAATCGTTGTGCCAATGCACGGGGAACACCGACATCTGCGCGAACATGTGAAGCTTGCCAACGCTAATGGGCGCACGGGGATCGTGGCTGTGAATGGCATGATGATTGATCTTTCCGGCAACGCGCCGACGGTGACGGAGTACATCGATACGGGGCGGACCTATTTGGACGGATCGACGCAAGTGGGTCAGTTCGACGGGGTCATCCGGGATCGGATCCGGATGGCGTTAAATGGGCACGTTGTGGTGACCTTGATCATTGATGAAAATGACGAGCCACTTGGGGACCCTTGGGTTGAGATCAAGGGGCTGACCGAGACGGGGTCGTCGCATGCCGCTTTGGCAGAGGTCATCGAGGAAGATCTGTCGCAATTCCTGCGTCGCGCTGAAGATCGTACACTGGTCGACGATGAGAAGCTGGAGAAAGAACTGACCGCTATCGCGCGGAGAACTTGTCAGAGTGAGATTGGCAAGAAGCCAGAGGTGATGGTGATCATCTCTCGGTTGAGTTGATCCGCTAGATTTGGTCCAAAGGAACGCCCTTTGGGCGTACCTCATGGATTGATTAGATCACGCCGAAAACGGCGGAAATTGGCGGCTGCGGCCGCAGTTTCTGAAATCAATGAAACAGGGATGTTGCCGCTCTAGCTCGCGACACGTTCTGCGAAGCTCATGGCGATGAAGGCCGGGGGTTCTGCGCCAAGACCGACTACAGTGTTTGGTGCATCATTCTCCGGACGGCGGCGACCGCCGCGAGCTCTACGCGGCTTTGTATCTTCGTTTGCTACTTCTTGCGGAATCTCTGCCGATTCATCTGTTTTCTTGCGAACACCGCGTGCGCGGCTGCGCTTTGGTTTGTCTTCAACGGGCGCTTCCGTAGGTTGGACAGACGTGATGGGACTGTCCATGCGTGGGATATCCTCTTTGACCAATGCTTCGACATCGGCGAGGTTCTTTTCATCACGTGGGATACAGATCATCACGGCCGTACCAGAGCGGCCAGCCCGGCCAGTGCGGCCGATCCGGTGCACGTAATCTTCCGCATGGCTAGGCACGTCAAAGTTGAAAACATGCGTTACGTTTGGAATGTCGAGCCCTCGCGCAGCCACATCAGAGGCCACAAGGATTTTTAATTCGTTATCGCGGAACTGGTCGAGCGTTTTTGTTCGGTGGCTCTGGTCAAGGTCGCCATGGATAGGGGCCGCGTTGTAGCCGTACTTGTTCAGCGATTTCGCAACGATATCCACGTCCGACTTGCGGTTGCAGAAGATAATGGCGTTGGTGCAGGCCTCGCCCTCGGCATCGATCAGCTTGCGGAGCAACGCCCGCTTTTCCGAAGGCTCATTGGGTTTGGACGACCCTTTGAACATCACAACGCCCTGCTTGATGTTCGTGTTTGTCGTCGCGGCCCGTGCTACTTCGATTTTTGCTGGATTTGACAGGAAGGTATTGGTGATCCGCTCAATTTCTGGCGCCATGGTGGCCGAGAAAAATAAGGTCTGGCGGGTGAATGGGGTCCGTTTGAAAATCTCTTCAATGTCCGGGATGAAGCCCATGTCGAGCATGCGGTCCGCCTCATCCACGACCATGACCTTTACGTCTGTGAGGATCAGTTTACCGCGTTCGAGATGGTCTAGCAGGCGGCCCGGCGTGGCGATCAGCACGTCCACACCTTTATCGATCAGCTTGTCTTGGTCCTTGAACGACGTCCCGCCAATCAGCAGCGCTTTGGATAGCTTCGTGTATTTGGCATAGGCGTCGAAGTTCTCAGCCACTTGTGCGGCCAATTCCCGCGTAGGGGCCAAAACTAGAGAGCGCGGCATGCGAGCCCGTGCTCGGCCACGCCCCAAAAGCGTGATCATCGGCAACGTGAAGGCGGCCGTCTTGCCGGTCCCGGTTTGCGCGATACCCAAAACGTCACGCCCCTCAAGCGCGGGGGCAATCGCGCCAGCCTGGATCGGTGTGGGAGTGTCGTAGCCGGTTTCGGCCACGGCTTTGAGAACCTTATCACTCAGGTTCAAATCAGAAAACTTGGTCATACGCACCTTTCACTGTTGCGGCACTCAAGTGGCCGCAAAGTGTTGCGCGGCCGCTCTGACCGGATTGTCAGAGCTTTGGACGCCGCCTGCATAGGCCGATCCTGTGGGTAGGTCAAGAAAGGCGACAAATTCTGGGGGTTTAGAGCGCGACCTGTGGCACATATCCAGCAGCGAGGACGGCGACGGTGGGTTTGGGTGTCAGAACGGTGACAGGCTGTCCAGGACTGAAGTGACGCCGCGCGCCATAGCCTTCTGGGTCATAGGGGTGCAAAGCATCCTGCCAGATGAGGTGGGGTTGGCCGTCGATCAGCACGAAACACCCGTTTGGTACATCACGCAGTATTGCCCTGTGGCGTATCTGGCTGCGGTTTCGGTTTACTCGTGCAGGGTGCAGCGCTCGATCCATGTCTTTGGCGCTGGGGCGGGTCCCGTTGGCCTTGGCCCAGGCAAGAACGTAGGCAGCGTATGCGGACCGGCGGCAATAGCCGCAAGGCCGGTGACCAGCGGCGAAGGCGGTCGCCTCATCAAGAAAGAAGAGTTCGGTCCAGTTGCGCCCTGTCATCACTTGCCGTTGGCGACCCTGCCAATCCAGCGTGCAGCAGATCCAGGCGTGATGCGACCACCGTGAGGTGCCAAGGGTTTTGTCATCGCGGTGGATGATGCCCCGGTTGCCTGTGAGCGTGCCCCTGGCGGGAGTGGCAATGATCTCACCGGTGGGCAGGACGCGGTTTTGCAGGGGCATGGGGCGAGGCTAACGTCGGAGGCCTCTCTTGAAAAGTGGATGGACGTGCTCCATCCAGATCCCCAGGGCATATTGATTAAAAAACAAGGAGTTAGACCATCATCTCTTTCGTTGCCGAAAGCGTCACATCTGGATAATCCCGCACTACCCGGTCGATGTCCCATTGCAGGCGTGTGAGGAAGACCACGTCGCCATCGTTGTCCTCTGCGATGTGCTGCTTGTTCGCGGCAGAGAAGGCCTCGACCGCGTCTTTGTTGCCCAACACCCATCGCGCTGACGTAAATTGGGATTGCTCGAACCGGACGGGTAGCCCGTATTCTAGCTCAATTCGAGATGCTAAAACCTCAAATTGCAGGGCACCCACGACTCCAACGATGAAACCGGACCCGAAGGTCGGCTTGAAAACTTTCGCCGCACCTTCTTCCGCGAACTGCATCAGCGCCTTTTCGAGATGCTTCGCCTTCATTGGGTCGCCCGCACGGCATGCTTGCAGCAGTTCCGGCGCGAAGGAGGGGATCCCGGAAACCCGGATCGCCTCCCCCTCGGTCAGCGTGTCCCCGATGCGCAATTGGCCGTGGTTGGGAATGCCCAGGATGTCGCCTGCGTAGGCTTCTTCCGCCAACTCTCGGTCCGCGGCGAGGAACATGACCGGGTTGGTGACGGCCATGACTTTCTTGGAGCGCACATGAGTGAGCTTCATGCCCCGCTCAAAATGGCCGGATGCCATGCGGACAAAGGCCACGCGGTCGCGGTGTTTGGGGTCCATGTTCGCTTGCACCTTAAAGACGAACCCCGCCACCTTCTTTTCTTCAGGAGCGATGTTGCGAGGCTGGGCGGTCTGCACTTGGGGTTCCGGACCGTAGGTGCCGATCCCATCCATGAGTTCTTTCACCCCGAAGGAGTTGATGGCGGAGCCAAACCAGATGGGCGTCATGGATCCGTTGAGCACGCTTTCGTGGTCGAGCGGCGGGAGGAGTTCTTTCGCCATCTCAATATCTTCCAGGAATTTTTCGAGCAGATGCGCGGGCACATGTTCGGCCAACGCCGGATCATCGATCCCTTTGATCTCGATGCTTTCTGCCACCTTGTTTCGATCCGCGCGGTCCATCAATTCTAGCCGGTCGCGCAAGATGTCATAGGTCCCTATGAAGTCGCGACCGACGCCAATCGGCCAAGCGGCCGGCGTGACATCAATCGCGAGGTTCTCTTGAATCTCATCAATAATCTCAAAAGTATCGCGGCTCTCGCGGTCCATTTTGTTGCAGAACGTCAAGATAGGCAGATCCCGCAGGCGGCAGACTTCGAAGAGTTTCTGGGTTTGGCTTTCCACGCCTTTTGCACCGTCGATGACCATCACGGCTGCGTCTACAGCTGTCAGCGTGCGATAGGTGTCTTCCGAGAAGTCGGAGTGGCCGGGCGTATCGACGAGGTTGAATCGGTACTTTTCAAAGTCGAACGACATGGCCGAGGCCGAAACGGAGATCCCGCGATCCTTTTCCATCTGCATGAAGTCAGAGCGCGTCCGTCGCGCTTCTCCTTTGGCTCGCACCTGACCAGCCATTTGAATCGCACCGCCGTACAGCAGGAATTTTTCGGTAAGGGTCGTCTTGCCTGCATCGGGGTGCGAGATGATCGCAAAGGTCCGGCGACGGGCGATTTCGGGAGGGAGTACGGGGCGATTTGTCATGGGCGCGGTGTACTTGTGGGGCAAGGAAAGGGCAATTGGTGGTTTTGGTAGGGGACAATTGCAACGGCCAGTTCGGCAGGGATTTCAACCGAGGGTAACGCTTTTTTAAGTATGATTCCGGAATTTGGGGACATGCGACACATCCTTCTAATCCCATTTCTGATTACATCTTGCTCAAGCGGTGCACCGTCCACCGGGGTCGATGTGACACAGCGAGAACCATTTGTCCCGATCACCCCCGTCGTGGATCTAACGCCGACTGGTAGTGCGACTTTCCAAGGGGGTATTGGCATCCGCTTTCTTGCCCCCAGCAGTGGCAGTGCTGTTGATCTGGATGGAGATCTGAGCTTGTCCGTCGACTTCGACAACATGGATGCGGCAGTGACAGGTGACGCGTCCGGTTTTCATGATGATGTTGATAGCTACGTTGGAAATCTCATCGTCAATACTGCGGCGCTGGATGATAGCGTTGGCAGTTTGGACTTTGTCACCAATATCAATGGCAGTTTGTTGACCGGTACGACGAATTACCTTGTCCTCGGCCAAATGCGCGGCGAGGTTCTTGGAAGCACGCAGCAGGCCGCGAGCGGTCAGATTTCAGGCGAAGTTCTTGAAAGGGGACAGCCCGCAATTCTGTCGGGAGAATTTCAAACGGCGCGCCAGCCTTAACTTGTCCGGTTGGAGGACGCGTTGCGCAAAAGGTTCACCGCGTCTGGTGTGTCCAATAGCTCCTCGTCCACTTCGTAATCCAAATGGGGACGATGGGAGTGACCGGCGCCTCGCGAATGGACCCGTTCTGGAACCGCAGCCCGCGTCGTCGGGCCGATGAGCAAAGACTCTGCCGCGATCCCCTCTGCGTAGATGATTTGATGTTCATCGAACAGCAGTTGGAAATAATCCACAAAGCCGCCGTCGTGTTGATAGACTGTGTCGCCGTTGATCAAGTGGCGGACCTTCACTAGTACTTCTGATCGTCCCGCACCCAGTTTATCTTGTCGCTGATATACAAACAGCCGGTGATCCGGGCTGACGACCAAGTCGTTTTCATTATGAAGCGCCCCCCGCCTAATCACCACCGGCGCAAAGCTGCCGGTCGCGCGTAACGTGGTTTGGCCGACCCAGCGTATCTCTTGCGGGCCGTCGTCTCGAGTGAGGACACGATCCCCCGTGCGGAGATCCTCAATTGGCATCTGCCTGCCGGAGGCCATTGTGATGTGGGTGCCGCGGGTAAATGAGACACAGGCAACTTCGGCCAAACGCGTGCTGGCCACGTCGCGGTCGACGCCCACCAGCTGATACGGGGTATCGGGATGGAAGGCGGCAAGGGGAAGTACATAGATGTCTTCGACACCGCCCAATTCGACTTCCACAAAGATCAGCGCGTCAAAGGTGGTACTGTCCGGAGCCATCACCGTGATGCAGCAATCTAGCACGACTCTGTTGTTGGGGTGTCCCAACTCGCTGTCTGCAGCGATGCGAAAGGTATCTCCGTCCGGTTGGAAGCCGAGGGTCAAACGGCCCCGTACCGCAGATCGGCGCAATTGGTAGGTGTCATCGAGGACGAGTTCGTCGGCAAAAGAAAGTGCGTCGCCTTCAGCAACCCCTTCAGTCACGACAAAATCCTCGCCCCGGAAGACGGTGATGGTTTGTTCGGTCGTGATGCTGTCAGGCGACGACATGCCGCGTCCTTGTTGCGATCTGCTCCGTCCCACCGCGACAAAGCGTATTTGCGTGGGCCTATCACGTCAACGTGCAAGGCGGCAATTGCCCAATGTCGGCGGGAATGGTACCCGCGAATTTGAGCAACACTGGGAAGGAGCACTGCGATGGATTTGGGTCTTAAAGGAAAGCGGGCGCTTGTATGTGCGGCGTCAAAGGGACTTGGGCGTGGTTGCGCGGAGGCCTTGGCAGAAGCTGGTGTAGGATTGACCATCAATGCGCGCGGTGCAGAAGCTCTGGAGGCGACGGCTCAGGATTTGCGTGACCGGTTCGGCGTAGAAGTCACAACGGTCGCTGCAGACGTTGCGACCGCGGATGGTCGGGCGGCCTGTTTGGCCGCTGCCGGTGACGTGGATGTTCTGGTTAATAACGCGGGTGGTCCACCTCCTGGGTTGTGGTCCGATTGGGATCGGAACGATTTTATCGCAGCACTTGATGCCAATATGCTGGCTCCTATCGCTCTGATGCAGGCGGTTTTGCCGGGGATGATGGATCGCGGTTGGGGCCGGGTTGTCAACATCACGTCCGCGTCCGTGAAGTCGCCGATCCCACAGTTGGGGCTATCGAATACTGCCCGTACCGGTTTGACCGGATTTGTCGCCGGCACCGCGCGGCAGGTGGCCCCGCATGGCGTGATCATCAATAATCTTTTGCCAGGCATTCACGCGACGGACCGTGCGATTTCGCTCGATACCGCCGTTTCAGACGCGCAAGGGATCAGCTTGGAAGAGGCCGAAAAGCAGCGGCAGGAGACGATTCCCGCCCGCCGTTACGGCTCAGCGCAAGAGTTTGGCGCGACCTGTGCCTTCCTCTGTTCACAGCATGCAGGGTTCATGGTGGGTCAGAACATTCTGCTCGACGGTGGTGCAATCAACGCGACAGTCTAAGAATGGCCGCCGGTTACAGTCTGAAGGACGATCTGTTCAATCGCACAACTGTTTCGCGGTTGGGGCAAGAGTTTGAGGATGGCGGGGTTTTCGAAGCTGCGCCTTTTGTCGATGCTGTGATGGCGGGCCTCGCGCCGTTGGAATTGAAAGAGCGGATCGCTTGGATTGCCGAAGTTCTCGCGGACTTTTTGCCGAGAGACTTCCCGGACGGGGCCGCAGCGATTCAAGCGGCATTACCACCGCCGTTGGATCCAACGCTGACAGATGACGACTTCGGGCATTTCATCCATGCGCCTTTGGGCGTCTTTGTCGAACGGCATGGGATCACTCAGCATGTGGCGTTGAGCCTTGATCTATTGGAGGCGATCACGCAGCGGTTTTCGATGGAGTTTTCGATCCGCGCGTTTCTCAACGCCCACGAAGCCGCGACGCTCGAGCGGATGCGGGACTGGGTGGTCAGCGACAACTACCATGTCCGCCGTTTGGTCAGTGAAGGGACACGGCCCCGACTGCCCTGGGGGCAGAAGGTAGGCCTAACATCGGCACAGACCCTGCCACTGTTGGATCAGCTTCATGCGGATCAGGCCCGATTTGTGACGCGGTCGGTGTCGAACCACTTGAACGACATCTCAAAGGTTGATCCGGAGACGGTGGTTGACCGGTTGGCGAAGTGGCAAAGTGCTGGGCGTCAGGAAGTCAAAGAGCTGGATTGGATGCGCCGTCACACCCTGCGCGGCCTAATCAAGGCGGGGCACGCCGGGGCAATGGCGCATTTGGGGTACGATGCGAATGTAGACGTCTCTGTGCGCGATTTTAAAGTGTCGCCGACAGCGGTGGAACTTGGTGGAAAAGTAGAGGTTGTCGCGAGTTTCACGACGCCTAAGGACGCGCCAATGATTGTCGACTACGTCATCGATTTTGTGAAAGCGAACGGGTCGACAGCTCCGAAGACGTCGAAGTGGAAGGTGCTTGAGGCCAAGGGCGGAACGTCGGTGACGCTCAAAAAATCTCATGTCTTCAAGGCCAATGCGACAACCTTCAAGCTTTATCCGGGCAAGCACCGCATTTCACTTCAGATCAACGGGCGTCAGGTTGCCAGTTGCGAAGTGGCGCTGATCTAGGTTGCCCCAGCGCTTTGGGATTGATAGGCACGCCCAAACCCAATCGTTTCACTAGGATTTTCCCAAAAGATGAGCGCCCCGCGCCTTGAAATCCGGAACCTGAGCAAGGGATTTGCTGGGCGCAAAGTCGTTGATGACGTCAGCTTGACGGTGATGGCTGGGCAGGTGACGTGCCTGCTGGGGCCGTCTGGCTGCGGCAAATCCACGACTTTGCGGATGATTGCGGGGGTGGAACGGCCCGATGCAGGGCAGATTTTGGTGGATGGAGTGCAGATGTGCGACGCGACCACCTCGGCGCCGCCAGAAGACCGTGCCATTGGGCTCATGTTTCAGGACTTTGCCCTTTTTCCGCATTTGACGGTACGCCACAACGTGGCATTTGGACTGCGCGGCAGCAAGGCAGAGGTGCAAGCGCGCGTTGATCAGATGCTAGCGAAAGTTGGCATGACTCAGCACATTGACCGCTATCCTCAGGAGCTTTCCGGGGGAGAACAGCAGCGGGTGGCTTTGGCCCGTGCGGTTGCCCCAAAACCGCGCGTGATGCTCATGGATGAGCCGTTTTCTGGGCTCGATGATCGTCTGCGCGATGACGTGCGGGATGAGACGCTGGATCTGTTAAAGGAAGAGGGTACCGCCGTGCTGCTGGTGACCCATGAGCCCGGTGAGGCCATGCGGATGGCGGATGAGATCGCCTTAATGCGCGATGGGTCTATTGTGCAGCGCGGTGCCCCTTACAATATCTATAACGCGCCAGTCGATTTGGCGGCTGCGGCCTTTTTTAGCGATCTGAATGTCATCACGGGGACGGTCCACGGGGCTCTAACGGAGACACCGTTTGGTCAGTTTCTCGCGCCCGGTGTGCCCGATGGAACCGAGGTGCAAATCGCGATCCGGCCGCAGCATCTGAAGCTCGATTTTGATCGTCATGGGCGGGGGCCGCATCCGACACCGGCTGACGGAACCCCGGCGCGCGGCGTCGTGAAGCGGGCGCGGTTTATGGGGGCGAATAGCCTTGTGGAATTCGAGATGGATCAAGATGGGACGATGCTGAAGGCCCAAGTGCCGTCGGTGTTTCTGCCTAAACCCGGGACGCCCCTATGGCTGATGATCCGGCGCGACCGGTGTTTCGTTTTCGCAGTGCGTGGCGCGAACAGTCAGGTTTGATCCAAAGGAGCGCGCAAGCGCGCGCGACATACTTTGTTTGGTCACGCGGGCGTTGCCTGTGTGGAGAGTGCGGACCCTCCGGGGGCAGTTCTTTGGATCAAAGAAGCCGGGATTAGCGCTTGAGGCGTTCCGCGCGTCCGCCACGGCGTTGGGTCAGTTGGCCTTTCCGGGATGGAAGCTCGGCCATGATCTCGGCTCGGATCTCGGGCATCAATTGTGACCAGGCTCCGATTTCGTCGATCGTCCGCAGGCATCCCGTACACAGGCGGCTTTTAGGTTCGATGACGCAGATCTTCACGCAGGGGCTTTCGATCTCGCTGCGTCGCCAGATGCGGTCTGAATCGTCGCTCATATCCGTCATATCTGGCCTTTCAGGTGTGTGAGCCGGTCGAGAAGTCCCTGCAAGATATACCCTGCTGCGACGTGATCAATGACATCGGCACGACGTTTCCGTGACGTATCCGCCTCCAACAGCGCCCGTTCGGCGGCCACGGTGGAAAGGCGCTCGTCCCAGAAAGTGATGGGCAGGTCACTCAACGGCAAAAGGTTGCGCGCGAAAGCGCGAGTGGACTGGCAACGCGGTCCTTCAGAGCCATCCATGTTGCGCGGCAAGCCGAGGACGAAGCCCTGGACCTCGCGCTTTGTAACCAGATGCAGGAGCTTTTCCGCGTCGACGCCAAACTTCTTACGTTTGATCGTTTCCAAGGGTGACCCAACGGTGCGCATCCGATCCGAAACCGCAACGCCGATGGTCACGGTGCCAAGGTCCAGCCCAGCAAGTGC
This sequence comes from Pseudomonadota bacterium, assembly GCA_038526085.1. Taxonomy (GTDB): domain Bacteria; phylum Pseudomonadota; class Alphaproteobacteria; order Rhodobacterales; family Rhodobacteraceae; genus Yoonia. The sequence continues at coordinate 49,497 of JBCBHE010000009.1, read as the reverse complement.
GCCAACCGGGGGCAGGGCGGCGGCAAAGTCTTCCGGGGTCTCGTAGATCATTCGCTAAGCCCCGCGCGTGCTTCTGCGTCATCAAAAAGCGCCATTGCCTCATCAGATGCCCCAAAAACATCGCGCGCTTCGGCCAGGACCGCCTTGGCCTGCTCGGTCTGGCCCAGTACGCCATGGGCCACGATCAGCCGCGCCCATTCTGCTGGACTGCCTCCTTGGGTGGCGAGGCGGTCGGAGAGACTGGCGACCATGCCCGAAATCATCTCGCTGCGCGCTTCGGGGTCCATGTCTTCAGCCGCCATCATCTGTTCCATCGATGGGCCACTCAAGACCGGCAAGGTATAAGGCACGCCAGCGCGGAGCGCCGCGTCTTCGATCTGGCGCCTTGCCATTGAGACATGAAAGCTCTCACCCGCGCCGCTTTCAACGATTGCGCGCCAGAGTTGAAAGGCGCGATCGGGGCGGTCTGTTTGGTCAAAGAGCGCGCCGAGGTAGTAGCGGGCCTCGACACTATTGGCGTTCATGTCAAGGAGCCGGCGCGCGACAGCCTCGGCTTCGGGCGAAATGTATCCATCCGCAGCCGTTACCAACAGGTCTACCTGGCGGATAAGGTCCATTTCAGTGGCATCTTCGCCCAAGATCTCAATCACACGCGCTTGCGCTTTCGCTGCTGCCGCGTAATTGCGCAGTTGGGCTTCGTGGTAAGCAAGTAGGGTCCATCCCTCGAGGTCATCGCCTCTCAGCGGGACAAGTGCCCGAAGTTGTTCCACCGATTTCAGATAATCTTCTTCGACGCGCGGTTGCGGCAAGTCGGGTGCTGCTGCTTCCGCCACCTCTTGCGGCGGCCGGTTTGCGCGGGCTTCATCGCCGAGTTCAATCCGTGTTTTGAGTGGTAGGTCAGGGTACCCGGGTGCACCGAGGGCCCAGTAGGTGCCGCCTGCAGCCGCGATCACGGCGACTGTTAAACCCGCGGCAAGGACTTTGCTGTCCGGGCCGTGGTTTACGGTTTGCGCCACTTTGGAGGCGGCCAGAAGGCGGCGTGCGATCTCTGTCTTCGCGCGTTCGGCATCGTCCGCTGCCAGGACCTCACGCGCCACGTCGCGTTCCACCTCAGCCAATTGGGCTTTGTAAAGCGCGACCTGCGGATCTTCCACTGCGCCCGCGTTTGACAGACGCAGCAGCGGTGCCAGAATAAGCCCGACGACGCAAAGCGTTAACAGTCCGCAGATGATCCAAAACATAAGAACGGTCCTTCGATTGGGCTTTATCTAACGACAAGCACCTGTCTCGAAAAGGGCATGCGACATCACGCATGCGCCAGCGATCCCAGCGTCAAAAACCGTGGATGTCGCAAAACCGCGCCTTTGCGCCGCAGCCAGTCTGCTTTTCTGCGCTGCCGCAGTCCAGTAACCATAGGGGACCAGCCACTCTGCGATATATCAAAATGAAACGCTATTCCGCCTTTGCCATCGCCCGCGAAGCCTTGCGCCACCACACTGGATGGGAGCGCGCATGGGCCAAAACCGCGCCGAAAAAGCACTACGAAGCGATTATCGTCGGAGCGGGAGGGCACGGGCTAGCCACGGCCTATTATCTTGGGAAGAACTTTGGGATCACGAATGTGGCCGTCTTGGAAAAAGGATGGCTGGGCGGCGGCAATACGGGTCGCAATACGACGATCATCCGTTCAAACTACCTGCAAGACCCATCGGCTGCGATCTATGAGAAGTCCCGCAGTCTTTATGAAACCTTGAGCCAAGACCTGAACTACAACGTCATGTTCAGCCCGCGCGGCGTGATTATGCTGGCCCAGACCCAGCACGAGATCCGGGGCTACCAGCGCACGGCGCATGCGAATTCATTGCAGGGCGTTGAGACGGAATGGATTGGTCCTCATCGGGTGAAAGAGCTTTGTCCGATCATGAATATTGAAGGGCCGCGTTATCCGGTTCTTGGTGGGCTTTGGCAGGCACGGGGCGGGACGGCGCGGCATGACGCCGTGGCGTGGGGCTATGCCCGGGCCTGTTCCGCTATGGGTATGGATATCATCCAAAAGTGCGAAGTGACCGGTGTAACCCAAGAAGGCGGCAAGGTGACGGGCGTGGAGACAACGCAAGGACACATTGAGTGTAACAAGCTGGGGATGGTTGTTGCTGGCCACGCCTCTGTCCTTGCAGAGAAGGCTGGGTTCCGGTTGCCCATCGAGTCCGTCGCGCTGCAGGCGCTGGTGTCAGAGCCGATCAAACCCTGCATGGATGTTGTTGTGATGGCCAACACGGTCCATGGTTACTTGTCCCAGTCGGATAAGGGTGAAATGGTAATCGGTGGCGGCACCGATGGGTTCAACAACTACACCCAACGTGGCTCATTTCATCACATCGAAGAAACCGTTCGAGCCTTAGTCGAGACTTTTCCGATCCTGTCACGCCTAAAGATGCTGCGCCAGTGGGGCGGAATTGTGGATGTGACCGGGGACCGATCGCCAATCCTGTCAAAGACACCAGTTGATGGGATTTTCGTCAACTGCGGTTGGGGTACAGGTGGGTTTAAGGCGATCCCGGGGTCAGGCTGGGCCATGGCCGAGCTGATGGCGAAAGGCCAATCCCCGCTCACTGACCAGTTCAGTATGTTCCGCTTCCGCGAGGGCAAGTTTATCGATGAAAGCGTCGCAGCAGGGGTGGCACATTGATAGCGTTTTGCGTGGAATCGCTGGAGGTCAAAGAGTGCCTCAAGAAGCTCAGCACATCAATAGGTTGCAGAGTCGCGCTGGCGCCAACCCAAGGTGGATCGGCATTTTTTAGCGCAGTACTTGATGCAAATTGGGCCAAGCCTTGCGCAAACCGGCCTAAGTGTCGGGACGCATTGTGCAATTGCCGCGACGAGCTTATCGTTTTGAGTGGGTGGGCAAATCGGGAAGCCCAATGGTCGATTTCACGTCTCATAGACGGTCTGCGCCGTCACATCGAAGCAGCGGCTGGCTCATTGCCGCGATCGGTATCATCGGCCTTGTTGGCTATGCGCTTCTCGAAACAACACTCTTCCCTGCATCTGCGGGGATTTTGGGTGCATCTCTCACGGAATTCGCACCCACCTAAGCACGACGTCCCTTACGTACCCCCAAGTCGGGGCAGGCGCGATTTAGCGTCTGCCCTCTTGGGCGTATGGGCGCAGGAGGAGGCACTATGCTGATCCTGCGGTGTCCTTATTGCGGCCAAGACGTCGACGAGACGGATCTGTCGCCGGGTGGAGAGGCACATCTTAAGCGCTATGGTCCTGGATCTACGGATGAGGACTTTGAAGCCTATCTTTTTGTCCGCAAAAACCCAAAGGGAGTGCACGTGGAACGCTGGCGGCATGCGTACGGCTGCGGCAAGTGGTTTTTGGCGGCGCGCAGCACCGTGACCCTTGAGGTTTTTGGCACCTATCACGCACAAACGACCGCGCCGCCCGCGGAAGTGCAGGACAAAATCCGCGCCGTTGATCCCGATTGGACCTGGGAGAGCGAGACATGAGCAATCGTCTTGCGTCCGGCGGCCTGGCGATTGACCGCACCAAACCTATGTCCTTTACCTTCAATGGCAAAGGCTTTGAAGGGTTTGCGGGTGATACGCTCGCCTCCGCCTTGCTGGCCAATGGTCAGACGCTAGTGGGTCGGTCGTTCAAGTATCACCGCCCCCGTGGCATCGTGGCAGCTGGAGCGGAAGAGCCGAATGCGCTTGTGAACATGGGCGAAGGGGCCACCTTTGAGCCGAACCAGCGAGCGACCACAACGCTATTGTTCAATGGACTGACCGCGACGAGCCAAAATCACTGGCCGACGCTGGAATTCGACGTCGGTGCGGTCAACGCAATGCTGGCGCGGTTCTTACCGGCCGGCTTCTATTACAAGATGTTCATCCACCCGCGCCCATTGTGGAAGCATGTCTACGAACCCTTCATCCGAAAGTCCGCTGGTCTCGGCAGGGCGCCGACAGAGAAGGACACCGACACTTACGAACACTACCACGCATCGGTTGACGTCCTGATCGTCGGCGGTGGGATCGCCGGCCTTTCGGCTGCTTTGGCGGCAGGGAAGAGCGGAAAGCGCGTTTTGGTGCTGGAGCAGACTGCGACTTGGGGCGGTCGAGCGCTCGTGGATGCACCGCAGATTGAAGGCAAGCCGGCCGCCGAATGGGTCGCCGAGACTATCGCCATGCTTCAGGTGATGCCAAATGTGTCGTTGCGCGGATCCTGCATGGGCGCGGGTGTTTATGACCATGGCTACGTCTTGGGGTATGAACAACTCCATCTTGAAGGGAAAGAAGGACCACGCCATAGGTTGTGGCGGATCAGAGCGGCGCATGTTGTGACAGCCACCGGCGCGATTGAACGACCTTTGTCTTTTGCGGCCAACGACTTGCCGGGCGTCGTTCTAGCCTCTGCCGCGCGTGACTATCTCGCGCTTTATGGCGTTTCCACGGGCCGCCGCACTGTGGTTGTGACCAACAACGACGACGCTTATCGGACCGCATTAGCATTGTATGCTGCAGGCCTGTCAGTTCCCTGTATCGTGGATGCGCGCCCGGACCCTGACGGCCCTTTGGTCCGCGCGGCACGTACAGCAGGGCTTCGTATCGTGACGGGCGCTGGTATCGCAAAAGTCAAAGGCCTGCGCGACGTTGTCGGCGTAAGCCTGTGCGACATCGGTGGCAAAGGAGCAGTGACCGAAGAAATCCCTTGCGAATGTGTTGCCATGTCAGGCGGTTGGTCACCTGTTGTGCATCTTTGGTCTCATTGCGGGGGCAAGCTGATTTGGGATGCCGAGGCAGTAATGTTCCGGCCTGACGCTGCCAAGGGACCAACCGGCGCAGATGGGACGTCCTTTGTCACCGTAGCAGGGACGGCAAACGGGCATCTTTTCACCTCCGACGTCTTGTCAGATGGCTATGCCGCGGGCCTTTCGGCGGCGGGCGCCGCCGCAACCGAAAACGCGCCAAGCGGCTTTGACGAAGCGCAAGAACCGATCCAGCCGGTCTGGATGATGCCCACCAAAGCCAAGCGCAAGTTGCGGGCCAAAGCCTGGCTCGACTTCCAAAATGACGTGAAGGTGTCCGACGTCCAACTCGCCGCGCAAGAGGGTTTCGAGAGCGTCGAACACGCCAAACGCTATACCACGCTCGGTATGGCCACGGACCAAGGCAAGCTGAGCAACATCAACGGATTGGCTGTTCTTTCTGATGCGCTCGGCGCCGATATTCCCGACGTCGGCACGACAACCTTTCGTCCGCCTTACACGCCGATCTCGCTTGGCGCGATTGCGGGGGCTGCGAAGGACGACCTGTTCCAACCCGTCCGCAAAACGCCAATGCACGCTTGGCATGAGGAAAACGGGGCAGTGTTTGAACCCGTCGGACACTGGCGCCGCCCGTATGCGTTCCCTCGCGGGGTGGAAACCGTTGATGAAGCGGTTCACCGTGAGGTCAAGAACACACGTGAAAACGTTGGCCTTTTGGATGCCTCCACCCTCGGTAAGCTGATCGTGAGCGGACCCGATGCGGGCAAGTTTCTGGACATGATGTACACCAACATGATGTCCACATTGCCTATTGGGAAGTGCCGCTACGGGCTGATGTGCTCCGAAAACGGCTTCCTGATGGACGATGGCGTTGTGGCACGGATCGATGAACAGACCTGGCTTTGCCACACGACCTCTGGCGGGGCCGATCACATCCACGGCTGGATGGAAGATTGGCTGCAATGTGAGTGGTGGGACTGGCAGGTCTACGTGGCCAATGTGACAGAACAATTCGCGCAGGTCGCAGTTGTTGGCCCGAAGGCCCGCAAGGTGCTGGACGCACTGGGTGGCATGGATGTTTCGGCGGAGAACTTGCCCTTCATGCAGTGGGTCGATGGGATGCTCAGTGGCTTTAAGGTTCGCATCTACCGCATTAGTTTCTCAGGGGAATTGTCGTTTGAGATCGCCGTTGACGCGGGGCAAGGGCAAGCCTTTTGGGATACCCTCATCGCCGCTGGCGCCGATCATGGCGTGATGCCCTATGGGACGGAGGCGCTGCATATCATGCGAGCCGAGAAGGGCTTTATCATGATTGGTGATGAAACCGACGGCACGGTGATCCCGCAAGACCTCGGTCTGACCTGGGCGCTCTCGAAGAAGAAAGAAGATTACCTGGGCAAACGGGCCCATGGTCGCGGCCATATGACAGATACGTCGCGGTGGAAACTCGTGGGTCTCGCAACACTGGATGGATCGGTGCTGGCTGATGGGGCCTATGCGATTGCCGATGGGGTGAACGACAATGCGCAAACCAACACCCAAGGCCGGGTGACCTCGACCTATCACTCGCCGACATTGGGCAAGGGGATTGCTATGGGTCTGGTTCTGAACGGGCCTGAACGGATGGGGGAGGTCCTATCCTTCACCAGCGAAGGCCCGACACCCACCAAAGCCAGGATCGTTAGCCCAGTCTTCTATGACCCAGATGGGGAGAAGCAGAATGTCTGACGTTGCGGTCACCCGCTCCGGCCCACAAGGCATGATCATCCTACGGGGGAACTTATCTGACACAGCACTTCAGGCGGTTTGCACCGCGCTGACGGGCGCTGATATGCCGGCGCAAGGCAAGATCACGATGAACGGTGACAAAGCGATCGGGTGGATGTCACCAGATGAGCTTCTGTTGTTTGTTCCCTATGATGATGCAGATAATGCGGTCACAACGCTGGCGAAGACGTTGCAAGGCCAGCATCACTTGGCGGTCAACGTCTCCGATGCGCGAGCGATGGTGACGGTAGCGGGAGCCGGCACACGCGACGTGATTGCGAAGCTGACGCCCGTTGATTTGCATCCCGATAGTTTGCCGGTTGGCAAACTGCGCCGGACCCATCTGGGGCAGGTTGCGGCGGCATTCTGGCTGACGGATGCCACCTCAGCTCAGGTGATCTGCTTTCGCTCGGTCGCGGATTATATGTTTGATCTGCTGACAACATCAGCCGCAGCGGGCCCTGTTCATCACCTTCGGGACGCTTAGCACCGGCGCAAACCGGGCCCCTTCGTAAATGCCCGCTTGACGCCAGAGGGATTTGCGCTTTGTTACGCGTTAACCGCAACAGCCTGCCTTGGAGGTGCCAAAATGGCCTTTACGCTCCCCGATCTTCCCTATGCTCATGACGCGCTTGCCGACAACGGCATGTCGAAAGAGACGTTGGAGTATCACCACGACCTGCACCACAACGCTTATGTCACCAACGGCAACGCAGCGATCGCCGGGACGGAGTGGGATGGCAAGTCTCTCGAAGAGATAATCGTTGGCACCTACAATAAAACCGCTGTCGCGCAAAATGGCATCTTCAACAACATTTCGCAGCTGTGGAACCACAACCAGTTCTGGGAAATGATGGGCCCCGGCGCGTCCTCCATGCCGTCCGAACTGGAAGCGGCAATCACTGACAGCTTTGGCTCTGTAGACGAATTCAAGTCGCAGTTCTCTGCGGCGGGTGCAGGCCAATTCGGCTCTGGCTGGTGCTGGCTAGTCAAAGACACCGACGGTGGTCTGAAAGTCACGAAGACAGAAAACGGCGTGAACCCGCTTTGCTTTGGCCAAACCGCTTTGCTGGGCTGCGACGTCTGGGAACACTCCTACTACATTGATTTCCGCAATAAGCGCCCGGCCTACCTGACGAACTTCCTCGACAACCTGGTGAACTGGGAAAACGTCGCCTCACGCCTTTAATCGACGTGAAGTGACCCGCAGAGGTTTCATCAAAGGCCTGCTGGGAACACTTCTGGCAGGCCTTTTTGCGGGGATCTACGCCTTTCTGGTCGAACCCGCAGTCCGCTTGCGCGTGACGCGTTGGCGTATTGGAAGGCAGGATTGGACAGCGCCACCACTGAAGATCGCAATCATTTCGGACTTGCACGTCGGGGAACCTCATGTGGGCCTGCGCCGCGTCCGGCAGGTGGTGCGTCGCGCGAATGCGCTTGGCGCGGACCTGATCGTCCTTCTTGGCGACTATGCTGCAGGCCATCATTTCGTCTCGCAGCCGGTTAAGATCGCGGATGTTGCGCCAGAGCTCGCCAAACTCTCAGCACCGCAAGGCGTCTATGCGATCTTGGGTAACCACGATTGGTGGGATGATCTGGCAGCACAAAGAAGGGGCGGCGGGGCAAACCTGTATGCAGAGGCGCTGACGTCGCACGGCATTCCAGTTCTTTCCAATGCGGCGATCAGGAAAGGCAGTTTCTGGCTCGCTGGACTCGAAGATCAACTCGCGATCCGCCGGGATGGGCGTTGGACCGGACTTGATGATCTCCCCGGCACCCTGTCCCAAATCGAAGATGACGATGCGCCAGCCATCTTGCTCGCGCATGAACCGGACATCTTTCCTAAAGTGCCCGACCGGATCGCACTTACCCTATCGGGGCATACCCATGGGGGCCAATTTCGCTTGTTTGGCTGGTCGCCTGTTGTTCCGTCCAGGTTCGGAAATCGATATGCCTATGGCCATATCCGGGAGGGCAACCGGGATTTGGTTGTTTCAGGCGGCATCGGTTGTTCCATTTTGCCAGTGCGGTTCGGCGTAGTGCCCGAGATCACCGTTGTTGAACTGTCAGCCGTCTGAAAAAGCACGCCTCTAGATTAACCCTGGTCGGTGAACGCCTTCGCAAGCTGGGTTTGCATCGACGCTGTATCTTCAACCACCGTGACAAAGTCGAGCAAAGAGGCCTCAGCGAATCCTTGACCCACAAAGTGCTGCATCAGATCCATCAAAGGTGTCCAAAAGCCTTTTGTATTTAAAAGGAAAATTGGCTTGCGGTGGAGTTGCAGTTGCCTCCAAGTCAACGCTTCGAAGAACTCGTCAAGCGATCCTGCGCCGCCAGGTAACATCACGACGGCATCACTGTTCATGATCATCACCTTTTTGCGCTCGTGCATCGTCTCGGTGATCACAAAGGTGTCGAGGTCGCGCTTGCCTACTTCCCAATCCAACAGATGGGTCGGGATGACCCCAAATGTGGTTCCGCCGGCCGCTTGGCACGACCGCGCCACACGCCCCATGAGACCCACATCACCCGCCCCGTAGACCAGCCGCCAACCGTTCTCGGCCAGCATATGTCCAGTGGCTTCTGCTGCCTCCGCATAGGCTGGATTGTTGCCATCTCGCGAACCACAATAGACACAAACAGAGCGTTTGTTTCCAGACATGATCATACTTTCGTCATTGAAGGGGCTTTGACCGGTCATACTAACGTTGATAAGTATGCTCAACTGACCATGTGATGTATACTTCGTTTGGTCGCGACAGACGGGTTTTGAGTGTCAGAACAAGCAAACATCAAAGCCATTTCGATAGGGCTCCTGGCCTTCTTCGGAATTGGCATCGCAGCGTATCTGGTTGATCGCTCCGTAAAGTCGTCTGAACAGGCGGCGTTGGCTGTCGAGTCTGTCGCAGAAACGCCTGCCGAGACAGCTCCGGGTTTTAACGGCCAAGTGACGACGTCTGCCGGTTCATTGCAAAGCGCGGAACCTGCTGAGGGTGCTTCGATCGTGGGAAGAACGGATCCCGCGTCTGTCCCGAACCTGTCCTCACCAAGTAGCTTAACTGCCACACCAGAAGACGATAGCGGGCTGGTAATAGAAAATGCGTCCGCAAGTGTGCCCGGCGTGACGTCGGATGGGATTGCAATAACGGATCTTGCACCCTCCATTGATACGTTCTTTCGCAACCCCGACGAGACCACTGTGATCGCGGGCCGCGCAACGCCGGGTCAGACGATTGCCATCATGCTCGGTGGCGAGGAACTCGACCGCGTTGTGACGGGGGCTGACGGTACTTTTGGTACGGTTGTATTTATTGCGGCTGCCGACGAACCACGCCGGCTCCGACTTATTGGCGATCCGGACGGGCAGGAGCTTGTATCCGCAGAAAGCGTCATTGTGCCTCCGTCTGCGCCGGTCGCTGTGGCAGGCGTTATCTTGTCGCAGCCTGCACCCGAAATCGGTGCAGCAAGTGATAACGATGCCTCCGCGCTGATCATCGACGATGAAAGCAGCCGCATTGCGGTCGGAATTGCAACGGATGGGACGACCGCGCCCGAAGTCCTTTCAAATGAGCCGACGGCGACCGCAACGGAAGACCCGGAAGTGCCTGAGGCTTCTGCTCCGCCAACCCTCATCGCCGATGCCGATGGGGTCCGCGTCATTCAACCGGCCGACGGAACCGTCGCGCAGCCAGAGCTTGTCGACAATATTGCCCTCGATGCGATTACCTATGACCCAACCGGGGAAGTTATCCTTTCGGGTCGTGCACCGACCGATGGATTCGTTCAGATCTATTTAGATAACCAACCAATCACGACATCCCGTATTTCGGAGCAAGGCGATTGGTCGATTGACCTGCCGGATGTGGATACGGGCGTGTACACGCTGCGCGTCGACGAGGTTGCTAATGATGGCACCGTACAGTCCCGGATCGAGACACCTTTCAAACGGGAAGAACGCGAGACCGTGGCAGCCATTCTGGCGGAAGAGACATCCGAAGAAGGGTTCGACATTGCGGTCAAGACCGTCCAGCCTGGCAACACGCTTTGGGCCATTGCGGAAGAAAGCTTTGGTGAGGGCATCATGTACGTGGCGGTCTTTGAGGCGAATAAAGACCAGATCCGCGATCCTGATTTGATCTATCCCGGCCAGGTCTTCCGTCTTCCAGGATCACCTGAATAGCAAAGCACCCTGGTAAACCGCGTCCCAGTTGTTAAGTCATGGGGCGAAGTGGAGACCAGATGCGGCGCCTGCCCAAAACCGAAGCCAATCTCAACGATACCCAAGTACAAGGCTGGAACGTTGTCAGGCGGGTTACGCCGTACCTGTGGCCGTCTGATCCGAGCCTGGCTTGGGTGCGGTGGCGTGTCGTCATCGCATTGGCCGTTTTGGTGCTGGCCAAGGTCATCGCGGTGGCCACACCGCTGTTTTACAAACAAGCTGTCGACGCGCTGACGCCAGAGAATGCAGACGCGGCGACTGTGTTGGGCCTTGGCGCGGTGGGTTTGACGATCGCTTACGGTATGGCTCGCTTGATGAACGTTGGGTTTCAGCAGTTGCGGGATGTCGTGTTCACAAAGGTCGGGCAACGTGCGTTACGCACACTTGCGCTTGAGACCTTCACGCACATCCACCGCCTCTCTATGCGTTATCACATTACCCGCAAAACCGGTGGGTTGAGCCGCGTGATGGAGCGAGGCGTGAAGGGCGTCGATTTTCTGCTACGGTTCTTACTGTTCTCAATCGGGCCGCTGCTGCTCGAGCTTTTGATGATCGCGGCAGTACTCTTTTTCCTATTTGATTTCAGTTATCTCGCTGTGGTCCTACTTACTATCGCGGCCTACGTCTGGTTTACCTTTAAGGTGACAGAGTGGCGCGTGAAAATCCGCAAGGTGATGAACGATCAGGACACAGATGCGAACCAAAAGGCGATCGATAGTCTCCTGAACTTTGAAACTGTAAAGTACTTTGGTGCGGAACGGTGGGAAGCAGCCCGCTATGACTCTGCCATGCAGAACTATGAAGCAGCTGCCATCCGCACCAATTACTCTTTGGCATTCCTCAACTTTGGTCAGTCCTTTCTGATCACGACCGGCCTTGTTCTTGTGATGATCATGGCCGCGGTTGGCGTCCAGAATGGCGCGCTGACTGTTGGCGACTTCGTGATGGTGAACGCTTACATGATCCAGATCACGATGCCGCTGAACTTCCTTGGCACCGTCTACCGCGAGATCCGGCAAGCGTTGATTGACATGGGCGACATGTTTGATCTGCTCGGTCAGCCGGCTGAGGTGAAAGACAAGCCGGACGCCAAGGACCTGCAGGTAAATGGTGGGGCGGTGGCTTTGGCGAATGTGGCCTTTGGCTATGATGCGGAGCGGTCAATTCTGAAGGGCGTCAGCCTTGAAGTCGCACCTGGCAAAACCGTTGCAATTGTCGGTTCTTCAGGGTCGGGGAAATCCACTGTTGGGCGGCTGCTGTTTCGGTTTTACGACGTGAATGGTGGGGCGGTGACCATTGATGGCCAAGACGTACGCGATGTAACCCAAGAAAGCCTGCATGCCAGTATTGGCGTCGTTCCACAGGACACCGTGCTGTTTAACGATACGATCCACTATAACATTGCTTACGGACGGCCAGAAGCCACTGAAGATGAGATCATCGCCGCCGCCAAAGCTGCAAAAATCCATGACTTCGTCAGTAGCCTGCCTGATGGCTATCAAACCACCGTCGGGGAGCGCGGATTGAAGCTGTCCGGCGGCGAAAAACAGCGGGTTGGGATTGCACGTACGATCCTAAAGAACCCACCGATCTTGCTTCTTGATGAAGCTACCTCTGCGCTCGACACTGAGACAGAGATGGAAATCCAAGCGGAGTTGAAAGAGATTGCAGAAGGCCGCACGACCATCACGATCGCCCACCGGCTTTCAACGATCGCAGATGCGGATGAGATTGTGGTTCTTGAGCAGGGCCAGATTGTGGAACGTGGCACCCATGATGATTTGCTTGAGAAGGATGGTCGCTACGCACACCTTTGGAACCGCCAAGCTGACGAAACAATTGATGCGTAACGCGAAGATTGTTCGTTGAACCTGAACAATGTCAAAGGTTTCCAACGAGATTGGCTTAGTTTCGGCTTATTCGACTGCTACTTGTGCCGTGGGACAATCCAGGGCTTTCGGAAATGCCAGTATTCACTCGCGCCGCGTTAATTGGCGCATTCACACTCTACGGTGCGGTGGCGCAAGCCGTGACAGTCACCCAGACCTTTGATCCCTCGATCAATCTTGACGATGGCCCAGGGACTGTTGCTTTTACCCTTGTTGGGTTGAACCCAAACGTCGAAAGCGACCTGACCATCGATTTCACCTTTTTTGGTGATCTCAACGGTACCTCCGAGAACTTTGAGTTGTTCTTGGACGGGGCCAGCTATGGCGTCGGATGTGACAACAACTCTGGCAACGACAATTTTGGGATTAATCGATCAAACGGCGGCGGTGCCGGTGCGGCGGATCGGTGTTCACAGGCACGCAATAGTCTTACAGATGCGTCCGTGCTGGTCAGCGCCATTGATGCAATCGGATTGTTGGCTGACGGCGCCCTTGATATTGTGTTTAACTTCTCATCAACCGTGAACGATTTCGTTGATATCAGGAATGGTGGTGAAACCCGCAGCGGAGTGTTCTTCGGCAATGTCGAGAATGCTTCATTTGGTGCAGGCGGGACGGTAATCTACCAAGCCAGCGAACTGGCGTCGCCAGTCCCAGTACCACCCGCCCTGCCGATGCTTGGTCTGGGCGTGGGGGCACTGGCGCTACTCCGGCGGCGGACTTCAGCTGGGTAGGGTTTGCCGGACGTACGGCGCAGATTCTATTCTGCGGCTTGGACAGGCGCCAGCGTGACAGGCTGTAGAGGCTCTTGAACGACAGCTGGTTCTTCGTCTTCGGTCCACACGACTTCTGGCGCTTTGATCCTGCGGGCCTGACGACGCAGGGCCCAGTCTTTTGCAGCTCGGCTGCCGCGGCCCATTGAAATCACCTGCAGCAGGCGCGCGAACCAGAGCACATAGGTCGTAAACCAAACGCGCACGGCCAGCATGGATGGGGTGAAAACCAGCGTCAGCATCGTTGCGATCCCAAGGCCAAAGACGACGGCCGTCGCCAGCTGCTTCCACCACAGCGCGGTCGGGCTGTCGATAGAATACCCGCCGTTCATGAAGTCGAGGCTGAGGCCGAACATCATCGGGGCAAGACCTGCCATCGTGGTAACGGTGGTCAGCAAAACCGGGCGGATCCTGTCTTCTGCCGTTCGCACAATCGCCTCAGAGCGGGGCATGTACTGGCTGTACTCTTGATAGGTATCGATCAGGATGATGTTGTTATTCACCACGATTCCGGCCAAGGCGACAATACCTGTACCTGTCATGATGATCGAAAACGCCTGATCCATCACGAGCATCCCGATGAGCGTCCCGGCCGTCGACATGACGACCGCGAGAAGCACGAGGACGGAATTGTAGATAGAATTGAACTGCGCGAGCAGAATGATGAACATCAGGCCCAAAGCGCCAGCAAAAGCGGTCATCAGAAACTGGCCGGATTCGGCCTGATCTTCCTGGTCACCTGTCCATTCCCAGTCGATAGACCCGGTAACCACGCCGCTTGTTTCTAGCCACTCTGTCAGCAGCGCGATCCGTTCATTTGCGTTGATGATCGTTGCGGTCGCCGCATCGGTCCCGGCGAAGTCGATCACGCCCTGGCGCGTTTGACCGTCCTCCACCTGAATGATGTCGTATTGTGTGTCGCCGATTGTAATTGCGCCAGTCTCGCCATCCTCAACCTTTTGGATGACGGCGAAACGTTCACCGGTATCGCCATCGGCCAGCTGCGCGAAGCCACCTTCGACGTCTGCTTTCACGTCGAAGTACCGCTTCTGATCGACACGGTCGATCTGGGCGAGCTTTTCGACTGGTGTCCGCGTGATGAAGTTGGACAAGGGTACGAGGCCTTGCTCGGTCCGCACTTTCAGCGTGTCGAGCGTTGACAGGACACGGTCTTTTTCAGGCAGACGTACACGAATCTCAGATTCCTCATCGTTACCGTCCAACGTTGCGGTGTCGAGTAGGATGCCACGTGTCACCAATTGTACCATCGCCCCAACAGAGGCCACGTCAGCGCCGAACCGACCCGCTTTCTCGACATCCACATCAATCTTCCAATCAATGCCAGGCAGTGGCAGGCTGTCTTCTTCTTTGATCAGCGTTGGCGTCGCATCGAACTGCGCACGGACCGCTTCGGTGATGGCAATCAGCTCTTCGTAGTCATCGCCTTTGATCCGCAGGTGCACAGGTTTCGCTGCTGCTGGCCCGCGGGCCTGCGCGAGGATCTCAGTCCGGATGCCGGGGATCTGGTTCAATTGCTCTTGCAGATCCGCGATGATGACGTCGCCGTCATAAGCCGGGTCCTGCACATCGCGATAGAAGGTGTAGTTAATACCTGGAATGGTGAAAAGCGGCTCTTGTGTTTCCGGCCGGTCTTCCCAGGCGATGGTTTCGAGCTGGATTTGACCAATTGTGTCGCGCGGTCCTTCAGCCCCGCCGGTGTTGGAATCCAACCCACCTTCCCCGGCAAAAGCGAAGGCGTTCAGAATGCCAGGATGGGCAAGCACGACTTTCTCGGCCTCCGCGACGAGATCATCCTTCTCTTCTAGCGACAAGTTCCCACGTGCTTGGACGTAAACGATGGCCTGTTCCGGCTCAGATTCTACAAAAAATTCGACACCGTTGTTGTTAGCGCCGAAGTATTGGAACGTGCCCATCACAAAGGCGATCACCGCCCCGGCGGTGACGAGTGGCATAATCGGGTTGCCCGCGATCACGTTGATGAACCAGCCAAACGGGCTGCGGCGATAGCCAGCGCGAATGCGGCGTTGCTGCCGTTCAATTTTGGCTGCACCCAATGTGATTGACGTGGCAAAGGCCCCGACGAGGAACAATAGCACACCGGGCAGGGAGGAAACAAAGCCGTCTGTTTGCACCGCTTGGCCCGAAAGGTAACCCGGGTTCAATGTCAGCATCGCTCCGGTGAAAACCACCATCATCGCAATAGGGACCAAGGCCGCGCGGACAACCCACCACAAGTGAGTGCGCATCCAGTCGGATGCGTTTCCAAAGATCCGCCCAATCCTGCCTGTGACCCCGCCCATGACCGGCAGGTAGATCAATGCCACAACAAGCGACGCTGAGAGGACGAAGATTAAGGTGACCGGCAGCATTCCCATGAACTGCCCTGGCACTCCCGGCCAGAAAAGCATGGGTAGGAAAGCGCAAAGCGTCGTCGCAGTGGAGGAGACAATCGGCCAGAACATCCGCTTTGCAGCCTCGGTATAAGCGGTCATCGGGCCCGCGCCGTCGCGCATCCGCTTGTCCGCGTATTCCACCACAACAATGGCTCCGTCGACGAGCATCCCAACGGCGAGGATGAGACCAAACATCACAATGTTTGAGATGGTGATGTTCATGACCGCAAGCAAGGCAAAGCAAAGTAGGAAGGACGTCGGGATCGCAAATCCAACAAGTAGAGCAGGGCGGCTACCAAGGGCTGCCAAAACTACGATCATCACCAGCGCAATCGCGGTGAGAACGGAGCCTTCCAATTGGCTGACCATGGAAGCCACCTGGCGAGACTGGTCGTTTGATGTGCCTACATCAATCGCCGCACGCAGTTCCGGTGACCAGGTTGCCCGTTCTTCGTCGACCACAGCAGAGACTTCACGCGCGGTGTCGATCAGGTTGAACCCTTTACGCTTTACAACCTGCAAGGCGACAGTGTTGACCCCGTTGAACCGAGCTGTTCCTTCCCGGTCCTCAAACGTCAGTTGGATCGTTGTGAGGTCACCTAACGTGATCACACGGTCGCCGTTGGTCTTCACCGGTAGGTCATAAACGTCGGTCGCGTTGCTAAAAGACGACGGGATTGTGACCGCAAAGCTGCCCTGAGGCGTGTCCACCTGACCTGCGGCGATCAGCAAGTTGTTGTTCGTCACAACACTGATCAGTTCATTGGCTGTCACGTTGTATGCTTCGAGCTTCAGCGGGTCGATCAGGACTTCAAGCATCTCCTCCCGGTCACCTGCGATCCCGGCCTCAAGCACCGCATCCATGTTTTCGATGCGATCCTGTAAGTCGGTCGCCACCTGTTGCAGCGTCCGCTCGGGGACGTCGCCGGTGAGGTTCACGATGATAATCGGAAACTCTGAGAAGTTGATTTCATTGATGGAATAGTTGTCCGCACCGTCAGGAAACTTGCCCTCGGCCTTGTTCATCGCGTCGCGAATGTCAGCAAGTACCTTGGTTTTGTCCCACCCAAACTCGAACTCCAGCGCGATACCGGCATAGCCCTCGGCTGCGGTGCCGGTCATCGTTTTCAGCCCGTCAAGGTCTGATAACTCCGACTCCATAGGCTTGACGAGCAGGGTTTCACTGTCAGCTGCAGATATACCGGGGAATTGGACAGACACGAAGATCGCAGGAATTTCAATGTCTGGCTCGCCCTCTTTTGGCAGACCGACATAGGCGTAGCCGCCCGCCAAGAGTGACAGGGCGATGAAAGCCAGAACCATTCGGGCGCGTGACGCGGCCCAATCGACGACACCGCTCATCCTTTTGCCTCCTCATAGGTCGGCGCGACGACAACGCCATCCACGACAAATTCTTGACCAATGGTAATGATGTTCACAGTCTCCGGGAGGTCGGTCAGCCAGACCCCATCGACTGTATCGCGCAGCAGCGTAACTGGCATGAACTTCACCACATCGCCGTCACCGACCGTCCGGACGCCAAGCGTACCTGCGTCATCGAGCGTGAGTGCCGATTGCGGAACCAAATGTGCAAGCCGTCCATCAGATGCGATCACGATTTCAACTGTTTGCCCGGCACTAATGGACTGGTCGGCGTTAGGAACGTCGACCTCAACACGGAAGGTGCGGGTGGTGTCATCGGCTGAGCGGGAAATAAATGTCACCTGGCCAGTGATCTCTTCACCCGATGTCAGTTTGGCAAAAGCGGGTGCGCCAATCTGCACTTTGCCGCGTTCAAGTTCCGGGACGAAGCCAACAAGTTTGATCGGATCAAGTTGCACGATTGTGGCGCAGGGGGTGCCAGGCTGCATCAGGCTGCCAAGCTCCGCGGTTTTCGTTTCCAACAAACCTGAAAAGGGCGCTGTAATGACGAGGCGATCAATCTCAGCTTCCGCGGCGGCAACAGCCGCAGCCGCTGCTTCGATCCCGGCTTCTGCTGAAGCGACCCCGGACTGTGCGCGCTGCAGCCCGGCAAGCGCTGCTTCCGCCATCGCTTCCATGCTGATCAGCTGAGTTTCGGAACTGACGCCGCGCTGGTTCAGCTGGCGGGTGTTGTCGACATTGATGTTGGCTTCACGCAGCCGCGCATTTGCTTCGGCGATTGCGGCTTGTGCTTCTGGGACGCGTCCTTGGGCTTCCGCCAGTCGTGCTTTTGCCTCCGCAAGGCTGGCTTCGCGCGTGCCAGGGTCAAGCTCGCAGAGCATATCTCCTGCTTCGACGAAAGCTCCATTATCGATGGGTTCGGAGATGACGAGACCGGATGTTTCAGCGGCAACGGTCACTTCGCGTGCGGCTTCGGTCCGGCCGCGCAAAATGACGGCGCTGTCGACGTCGGTTGCGGTTGATGCCAATGCAACAACGCGGACGGCATCAAAAACGACATCTTCTACGACTGCTTTGTCTGTCGCTGTAGTTTGGGATTCGACAGATGTTTCAACGGTTTCCGGTGCTTCAACCGGCGAAGATGTCTGTGCGAAGTTCAACAAGGTATCTCGCTCAAAAATCAGCATGTAGAGGCCACCAACCACAAGCAATGCAGTGACGAGTGAGACGAATTTCATGGCGTGCCCCTTTGTGACATCTTGGTCGGTTCGGATTTTACTATTTCTTACGTTGCAACGCGCGGATTGGATGTTCTGAATAAAATCTAAACTGATGAGTTTAGTTTAGTCTTCTTGCCGACGTGACGCAAGGTCGATTTCTGCACTGCAACATCGTGTTCGCGCCTTTCTGCCGGCACCACACAAAGGCTTGGCATTACTGGCCGCTTCGCGATATGTAGCCCCGCAAAGAAGAGCGAGGACCGCGACGACGCGGGATGGGGACCAGCCGTGAGCGATACCGACAGTTTTATCAGCGAAGTGTCTGAAGAAGTCCGCAAGGATGTGCTCTTTGGCTATGTTAAACGGTACGGCTGGATCGTAGCGCTCGTGATTTTGGGGCTTGTTGGCGGTGCGGCTTATTCTGAATGGACAAAGGCCCAAAGCACCGCAGCCGCGCGAGCGACCGGCGATGCGCTCCTGGCGGCTTTGAATGAAGAAGACACTGCCGTTCGGTCAGAGATGTTGACTGCCATTGTGGCAGAGGGGCCGGAAAGCGCTGTTGTTGGGCTTTTGACTGCTGCCGCGCAGCAGGAGGCGGGCGACAACACAGCCGCCGTCACCACGCTCCAGTCCGTCGCAGCAGACACTACATTGCCGCAGATCTACCGGGATGTCGCGATCTTTAAGAGCACTCTAGTCGACACGGCGTCAGATCCGGCTGCGCGCCGTCAAACCTTGCAGTCATTGGCCTCGCCCGGCTTGCCATTCCGGCTTCTGGCGCAAGAACAATTGGCCTTGATGGACATTTCCGACGGGAACACGGATGCGGCAATCGCCACACTCCGCGCGATCATTGAGGACGCTGCAGTGACACGGGGCTTGCGTGAGCGGTCGCAAACCTTAATTGTTGCATTGGGTGAAGAGCTTGAACCAGCCGCACCAACCGACGCAACTGACGAGCAACAATAAAAAGACGGCAGAGGGGCAAACGGCGTGACAGGAACTTTCCGGATAGGCGCGATTTGCGCATTTGCCGTTCTGGTAGGCTGCGGCGACAACGACGTTATTCTGCCGGGTGAACGCTTTGACATTCGCCCGCAAGACATCACCGAAAACCAGGCATTGCCAATTAGTTTACCTGCGGCCAAGGCCAACACGGCTTGGACTCACCGCAGTGGAACGGCACAACACAGACTGACGCACCCGGCACTGTCCGCAACGCCACAGCTGCTGTTTTCTGCGAATGTGGGCGAGGGCGACAGCCTGCGTGCCCGGATTACTGCGGATCCCGTGGTAGAAAATGGTGTGATCTACACACTGGACGCTCGGGCGACAGTGACAGCGACAGGTGCAAATGGAGCGACAATTTGGTCGCGGAACCTGACACCGGGAAGCGATGGCGCGAATGACGCATCTGGCGGTGGGATTGCTGTCAGCAATGGTAGGGTTTTTGTCACGACTGGCTTTGGCGAAGTGATAATGCTCGACGCCGCATCCGGCGGTGAGATTTGGACGCAGGACCTGGACGCACCGGGCGCGTCGGCCCCCACAGTCTTTGGCGAATTAGCTTATATCGTTGGGCGTGACGGAACAGGCTGGGCGCTTGAGGTCGAAAATGGGCGTATCCGTTGGCAAGTCCTTGCGACGCCGTCGGTCGGCGTTTTCGCTGGTGGGGCTGGCGCTGCGGTCAACGATGAACTGGCGATTTTCCCATTTGCTTCGGGTGAGGTCATCGCGACCTTCCGTCAAGGTGGTTTGCGTCGGTGGTCGACCGTCGTCAGCGGCGCGCGTCTCGGGACCGCTTCGGCGCGCATTGTCGATATCGCAGGCGACCCTGTGATTGATGGTGACCGCGTCTACGCTGGTAACTTTGCGGGTCAGATCGTGGCGCTTGATGCATCAAACGGCGACCGCCTCTGGACGGCGCGCGATGGGGCCATTAGCCCAGTTTGGCCTGCGGGGAACTCTATCTTCGCGATTAATGACATCAACGAGTTGGTGCGATTGGGCAAGACCGATGGTGAAGCCATTTGGCGGGTGGAGCTGCCAGGGCTTGTCGAAGGGCGACGTGGGATCTTTCGACAATCAAACGAAGTTGTTGCTCATTATGGGCCAGTCTTGGCCGGTGGACGCTTGATCGTTGCCTCTTCCGACGGGGTGATCCGGCAGTTTGATCCGGTCTCAGGCAACTTGGTCGGCAGTTTCGAAATTCCTGGAGGAGCTGCTTCAAATCCGGTCGTTGCAGGACAGACCCTTTACGTTGTCGGTAAAACAGGGCAATTGCACGCTTTCCGGTAGGCCCGCGCGGGGTGCCGCCGGTCAGGAGAGCCAGTCATGACGTTCACTTTGGCCATTGTCGGCCGTCCCAATGTGGGAAAATCGACACTTTTCAACCGGTTGGTTGGCAAAAGGCTAGCGCTGGTCGATGACCAGCCGGGAGTGACGCGCGACTTGCGAGAAGGGCAAGGGCGAATTGCGGACCTGCGCTTTACTGTCATCGATTCTGCCGGTTTGGAAGATGCGACGGACGATAGCCTACAGGGCCGCATGCGACGGCTGACAGAGCGGGCTGTGGAAATGGCCGATGTCTGCCTTTTTATGATCGATGCACGGGTGGGCGTGTTGCCGACGGACCAGATGTTTGCGGACATCCTGCGGAAAAAGAATGCAAACGTCATCCTTGCGGCCAACAAGGCAGAAGGGAATGCAAGCGAGGCCACCATTCTCGAAGCCTACGCCTTGGGTCTGGGTGAACCGCTGCGGCTCTCTGCGGAACATGGCGAAGGGCTAGCTGATTTGCTTGCTGTCTTGCGCCCAATCGCCGAGAGTTTGGAAGCGCGGGCGGACACGGACACGCCCGAAACGGACGTCGATGTCGGCGAAGACGATGAGGATGAAGCACGGACCCCAACACGCGACAAACCATTGCAAATTGCTGTTGTTGGTCGTCCAAACGCGGGCAAGTCTACGCTGATCAACAAGATCATTGGGGAAGATCGGCTGCTGACTGGTCCCGAGGCTGGGATCACCCGTGATGCGATTTCCGTTCAGCAGGACTGGAATGGCGTGCCAATGCGGATCTTCGATACCGCTGGCATGCGCAAAAAGGCGAAGGTTCAGGAGAAGATCGAAAAGCTCTCCGTTTCTGATGGCCTCCGCGCGGTGAAATTCGCGGAAGTTGTGGTTGTGTTGCTTGACGCCAGCATTCCGTTTGAACAACAGGATCTGCGGATCGCTGACTTGGCAGAGCGGGAAGGGCGGGCCGTTGTTGTTGCCGTCAACAAGTGGGATGCCGAAGAGCACAAGCAGGAAAAGTTGAAGGAACTCAAGGAATCTTTCGCGCGGCTGCTGCCACAGTTAAAGGGCGCACCGCTTATCACTGTCTCGGCCAAAACGGGACGCGGTTTGGATCGTCTGCAAGAAGCGATTATGCGCGCACATGAAGTCTGGAATCGGCGGGTCACCACTGCTCAACTGAACCGTTGGTTGACTGGCATGCTGGAGCAGCATCCACCGCCCGCTCCAGGTGGGCGCCGGATCAAGATGCGCTACGCCACCCAGGTCAAAACGCGCCCCCCCGCTTTTGTGGTGATGTCAAGTTTCCCAGACCAAGTGCCCGAAAGCTACAAACGCTATCTGATCAATGGCTTGCGGCTCGACTTTGATATGCCTGGCACGCCAGTAAGACTCTATCTTCGCGATCAAGGGGATCAAAATCCGTATAAGGATAAGAAATCCTCGCAGCCGTCCCGCCTGTCAAAACACCTGAAAAAACCAGGTCCGCCGACGCGCTGATCTGCCCTTGCCCTAACGGGAACTTTCGCCAAGTCTACACGCAAAGGGAGATCACCATGAAGCGGATCGCGATTTTCTGTGATGGGACCTGGAATAGGGATGATGCGCCACACCCCACCAATGTCGTGCGCATGGCGCAAACGGTGCGTTTGAGCGCTTCAGATGGTGTGAAGCAGCAAGTGATTTATCAACGCGGGGTTGGCGCAGGCGATGGCGCGAACTGGTTGTCTCGCAAGATGGACACGATCGGCGGGGGCGCCTTTGGGTGGGGTCTAACGAAAAATATCGAAGAAGCCTATCGCGACCTGGTGTTCTGCTATGAGCCGGGGGATGAGATTTTCATTTTCGGTTTTTCCCGGGGGGGCTATACGGCGCGGTCGCTGGCCGGTTTGATCCGCTCATGTGGGATCCCGCCCCGGGATCGGGTTGGTGAAATCTACAAAGCCATCACGCGGTATCGGTCGCGCAAACCCGAAACCAAACCAGACGATCCCGAAAGTTTTTTGTTTCGACGCGAGTTTTCCCCCTATGCGGCGACAAGTGATGCGGAATGGACCTGGCGCAAACAAACTGCGCCGGGCATGTGCATTCAGTTGAAGCTGGCATACTTGGGCGTTTGGGATACGGTGGGTGCCTTGGGCGTTCCCGGGTTCCTCGCAGTCGCCCCATTCCTTAATCGGAAGTATAAATTTCACGACATGAACCTGTCGCGCAGCGTTTGCGGGGCACGCCATGCCGTCGCGATTGATGAACGCCGATTGACGTTTCCGCCCTCGCTTTGGGACAATCTCGAACGACTGAACAAGCTCGCCCTTGCCGGCGATGACGACGTATCGCTGGACCCCAACCAACGCGATAACTGGCCGTACAGGCAGGAATGGTTCCCGGGCGACCATGGTTCAGTTGGCGGCGGTGGGGAGCGGGATGGGATCTCTGCTGCAACCTTTTCCTGGATCGCCGAAGGGGCACAAGCCGCTGGTTTAGATATGCGCCCGGAAAAGTTGGACGAGATTGCCCAGAATCGGGATGTTTGTGAGGTTCTGGTGAATACGGCGCATGCAGGTTTGGCAAAAAATGCTTTGAAACTGTTGGCGAAGGATCGGGACGGACCGGATCGGATCGCTGACGTTTCGTCCTTTACTGTGGAAAGGGTCAAACAAGATTCCTCTTATCGCCCCGAGCCGCTCAAAAAGGTGATTGAGGCGCTTAAGCGGGCGCAGACTGATGCACCACTGACCCCGCCGTGAGGCAGTTGGCTTGATCCAAACGGGGCGTCCTGCGCGCGCAGGACATAATTGGCTTGGTCACGTTGAAGTTTGGGGCTTTGAGAGTGCATAACGCCCGCGGCGCGCGGCATTTTTGACTCAAGGAAGGGGAGGGTCGTGCCCTCCCGCTTCTGGTTAAACAAGGTCGCCTTGCGCGGTGATCTTGGTTTTGCCGCGCAGGTAGGGGTGCAGGGCGGTTGGCAAGATCACCGATCCATCCTGCTGCTGCCCGTTTTCAAGAACAGCGATCAATGCGCGACCCACGGCGAGGCCTGAGCCGTTGAGCGTATGAACGAACTCTGGCTTGCCGCCACTAGCCGGTTTGAACCGCGCGTTCATGCGGCGGGCCTGAAAGTCGCCGGTCGTTGAGACGGACGAGATTTCTCGGTAGGTATTTTGCCCCGGAAGCCAGGCTTCGATATCATAGGTCCGCCGCGCCCCGAAACCCATGTCACCGGTGCAAAGCACGACCGTGCGGTAGGGGATATCGAGCCGTTCCAGGATGTCCTCTGCGCAGCGGAGCATGCGCTTTTGTTCGGCGTCGGAGTGGTCAGGGTGACAAATGGTCACCATTTCGACCTTCTCAAACTGATGCTGGCGCAGCATGCCGGCTGTATCGCGGCCTGCGGATCCCGCTTCGGACCTGAAGCAGAGCGTGTGTGAAGTCATCCGCTTGGGGAGCGTGGCTTCATCGAGGACGTCGCCTGCCACCGAGTAAGTCAGCGTCACTTCTGACGTCGGGATCAGCCACCAGCCATTCGTCGTCTGGTAGCTGTCTTCGCCAAACTTTGGCAGTTTGTCGGTTCCGTACATTGCGTCATCGCGGACGAGGACGGGGCAGTTTACCTCTTCCAGCCCGTTTTCTTCGACGTGCACGTCGATCATGAACTGGGCGATGGCGCGATGCACGCGGGCGACCGCGCCGCGTTGGAACACAAAACGCGCGCCCGAGGTTTTTCCTGCTGTGGCGAAGTCTAGCCCATCGACACATGCTGGAATTTCAAAGTGTTCCTTGGCGTTGTTGATTCGCGAAGGCTCGCCCCAACGATTGACTTCGACGTTGTCCGCCTCGTCGGCACCGTTTGGTACATCGTCGTAAGGTAGGTTCGGGATTTCGGCCAAAAGGTCGGTTAAGCGCTGATCTTCAGCTTTCGCTTCCTCATTCAAGGTCGCGATCTCTGCCTTCTTGTCGGCGACCAATGCGCGTAAGCGTTGGAACTCGTCCTCATCGCCACGGCCCTTTGCAGCGCCTACCTCTTTGGCGGCCTTGTTTGCGGTCGCTTGCGCCTCTTCCGCCGCAGCGATTTTTGCGCGCCGGGCTGCGTCAATCTCCAAAATGGAGGAGGACATGGCATCCAGCCCACGACGAGACAGTGCCGCGTCAAATGCTGCGGGATTGTCACGGATCATGCGGATATCATGCATAGTCTCACTCCATCATATTGGCGTTTCGAAAACGCACCCCATATGCATCAAACAAAGACAGGTGTGAACCGCGAAAAACCTATGCATTGCGTTGCGTTTCCGGGGCCACACACCTAATGTGCCGCGACTTCGGGCCAGACTGGCTCGACCAAGAATAACCTAAGACCGGGGACCTCTATGCAGGGTATTGAATCGCTCATTCCACTTCTTTTGATCTTTGCGATCATGTACTTCCTCTTGATCCGCCCGCAGCAGAAGAAGCTGAAGGAACATCAAGAGATGGTCGCCGCCTTACGTCGAGGTGATCAGGTGGTCACCCAAGGTGGCGTGATCGGCAAAGTGACGAAGGTGAAAGACGATGCAAATGAGATTGAGGTCGAGATTGCCTCGGGCGTTGTTGTAAAGGTCGTCCGCTCCACGATCACCTCAGTGCTGAACAAGACCGAACCGGCGAAGTCTTAACGGCCAAGGGGGCCGCATTCATGTTGCAAATCTCCGGCTTTAAGCAGGTGATGATCTGGCTGGCCTGTGCGGTTGGCCTTCTTCTGGCGATGCCCAATGCCTTTTATGGCAATGTGGAGCGGCACAACGATGCCTCCGTTTTGATCAACAGCGGGCAGACTTCGGCGGAGTTGGAGGCCGACTTCGGGCTTTGGCCATCGTTCTTGCCGTCGGGTTTGGTGAACCTCGGGCTCGATCTGCGTGGTGGTGCGCATTTGTTGGCTGAGGTGCAAGTGGAGCAGGTATATGCCTCCGTTATGGATGGCATGTGGCCGGAAATCCGTGACACTCTGGTGGCAGAACGCGAGACTGTGGGATTCGTCCAACGCGATCTGGATGCGCCTGAAGACATTCTGCGGTTTTCGATATCCGAAGAGGCTGGGATCAGTCGCGCATTGGAGCTTGTGCGCGGCTTGGCCCAACCGATCGTCAGCCTGACGGGGGCTGGTGCGAGCAATATTGACGTTTCTGCCGACGGCACGGTTTTCACTGTAACGATGTCGGACGCCGAGCGGCAGGCGGTGGATGAACGCACGATCCTGCAATCGCTCGAAATTGTGCGCCGCCGGATCGATGAGGTTGGGACGCGAGAACCGACGATCCAACGTCAGGGTGCCACTCGGATCTTGATCCAGGTCCCGGGGATTGGTTCTGCCGAGGAAGTGAAAGAACTGATTGGGACGACGGCACAGCTGACATTCCAGCCGGTTGTAGGGCGCGTAACCGATCCGAACGAGAGCCCTGGTTCTGGAAACGAACTGGTCCCATCGCTGGACGAGCCTGGTGTTTTCTACATCTTGGAACGGACGCCGGTAGTGACCGGCGAAGAACTTACGAATGCCCAACCGGCGTTTGACCAGAATAACAACCCGGCAGTGAACTTTAACTTTAACCCGACAGGGGCACGGAAGTTCGGAGACTACACGCTGGAAAACATCGGGGCACCCTTTGCGATTGTTCTCGATGACGAGGTCATCAGCGCACCGACGATCCAAAGCCACATTCCGGGCGGATCAGGCATTATCACCGGGAACTTCTCGGTCGAGGAATCAACGAACCTTGCCGTGCTGCTACGGGCTGGCGCATTGCCGGCCGAGCTGACTTTTCTGGAAGAGCGGACCATTGGACCGGAGCTTGGACAAGATTCCATCGATGCGGGTACGATTGCCTGTATCGTCGCGGGCTTGGCGATCCTGGCATATATGGCCTTGTCTTACGGGTTGTTCGGGATTTTTGCCAACGCCGCTTTGATCATCAACATCTGTTTGATCTTTGGCCTCCTGTCTTTGATTGGTGCGACGCTGACCCTGCCAGGAATCGCGGGGATCGTGTTAACTATCGGGATGGCGGTAGACGCCAATGTGGTCGTTTTTGAGCGGATCCGAGAAGAGATGCGGACGGCCAAGGGCTCCGCACGCGCGATTGAGCTCGGCTACGAAAAGGCGCTCTCGTCGATTTTGGACGCAAATGTGACGACCTTCATCACCGCGATGATCCTCTTCCTTGCGGGATCCGGCCCCGTGCGCGGTTTTGCAATTACCCTTGGCCTAGGGATCATCACGTCGGTCTTCACGGCGCTTTTCGTGACGCGAGCGATCATTGCGATCTGGTATGCGCGCAAACGGCCCAAAGAGCTGCCGATCAAAGGTGTGCTGCGGCTGGTCAAAGAAAAGACGTCGTTCGATTTCTTCTCCCGCGCGCGGTTGTGGCTGGGTATGTCGGCAGTGCTGGTGGTTATCGCCTTTGGGTCATTCCTGATCCAGGGGCTGAACTTTGGCATCGACTTCCAGGGCGG
This sequence comes from Pseudomonadota bacterium, assembly GCA_038526085.1. Taxonomy (GTDB): domain Bacteria; phylum Pseudomonadota; class Alphaproteobacteria; order Rhodobacterales; family Rhodobacteraceae; genus Yoonia. The sequence goes on along the minus strand of JBCBHE010000009.1, from coordinate 22,277 downwards.
GACATCGATCAGAACGCAGTCCGAGCAAGAGATTGACGTTGGAGTTTATCGTGATGCTCTAACTCCGCTTGAGCTTGGTGATGTTTCTATCACCGAAGTCTTTGATCCCAACTTCGCTGAGAACCAGCACGTTGCAATGGTCCGCATCCAGGCCCAAGAGGGCGAGGAAAGTGTCAGCGTTAATGTGATTAAGCGTGTTCAACACGCTATCGCCTCATCCACAGACGGCGGAATGACGGTTAGTGTGATTGGTACAGGATTGACAGATAACGCGGTTGCGGCAGCAATCGCACAGTTGAATTTGGCTTATGAAGTGTCGATGACCGAAAGTGGTGTCGTCGCCAGCCTGCCTTCGGTGCCGACATATGAGCAAATCTCGGCAATCGAAGACGCGATTACGCAAAGTGCTGCGGTCCAAAGCGTAGAATTTGGATATGAAACTGTGACCTTCCCGTCCGTTGAGTCCGTTGGCCCGAAAGTGTCGGGCGAGTTGATCCAGACGGCTGCCATCGCTGTCGCGCTCGCCGTGGCGGCGATCCTCATCTACATCTGGTTACGTTTCGAATGGCAGTTTGCTGTTGGCGCGGTGCTCGCCCTCATACACGACGTGGTGCTGACTATTGGGATATTCTCTGAGCTCCAGATCAAGTTTGACCTTGCGATCATCGCGGCCTTGCTGACTATCGTCGGCTATTCGATCAACGATACTGTGATCGTTTTTGACCGGGTGAGGGAGAACCTGCGAAAGTATAAGAAGCGTCCGCTGAAAGAGGTGCTCAACATCTCGATCAATGAAACGCTCAGCCGGACGTTGATGACCTCGGTCACGACAATGCTAGCCTTGCTCGCGCTGTTTATACTCGGCGGCGACGTGATCCGGGGGTTTGTCTTCGCGATGATGTGGGGCGTCTTCATCGGGACCTACTCGTCGATCTTTGTCGCGACCGCTGCCTTGCTGATGCTGGGCGTGAAGCGGGACTGGTCGAAGAAGGCGCCGACCGTAGGCAACCAATACGCCAATATCGACGCGTGAGGGTGGTATGCGGCTGAACGAAGTCCAGTACGACGACAGTCAGCCGGTGGATGGCTACGGGCCCGGGTTCTTCAGGGTCGGTGGGCAGGTCTTTAAAGGGCCGACATGCGTGTTTTCGACCGGCGTCTTCGGCTGGGGCGGCTATGCAGATACCGAAACGATTTTGACCCAGAAAGACAACATCGACGTTGTTTTTGTCGGCACAGGCAAAGACATCGCGCATTTGCCAGCAGATTTTCGGGCGGTCCTTGAAGAGGCTGGAATGGGGGTAGAGGCGATGGCGTCACCAGCCGCCTGTCGCACCTACAATGTTCTGCTTTCAGAAGGGCGGCGCGTCGCATTGGCGCTGATCCCGGTCTAGTATGCTGACCGTCCGCGATCTAACCGTAACGCGTGGCGGGGCGGCGGTATTGGCGGATGTCTCCTTTGCAGTAAAGGCCGGTGAAGCGCTGGTCCTACGCGGGCCGAACGGCATCGGGAAGACGACGCTACTAAGGACCTTAGCGGGTCTGCAACCAGCTTTGTCCGGCGCCATCGAGATCGAACCCGAAACCACGGCCTATGCCAGCCACGCCGACGGGATCAAGGCGGCCTTGACTGTGCGCGAGAACCTCGCGTTCTGGGCTGAGGTGCATGGATCGACCATGGACGAAAACGCCTTTGATCACTTTGACATTGCTGACTTGAAAGACCGGTTGGCAGGCACTTTGTCCGCCGGTCAGAAGCGCCGTCTTGGGCTGGCACGACTTGCTGTGGTCAGTAGGCCCGTACTGTTGCTGGACGAACCGACGGTGTCGCTCGACGCGTTCTCGGTGAAACTCTTCGCCAAATTTCTTTCCGAACAGCACCTCGCGAAGGGCGGCGCGGCAGTGATTGCGACCCACATCGACTTGGGCTTGGACCTGCCGGAGCTGGATCTTACGCCATTTAAAGCAACTGACGCGCCCACTGGGGCCTCAGACGAGGCGTTCCTTTGAAAGCGTTGCTTTTGCGAGACCTCAAGCTCGCAATACGGGCAGGGGGTGGTTTCGGGCTGGGCCTCGCATTCTTTTTGATCGTCGTTGTTTTGGTGCCGTTCGGTGTCGGGCCGACCACCGAACTGCTCAGCGCCATCGCGCCAGGCATCCTTTGGGTCGCGGCTTTGCTTGCAGCACTGCTCTCGCTGGATCGCATCTTCGCGCTTGATTATGAAGATGGTGCCCTGGCGTTGCTTGCAACGTCGCCACTGCCGCTCGAAGCGCTTAGCTTGATCAAAGCCGTTGCCCATTGGATTACAACGGGCCTGCCGCTTTGCTTGGCGGCACCGGCCTTGGGGTTCCTTCTACAACTCACCCCGCAGGCCTATGGAATGCTTATTTTTTCACTCTTGATAGGGACACCTGCCTTATCCATGATCGGAACCTTCGGGGCGGCACTGACTGTTGGGTTGCGGCGTGGTGGCCTCTTGCTGTCGCTGCTGGTTCTTCCTCTTTATGTGCCGACGTTGATCATGGGGGCCGATGCAGTGCGACGGGCGGCAGATGGGCAAGACGCAACCACGCCATTGATGCTAGCCGGGGTAATTACCTTGGGGAGCCTCGCCATCCTGCCCTTTGCGACGGCGGCAGCGCTGCGGGTGACATTGCGGTGATGAGGGATTGAGGGACAAGGCCCGGAGAGGTACGAGACGCATATGTCACTGTGGGAATACGCAAATCCAAAGAAGTTCATGGAATGGACCGGACCAGTTTTGGTCTGGGTAGCCATCCTTGCAGCTATTTGCACAGTCGTTGGTCTCGTGTGGGGGTTCTTCTTCACACCGGACGACTTCCGACAAGGTTCCACTGTAAAGATCATCTACTTGCATGTGCCATCGGCCCTTATGGCGATTAACGCCTGGCTCATGATGCTGGTGGCCTCCTTGATCTGGCTGGTGCGCAGACACCATGTGTCTGCGCTGGCGGCGAAGGCGGCTGCGCCTGTTGGGGTGACGATGACGATGATTGCTTTGGTAACCGGTGCGCTTTGGGGCGCGCCGATCTGGGGGACCTATTGGGAATGGGACCCGCGGTTGACGTCTTTCCTGATCTTGTTCCTCTTTTACCTCGGCTATATGGCGCTTTGGGCGGCAATTGAGGACCCGGATACAGCAGCGGACCTGACGTCGATTCTTTGCATCGTCGGCTCGATCTTCGCAATCTTGTCACGCTATGCCGCGCAATTCTGGGCGCAAGGGCTCCACCAGGGGGCGTCGCTGTCGCTCGACAAAGAAGAAAACGTGGCGGATGTCTTCTGGATCCCGCTGCTGGTGGCTATGGCTGGATTTGTGTTGTTGTTCTTGGCCTTGGTGCTGTTGCGGACCCGCACCGAAGTACGTCTGCGCCGCATGAAAGCCCTGCAAGCGCGGGCAAGGAGGGCGTGATGCCAGATCTGGGCGATTATGCTTTTGAGATCTTGATGTCCTACGGGATTTCCATCGCGCTCTTGATAGCCATCATTGGCGTGTCCTGGGTGCAGGCCCGCCGCGCGAAAGCGGCGTTACAGGAGATCGAAAGGGATGGCTAAGATCTCACCCATGATGATCGCGCCGCCTGCGATTTTCGCGGCTTTGGCAGGCTTGTTTCTGGGTGGCATGTTTCGGGATAACCCGGATGAGCTGCCGTCGACCTTCATTGGCCAACAGGCGCCGCGTGTGACGGAGGAAGCGGTCACGGGAACCGAATTGCTGACGGCGGAAGATCTGCGGTCAGGCGAGGTGACGTTGGTGAACTTCTGGGCCAGCTGGTGTCCGCCATGCCGTGCTGAGCATCCCTATCTGCTGGCACTGGAAGAGCAGGGGGTACGGGTCGCGGGAATCAACATCCGCGACGTCCAGGATCAGGCAGCGGGATATCTGTCTGATGACGGGGATCCGTTCTTCGCGACAGGCTTTGACCCGCGCGGGCGCGTGTCGATCGACTGGGGGGTGACGGCACCGCCAGAGACGTTTATCGTTGGACCGGATGGAACCGTCCTTTATCGGCATGTAGGACCTTTGGTGGGGTCGGATGTGCAACAGCGGTTTGAACCTGCTTTGCAGGGGGCCCTTGAGGGTGAAAGTTAGCGAATTCCTTTGAAGACTTTGGTCCGATTTCTTTCAAGGAAGTCGTTTGCCCGCATCAAAAGATCTTCGCCTTGTCGCCTAACCGCGCGCGAAGATCAGAGACATAGTCGTTCAAATAGCGCACCCGATGCGGTCGGAAGCTTTCGTCGCGCACCTGAACGTCCAGAATATGCGTGACGTGGAACGACCGATAATCGTTCCGCAATTGACAAAAGGCGAGTAGCATCACGGCATATTCGAAGTAGAGCACTGCAAGCGGGTAAATGCCGCGCTGCGTCACGTTACCTTGCCGGTCCTCGTAGGTGATCTGCAGGACCTTCTCTGACCAACAGGCCTCTCGAATCGCGCTGATGTCGACCGTCGATGGTTCGGGCGTTGTGAACCGGTAGACCTGACTAACCGCATGAAGCACGTCGCGTTGTTGGCGTTCGTGTAGCGTGGCGGTGATCTTCGCCATTGCATCCCGTGCCGCGTTGGCAAGTTGGGCGTCGCCGCGGTGCTGGACTTCGGCGAGGCCAATCGCGAGCGCCTCTGTCTCAAGCCGCGTGAGCGTTTGCGGTGGCAAGGCAATGTCTTCGATCAAGGTGTAGCCCACGCCCGCCTCCCCATCGATCTGCCCTCCAGCCGCGCGGAGAGCATCGATGTCGCGGTGCACAGTGCGCTTGGACACCTCTAGCCGCTCTGCCAAAGTCATGGCTTTGACGGGCTTGGGCAGCGTGCGCAGGAGCTGCATAAGGCGAAGGAGTCGGTCTGATTTGGCCATATCTGACCTTACCAAAGCCCTGTTGACAGGTTTTGGCAACAGGGTGGGGCGATACGGTCTTTATTCGCAAAATGAGGATCAGACAGATGATTAAGCTCTACTACTCCCCCGCCTCCCGCGCCACAGACATCCTAAACTTGTTACGGTTGATGGGAAAAGAAACCGAGGTCGCGATTGAGACTGTGCAGATCAAGCGGCATGGTGGTCTGGGCAAAATGGATCCTAGGAACCCGCATCCAGAGGGCAAGGTACCTTTGTTGGAAGTCGACGGGCGGTTCATTCGCGAGCGTGGCGCGATCATGTTGTGGCTCACCGATCACTTCAACAGCGGCCTTGGGCGCGGTGCGGATCATCCTGCGCGGGGCGACTACCTGACGTGGTTGTTCTACTATGGCAATGTGATTGAACCGATCCTGTACCTCACTTACCTCGACATCGCGGGGAGCGACATGATCAAGGAGTGGTGCCGTGATCAGGAGACCATGTTCAAGACGCTTGAGACGGCATTGGCTCAGCATGACTTTCTGGTCGATGATGAATTTTCCGCGGCGGACCTGCTGGTGAGCGCGCCGTTTCAGTGGTTTCCTGACATTCTGCCGGAAGATGGCCCAATCCGGGGGTGGTATGGTCGCTGTATGACTGCGCGCGATCAGGCGTTTGTTGAGGCCTACGATGCGCGAGAAATGGAGGCCTTGGGTTTGCCGAGTCCCGAGGAGATCTATGCTGACATGTGATCTTTCGTGGGCCAACATTTTTGAAGGAAAAATGCTGCGCCCATCACCGACGGTGGGGAGTTGAGCTGCGGTTTGGGCTCCTACTGAGACGCTCTTGAGGGCGCGCTTTGCCCCTCAAGACGCCAATTCTAGGGTTAAGAGAGTCGGGTCCGCGTTAAGGTTTCCCCCATGTGGCGGCTGCGCCGACCTTGACCCGGACCCGACTCACGTTTGGTGGTTTAGGCGGCGTTGGCGAGATTGCGCAGCACGTAGTTCAAAACGCCTCCGTTTTCGATGTATTCAATCTCGACGCCCGTATCGATCCGGCATTTGACCGTGATCGTCTTTTCCGTCCCGTCGCCCATCGTGATCACCGCTTCAAGTTCCTGTAGCGGTTCGACGCCGTCGAGGCCCATGATCGTCACGGTCTCTTCACCCGTCAGCTCCAGTGATTGGCGTGTGTCACCGCCGGTGAACTCAAAGGGGATCACGCCCATGCCAACAAGGTTTGAGCGATGGATCCGTTCGTAGCTTTCCGCGATCACGCCTTTCACGCCCAAAAGTGCCGTGCCCTTCGCCGCCCAATCGCGCGAGGATCCGGCACCGTATTGTGCCCCGGCAAAGATTACCAAAGGCGTGCCATTTTCCTGATGCGCCATGGCCGCATCAAAGATCGAGGTCTGCTGGCCGTCGGGCCCTTTCGTATAGCCGCCCTCAACCCCGTCCAGCATCTCGTTCTTGATGCGAATGTTCGCAAAGGTGCCGCGCATCATCACTTCATGATTGCCGCGCCGGGAGCCATAGGAGTTGAACTCCCGCAACGGCACTTGTCGGTCGATGAGGTATTGGCCAGCGGGCGTGGTGTCTTTGAAAGACCCGGCGGGGGAGATGTGATCGGTCGTGACCATGTCCCCCAGCACTGCAAGCACCTTGGCGCTTTTAATATTGCTGATCGTGCCTTTCACTTTTCCCATGCCTTGGAAGTAAGGCGGGTTCTGGATGTAGGTTGATGCGGCTGGCCAGTCGTAAGTTTCGCTATCGGGAGTTTGCACCGACTGCCACTTTTCGTCGCCAGTGAAGACCTCCGCATATTTACTGATAAAGGCGTCGCGGGTCACAGTTTGTTCGACGAGCGCGTTGATCTCCGCTGATGTCGGCCAGATATCTTTTAGGTAGACGTCGTTGCCGTCCTGGTCTTGCCCCAGTGGGTCTTTCGTAAGGTCGATGTCCATCGTTCCGGCCAACGCATAGGCCACAACCAAAGGTGGGGAGGCGAGATAGTTGGCGCGCACGTCCGGGCTAATACGCCCTTCGAAGTTCCTGTTGCCGGAGAGGACGGAGGTTGCGACAAGGTCGCCTTCGGCAATCGCCTCTGAAAGTTCTTTCTGGATCGGGCCAGAGTTGCCGATACAGGTGGTACAGCCATAGCCGACGAGGTTGAACCCGATCTTGTCAAGGTCGTCTTGCAGGCCTGCGGCCTCCAGATATTCGGACACCACCTGCGAGCCGGGCGCCAGCGAGGTCTTTACCCAAGGCTTCCGGTTTAGGCCCAAGGCTGCAGCCTTCCGCGCGACCAAGCCAGCCCCGATCATGACATAAGGGTTCGATGTATTGGTGCAGGAGGTGATGGACGCAATCACGACCTTGCCACTTTCCATGGTGTAATCCTCACCCGCGACGGCGACTTCTTTGCCCATGGGGCGCTTGAAAGTCTCTGCCATTTCCTTTGTGAACGCCTCTTTCGCGCCGGTCAGCGCCACGAAATCCTGCGGGCGTTTTGGGCCAGAGATCGCTGGGACGATCGTCCCCATGTCGAGGCTGAGCGTCGCCGTGTAAATCGGGGCGTAGTTTTCATCCCGCCAAAAACCGTTTTCTTTCGCATAGGCCTCCACCAAGGCGATCCGGTCTTCATCCCGGCCTGTGTTACGCAGGTAGCGGAGGGTTTCACCATCAATCGGGAAAAAGCCACAGGTCGCGCCATATTCTGGTGCCATGTTCGCAATGGTGGCTCGGTCGGCAAGGGGCAGGCGATCCAGCCCATCGCCGTAGAATTCGACGAATTTACCGACAACTCCCATTTCGCGCAGCATCTCAACGACCTTTAGCACGAGGTCGGTGCCGGTGGTGCCTTCGACCATTTCGCCTGTCAGCTCAAATCCAACAACTTCGGGGATCAGCATAGACACAGGCTGGCCCAGCATTGCGGCTTCCGCTTCGATTCCGCCTACGCCCCAGCCGAGCACGGCCAAGCCGTTGACCATTGTTGTGTGGGAATCTGTACCCACAAGCGTATCGGGGTAAGCCACTTCGACGCCGTTTTGGTCTTTATCTGTCCAGACGGTCTGTGCCAGATACTCGAGGTTCACCTGGTGGCAGATCCCCGTGCCCGGTGGCACAACGCGGAAGTTGTTGAAGGCGGACTGACCCCATTTCAGGAAGGTATAGCGTTCCATGTTCCGTTCATATTCGCGATCCACGTTCATCTGAAACGCGCGGGGGTTGCCGAATTCGTCGATCATGACGGAGTGGTCGATGACAAGGTCCACCGGGTTCAACGGGTTGATCTGCTGGGCGTCGCCGCCCAAGGCGACGATGCCGTCACGCATCGCGGCCAAATCCACGACCGCTGGCACGCCGGTGAAATCCTGCATCAGCACGCGGGCCGGGCGGTAGGCGATCTCGCGGGGGTTCTTACCGCCATTCTTTGCCCAATCGGCGAAGGCCTTGATGTCATCGACAGAGACGGAAAAACCATCGTCCTCAAACCGCAACATGTTCTCCAATACGACCTTCAGCGCCGCAGGTAGTTTGGAGAAATCGCCCAGGCCCGCGGCCTCAGCCGCCGGAATGGAATAGTAGTCGACCGATGTGTCGCCAACGGTCAGGGTTTTCCGGGTTTTTGCGGTATCAGTGCCAACGGTCACAGTCATGGCTGTCCCTTTCAAAAATGGATGAGATGGCTTGGGACTGTGATGCCGCAGCCGGACAGAGCGTGCAAGGGTGCACCGCAGCGGTGTCAAACAAGTGTTTGGGAGCGGCTGCTACGAGTTGAACGTGACCAAAAGACCGCCAATCGCTGCGTTGAAACGCACCTCGCAAATCCTTGATTGGCCAGTGTGCCGGAAGTCTCATAGATAAGACAAAGCCAAAACAAACCCCGGACTCCGCTGATGCGATCTTTCCTTCGCGCAACCGCGTGCATGCTTACAATTTGCTCTTCTGCGACTGTCGCGCAGGCAGAGAAAACCCCTGTGGTGGTGGAACTCTACACATCGCAGGGTTGCTCCTCGTGCCCGCCTGCGGATGCGATGCTAGCTGAGATGTCGCAGTTTGATCATGTGATCCCATTGGCCTTACACGTCGACTATTGGGATTATATCGGGTGGAAAGACGATTTCGCAAACCCAGCCCACACACGGCGCCAGCAAAACTATGCGCGCGCAGCGGGCGCGACAACAATCTATACACCTCAGTTTGTTGTGGCCGGCCAGGATATTGTGGTGGGCGCTAAAGCGATGAAACTATCGGATCAAATCCAGGCGCATAGCCAGGTTGATCTGCCTGTATCGCTCGATCTTAGTCAAGACGGCGGGCAGATGAGTGTCGGTGCAACGTGGGACGATGGCACCGATCCACAACCAACTGTTGTTCAGCTCGTCCGCGTGAAAGCGGAAGAAACCGTCGACATTCGTCGCGGCGAAAATGCGGGCCATCAGCTTACTTACAGCAACATCGTGCAAAGCTGGGATGTGTTGTCGGAATGGGACGGCACGGCGCCTTTGTCGCTGACCGTTGAGGTTGCACAAACGGACTTTGTGGTGGTCATCGTGCAAGCGGGCACAAGTGGCCCGATCCTCGGGGCCGCAAAAATCAACTAAGTGCGCTTTCTCGGTGCGTGCCGTTTCCAACGGCGATGCACCCAGAACCATTGTTCGGGATGTGCCCGAACTTGCGCCTCCAGCCGTTTTGTCGCCTCATGCATCATGTCTTCCGCTGATCCATGGGCGATGGGTGCCTCGACAGTGATCAGAAACGACAAACCGTCAGGCTGGCGTACGGCGAAGTAGGGGATCACGAGAGCGTCGAACCGTAAAGCGAGCTCTGCCGCCGACAACGCGGTGCGGGCGGGATGTCCCATGAATGGGATATCAACGCCCCCCGCATTGGCCACATCGAAAAGCAATGTGGCCATGCCCCCTGCTTTCAGGTGCTTGGCGAATCCGATGGTGCCTTGTCGACCTTGCTCGAACACCGGTCCGCCCCAGGACGACATCGTTTTGGCGTAGTGGTCGTTGAAATAAGCATTCGCCATCGGGCGGTAGAGGCCGCCGATTTGATAGCCGCGTTGGGTCAAGACATGACGCGGCGCCTCGTGGTTCCCAAAATGGCCGGTCACAAAAATCACGGGCTTCCCTTTGGCGGCGGCATCCTCCAAAGCGGCGAGCCCCGCGCCCGTGGCCTGGGTAGTGGCGAGCTGCATGCCCAATTCTTCCCAAGCGTAGTTTTCAATCAGCGTGCGTCCGAAGTTGTCGCAGACTGCCGTCGCAAGTGATCGACGGGTCAGGATGGGTATGTCAGGATACACCATTTGGAGGTTCGTTTCTGCGCGGCGCCGATACCCCAAGAGGGGTCCGATCACACGAGACATAATCCATCCCATCAAAGGAACACGGCGAGCATAGGGGAGGCGCAAAACGGACCAGAGGAGACCACGTAAAACGCGATCTGCAATCCAATCGGCGCGGGTCCCGGTTGTTGTCTTGCTCATACCACGAGTCTCTGGCGATTTGGCGCGAAACTCGTCGTCGGTTTGGGGGAAACGCACATGGCGCGACCCTAGGCGGCCTGGCAAAGCTTGTCTATTGCCAGTGCTTTAGGACGCGGCGTTGTCTTCGGGTTCGCGATAAGTAATCAGGCCGTCGTTCGCCATCTCTCGAATGACGGTCGTCACAGCGTTCATTGCTTTTTCACCCGCTTCTGGGCTCACACCGCCCATCTCTTCGGCTGCCTCGCGGATCTGATCGGACATGCGTTGAGACATGTTGGCCAAAATGAATTCCGCCCCTTTCTTTTCGCCTTCACCGCCGGAAAGGGCGGCGGCGATCGCGGTATTGAGCGCATCATTGTCCACGTTCCGCAGACATACAGCAACATCGTTTGGCTTCAGCCTGACCGCGATGTCCGCGAAGGTGAATATCTTTGCGCGAACATCATCGGCGAACTGCTCGTCTTCTTCCGTCAGCCCCTCTAACACGTCGTCACGGGTTAGGGCGGGGCTGCTGTTCAGTATCTCACCAAGGCGGGAATCGGGGCCGTGTTGGAAGGCGATAGCCGGTTTGCGGCAATGGTCTTCAACAAGTGCCTTTCCGATCCGCAAAACGGCCTCGGGCGAAACATCCTTGGTCTGAGACATTCCAAAGGTGATCCGTCGTGCACGGGGGCCATCCAACTTGCCCAAAACCGCTGCAGCTTTCGCGACCTCAAGCTTCGACAGGACAATCCCGCCGACTTGCAAACTCTGCGACGTAAGCAGATCGACGAGGTCATCTTCGGATAGTGCCGAAATCAAAGGCCAAGGGTCGCCTTTGCGTTCAGCGATCACTTGATTACGGATCCGCTCTGCAAGGTTCGGATCAATCTTGTCGCCTAACGCCTCGAGCGCTTTGAGCGTGTCGCCATCTGCGACAAGACCAACGGACTCAAGCTCTGAAATAAATTCGTCGGCAACGGCGCTGACCGTGTCCCGATCGACCAAACGGATTGCGCCCATTTCGTGGGCCAAAGCTTCTTGGAGCTTTGGCGGCATTCGATTCAGCGGAATCCCGTCGCCCCCTTTGAACAAGAGCTGAACGATCATCGCTGCCTTGCGGCGGCGAGTGAGCGGTTGTGGGGATGATGCGGAAGTCAGATGCCCGAGCGTTTGCATGCCTTTGCTTTACGGCATGCCAACTCAAGAATCCGTAAATGCGGGCGTCTGACCGTCGGTTAATGTCAGGCAGTTGGGGGGTGCGTGTACTCGATCGCCAGCTTACGGAGAGTTTCCGCAGTTTCAGGCGACAGTTCCTTAAGGTTATCGGTCAAAGTGTGAATTTCTGCTGTTGCCGCTTCCAAGTCTTTGGCCTCGTCATCCGTGTATGGACGATCGTCACGTGCAAAACCACCGATGCTGAAGCCGCTGTCTGTGCCGACAGACGTCACGACACCATGGACAAGCCCGTGATCCGCCGCGGCCTGAAGCACGTTTCCCGGATCTTCTGATCGCAGCTCATCCCAGAACAGACGACCGCGATTTTCGTAACCCCACTTGACGATAGGGTCGCTCATGACCAAACCATTTTGCGTATAGTAGTCACGCCATTTTTGGTCATAAGTCTGGAGAATGAAAGTCGCAGCCGTGAAGTGCACATGAAGCGCAAGCGCCCACCCGGATGGTGCAAAGTCATTTAGCGTCAGGAGCTTTTGCTCGATTTCAGTTGGGCCTGTCATTGCGACCTTTAGTGTCAGTAGATGTTTCGTTACACGTCCGCTAACTATTACATCACACTTTGGCGGCAAACATAACCTTTAGGCTATAATTGTTGAATTGCCTTACATTAAGATAGCATCATGCGTCGCTGACAGACGTCTAGGAAATTGAATGGATCGGTTAGTTAGCCCTGATGATTTGAGGGAGCTTGCGCCGGCAGGGTATCACATTGCCTTGCGGATCGGTTTTGCGTTTCCGTTGGAAGAAGAAAACGCCTTTCCAGATCAGTGGATCCAGCATTATTCGCAGCAGCGCTTCATGCTTTATGACCCCGTGATTCGGTGGGTTTATCAGTCCACGGGCTACATACGTTGGAGCGAAATAGGCCTGGACGACCCACGAAGGGTCATCGCACAGGCGCAGACTTTCGGTTTGCGATATGGAGTTGCGGTATCACATGTGGGCGAAGACAGTCAAAATTTGCGGTCATTTGGATCATTTGCGCGGGCGGATCGTGAATTTAGCGATCTTGAGATGCGTCTTCTAAGCGCTTTTATCAGCCGTCGCCATGTCGAGACTGCGCCACCTTCAAACCTGACCCGGGCAGAACTCGAAGTCCTTGAAATGATCAAGAATGGTAAGCGAATCAAGCAGATTGCCCACGAACTGCAAGTAAGCGAAGGGGCGATCAAGCAAAGGTTGAAAAATGCTAAGCTGAAATTGGACGCAAAAACCGGTCCACAGGCGGCAGCACTTGCAAGTCAATTTGGTTTAATTTGAGAGATTTTCCCCGCGCCTCAATTTGACCTAGGCGTCAAGTCAAAAATGTCCTCAATGTGTCCATAAGGACAGGTTTTGCTGTATAAATTCGGCCAAGATGTTATCTGTTAACCCTCATTACTCACGAGGGCACAATGGAAAATATCACTTTTACACTCGCGGACATGCACCGCCACGGTAGTGCATTCTACGATTATCTCGGTTTGCGTAAGCGATTCTTCGTCGATAAGTTGGGGTGGCACATCCCGCACGACGATGAAGTCGAGATGGATCAATACGACAATCCAAAGGCGAGCTACTCCATCGTTCTCCAGGACGGCGTAGTTATCGGGGGGGCCCGGATTATGGCAACGACCGCCACATGGGGAACACACACATATATGCTGCGGGACGCAGTGAAGGGAAAACTCATCGACATTCCGGCGCATGTTTTGGGACAAGACATTGCGGAAGAAACGATGTGGGAATGCACCCGCTTAGTGATGTGTGACGGCGTGCGCACTCACGCGGAGCGGAGCCAGTGTCTTCGCATGATCGTGGACGGATTGATTGACGTCTCGAGCGCGCAAGGGGCGACGCGCTTGATGTGTCTTTCGACATTATCTTTGATGCGCGCTTTGCGCCAGCTGGGCTACGATGCGGAACGTGTCGGCGAGCCCTACGTCAATGACCAAGACGGTCGGCGTTATGCCGTGCTGGCGATGTCAGCGGCATCAAGCACAGCCTTTGTTCCAAAGGCAACGCATATGCCGATGCAGCAACCGCTGCACGCACCTGCTACGTAAACGTTCAAAGGGTGGTGTGAGGCGCAGGGACACGCCTCACACATCCGTTTAGCTGGTGGTTTCAGCCACGCAGGTCTGGGCCTCGGTGTCAAACACCATGCCCTCTGCACAGGAGATCGCGGCTTGCTGCTGCGCCTCATGTGCGGCGCCGCTGCAATATGCAAATGCACCAGCAGGCGACAGCAGCAGAATTAAGGCGGCCGTAGTCGTCTTCATCTTCATTTCGTCGCTCCTCTGTTGAGTGGAGCAACGGTAGCACGGTTGCGCCGTTTGTCACGTGTCAGGCCGTCGCGGCGCGAAAATGTTACCCGAAGACGCGCTTGAAGATCGTGTCGACATGTTTGGTGTGGTAACCCATATCGAACTTTTCGTTGATCCCATCCTCGCCCAATGCCGCGACAACCTCAGCATCGGCGAGCAGTAATTCGCGGAAATCCACACGTTCTTCCCAGACTTTCAACGCATTGCGCTGCACCATGGCATAGGCGTCTTCGCGACTGACACCCGCTTGGGTGAGGGCCAGAAGCACACGTTGGCTCATGACCAATCCAGGGAACTTGTTCATGTTGTCCAGCATGTTCTCTGGGAAAATCAGCATCTTTTCAACAACACTCGTGAGTCGCGCGAGAGCGAAGTCCAGCGTGATCGTGGCATCCGGCCCGATCATGCGTTCCACCGAGGAATGCGAGATGTCCCGCTCGTGCCAAAGGGCGACGTTCTCCATCGCCGGGATCACCGACATGCGTACGAGGCGGGCGAGGCCGGTCAGATTCTCGGTCAGCACCGGATTCTTTTTGTGCGGCATCGCAGAAGAGCCTTTTTGCCCCATTGCGAAGAATTCTGCACCTTCGAGCACCTCTGTGCGTTGCATATGCCGGATTTCGACCGAGACGTTTTCGACCGAAGAAGCGATCACGCCCAGTGTCGCAAAGAAGGCCGCATGACGATCACGGGGAATGACTTGTGTTGAGATTGGCTCGGGGATCAGGCCAAGTTCTTGGCAGACATGCTCTTCAACAGAAGGATCAATGTTTGCAAAGGTGCCGACAGCGCCTGAGATCGCACCCGTCGCGATTTCGGCGCGCGCAGTTTTGAGACGTGTGAGATTGCGATCCATTTCAGCGTAGAAGCGGGCAAAGGTAAGGCCCATCGTTGTCGGTTCGGCATGAATTCCATGGCTGCGACCGACACGCACTGTGTCTTTGTGTTCCAAGGCGCGCGTCTTCAATGCGGCCAGCAATCCTTCGAGGTCTTCGATCAAAATGTCAGCTGCGCGAACAAGTTGGACGTTAAAGCAAGTGTCGAGCACGTCAGAGGAGGTCATGCCCTGATGAACAAAGCGAGCCTCGTCGGCGCCCACGTGCTCGGCAAGGTGGGTCAAGAAGGCGATTACGTCGTGTTTTGTGACGGCCTCAATCTCGTCAATGCGTGCCACGTCAAACTCAACATCTTTGGCTTTCCAGACAGCTTCGGCGTTTTCCTTTGGGATGACACCAATTGCAGCTTGGGCGTCGCAGGCATGCGCTTCAATCTCATACCAGATCCGGAATTTGGTCTCTGGCGACCAAATGGCCGTCATGGCGGGGCGCGCATAGCGTGGGATCATCGAAACTTGCCTTTTCTGATGGGAACGAGAGCGTCATAAGGCGGGAACAGAGCAGGCTCAAGTCTCGGATCGGAAGAATGCTACAACCCTCAGATTTTGTTGGAACCTGGCGTCTCGAACGGCACCTGGATGATCGTTCGGGGCAAATGGACGGGGATTTGCGAGGGCAAGCGGTGTTTACTGAGATACCCTCAAGTAGACTGTCTTATGCGGAAACAGGAACGCTCGCGTTAGCGCGCGGCGGCACTTTGGTCGCGGAACGGCGGTATCGCTGGCAGTGGCGAGATCAGGAGGTAGTGGTCTTTTTCAATGATGGCGCGCCATTTCACAATTTTTCCCCTAAAGGTCTGGTCGCGGGATCGACGCATCTGTGTGGTGAAGATACCTACAACGTGACCTATGACTTTCGTGGCTGGCCGCACTGGACGGCGACATGGGACGTCACCGGACCGCGCAAAAACTATACCTCCCACTCCGCCTACGCACCTGAACCGTTGGCGTAAACACCTTGCATGCGCAGCATGGCTGAGGCAATGAAGAGCAAATCAAAAGAATAGGAGGGGCCCCATGGCGCTAACTGACCAAGATCCAGTCCTCACGGAGGCCATTGGCCCAACGGAAGGTACGGCACTGATCATCAAGCAAGTGGCGCTTGTCGCGCTTGGTATCATCGCGCTTGCGATTTTCGCGAAGATCAAAATCCCGATGTGGCCTGTGCCGATCACGATGGGAACCTTTGCGGTCTTAACAATTGGTGCCGCGTATGGCCCGCGCTTGGGCTTGGCGACGATCATTGGGTATATGATTATTGGTGCACTTGGCTTTGACGTCTTTGCGAGCTCTTCGGCCGAAAACTACGGTCTGGCCTATATGATGGGTGGCACAGGCGGCTATCTGGTCGGCTATGTCTTGGCCACTTTGGCACTGGGCATGGCTGCACGGCGCGGTTGGGATCGTTCGATCTTGATGATGGCGTTGGCTATGTTGATCGGGAACATCTTGATTTACGCACCGGGCCTCGCGTGGCTTGGCCAGCTTTATGGTTGGGATCAGCCGATCTTGGAGTGGGGTTTGACGCCATTCTTGGTGGGCGATGCGCTGAAGCTTGCCTTGGCTGCTTTGGTTGTTCCAGGGCTTTGGAAATTGGTGGGTGCCGCGCGCACCTGATCTGCATCTGCCAGGCTAGAAAAAGATGAAGGGCGCAGCCGTGGCTGCGCCTTTCGTCTTTTAGGGGTTCAAGACCAACCGCTATGGGCCCTGCAGGACCTGAGCGGTTTTGCGGCCTCAAATGGCAGTGTGTGATCAAAGACTCCGGACGGCGGCGTTAGGCCAGTACGGTTTCGATCCGGTTGCTGCGTTCTAGGGTTTTGTGCACCGGGCACTTGTCTGCGATCTCAAGCAGTCTGGCCTGCTGATCCGCGTCGAGGTTGCCGCTCAGGTGGATCGTCCGGGTAAAGCAGTCGATCTTTTGGCCTGTTTCGCTGTCCTGCACATGGCATTTGCCGTGGTCGACATCCACTGAGACGCCCGCCAAAGGCCAACCTTTGCGCCGCGCGTACATTCGGATGGTCATCGAAGTGCACGCACCAAGCCCGGCTGCGAGGAAGCCGTAAGGCGTCAACCCCGTGTCTGTGCCTCCAAAGGACGAGGGCTCATCCGCCGCCAATTGGTGTTTGCCCTGGGTGACGCTTTGCGCAAACCCATTTGGATCTGTTTCGGTGACCCGCAATACACCTTCGGGTGCTGCCGGTGCTGTTGATGGTGCTTTCGCCATAGGGACATAGCGTTGGGACCAAGCAGTGATCACATCAGCCGCATAGGCCGCATCTTCCGCGCGACTGAGGAGGTGGTCGGCATCATCGAGGGTCACAAAGCTTTTGGGGTGTTTCGCCCGCAAGAAGATTTCGCTGGCGTTTTCAATTCCAACAATCTGATCAAGGGGCGCATGCAGCACCAGTAGCGCCGCGTTCAGCTTTGCCAGTGAGGGCGTGAGGCTTTCTTCGGCAACATTGTCCAAGAAGCCTTTGCCGATGCGCAAAGTCTGGCTCCCGAGCTTCACTTCTGCCACGCCCTTTTCCGCGATCTCTGAAATGGCGGCTCCAAAGTTGTGGGTCACATGGCCCGGGTCCGCCGGGGCCCCGATCGTCACCACGCCTTTGATGTGAGGCATATCAGGTGCGGCCCGCAGGACGGCAGCGCCGCCCAAAGAATGGCCGATGAGGAGCGTCGGGGCGAGTCCACGATTGCCGAGTTCTGCCGCGGCCGCATGAAGGTCAGCGACATTGGAGCTGAAAGATGTGGTCTCAAACTGACCTGCCGAGTGGCCGAGCCCAGTGAAATCAAAGCGGAGCACCGCGATCCCGTTGTCGGCTAGGCGCGCTGCCAGACGGCGCGCGGCGGCAATGTCCTTCGTACAGGTAAAGCAATGGGCAAAGAGGGCGACGGCGGTTGGCGAACCGTCTGGGCGGTCCAAGCGCGCGGCCAGCAACTCGCCCGCGTGGCCTGGGAAGGTGAACTTTTCAGTCTGCATGACGGCGTCTTTCCTGCTGATGTCGCCTTCACTTGGCCTCTGAGCGTTGATGGCGCAATGTTTGCGTGGTGATGTCACGCGATGGTGACGTTTGTGACGAGAGGGGCCGTGACGGAGCTTCCTAATCATAAGAAATATCAAGCGGCACATTGGATTAAGGGGACGACGCCGGTTGGGAGCGCAGACTGATCCCGATAGCGGCGGTCTATGTTGCTTACTTCGCGGAAAAGACCGGGCCGATCGCCAGTTGGAAGCCAGTTAGAAGCCAGATGCGTCTCGCGGCGGTGGCGCCTATGGCAGGTGACTAAGAACAAACTCGACCCGTTCCTCTAACGAGATTTTCGGGAGGTGAACCACCTTTAGATTGAGCTCAGTTAACGCTTCCTTGATCCGATAATACTCGGCGACAGCGGCGTCAAAGCCGTGCGGGCGATCTGCCTCTTTCTGGTAGATCTCAGACCAGGGCGGTGCCAAGAAGACAGGGTTTTGGTAAGGGGATTTTGACCCGAGGGAGGCGCTGAGTGGGATTTCAGCTGCGTGCTGCAGCGCAACGGCCGCGTCGATGAGGCCACGGTCAAAAAAGACTGGCCCTTGTTGAGAGGCGCACCCCGCAAGGTCCTCTCTAGCCATCTGAAGCGCTCGGTGAGAAAATGCCAGCGCGTCAACCCAGGGCAACGCTTTGCCATCGCCCGCGCGCTCCTCAGCGACGATTCGTCGACCGGGTTCGGGAATCGTGTGATAGCCGCGCGCATCTAGGGCCGCGAGCAATGTGGATTTGCCGCCAGAGGAACATCCGGTAATCAAGTAATAAGGCATGGTGTTTGTGAAAGTCCTATTCACGACACAACGCGAACGGTCGCAGTTTAAGCGACGAAATTCAGAAATGCACACCCCCGTTAGCGCGCCATCCTGGGACCGGGACGGGAACTCCGGCCCCAGGATGGTGCAAAACCGATCGCCAACTGCGTTGTGTCGCAGCGATCAGCTGGCCGCACAGCGCACTCACAACGCCATGAGGCGCAAAGACTTAGGTCGCGGGAAGACCTAAGGCTTTGGTCGGGGCCACCTCCACATCGGGGTGTGGCAGGAGCCCTTTCGCAAAGGCTGCGCGGTACAACGCGAAACCCATTTGTGGTTCGACCTTCATCAACAGTGCCGCGAGCCGGCCAGAAATGCGTGTGCGGTTTGCGATGCCAAACCGGCGCATGAACCCTTCAATGCCGAGCGTGCACAAGCCGCCCGCGCGGGCGTCTTCAATTGTCACGTCCACGGTCTTACGTCCCATGAGAACGTCAGTTTGCAGCGCCTTCAACTGATCCCAGTTGCGCTTAATCGCGCGCCGGGTCTGCCAGGTTTGGGCCGCATCAGCAAACGCATCCACCGCGGTTGAGGCGCGCGAGTGATAGCCGCGCTTCTTTTTGTCGTGACGCACATACCACAGCAGGATGCCATCATCAGTAATGGCGCGGTAGGCTGTCGCTTGATGGCGCGTAGAACGGACCGCATGTTCCAAGTCGACCCACATCGGAACCCAGTCAGCTGTTTCGCGTTCGACTTGGGCCTCTATGGCGAAGTCCTGTTCGATCAGTGACAAGCCGCCCCTGGCAGTCACTAGTGTTTTCAGGACGTGGCGGTGTTCAAACTTGTGAGATGACGGCATAGTTGACCCCTTAAATGTGCTCCCTGCTCCGAGGGAGACTCGTCTTTTTTTGTTTTATGCAGGAAACGACAGACCAGACGGCGCCTGGTACCTCTTCCGAAGTCGTAGAATAATCCCCGCACACCCAATGATGATCCAACCGACCTGTATGAGTGCGGATGCGAGGTTGAATTCAGCCGCGAGGCTGATGAGAACAAGGAACGCTGCCAATACATTCAAGAGTGAGTATGTCAGGCCGTGGCCATCGATCACCTTGAATTGCAGCGCGGCAAAACTCGCCATGTAAAAAGTGAAGCCAACCAAGCCGGCAATGCGGCAAAACTGATCGGCATCGAAAATGGGTGCAAAGTGCATTACGATACTCTGGTTCTTCAATGGCACCAAAGATTGTCGACTTCGCCGAGCGAAAAATCCCCCAAATGGGTTAAAATGCAAAATCAGATAAAAGATTTCGTTGTTTCAAGGACTTCGCGCCAGCGATCGAAGAAAATTAGTTGGCCTGAGTCCGCGTAGACCCGAAAATCGACCCAAGGATAGTCCTCCCTGAACTCCTCGACTGTATCGACATGCACACCCGGGTCTTCCGTGCCGTTGAAAGACACAAACGGGAACCGGCCTTCGCTTTGCTTGACGATGGATTCGGTGCTCTTGCTGTGTTCATAAAGCGCTTGGCGGGAAAATGCGTCATGGGCATTATGTGTCTCAGATAGGCAGATCTCCGATCCCGTGATCATCGCCTCAAAGACCTCGGGATCTTCAAATGTGTTGATGTCGGCCTGCGAGTCGCCGAAGACGGAATGCACGAAAGCCCGTTTGCCGCCGCGCTTGGCCAGATGGAAGCCAGCTTTTACCAAGAATGGGAGCACTTGCGGTGTGTAGCGCGCGCCCGCTTGGATGAATCGATGCCACTTGTGCATGCGCTCATATTGTTGTGGGCGCATAAATGGAAAGACGCCACCTGCCGCAATCAAAGCTGTGACTTGTCCGGGGCGCAGGAGGTCCATCTCCGTCGCGAACATGTGGTCAGCACCAAGCGCGATGACGGGGCAGGGCGGTGTCCCCTCTGCATCGATCACTGTCAGTAGGTCTTGGGCAACCTGTTCCCCAAAGCTTGCTTTTTTCGGGACGGGTGATGAATGCCCAAATCCAGCGCGGACCGGTGCAATGACTTTGATCCCAGCCCGCTTCGCCTCGGCTTCCGCCGATGCAGGCCAGCGCATGAACCCAAAGTCCATATGAAGATACAGGATCGGCGTGCCTTCGGGATCGCCGATGATCAGATAGTCGAGTGCGCGGCCATCTGCGCCTATCACGGTTTGAAAGGGAATTGGGGCAAGCGCTTCGAAGCCTTCAGAAATGATCCTGGGTCCCGGGTTGGTTTCAGTTGTCAGCGTTGCGATGTCCATCATCGACATCGCAAGCCGCACCAGCTCCACCTGTGTACGCGTTTCTGTCTTCGCCAGAATGGTCTTCAACTGACCGCGCACCGTTTCGATCGACCGACCACGCGTCTCTGCGATCTCTTTTAAGGCGCAGCATTCGACAAGAAGTCGGACAATCTCGACCTCGGTTTTGGACAACCCAAATGCGGATGAAAGAATGTCGCCAAAGCCGACGGGCCAGGTCAGGTCCGACGTCACTGCAACTACAATTGGCGCACCGGACGAGAGCACAACCCGTTTCATATGAAAAACGATAAAATGCCCCTCGTCGGCGGCCCTGACCCGAAAAACAGACGACACAGGCCCGTCGCCAGACAACATGCGGGCACACTGCCGGCCTAGGGCGGCGCGGTCCATGTCATCAAGAGCGATCTTTGAAAGAGGCGCGCCGCCGCTCGCGCGCAGGACCTTTGCAGCGGCTTCGTTTAACGCAAGAACAGATAGCGTGTTGTCGATGATGACAGCGGCCATCGATTCAAACTGCCCCATCAGGACTTCGATTTCCGATGGGCCAGCGGCGACATCGCTCCGTTCCAAAAACTGGGCTGCACGATCAAAATGACCCAGGATGTAGGCGTCATCGATGGCGGGGGCTTCGAGCCCGCTGCTGCGCATGGGCCCCATGGTCATTTCCCACTTGTCGAGCAGTGTTTCATAGCGGGACGGGTCAAGAGCGACGTCATAGACACGACTGATAATGTCGTCCCAATCGGCATCTGACGCCAGTTTGCGTCTATTGGATGGTTCGCTTTCGCTCATAAGTTGAAAATCTGATACCGCCTAATGACTTAGCGTCAATCAGGTAGATTTTTGACCAAGGAGTCAACCTTTCCCAAGGTCAGGTTTTTCTGGCTTGACGGGTGCAAACGTTGACCAAAAATGCGAAATGCATAATTTGAGGTTCGTGAAACATTCATACGAAGCAAAAAGGGCGCCCCATGGGCGCCCTTTCCGTGTGAGTAAACCGTGGATTAGCAGCTGTAGTACAGCTTGTATTCCATGGGGTGCGGCGTGTGCTCATAGGCGTACACTTCTTCCCACTTCAGCTCCATGTAGCCTTCCAGCTGGTCTTTGGTGAAGACGTCACCGGCCAACAGGAACTCATGATCCGCTTCCAGCTCATCCAGCGCTTCGCGGAGCGAGGCACAGACGGTTGGAATCTCGGCCAGTTCTTCTGGTGGCAGATCGTAGAGGTCTTTGTCCGAAGACGACCCTGGGTCGATCTTGTTTTTGATGCCGTCCAGACCGGCCATGAGCAGTGCTGCGAAGCACAGGTATGGGTTCGCGGATGGATCTGGGAAGCGTGCCTCGACGCGCTTTGCCTTGGGGCTTTCGGCCCAAGGGATACGGACACAGCCGGAGCGGTTCCGGGCAGAGTAGGCGCGCAGAACCGGCGCTTCAAAGCCCGGGATCAGAC
>JBCBHE010000008.1:0-139695 GCA_038526085.1 Pseudomonadota bacterium | reverse complement strand
GGAGGAGGCGGCCTATGTTGATGGTGCGTCCCGTCTTTATACGCTGCGCAGGGTCGTTCTGCCCCTTGCCACACCGGGTCTGATTGTCGTTGGCGTTGCGGTTTTCATTGGCGCCTATGCCCAGCAATTCCTCTTTGCGATCACGTTTAACCAAAAGCGTGAGCTGCAACCCCTGCCAGCCGGTTTGTTTGAATTCATCGGCTATCAGGATGTCACCTGGAACCAGATGATGGCCGCTGCCTTGGTCGGTGTGCTGCCAGTCATGGTCATCTTCTTGTTCCTACAAAAATACCTCGTCGCGGGCCTCACCGCGGGGGCGGTCAAAGAATAAGCCGAAACCAACTTGGGAGACTACAAATGAAAATTTTTAAGATGTCATTGGGTGCTGCGCTACTGAGCACTGGCGCCAGTATGGCCTGGGCTGAGACAGAGTTGCATTTCATTATGTGCGGCGGCGAGGTGCGGGAAGCGGACCAAGCGGTCGTCGACCAGTTCATTGCTGATCATGAAGACGTGAGCGTGAATTTGGAGGCTGTGCCATGGGGCACTTGCCAGGACAAATCCCTAACCCTTGCGGCCGCCGGCGACCCGCCCTCGATTGCTTACATGGGGTCCCGGACGCTGCGCCAGTTGGCCA
Organism: Pseudomonadota bacterium; assembly: GCA_038526085.1. Taxonomy (GTDB): domain Bacteria; phylum Pseudomonadota; class Alphaproteobacteria; order Rhodobacterales; family Rhodobacteraceae; genus Yoonia. The sequence goes on along the minus strand of JBCBHE010000008.1, from coordinate 139,058 downwards.
ACAACGACCTCATCGTTCCGGCCGAGATTTCCGGGGACGTTATGTATCAAGACGGTGTGCTAAACACCGTGACGATCGAAGGCACCGCCTGGGGATACCCGCATGCCTTCTCGACCAAAGCGCTCTATATCAACTGTGATATTGTGGAGGCCTCTGGCCAAACATGTGAGGCCCCAGCCACTTGGGACGACATGTTCGCGATGGCGCAGGGCGTTGTCGACAATACCGACGCTGCGGGCGTGGGGCTGGCTGGCAAAGACTTTGACAACACGATGCACCAGTTCTTGAACTACCTCTATTCCAATGGAGGCGTCGTGATCGATCCTTCAACGGGGGAGAACATGTTGGACAGCCAACAGACACGCGAGACGCTGGAATTTTACGGCAAACTTGCCTCTGTTGCCCAAGAAGGGCCAACCGCCTGGGAGCGTGACCAGCTGAAGGATCTCTTCAATGACGGGCAGATCGCGATGTATGTCCAAGGTCCTTGGGGCTACGGCCAGCATAACGAAGACATCAACCAACTGGTCGTCCCCGTTCCTGCGGGCCCATCCGGTGAAAGTGGGACAATCCTGATCACCGACAGCATCGTTGTCTTCAAAGGGTCTGGCCACGAGGAGTTGGCACAGGAACTCGCGCAGCGGATCACGTCGGGCGATAGCCAGTATGACCTTGATAGCTCTTGGGGGCTGACGCCGATCCTTGATTACGCGGCGATGGGCAAAGATGAGCTTTACTATGCCGACGGCATTTGGCCGACGTTCACAGCAACAATCTCAACCGGTGGACCAGAGCCGCTTGTTGAAGACTTTAAATCGCTGCAGTCGGTCTTCACCAACATGGTGCAGGGGATCATCCTCGAGGACGACACAGTCGACAACCTTGTGACCATCGCGGGTGAAGAGCTCGACGAGGCGCTGTAATCTCCCTGGCTGGGGCGGCGGTTTACGTCGCCCCTTTCACCACCACTCACCCCTTTAGACCCAATGGATGCCATGGCGACGCTCGATCTTCTTTCCATCAACAAATCTTTCGGGACGGCAAAGGTGTTACACGACATCAGCCTGGCCATTGCCGATAAGGAGTTTGTTGTTTTTGTTGGCCCATCTGGCTGCGGGAAATCCACTTTGCTTCGGATCATCGCGGGGCTGGAGATGGCCACATCTGGCCAGATCATGATTGGCGGGTCGGATGTCAGCGAGGCCCACCCGGTCGACCGTGGCATTTCGATGGTGTTCCAATCCTACGCGCTTTATCCGCACCTTAGCGTGTTTGAGAACATTGCTTTCCCGTTGCGGGTCCAAAAGATGACGAAGCCTGAGATTGATAAAAGGGTTCATCGCGCGGCGGACATCTTGCAGCTGACCGAAAAGCTCGATCTGAAACCAGGCCAATTGTCCGGGGGACAGCGGCAGCGGGTGGCCATCGGACGCTCTATCGTCCGCAACCCAAAAGTCTTTCTTTTTGATGAGCCCCTGTCCAACCTTGACGCCGCGCTGCGCGGTGAAATGCGCGTGGAGCTGAGCCAACTGCACCGCAACCTTGACGCCACAATGGTGTATGTGACCCACGATCAGGTGGAGGCCATGACGATGGCAGACCGGATTGTCGTGCTCAACGCTGGGCGGGTCGAACAATTCGGCACCCCGATGGAGCTGTATCACCACCCCAAAACCCGGTTTGTTGCATCGTTCATCGGCCAGCCGAACATGAACTTGATCCCTGCGGTCGTCGACAGTGCGGACGCGAAGGGCATCAAAGTGATGCTCGACGGCGTGCAAGCCATGGTCTTACCGGTCGATGGCGCCACTGTGTCCAAAGGCGACAAAGTGGAAGTTGGCATCCGTCCAGAACATGTGACGCTGGGCGGTGAGGACCTCCGGGTTGCGATCAATGTCGTTGAACGCCTGGGCGGCATTTCCATTACCTATGGCACCATTGGGTCCGGTGCCCGTTTCTGCGCTTCGCTGGCTGGTGATGCTCAGGTTGCTGAAGGCAGCACGGTTGGCCTCGGTGTTTCAGCTGACGATTGCCATGTCTTTGATGCCGCCGGCGACGTTCTGCGCCGCCTTGCCGCGCCGGCGCTGGTCGCATGAGAGTTGTCACCGCTGGCATCGGTCTTAGGGCAGGGCATGTCCTGTCAATCCTGAAGGATGCGATGCCTGAAACGGAATTCGTTGGCTATTTCGATCCGCAACCGACGTATCTGGAGATGATCGGCACCGATACGCCGCGTTTCGACACGGTCGAAGACATGCTGGCGCGCACGGCCCCAGACCTGTTCTTTGTTGGTTCGCCGAACGCTTTCCACCTGGACCATATCAAAGCAGGCTTGGCCGCTGGTGTCCGGATTTTCACGGAAAAACCTGTCGTCACAACGAAAGAAGAGACGATGGAATTGGCGGCACTGCTCGCTGAACATGGAACTGACAGCGTGATGGTCGGGCTCGTTCTGCGTTACTCCCAGCATATGGTCGATCTGCGTGCTGTGCTGGACCAGCTTGGCCCCATCGTGAGCCTTGAAGCGAATGAACACATTGGCCCCTATCACGGCGCCTTTTTCATGCGCGATTGGCGGCGGATGATCCGGTGGTCCGGCGGCTTCATGCTCGAAAAATGCTGCCACGACATCGACATCTATAACATGGTCACTGCGTCACGCCCTGTAGACGTGGCGAGCTTTGGCGGCCGGAAGTCTTTCGTGCCAGAGCATGCGCCGACGTCAAACACAGAAAACGAAATCATGTACCGCAAGACGAGCGTTTGGGAGAGTGTCGATGATCCCTTTCGGTCTGACGGGGACATCATCGACTATCAAACCGCGATCCTGCGCTATGAGAGTGGGGCATCGCTGGCGTTTCATACCAATTTGAATGTCCCCGACGAACACCGGCGCTTTTGCATAATGGGCGCGCTGGGCATGGCGGAGGGCGACTTCGTTCGTGGTCATCTGAAAGCGACGGCGCGAGATGGGGCGGTGCTGGCAGATCATGACTATACGCAGATGGACGCCGGTAGGGCATCTGCCCACTATGGTGCGGATCATATGATGATTGATGACATTGTGGCGTTCCTGACAGGCAAAACCAAAGCGCTGCCTGTTGGTGTTGTCGACGCGCTTGAAGCGGGGCTTTCTGCGATGGCGCTTGATGAGGCGCGGGTAAGCGGAAAAATTATCGACATGACAGATACTTGGGCGGCTTTCGACAGCTACGGATTGCGGGCATGAGCATGGCAGCGAAGCAACCTGGCGGGTACATGGCGGCTGAAAGCGCGGAGGCGATTGACGTTTTCGCACGCGCGGCAGGCCAGGTGGTCGACATCGATGCACTCCCGCGTCCCAAAGCGATCTATACTGTCGCGCGGGGTTCTTCGGACGCGGCTGCTAATATCCTTGCCTATGAGTTTATGCGTGAATTGCGTATCCCGATCACGTCGCTTCCGCCGTCTGTTTTTTCGATCGGCGGCGGTGTTGCATTGGACGATGCGCTCACGCTGATTGTGAGCCAATCCGGCGCGTCGGATGATCTTGTGCGCTCTGCACACGGGGCGACGGAGGCCGGTGCCTCTGTCGTTGCCATTACAAATCAACCAGATAGCCCAGTAGAGTTCGTAGCGGGTTTGACCGTGGCCATTGGAGCGGGTCCCGAGCTGGCGGTGCCTGCAACGAAGTCTGTGATTGGGGCGATTGGCGCGGGTATGGCGCTGCTTTCGGCGCTGAAGCCAGGGTACGGTGAGAGCGCCGCAACATCCCTCTCCGCGTTGCAAAACGCGAGGCTTTCGCACCCAAAAGCCGCAGCCATTCAAGCTGCGTTTCTCCGAGCGCGCCATATCTTTGTTGTTGGGCGTGATACTGGTTTCGGTGCTGCGCATGAGGTTGCGCTGAAACTTAAAGAATGCTGCGCCTTACACGCCGAAGCATATTCAAGCGCCGAGGTGCTGCACGGCCCGTTTCAGCTTGCCACGAACCCGCTTATGGTGCTGATTTTGGATACGGGTGAGCCAACAATCCAGGACAGCCTTGATCAGGCGGAAGCGCGCTTTGTCGGTGTGGACTGTGATGTGCAACGGATCGCGCCAAGTGACCTAGACCTTGAAGACCTTACGCCTGCGGCGGCGGCAGCCGTGTTGCTTGCAGCAATGTATCCTATCGTCTTGCGGACAGCGCTCGCCCTCGGAATGGATCCAGATGCACCTGAAACGCTGGCCAAAGTCACGAAGACCACATGAGCACGACAATCGACAGCTGGGCCACCTGGCAGGAAATCCACCATCAGCCTGCCATTTGGCGCAAGTGGGGAGCGGTGATGGATGTACCCACGCTGCGCCAATGGATCGCTGCGCAGAGCTTTGATGAAGTGTGGTTTTGCGGGGCGGGGACGAGCGCCTACATCGGTGATATCATCGCTGCGGCGCTACCTGGGACACGCAGCGTCCCGACAACGGATATCGTCGCAAATCCGGCACATGTAATCGGCGCCCGTCGCCCCTTTGTTGTCAGCTTCGGACGGTCTGGTAACAGCACCGAAACCATCGGGACGCTGGACGCGCTCGATGCGCTTGCCCCGCATGCGCCGCGCTTGAACATCACCTGCAATAGGGACGGCGCGCTTGCGACGCGCTCATCCGAAGGCCCGACCCAGACCATTATTCTGCCGGACGAGACCCATGATGCGGGATTTGCGATGACATCGAGCTTTTCGACGATGTTGCTGACCGCCCTTGCGCTTTTTGACGTGGAATGCGACTTGGCCGCGCGGCTGAATGCGCTTGCCGATCAATTGGAGACACTGTTGCCGCTGTATCAAGGCACTGGTCGACCGTCCCGGGCGGTTTTCGTCGGTTCAGGCCCGCTCGCCTTCGCGGCGCGCGAGGCGGCTTTGAAAGTCATGGAGCTGTCTGCCGGCCAGATTCCGGCCCTTTGGGATAGCACGCTGGGGTTCCGTCACGGACCAAAGTCGTTCGTGCGGGACAACACGGCCATCACCCTTTTTTCCAGCCCTCATGCACCAACTGCGCAATATGATTTGGACCTTGCCGAAGAATTGCGCACGCAATTTCCGACGTCACGGGTGGAGGTGATTGGGCCGGGTGGCGACATCGACTTTGCAATGCCTTTTGGTTCCGTCTGGGCGGCGTCGCTTTGCGTTGCCGCCTCACAAGTGCGGGGGACGCAATGGTCACATGAGCTGGGTTTGAATGTTGATGATCCTTTCTCCGGGCAATCAACGCTCAGTCGTGTCGTGTCAGGCGTTACGCTTTATCCGGTGACCGCATGACGGCGATCGGGCTGGATATCGGTGGGACCAAGATCGAAGCCCGGGTTTTCGCCAGGGACTGGTCTGAGGCAACGCGCCGCCGCGTGCCCACACCGCAAGACTATGAAGCGCTGGTTGCCGCCGTGGTGGATCAAATCACATGGGCTGAGGGCGAAACTGGAGGGGCTGCGGCGGTGGGCATAGGTTCCGCAGGATTGGTGAACCCGAAGACTGGTTACGCGTTGACCGCAAACCTTGTCGCCTCGGGAAGGCCGTTTCCACGAGACATCGCAGGTGCGGTAGGTCGCGACGTGACTTACATCAATGATTGCAATGCATTGGCCCTGTCAGAGGCTGTGTTTGGTGCGGGTAAAGGCCACCGCACAGTCATGGGATTAATTATTGGGACCGGCATCGGCGGTGGCACGGTCGTGGATGGCAAACTCTTGCACGGTCCAACTGCCACGGCAGGAGAATTCGGACATATTGCTGCCCCCGCGCACCTCGTCGTCGAACACGACTTGCCAGTCATCCGTTGTGGATGTGGTCGCATAGGGTGCATTGAAACCTATGTTGCTGGTCCGGGTCTTGAACGTTTGGCGCAGCACCTCACCTCGAAACGTCTTGCCGCGCCAGATATCGCCGCCGCGCGTGATGGCGAGATGCAAAGAGCATGGCGCATTTGGTGCCAGTTGGCGGGCGAGATGATTGCGGGTTTGACCATGACGGTTGATCCCGATGCGATCGTGTTGGGGGGTGGATTGTCGGCTGTGCCCGGCGTTGCTGACGATTTGATGGAGCACGCTGGGGCCGCCCAGATTTCCGGGTTTGGCAATGCGCCGATCGTCTTGGCAGAGGGTGGCGACGCGAGCGGCGCACGCGGTGCGGCCTATGCTGCCTGGCTGGAACACGCCAATGGCTGATGTTCTTCGCGATATCATCAAACGCAATCGTGCTGGCGAGATCGTCGCGATCCCATCGGTGTGTTCGGCACATCCAGATGTCTTGGCAGCGACCTTGCGCATGGCACATCGCCTGAACCGGCCAGTTGTGATCGAAGCGACATCCAACCAGGTCAATCAGGACGGTGGTTATGCGGGGATGCGGCCGAGCGACTTTATCGCTTATGTGGCCGACATCGCGCAAAACGTTGGCGCAGATCGCGACGCAATTCTGTTCGGGGGTGATCACCTTGGGACACAAGCGTGGCGCAAAGAGGAGTCGCCCGCAGCGATGTCCAAGGCGCGGGAGCTTGTTCGCACCTATGTCGCGGCCGGATTTCGCAAAATCCACCTTGATTGTTCTGAAGGCTGTGCCGGCGAAACGGCGCAACTGGACGATGAAACAACAGCGGCGCGGTCTGCTGATCTTGCTGGTGTCTGCGGCACTTTGTCGGAAGACTTGCTCTATGTGGTTGGAACAGAAGTTCCCCCGCCAGGCGGCGCGCGCGTTGATGAAGCGGGCCATATCCCTGCGACAAGGCCTGAAGCCGCCCGTGCTACACTTGCTGCACACGACGCCACGTTCGGAGATTTGCGTGAGCAGATCGGTGGGCTTGTCGTCCAACCCGGGGTGGAATTTAGCCCGACAAAGGTTCACGATCTTCCGATGGCTCGCGATCCAGGCTTGAAGGTGGCGTTGGCAGATCGTCCCGGCGTGTGCCTTGAGGCGCATTCGACAGATTATCAGGCGTCCGAGGTCTTCCCACGCCTTGCGGCTCTTGGATTTGCTTTTCAGAAAGTTGGCCCTGCACTGACCTATGCTTATCGCGAGGCCATTTACAAACTTGATCAATTGCGGCCCGCGAAAGGGGCCTTGCGGGCTGTGATGGATGCGGAAATGTTGGCCGATCCAGTGCACTGGCAGGGTCACTATAGCGGTGATCCCGACCTCGTTGCGCGGCACCGCCATGAGGGCCTTGCGGACCGGATCCGCTATTATTGGCCCCGACCAAAAGTGCAAGTGGCCGTCGAAGAGTTGCTGGCAGATCTTATGACCACACAGCCGGACAAAAATCTTCAGTCCGTCTTTGATAAGGTTGTTCTTGATAGGGCGGAAGACATACCAGGGGGCCAGATGCAAAGGCTCATCCATGCGCAGATCGAGACGGCAATGGCGCCCTATTTTTTTGAGAGACCGGTATGACGGATATCTGGGTCGCCCCGGACGCGCTGTTTGACGGCACATCAATGGTCGCAGGCCAGGCCGTGCGCGTGGTTGACGGCCGTGTGGTGGAAATGGGCCCAAGCCCCGCGGGTGCGGTGCCGCTGGACGGGTGTTTGACACCGGGATTTGTTGATTTGCAGGTCAATGGTGGGGGGGGTGTTATGCTGAATTCAACGCCCTCGCGGGACGGCATGGCAGCCATAGCGGCAGCCCATCGCAGTTTTGGGACAGTTGCGGTGATGCCCACTGTGATCACCGACACGGTGGAGGTTCTCGATCGGGTCGTGGACGCCGCCGTGGCGGCAAAAGGTGATCCCGGTATCGTTGGTCTGCACATCGAAGGGCCGCATATTTCTGTCGCGCGGCGTGGGACCCACAACGCGGCCGATGTGCGTCAAATGGATGACCGGACGCTTGATCATGTCGCGCGGTTACGGCAGCACGGAATTGCCGTGATGATCACCGTAGCGCCTGAATCAACAACGTTCGAACAGATCGAGGCTCTTGCGGCGCTTGGCGCTATTGTGTCAATTGGACATACCGATGCGGAAGCAAGTGTCGTCGAAAGTGCGATTTCCGCAGGTGCGACCTGTGCCACTCATCTGTTCAACGCGATGTCGCCGATGACAAGCCGCGCGCCGGGCGCGGTTGGCGCGATTATCAATTCTCAGATCCGGGCGGGGATCATATGTGACGGCTTTCACGTGGATGATCGCATGATCCAGATCGCGCTGCGTGCGCGGCCTTTGGATGACCTTATGTTTCTCGTCTCTGACGCTATGGCGACCGTGGGGGGGCCGGACCATTTTGATCTTTACGGTCAAGAGGTGCGCTTGAAAAAGGGGCGTTTGATCAATGCAGAGGGCGGCTTGGCCGGTGCACATTTCACCCAATTGGAGGGGGTGAGACGCCTGGTTCACCATCTCGGGCTTTCTTTTGCGCAAGCGCTTCGCATGGCGATTTCGATCCCGGCAGAGTTGATCGGGCAGGATCATCTTGGGCGACTGGAAGGCCAAGATGCGCGCAATGTCTTGCATTTGTCCGACGAGATGTCGCTCGTTCGAACGCTTGAGGACGTCGCAGGTGCCCTTACCCCAAATGCCGCCGAGTAAGCGCTATACGCTTGAGGTCTGCGCCGCTTCTCCTGAGGCTGTTAAGGCGAGCGAGGGTGTCGCCGATCGTATTGAGCTTTGCATCGGATTGGAGGTTGGTGGGTTGACGCCGGATGCGGGTCTGATGGCGCTAGCGGCAGAAACGCAGATCGAAACCCATGTCCTGATCCGACCGCGGTGTGGTGATTTTGCGATGACCGCTGATGAACTTGGCGTCGCTCTGAGAAGCATTCGTGCGACGCAGGAGTTCGGGCTTGCTGGTGTCGTCATTGGTGCGGAGCGGGATGGCGCGTTGGATCAGGACGCCCTGAAAGCGATGATCGACGCAGCCGGGGACCTGTACGTGACACTTCATCGCGTGATTGATGTGGTGAAGGATCCGATTGCGGCGCTGGAAGTTGCGATTGAGTTGGGATGCACACGTGTTTTGTCCTCTGGCGGTGCGCCGACCGCGCAGGCAGGTCGTGGAGCGCTGCGCCAATTACAGCAGGCCAGTCAGGGACGGATCGAAATTATGGCCGGTGGCGGCATTACCCATCGAACGCTTCCAATGTTGATGGCTGACAGCGATCTGACATCGTTTCATGCGTCGTGCACGACGGAACAGCAGCTCCCGCCTGACTACGCGACGCGGGGATTTGGCGTGGCGGCGCGGATCTTTGACCGGGCAGAACTGACACGCCTTGCTGCACTTTTCGCTGAATAGAGGATACGCACAGCGCGACACGTTAGGTCTGACGTTGTTGCTTGTGTCATTGAACCGCAATGCGCAGGCTTTAATCATCTTTAGCGATACATCATCATAAATGGACGGCCGTCCGACTTTGACGGCGCTGGCGAGAGAGGAAGCGATGAAAATCGACGGCAAACACTACCGGTCCTTGTGGTGGAATGCGGACAAGGCGCTGCTTGAGATCATCGACCAACGCTGGCTGCCACATGAGCTGCGCATTCAAACTGTCGATACCCTGCAAGACTATGCGGATGCCATTGTGCAAATGCGTGTCCGCGGGGCGCCCCTCATCGGGGCAACGGCGGCCTATGGCGTGGCGCATGCGATGCGCGACGACCCGAGCGATAGCAACTTGGATGCAACCTGGGTGTTCCTAAATGAAACCCGTCCGACGGCGATCAACCTGCGTTGGGCGCTGGATCGATGCAAGGTGGCGCTACAACCTTTGCAGATCGAAGAACGTGGCGCAGCGGCCCTGCAACTCGCGCATGACATTGCGGATGAAGATGTCGAGATCAATCGACTTATTGGTGTGAATGGGCTGGCGCTGATCAGAGACATCGCCGCAAAGAAGCCAGCAGGTGAGCCTGTCCGGCTTTTGACCCATTGCAACGCGGGCTGGATCGCGACGGTGGATTGGGGCACAGCGACAAGCCCGATGTATCAGGCCCATGACGCCGGCATCCCTTTGCATGTTTGGGTCGATGAAACCCGCCCTCGCAATCAAGGCGCTTTGACGGCCTGGGAACTTGGCTCCCATGGCGTCCCGCATACCTATATCACCGACAATGCGGGTGGGCACCTGATGCAGCACGGGCAGGTGGATATGGTGATCACCGGCACCGACCGCACAACGCGGCGTGGCGACGTTTGCAACAAGATCGGGACCTACCTGAAGGCGCTTGCGGCCCATGCAAATGGCGTGCCGTTTTATGTCGCCCTCCCATCTCCGACAATTGATTGGACGGTTGAGGACGGTGTGGCGGAGATTCCGATCGAAGACCGCGCAGAGGATGAAGTGACCCACATCCAGGGGGCTGCTGATGGCGGTATTGGCGTGGTCCAAGTCACGCCAAATGGGACGCCGGGAGGCAACCCGGCGTTTGATGTCACACCGAACCATCTGGTGACCGGCTTAATCACAGAACGGGGGGTGTGCGCGGCGAGCGCGGAAGGCCTGGCCGGTCTTTTCCCGGAGCGCGTGGTGGCCGCGGAGTAGAGTTTAGAAAACGCTGTGGTCGCCCTTTTCAACTGTGGCGCGCCCCGCGATGACGTCTGCGTAATAGTCAAAGAGGGTGTCTTCACCAAACGAAGGCGTCGCGTCTGCGTCGTAGCGGCCTTCGGCCTCATTCCAGACCAACATTGACTCGGTGGCATAGTAGAGCCCGATCCGCGCGAATTCCGCCTTCGCGGTGAAGCTGGGGACGATGCGACTAAGGAAACCAAGCCCCCCCGCAATGGTCTTCATGACAATCACAGGCATGGTGCCGATCTTCGAGTCTTTCCCCAGCAAACCAAAAAGATGGTCCGCCTGATCCCTCGGCGTTATGGCGGGCCCGCGTCCGCCAATTGGAACGACCGCATTTTTTGCACCGGGAAGGTCGATACATTTGACTAAGAATTGCCCAAGGTCCCGATCACTGATTGGTTTGCACGCGGTCAAATGCCCGTCTCCGAAGACAAGAAATGACCGACCCGCTTGCACCCGCGCAATCTGCCCTGACAGCGATTTGAAGAACGCCGTTGGGCGCACAACGGTGTAGGTCAGACCGGACTCGATCAAAGCGGTCTCTGCCGACAGTTTTGCGTGCTGAAAGGCCAACCGGGGTTTTTGCACACAGATCGCCGAGAGCAAGATCACATGCGGGGCACCATGTGCCTTTGCCGCGTCAAACACGGTGCGGTTGGCGCGATCGTCAATTGCCCAAGCATCCTCTGGCGCGCCCGTGCGCGACGCGAGGCACGAGATGACGACATCAAAGCCACTCGCAAAGACCGCGTCCACAGACGCAGCATCCGTCACATCTGCTTGCACGGTCGCGGCGCCCTCAAACACCTCAACCGGCCGCCGCACCAAGCAGGTCACGTCAAGCCCGGCTTCCACCGCAGCCCGCGCTGTTGCGCGACCAATCGTCCCGGTCGCCCCGCACAGCAGCACCTTTTTCGGCTGAAAACTCACGTGCATCCTCCCGTCCGCCACGCTACCCCGCCGTCGAGGACCACTCAATGGCCGCTTTTGCCCTTCACCCTGCCGTCCCAATAGGGCAGCAAGGGGCCGAACAGCCGGGGGTAGAGCAATGTCAAAACTTGGGATCATGATTTGCGGTCACGGCAGCCGTTCAAAGGCGGCCGAGGAAGAGTTCGGCTTGCTCGCCAAAGGCATCCGCGCGCGGTTCCCAGACACGCCAGTTGAACATGGCTTCCTCGAATACTCCGCCCCCAACATCCACATGGGGCTCAACGCCTTGGTCGACAAAGGCGTGACAGAGATCGTGGCCGTGCCCGGCATGCTTTTCGCAGCGACCCATGCGAAAAATGATATCCCTTCGGTACTGACCACATTTCAGGAAAAGACTCCGGGCCTTACCGTTAAGTATGGTCGGGAACTTGGCCTGCACCCGCAAATGATCGCGGCGTTTGAGGCGCGTATCTTGCAGGCGCTGGGCAAAGATCATGTCCACGCGGGCGAACTTTACGACACCATGCTGATCGTTGTGGGGCGTGGGACTTCTGACACCCTGGCGAATGCCGAGGCGGCGCGTCTGACGCGGATCGTAAGCGAAAACCTTGGCTTCGGCTGGTCAGAAACCGTCTATTCCGGTGTGACCTATCCGTCCGTTGGGCGCGGGATGGAGATGGCGCTGAAGCTCGGCTTCAAGAAAATCGTCGTCGCACCTTACTTCCTGTTCACCGGCAAACTGATCGACAGAATATACGGGTATGTTGATCGTGTCGCGGCCACGGTGCCCGATGTGCAGATCATGAAAGCGGGCTACCTGAAGGATCAGGCGCATGTGATCGACACCTTCATCGAACGGATTGAAGAGGCACGGGCAGGGGCGCTCGTCGATTCAACCGACCTGATGGCGTCGTTCAAAGACCGGCTCGCGAAGGGTGAAGTCGACGTCCACCACCACCACGCCGAATACCGCGACCCGGACGATGATGAGGCGCCGGGTGGGCATAGCCACGATCACGACCATGGTCATGACCACAGCCATGATCACGGGCACCACCATCATCATCACCATGGCCATTCCCACGGCGTCTACCGCCACATCGCCCACCCGCACGGTCCGCGTACCATGATTGATGAGGGCGTCTGCTGCTGCTTCATGAGCCAGTTCCCGCAAGAGGTCATTGATGAGGAGCGCGCTTTGCGGGCGGTCGAAGTCGGCGGATAATCCATAAAGCTTGCATGAAAGCGTCGCACCTGTTTCGGTAGGGAAACCGTAAACGGGGGTTGGCGATGTCTGAGCAACGCACTGACGCAATTCTGGAAATCCGAGATCTTTGCATTACGCTCCCGGAAGGGGCGGACCGGAAATACGCTGTTGAGGATGTGAATCTGTCCCTCAAACGCGGCGAGATCCTTTGTGTTGTTGGAGAGTCTGGATCTGGCAAGTCGGTCATGTCCAGCGCGATTATGAACGATGTGCCGGGACGTCTGGCGATTAGGTCGGGTGAAGTGATCTTCGACGGGCGTGACGTGCTGAAGTTGCCGCAGAAAGAGCTGAACGCGCTCCGCGGTGCTCGAATTTCGATGATCTATCAGGAGCCAATGGCGGCGCTGAACCCCGCCATGAAAATCGGGCGCCAGATCGAAGAGGTCTTTCAGCTCCACCGCCCGGAAATCTCTAAGGCCGACCGGCGCAAGGAAACGCTGACATTGCTTGAGCAGATGAAACTGCCAACACCGGAGCGGATCTATCAAAGCTATCCGCACCAGGTTTCCGGCGGGCAATGCCAGCGGATTGTCATCGCGATGGCGCTGGCCTGTAAGCCCGACATCCTTATCGCGGATGAGCCGACAACAGCGCTTGATGTTACGACGCAAGCCGAAATCTTACGCCTGATCAATGATTTAAAAGAGGTCTACGACAACGCGACGATCTTCATCACCCATGACTTTGGGGTTGTCGCAGATGTGGCTGACCGTGTCGCGGTGATGTGTTGGGGGAAGATCATTGAGGAGGGGGCGAAAGAGCAGATCCTTATGCAGCCGAAGGAGGACTATACCAAGCTCCTCGTCGATGCGATGCCGTTGTTGGAGACCACCCGCACGCCAGACCTGACCCGCAACGATGAACCGGTGGTTGAAGTTGAGGCGCTGCACAAGGTCTATGGCGCGGGTGACAAAGAGGTCCACGCGCTTAACGATGCGCAGTTTGTGTTGCGGGCCGGGGAAACGCTTGGCGTGGTAGGTGAATCCGGTTCCGGTAAATCCACGTTGGCCAAAGCCTTGATCCGTTTGATTGAGCCAACTTCCGGCAGCGTCGTCTTGCAAAAGGAGGATTTCCTCGCGCTGAAGGACGCGGATCTTTTGGCAGCTCGCAAACGCATTCAGATGATCTTCCAAGACCCCTATGGTTCGCTCAACCCGTCGCAGACCGTGGGCAACATCGTCACGCGCGGATTGATCTTGCAAGGGATCAGCACGCGGGACGCGAAAGCCAAAGCGCTCGACCTGCTAGATCAAGTTGGGCTGAAGGAAGAGGCCTATTATCGTAACCCGCGCAATTTCTCTGGCGGTCAGCGCCAGCGTATCGGGATCGCGCGGGCGCTTGCGATGGAACCGGATGTCGTGATCGCGGACGAATCTGTTTCAGCGCTTGATCTGTCGATCCAAAAACAAGTGCTACGCCTGTTGAACCAACTACAGGCCGAGTACCGTATGGCCATCATCTTTATCACCCACGATCTGCGCGTCGCGGCACAAATCTCTGACTACATCACTGTGATGGAAAAGGGCGTGATGGTGGAATTTGGGCCCGCGGATGATGTGTTCAATCGTCCAAAGCATGACTACACCAAGATGTTGCTCGCCGCTGCGCCCGGCAAGGACTGGCATCCGCCGCGTTTGACCACCGAAGACGCAGACCGGATTGCGGCTAGTATAGAACGGGTTTGACCCCACGACGTAACGTTATGGTCAACTTGGCGTTCTTCATGATTGCGACCTAGCCGATTGCCCGCATACTCGCCGCGGTGGGAGAGAGGCAGCAATCATGTCCGTCATTACGTACGAAACAAGGGGCAAGACAGCCCTGGTGACCATGACGAATGGGGAAAACCGACAGAACCCGACATTCGCTGCCGCCATGCTGGACGCGATTTCCCAAGCCGTTGAGGACAAAACCATCAAGTCGATGGTGATCACCGCTAACGACGAAAAGAATTGGAGCCAGGGTGTCGATCTGGGCTTTTTGAACGCCTCGCTGAAAAACAAGGCGCACGATGACATCAAAGGCTTTATGTACGGCATGAATGATGTTTTCGCGAAGCTTTTGACCGCGCCATTCCCTGTTGTCGCAGCCATGACTGGGCATGCCTTCGGGAACGGGGCGATCCTGGCCTGCGCCTGCGACTTCCGATTTATGCGGTCGGACCGTGGATACTTTTGCTTTCCAGAGGTCGATATCTCGATCCCCTTCCTGCCGAGCATGAACGCAACGATCAAAAAGGCGCTGCCGCATCATCTTGTGAATGAACTGCAGCTCACGGGGCGGAGGGCGACGGCTGAGGAACTGGCCGCACACAAAGTGATCAACGTGGCCTGCGCCGATCAAAGCGCCACGTTGGAAGATGCCCTCGCCTATGCAGAGGGATTTACAAAAGCCCGCCCCATTTTTGCGGAACACAAACGCCGCCTTCACCACCATATTCTGGACCTGATGGAGACCGAAGATCGCCCGTTGATCGATAACCTCCAATTGATGGCCTAAGCACACAAAGGACCAACCATGAGCATGACATTCGATTTTTCGGGCCAAAACGTCTTTGTGGTCGGCGGCACGAGCGGCATTAACTACGGCATCGCGCGAGGTTTTGCGCGTTGGGGGGCAAAGGTTGTTGTGGCGTCGCGCAGCCAAGACAAGGTGGATGCCGCAGTCGAAGGGCTGAAGGATCTGGGGGCAGAGGCGTTTGGTGTCTCGTTCGACGTGCGTGACTACGCGGCGGTCGAGGCTGGCTTCGTGGCCGTGTCGGACTATCTAGGCGGGCCAATCGACAATCTGGTCTCGGGCGCGGCGGGCAATGTGCCGGGACGTTTGATGGACCTATCGCCAAACGCTGTGAAAGCGATGGTCGACATTGACTTGATGGGCACCTTCCACGTGATGCGTGCCAGCTTTCCCTACCTGAAGAAACCTGGTGCGAGCGTCGTCAACATCTCAGCCCCGCAAGCCTTCACGGCGATGAGCCATCAGTCTGCTGTATGTGCCGCAAAAGCAGGCGTGGACATGGTTACCAAATCGTTGGCGCTCGAATGGGGCGGGGAAGGTGTGCGGATCAACTCGATCTCACCAGGGCCGATTGACGGGACGGAGGGTATGGCGCGCCTGGCTCCGACGGAGCAGATCCGAGACGCCGTCACCAAGTCTGTTCCGTTACAACGCATGGGGACCACGGAAGACATTGCGAAAGCGGCGGGTTTCCTTTGCTCGGATGCTGGATCCTACGTCTCCGGCGTTGTCCTTCCTGTCGATGGTGGCTGGGGTGTGTCTGGTGCATCTGTGGTCATGACGGCGGCGGCTGGCTTCATGGACAAAATGAAAGCCAGTTAAGGCCCAATTCAGCGATTAACCGCTGCGCGAAGACAATGATGCGCGTGTTTTTCATCATTCTGCCGTATCATCACGGTAGGAGAAGGTGATGGTCTTCGATCCGCACGTTGCAGTTATTCGGTTTGGCATGGGCCTGTCCCCGCATCATGCGGTGCCCGAAAGTGTGAATGCACTTCTTGAAGAGCTAACCGGCCCCGATCATATGGCAAGTGCGCACATCATACCGCCCTTCGACGCTGCGGAACC
Organism: Pseudomonadota bacterium; assembly: GCA_038526085.1. Classification (GTDB taxonomy): domain Bacteria; phylum Pseudomonadota; class Alphaproteobacteria; order Rhodobacterales; family Rhodobacteraceae; genus Yoonia. The sequence continues at coordinate 122,758 of JBCBHE010000008.1, read as the reverse complement.
CTCTCTTTTCACACAGTCCGTTGTATATCGTGCTCGCCACCAAGCGCGTGGGACCACTGACTTTGACGCCGCAGAGGCGCGCGTCAAAGACATGCAAAAGGAAACGACGGCCGCACAAGAAAACAATGTCCGGGCGACTTACGGGCGTGCGGTTGATTCGACGTTTGGGATGCGCGAGCGCCTCGTGGCCTTTTGGGCCGACCACTTCACCGTGGTCGCGGTCGGTGGCAACCGACGACACCTTGTGTCTGCTTACATCGAAGAGGCGATCAGGCCGCATATTGCGGGCCGGTTTGAGGACATGCTTCGCGCCGTTGAAACCCATCCAATGATGTTGATCTATCTCCAACAGGTGGCATCGGTCGGCCCGGGGAGCACCATTGGCCAGCGGCGGAACAGGGGCCTGAACGAAAACCTCGCGCGCGAGATGTTGGAACTACATACGCTTGGGGTCGGCAGCCCGTACACACAGCAAGACGTGCGCGAATTGGCAGAGATGCTCGCGGGGGTAACCTGGACGGCTGCCGATGGTCAATTCTTTGACCCGAAGCGCGCCGAGCCAGGACAAGAAACCGTTTTGGGCGTTGCCTATCCGGCGGAAGCGAGCATGGAGACAATTCACACAGTGCTTCGCGATTTGGCGGCACATCCCGCGACCGCGCAACACATCGCGCGCAAGCTCGCACAGCACTTTGTTGCAGACCAACCTGACCCGGAACTCGTTGCGGCGATTGCGGCAGTTTATCTTGAAAGTCAGGGTGATTTGAGCGCCTGCTACGCTGCCATGTTGAACCATCCTTCGGCTTGGTGGCCCGAAGCGCAAAAGGTGCGGCAGCCTTTCGATTTTATCGTCGCGTGTACACGGGCATTGGGTCTGCGCGGTCGCGATCTTGCCTCGCTGACAACGCAAGATTATCGCCGCCTATTGTTTAATCCACTGCGAGTGATGGGGCAAAGCTGGCAGAACCCAACGGGTCCGGACGGGTGGCCGGACCGGGCCGAAGACTGGATCATTCCGCAAACTATGGCTGGTCGGGTGACTTGGGCGATCGGTGCGCCGCGCCGGTTAATGGACCCGCTTCCCGACCCGCGGGAGGTTGTTCATTGGGCCCTTGGGCCGAGCGCGGACCCAGCCGTCGTCTTTGCGGCGGGGGCAGCCGAAACCCGTCACGATGGCATCGGGGTTGTCTTCGCCTCAGCTGCGTTTAACCGGAGGTGACTATGGATCGGCGTTCGTTTCTATCTCGGTCCTTGGCGCTTGGTTGTACTGCTGCTGCGAGCCCACTCGTAACGCCGGTTGCCTTCGCATCCGGCCCTTGGGAGAACCGCTTGGTGGTGATTATCCTGCGTGGCGGGATGGACGGACTTGATGTGGTGCGGCCCGTTGGCGACCCTGACTTCGCTGCATTGCGATCTCCTGCGACGGACGGCGAGCCCCCCTTTGGAACCGGATTTTATGCGTTTCACCCGGCGCTTGCCCCGCTTGCGCCCTTATGGGCCGATGGTAGCTTTGGCGCTGTCCATGCCGTATCGACGCCCTATCGCGACAAGCGGAGCCACTTTGATGGTCAGGATATTTTGGAAGCGGGGACCGGCGGCGTCAATGCACGCCGTACCGATGGGTGGTTGAACCGTATGTTGCATACTGTGCCGGGGCTGTCCGCGGACACGGCTTATGCGATTGGTCAGGAGCAGATGTTGATCCTTGAGGGTGATGCCGCCACCGCCCGATGGTCGCCCGAAGCGCGCTTGCAGATATCCGCCCAAGCGCGTCGTTTGCTCGATGTTGTCACCCACGACGATCCGCTGTTTCGGTCCGCGATGGACCAGGCCGTGGCAATCACCGACCAATTGAAAGGTGATGCTGAGGCGATTGAAAGCATAACAGAAAACATGATGGGCGACAGTATGATGGCAAGTGTTGCGGGCGGCCAGCATACGAAGTTGGTTGAATTCGCTGTGACCCGTTTGTTGAGTGACACGCGGATTGCTAGCTTCTCGCTCAACGGCTGGGATACTCATCAGGATCAACATCGGAGCATGCCGCGCGTTCTTTCGAACCTGTCAGATGTGATCCTCATGCTGCGGGCTGGACTTGGTCCGGTCTGGGAGAAAACCGCGATCCTGTGTTTGACGGAGTTTGGTCGCACAGCACGCCAAAACGGAACACGCGGCACTGATCATGGCACGGGTGGCGCAGTCCTTTATGCTGGCGGCGCGCTTCGAGGAGGGCAAGTGAACGGGGCGTGGCCCGGTTTGCAAGAGGCAGACCTCTACGCCCGGCGCGATCTAATGCCGATGGGGGATGTCCGCGCGACAGCGGGGCACGTGATGCAAAGTCTTTTCGGTTTTAACCGCGAGATCATCGAAGGGTCAATTTTCCCTGGTTTGCAAATGGCGGATGGACCCGGGATCGTCTTGTAACGACGCCAATCAAACCACGGCAATTTCAGTGGATGCTGGCGTGCGACAACCGCTCCTGCACGAGCGCCGCGACGGCCGCGATCGGTGATTTGAGTGGATCACCTGCAGCGCGACTTTCAGCCAAGTTCGCGACGGCTTCGCCTAGATCAGTGTCGTCCGCACTGCGGGCGACACCGCCCAGAAACTGCGTGATATAGTCGATCGACGCCAATTCCTCTCCACCGTCGAGAACAGACGCGACGTGGCTGAGATCGTCATGATACGCAATCAAATCGGGTTCCACCGTTTCGTTGGTAATCGGGCGTGGTCCAGGCGGCTGTCTTTCCCGCGGGAGATGGGACAAAATTGTATCTTGGAACACCGCGAGCGAAGCCACGGGTTTGGCAAGGTAACCGTCAGCGCCCGCGTCGATTGCGGAAGCTTCTGCGCCATCGTCGCCGCTGGTTCCCAGGATCACATCCACACGCGGCGTGGCCTGGGACAGACGTTCGATCAGTGCGAGCCCAGATCCATCCGGAAGTCCGATATCGATGATGATGACGCCCGGGCGATAGACCTTCAGGTGCCGTTCTGCATGGGCCAAACAGTCTGCCCGTCGGATTCGCGCGCCGGATCGCAAACACAGCAGGCGGATCGCCTCAGATGCGAAACGGCTGTCTTCCACCACCAACGCTGTCAGCCCTAACAATGGTCGTTTGGCGGTGGCAGGGCGCTGAATAAAGAGACCTTTTGTGCTGTCCACGTGATTCCCCAGTGCGGTTGGTTGCCTTGAGTTTGGACACATTGAAATGAATCCAAGCTTAATTCCTGGTCACTCTGCCGCACGGTCGGCGCTTGCCTGCGCAACGTCAGCAACCTATTCACCGGGCGAACCAGTTGTAAAAAGGAGTGCCCAATATGATCGGTCGCTTGAACCATGTTGCCATCGCCGTGCCGGATTTGGCGGCGGCGCGCGCGCAGTACGAGGGCACCCTTGGCGCGCAGGTTGGCGCCCCACAGGACGAACCGGCACACGGGGTGACGGTTGTCTTCATTACGCTTCCAAATACGAAAATTGAGCTGCTACACCCGTTGGGCGATGCATCCCCGATTGCCGGATTTCTGGAAAAAAACCCGGCGGGCGGTATCCACCACATTTGCTATGAGGTTGATGACATCCTTGTCGCGCGCGACAAGCTTCAGGCCGACGGCGCGCGGGTTCTTGGTACAGGGGAGCCAAAGATCGGTGCTCATGGCAAACCGGTCCTGTTTTTGCATCCCAAGGATTTCAACGGCTGCTTGGTAGAGCTTGAGCAGGTTTAATCGCCGCGGGTCCTTGCGTGGCCCGCGCGGCGCATTAGCTCCTCACCAATACTCCTGAAAGGCACGCCCATGGGTCCCGTCTCAGCCATCGTCCTCTTTGCCGTGATTTGGTTCATGGTTTTCTTTGTTGTTTTACCCTTGCGCCTTCAGACACAAGGAGAGGCAGGAGACGTCGTGCCTGGTACCCATTCCTCCGCACCGGCCGATCCGCAACTAAAACGCAAAGCTTGGATCACAACGTTTTGGGCTACGATCGTTTGGGCCGTCATTGCAGGGACGATCATGTCAGGGATGATTTCGGTCCGTGACCTGGACTGGTTCGACCGGATGTCCACACCTGCCGTCAGCGCGGGGCCAGCCGATGAAACAAATGAGTAAAAGTCGCTGCACCAAGGACCGGAACGATCAGGTTGATCAGCGGGATTGAGAGAGGCACAACCATCAAGATGCCTGCAAACCAAACGGTCCCAGAATAGGCCTTTCGCAACTCGATTGCGCCAGCACGGCCCAGGCGGCGCATAGCGGCGACCTGAAAATATTCACGACTGAGTAGATAGCCATTCAGTGCATAGAAGATTGGGATCGCAAGGAAGGGTAGCATCGCATAAGCGATGAAGGCCAAGAGGTTCGCGCCTATGAGTACACCAAGAAAATTCACCGTATCCTTAAACCCGTCCCAGAAGGGGACCCGCCGTACTGGGGCGAGGTGGGAGTAGTGTTTGTCCTCCACCGCGTGCGCGATGTCGTCGAGGAAAAGTGACGTGATGGCAGATGCGACAGGGATCATCAGAAATATCGACAGAAAGATCATCAACCCCAGCGATCCCCAGCTGAGCAAATCGCCAACCCAAGTAACCTCCCCCACGCCGGGCAGCGTGATCGCGTCACCCGTCAGCGCCTCAATCAACCAAAGGAGTGCGGCGTAGACGCCGATCAGCAGGGCGATCGTGAGGCCGATACCTTGCCAGAGTACACGCCGGAACCGTCGATCTGACAGTTGAGCGACGGCCTTTAAGAAGTCGGTGAAAATCACGCGGAAACCCAGGTTGTGATTGCTGCAATATCGGGGCGCGGGCGCTCTGGCGGGGCGTTGGTCTCTGTTCCAAGGTGGATAAACCCGGCCACGGTCTCATGCGGGGCGAGACCTAAGCCATCCGCCGTAAAGGTCGGATCGTGGGATGCCCACCCGGACAACCAATTCGCGCCCCAGCCTGAGGCCAAAGCAGCATTCAGCAAGGCCAGACAGACCGCGCCTGCGGAATAGGTCTGTTCAATCTCAGGGATTTTTTCGGAGGCCTTTGGGCTGTTAATGACTGCGACTACAAGGTCAGCGTTGGCAAATTGGTTCACCATCTTTGTGACCTTTTCATCTTCGATCTTTAGGGCACGCCCACGGGCAGGAACCTGTTCAGCTAGACGTTGGAGGGCTGGGCGCTCGAGGACGATAAACCGCCAAGGCTCTAGCTTTCCATGGTCTGGTGTGCGCGCTGCCGTTGTCAGCAGCATTTCAACCGTTGCCCTGTCGGGAACGGGGGCGGTCAATGTTTTCGCCGGGCGCGACCTGCGCGTCTGGAGGAAGGACAAGGCGGCGTCGTTACGGTCTGGCATTCGGCTTCCCAAAGTTGTCACAGCATTAGATAGGGTTGAATCCTGGCGAGCGCTACAGCCCGCCAGGCATTTTCAAGAGGTGCTGGAAGAGGGTAAGGGCATCTCTGCAGCGTTGATTGATCTCTTGTTCACTGAGGACCGGCAAAACGCCAATGACCCGGCGGATCTGTAAGTCACCGATCAACAAACCAAAATACCGCTCCGCTAACCGATGCGGCGGGGAAGAGGCGGCACCATCGAGACGAGAGAGGACCTCGGCCATCAGTGGTCCCACCTGTTCGCGCCCACCGGCTGCAATCGCCCGCCCAAGTTCGCCGCTTGGGTCCGCGGCGGCGGCGCGGTTCAATGCAATCGCCCGTTCGCCCGTCAGCATGCGGAGCAAGATGGGGGAAGCCACTTTCAAACATGCGACGGGGTCACCTTCTTGCGCGATCGCGGGTTCCAATGCTTTGATCGTTTCAGCGGCATTGGCCAGCACCATGGCTTCAAACAATCCGCGCTTGTCGCCATACCACCGGTACAGCGTCTCATTCGACGCCTTCGCGGCCTTGGCAATCTTTAGCATCGACGTACCGGCATATCCGTCCGTCTCAAGAACGGAATAGGCCGCGGAGATGATCGCATCTTCGCGAGCCTTCTTCTTTTCATCGCGCATTCGAGCAAATTCTCCTTGCGCATTTCCGTACACACGATTACGGGTATTGCAAAGGCGTAACTGCATGTACGCTTTAGAGGAGAAATGTTATGCTAAGATATGTCTCTTGGGCGGTGATAGGGGTGGCATTGCTGTTGTCGGCCGCCCTCTTTGGCTTCTTCTATGCCTGGGTATGCTCGACAATGTGGGGGCTGGATACGCTTGATCCTCGCATCGCAATCGCAGCGATGCAGGCCATGAACGGTTCAGTCCGCAACGCCGTCTTTGCGCCTGTATTCTTTGGGACGCCTATCGCGCTCCTGCTGGCCGTGGGTGTGGCCTATGTGCAAGGCGCGCGTGGCGCAGCAGCGGCCTTTGGCTTGAGCGCAGCGCTGACCGGTCTTGGCGGGGTGGTGCTGACAATGGTGGTTCACGTCCCGATGAACCAGGGCCTCGCTGTAATTGCCATACCAGACGATCTACCAGCGGCGGCAGAGATATGGACGGAATACTCGCCGGTCTGGCAGGTCTGGAACATCATCAGAACAGTGTTTTGCGGCCTCGCGTTCGTCTTAGCCCTTGTTGGAACGGTTCAGACGGTCAGACATCAGTCAGGGTCGGGCTTATCCGCGAACTGATAGACACCTTCTGGCAGGTCTAACGCGGCTTCAAGGTCTCGCAGCTGTGAAAGTGACATGGTGATCCGGACCGCCTTGTCTTGGTGGGGATCATATTGGGTTAAGGTAATGCAATCTTCAAAGGCATTGATGATCACGTCTTCCCCCAAGGGGGCCTTGCCCTCATCGACCAGGGTGACAACGGTGCAGTCGAAAGTGTGCTCGATGGTAAACATGCATTTAGCCTAACGGGGGGAGACGGTCGGCAAAAGCGCCAAATCGCATTGTTGTGAAATAGGGGCAGAAGGGCTAGCCGTTCAGCCCTGTTATGATAAGGTCTGACGGTCAACGCATGATGATGCATTGAGACGGGCACGGGTCATGATCAAATCACTTCCAAAACGCGTCTTCGCGACAGCGCTTTGTGCTGTGTTGATGGCATGTTCGTCACCGATCTCGCAAAGCACCGCCTCCTCACCCGCCAAACAACCACAATTGCGGCCTGCTTCGACCCCAGCGGTCCAAGGCCGGACGGCTGTGCGCAATTTTTTGGCCGTTGTTGATGCGGTCGAGCCGGTGGCAGAGGCAGAGTGTCGCGCGCGGACGCGGAGCAGCAACTGCGATTTCAAAATCGTCGTGGATGACCGTCCAGGTTTGCCCCCGAACGCCTACCAGACGCTAGACGAGACAAACCGTCCGATCCTTGCATTCACTATTCCCCTCATCGCAGGGGTGGAAAATCAAGATGAGATGGCCTTCATCATGGCGCATGAAGCAGCGCATCATATCCGCGGTCACCTGGCCCGCCTCCAGCAGAACGCGACAATTGGTGCCGTCGTCGCAGGTAGCCTTGCTGGCGTGTTGGGCCGCACGGATCCGGAAGCCATCGAAGCGGCGCAGCAATTTGGCGCGACTTTGGGCGCGCGGAGCTATTCGAAGGACTTTGAGCTGGAAGCGGACGAGTTGGGCACGGTTATTGCTGCGAAGGCAGGATACAACCCCTTGATCGGGGCGGAGTTCTTTTTCCGCATTCCCAATCCGGGTGATCGCTTCTTAGGCACACATCCGGCGAACGAAGAACGGGTCGCCACCGTGCGCCGCACGGCCGCTTTATACGGTTACCGCTAATCTTCATTTTACGAAGTTGTGCATTGGGGCGGCCCAGCGCGAGAGGACAATGTCCTCCACTTGGTGAGAGAGTGCGCCGGACCTGCGCACAACCATTGGGATAAAAGGTAGCGTCGGTCAGGTCAGGAATTCCATACTTGGAAGGGGGAAATCCAATTAGGATTTCCCCGCAATTGCGTTAACTGTAGTGGAAATTTGTGGAAGGCATACACGCTATTGGCGAAATGGTCGCCGTTTCAATATCTTCCTCACGCCCTCTTGCGGGCATCCAAGATCGCAAGCTCGGCTGCAAAAACGTCGTAGGAGGACCCGGCCGCAATGTGGCGCTTAAGAAGCGCGGCTTGCGTTTCGGGCGCCAACCCGCCGACAGGCGGATCACTGTCGAGGTTCGTGGGAAACGAATACCCTTCCGCGGAGGACCCAACCACCGCATCAAACTCCGCCTCGTTGAGCGCCCCCCGCATCTTATGAAGCGGTTCGTAGAGCGCTTCACACATCTTGGTCCGATCAATCGCCTCGAGCGATCGACCGAATGCAGACGAGACTTGGAACAGGTTCACCATCCGGTTCACATCAGCCGTCTGGTTGTCGCCGGCAGCGTGAAACAAAGCGGGATTGAAGAATAGCGCGTCACCTTTCTCAAGCGGCAACTGCACGCTGTACGTTTCAAAATGCGCTTTGAAATCAGCGCGCCGATATGCGGCATAGCCTGGACCGTACATTTGCGAGAACGGCAAAAGCTGTGTTGGACCGCTTTCGACTGACATATCGCAATGCGCCAAGCCGCCTTGCAGAGTCATGAGCGGCGACAGGTTGTGCACATGTGCAGGGTAGGTCGCGCAGATCTCCGGTGTTTGGAAACCGAGGTGGTAGTCCCGATGAGGCTCCTGTGCGGCCCCGCCTGGGTAAACTAGGTTAATCTGGGCGGTCATCTGGTAGTTTGGACCCAACCAAGCTTCAGAGGCCGCATCAATCGCAGGCGAAGCATGGTAACGGATAAAGACCTCTGGATTGGCCAGACACAGCTTCTGTAGGCTATTCCAAACACGATCATTTGTGCCCGCTGCGAAGTGGTCAGCGGACGACGCGCCAGCCTGTTTTTCTTCCGCAATGATCTGAAGGAAGATTTCGGTCGCCGCATCAATTGTCGCGTGATCGGGCTGCGCCTGGCGCAAGACAAAGACGCCGGCTGCGTCTTGGAGGATGTAGGCCCACTCCGCCAGCAGGGCGCTACGACGGTTGGGGTCGGCCAGTCTCTCTGACAGGCTCGGCACGTCATAAATTGGAATGTTCTTCGCGATTTCAGCAGCGTGCGGGACCTCGGTGCGGGTCATCGTTCGGCTTGTCAGTGCGGCAAACTCGGCCAGATCGCAGGCGTCTTCGGTGTAAAAACCCACGCGGGGGGCAGATGGCATGTTCATGTTGGCTCCTCCTCCAATGGGGAAAGCATACGCCCCGGCGCAGCTTGATTTGAGAAGAAAATACATCAATAAACCATCAATGACACATAGGTTCCCAATCAAAGAAATTGCGCGCCAAGCGGGCCTCGGCACGGCAACAGTTGATCGCGTGCTCAATAACCGGGCCCATGTGGCGGCGCAGACCCGGCGCCGGGTCGCGGCGGCGATCAATGAACTGGAGGCGCAGGAACGCCAGTTGGCTGCCCGCGGGCGACGCATGTTTGTCGATGTGGTTGTTGAGGCGCCACGCCGTTTTAGCCGCCAAGTCCGCCTAGCCTGCGAAGGCGTGCTGGCGCAGATTCCAGAGGCCATCTATCGTCCCCGATTCTTGCTGCAAGATATAATGTCTGAGGAGGAGGTTGCGGCCGCGATTGACCGGATCCGTAAACGCGGCAGCCAAGGCGTAATTCTCAAAGCCCGCAACATCCCAGTTGTCCAGCAGGCGATCGAGAACCTCGCCGCAACGGGTATTCCCGTGGTCACCCTTGTCACTGATGTCGCAACGCCTGCACGCTGCGCTTACGCAGGCATTGATAACACGCAAGCCGGGCGCACAGCCGCTTTTCTACTGGCCCAATTTCGGGAGGCGACGCCGAGCGTCGTCTTAACCACGCGCAGCCAAGAAGACTTTCTCGGCGAGACTGAGCGGTTTGAAGCTTTCAGTCAGGCCTATCGGGCGATGCGCCCTGCGGATCAGCTTCTTACGTTCGCCGGTGGTGGTGGCGTGGCCTACGACACCCGTGCTGCGCTCGAAGCCGCTCTAAAGGACGCTCCGCCGATTGCGGGTGTCTACTCAATGGGAGGCGGCAATGCTGCGATCTTGGATGTTTTGGGGGCTGCTGGCCAACGTCCCACCCATTTCTTGGCCCACGACATGGATCTGGAGAACAGCGCCCTTTTGAAAGATGGCCATATCAGCGTGATCCTGCATCACGATCTCACGCAGGACATGCGCCATGCCTTCGCGGCCCTTTCCGCTTGGCATGGTCTGCGCGCGGCCTCTGCAGCACCTGTGCGGCTCAGCGACGTGCAGATCATCACGCGGCACAACATTCCATCTGATTTTCGTTAGACGACCGCCATCGTGCCGATGGCAATTGCAGCCCAAAAGCAGGCTGAGGCAACCACCACAAACCCGTGCCATACGGCTGTCGTGAAAGGCCGCTTACTTTTGTAAAACACGACGCCTCCGGTGTAGATCAGCCCACCCAGTGCGATCAAAATAAGTGTCGCGCTGGGAAGCGTTGTCCAGACCGACCAGATCAGCAGGAGGCTAAGCCACCCCATTACCAGATAGAGCACTGGGCCAAAGCGCCCGGGCGTCTGCCAGAAGAACAGTTTCAACGTCATGCCGAGGGCCGCGAGGGCCCAGACCACCCCAAGGATCGCATAGGCGAAAGTTGTCCCCACCATGACCACCAATGGCGTATAGGTCCCTGCAATTTTAAGGTAAATCGCGGCATGATCATATCGCCTGAGTGTTGGTCGCAGGTCGTGCCAGGGGGCCAAGTGGTAAATCGCGGAGGCCACAAAGGTCGCGATCAAGGCCACACCGTAAATCGCCAGGGCGGTGAGTTGCGCGCCTGACACAAGGCCGACCTGCGAGACGACTAAAACAATGGCCCCCACCACAGCACCGAAGACGCCCACCGCATGGACGTAGCTATCGGCGATACGTTCTGCTTTTACTTCAGTTGGATACATAACCTCTCCCACTTGCGAGACAGTGGTCGTCGCCGCGTGCCAAGGTCAATCATGCCGTAGGGTCAAAGTGTTCGGCGACGCTGTCTGCGCTGATGGAAAGCAAACAATGCGGGGGCGAGGCCATACGTGTAGACCACATGAGCGATTTGACGGACGCCGGGCAATCCGACAACGCGGGCGAGCCAGCGATAGCGCGGGATTTCGGCCCACATCGCCAGAAATGCCGGAACGCCAACTAGGATCTCATCTCCGTGCTTGGCGTGGATTTGTTTGGCGGCGGTCTTTTCGTCCAAGCCCCAATCCGCTGCAGAAGTCGAAAGCGCTTCGAACCGCAACGGCAAGCTCCCGGCCTGGGCTAAACGGTCGTAGTGCCGGATCTCGCGTGAGCATATTGGGCAGCCATCGTTGTATAGTATGCGTGTTTCACTCATGGTGCTTTATTTAGCGTCAGCTGCAATGTGGCCAAGGGGGTGCGACATCCACATCATCGAAAATGCTCTCACGGACCGTGGATCAAAGTATGCAGTTTCCGGTGGACCAGTGGACTCGGCTGACGCCGCGAAGGCCTTTGTAAAGCAGCTTTGCCGCAATAAGAAGTTCTCAAAGGCCACGCACAACACTTGGGCTGTCATTCTTCCTGGCGGCGCGCACCTGAAGAACGACGACGGAGAATCTGGTGCAGGACTGGTGATCTTGCGCATGCTGGAACGCGAAAAGATCATCGGCGAAATTGTTGTGGTGACGCGGTGGTTTGGCGGGACAAAACTTGGCGGTGACCGCTTTCGCCGGGTCCAAGACGCAGTGCGGATCTATATCGACGCACGTGTCGGCTGAAATTTGCGCTGATCTGTGGTATGGTTGTTCCGTGGAGGATCACGCAATGGCACAATCATCCCTCAACAACCCTCGCATAGCCTATTGGCGCGACCAGAAAATAGGGCGGGCCCATAAAGTCACGACACGGCGCGCTCTTGAGCGGGAACTGTCAGACCAAGTCCAGCGCCCGCAGCATCCAATCCGGCAACGGATGGTCGCACAGGCGTATTGGACCCGGCCGCATCCTTGGTCGGAGACGACTTAGTCGGTTTGGCACTGGCGCAATGATCGAAGGCCTTTGGGCCGAGCATTACGCGAATTGATTGTCGCGCGCTGCGCGCACGACGACATTTTTGAATTGCGTTATTCTTAGCTGCCAGCAGCAAACGCGGCTTTGATCATCGCGACGTCATCCGCAGACCAAGCTTCTGTGTCACCGGCGGCGCGAACAAGTGCTGGGCCAGGCTGGGCAAAGTCATCAGCATAGGTTTGCTTGATCAGCGCAATCGTCTCTGGGCTGAGCGCTTCGTTCTGGTCATACGGGGCGTCGCTGGCGAATGCAGCGGTCGAGGCAAATGTTGTAAGGGCTGCGAGGGTCAATGTCTTGCGCATAATATACTCCAAATTGGTCCCGCAGTGGAGCGGGCGTGAATCATCAACACGAAGGAATGTAGCGCAGCAGCTTGGAGATTTTGGGACGGGTTTATGGCCTCGCAGTGGTCCCAGGTTCGCCTTGGGCAACAATCGCGCTCAATTGGCCGGGGTTGCCCACAAATCGTAATCACCGGCCTCTTCTACCGTCACTTTCACGACTTCGCCCACTGAAAGCCCCTCAAACCCTTCATCAATGAACACTGACCCGTCAATCTCTGGCGCATCAGCCCAGGATCGGCAGGTCGCGGCTTCGGCGTCGATATCATCCACGATGACTTCAATTTCTCGCCCCACTTTCGCTTCCAGCTTCGCGGCGGAGATCGCCTGGGCCTTCGCCATAAAGCGCTCCCAACGGTCTTGTTTGACCTCCGAAGCGACATGATCAGGCAGCGCTTTTGAGCGGGCGCCAGCGACGTTTTCGTATTGGAAGCATCCCACGCGGTCGAGCTGCGCTTCGTCGAGCCACTCGAGCAGGTGTTGGAACTCGGCCTCCGTCTCACCAGGATAGCCGACAATGAAAGTGGAGCGCAGGGTGATGTCCGGACAAATCTCCCGCCAAGCCGCGATCTCTTCCAAGGTCTTTGCACCTGCGGCGGGGCGGGCCATACGGCGCAACACGTCTGGGTGACTGTGTTGGAATGGGATGTCGAGATAGGGGAGGACCCCATTCGCCGGGTCCGCCATGATCGGGATCAGATCGCGCACGTGGGGATAGGGGTAGACGTAGTGCAGCCGGACCCAGGCTCCCAATTGCCCCAACTCTCTTGTCAGGTCCGTGATGTGCGAGCGCACTTCGCCATCCTTCCAAACGTTGACATCATATTTGCGGTCGAGCCCGTAAGCAGAGGTATCTTGGCTGATAACAAGGAGCTCGTTGACGCCAGCCTCTACCAGCTTCTCCGCTTCCCGCAGCACCGCGTGTGCCGGTCGACTAGCGAGTTTGCCGCGCATGTCCGGGATAATGCAAAACTTGCACTTGTGATTGCAGCCCTCGGAAATTTTCAAATAGGAATAGTGCCTTGGGGTCAGCGTGACGTTTTGTGCAGGCAGAAGATCTATGAATGGATCGGGGGCGGGTGGCACGTTGGCGTGCACGGCGTCGAGGACCTGTTCGTACTGATGAGGGCCGGTCACGGCCAGAATTTTCGGATGATGCTCGCGAATATATTCCGGCTCCGCCCCCAGGCATCCCGTCACGATGACCTTGCCGTTCTCCTGCAACGCCTCGCCGATCGCGTCGAGGCTTTCTGCCTTGGCACTATCGAGAAAACCACAGGTGTTCACGATTACGGCCTCAGCACCCGCATAATCGGGGGAGATCGCGTAGCCTTCGGCGCGCAGGCGGGTGAGAATACGTTCGCTATCGACCAAGGCCTTTGGGCAGCCAAGAGAGACCATACCAATTGTCGGTTGGCCGTCGCGTTGTGGCTCTTGGAAAGACGCTTTTGGCGCGAGATCGGGGCGGAGGTCAGGAGGGTTCTGGGCCATAGCCGGTGTTTAGGGGAAGTTACGGGGCGGTCAAGCGCAACTGGTGCCACTCCCGGTGGCAAACACTGTCTATCGCCAAAAGGAGACCTGCAGGCGCGGGGCTTTTGCGTCGTTCCAAGTGGCTGAACGCGACTTCATGGTTCAGTCACTGAAGTCGCGATTTGAGCGTCACAACGGCTTGATCAAAGACCGCGACATCTACTTCTGCCCGCGCTGCAAGTTGGGCACCCTCTAATAAAGCAAGGCAAGCCCGGGCCTCTGGTTCTAGTGAAGCGATCCGGGAGATGGAATTGTCTTGAAGGCCAAGCGCAAAGACGTTCTTGAGCCAGGCAACCATCATCACCCTAAACTGCGCGATCTGCGCGTTCACTTCATCGCTGAGGCTTTGGTGGCAGGTACTCAGCGAAACGCAGAGACAAAGCGTGTTGCCATCGTTCAGGGCGCCTCGGTAGAGCGCGACAAGTGCGGAAATGCGACCCGACGCCGTGGCGCTTTTGACGGCAATCTCTTCCAATCTTTGCGAGAAGGTCTCCGTGTATCGCGCCATCAGGGCCGCCGAAAGCCCCGCTTTCGTTGGGAAGTGATAGTGGATCGAAGCTTTCCGAATACTGACCGCTTCTGCCAAATCCGCGTAGCTGAACCCGTCAAACCCTTGTGCGCGCGCAAAGTACTCAGCGTGATCCATAAGGGCGGTTCTCGTGTCGATCGTCATCGCATTGCAAACCTTGCATTTTCAAGCTGCTTGAAGGCAATTTCGGCCGCTTCCAAAGCGCCCTCTAAGAAACCGCCAAACTCCGGCGTGGCTTCTGTGCCGGAAAAGATCAAACGATCCTTCCAAACATCTGGCAAAGCGGGCAGTTGTCCATAGCTTGGATGAGCTGAGATCAGCTCCGCATCGCGGGCGGTCGACGTATGCGGATCGCAGGCCCAGTCTTTGATGAAGAGCTTTTTTGGTGCGCCTGCGCCAAATAGCCGACTGAATTGGGCGACGACGGCGTGCCGAAGCGCTGCCTCATCCCGACGCGCCTGCGCTGGAACGCCGATGAAACCAAAGAGCGCATAGGGCCCACCGTCGGCAGGTGACGCGTCATGGATCTCGACCATCGGACCACGCCGGCTCATTGCGTCGCCAGACAACCCAGCATCGCGCCAAATGGGTTGGTCATAGATTGCAATGGCTTTTGCCTGTCCTGCCATCCAGGTGTCTGTATCGTCCATCGCAAGGAGCGCGGCTGAACCCAGCGGCGGGCTGAACGCGAGCTGGCTTGACAGCCGTGGCGGCAAAGCCAACACAACATTTGAGGCGTTCAGGGTATGCCCTGCGGCGGTTACCACTTGCACGCCCTCAACGGTTCGGGTGATCTTGCGCACCTCGGTTTTGCGGTAAATACGCGCCTCAGGGATCTGCGCGGAAAGCCCATCGATCAGTGCTGCCATACCGTCTATCAGCCTGTAGGACCCTTGCATGGCGGCAAACCCTTGCCCGCGTTGCACCCGGCCATCCGCATCTTCGTACGTGTGTGCGCCAATTGCGAACTGTTCGAACTTGGCAAGGCCCAACCTTTCGATCAGCGCATGTATGCGCGGCTGGCCGGGCCAGAACCACGTTGGGCCAAGATCGAAATAGGCCCCGCCGTATTCAACGCTTAAAATGCGGCCCCCCAGACGTTCGCGCGCCTCAACCAGAAGAAAGTCGCGACCAGCTTCGGCCAACGCAAGGGCCAAACGAAGGCCGCTCAGCCCGCCGCCGATGATGAGTGTTTCAGTCTTCATGTCTCGTCAAACTGACCCTAGACCTTTGGCGGTTTTGCAAAGGGCAAATGCCCTGTCTTTATCCAAACCTTTGCGCCTTCTTCCCCAGCTGAGAGGGATAAAGCCTCACCATCAGGCAGTCGGAGCCAGCTGTTCTTCGAAAGAAGGTCATCCCCGGCCGACGCCGTACCGTCGATCATGAGCAGTTCTAGTCCGCCGTCCACGTCAAAGGTCAGCGTCGCGCCTGGGTCGAGGCGGCTGTAAGTGACGATTTCCCGGTCGTCTTGGTGGAGCAGCGCTGAAGCAACGCCGTTTTGCGGCGTCGAAAGTTCCAAGTCCATGTCCTTCCGGAACTGCGTTCTGTCGTCCATGTCGAACTGCCAGAGCTTCACAAAGATGGTGCATCCATCATCTGACCTAGGTGTATGGGACGAGGTCGGCGGGTTGCGCACATAAGTTCCGGCTGGGAAATCGCCGTGTTCGTCCTGAAAGATGCCGTCAAGGACGATGAACTCTTCACCGCCCGTGTGCGTGTGGGCGGAAAATTTGCTGCCCGGAGCATATCGCACAATCGTCGTCGCGCGGGCAACTTCACCACCGATCCGGTCCAGCATGCGCCGGTCAACGCCTGCCATCGGCGAGGCTTGCCATTCAAGTTGCTCAGCATGAACGATCACGCGTCGGGAAAAGTCGGAGTTGAGTTCCATGGGATTTGTCCTTGTCATGGCGCCCAAGTGGCGGTGGTCACAGAATCGTGCCAAGGCAAAGTGCCCGCACAGGCATTTGTCTATCTACTGGTAGGTAGACGCACAAGTCACGAAGTCTTGAGAGCTGCTTACCCTTGTTGCCATTGTGGTGTCGGCAACATCTTCATCTGCGCCTTTCGTGTCCAACTCGACAATGGACCGACATCAAGTTAAGGACGACCGCATGAGCGATGACATAATCCGAATCCGACGTAATTGGGCACAAGCTGTTGGTGCCCGCGACATTTTAGGTGAGATATTCTATCGGAACCTGTTCGATATTGCGCCGGATACCCGCGAGATGTTTCCCGCCACGCTTGATGAGCAGGGCCGAAAGCTTGTTCAAACATTAAGCTGGATCGTTGATCACCTCGATCAGCCGGAAGAACTAAGCGTCGCTGCAGCAGACCTGGCGCGCCGGCATGTAGCATTTGGAGTGGAGCCTGAGCAGTACGGCGCTGTCGGTCAGGCGTTGATCGCGACCCTGCACTCAGGCCTGGGCGATGCGTTCTCATCAGACGATGAGGTTGCCTGGACACGGGTCTATGGCAGCCTGTCTGAGAAGATGATTGCTGCGGCCTACGAGGCCTAAACCAAGCCTCTCAGCGCCAAACTATACTTTTGCATAGTCGTACTAGGCTTATGAACTTTTGGTTGTGCGCCAAAGTGTAGGTAGGGTTGCCGCAACGGAGAGTTGCCATGAAAATAGATGTTTTTGCTACAAATTCTGGGCCACACGCGTCGGTTGCACACCAGTTTACGGACTGGCGGACCGGGCATGGCGGACGGCCCGACTTCATCGCGGTCCATCAAAGCGTCGCGTCGCGCAGCGGTGGAATCGAAGATCAATTGACGGATGTGTCCGCACTGCACGGTGCGACGTCATGCCTTGGCGTAATGAGCCAGGATGGTCCATTTGTCGACGCGGGTGTTGGTGCCTTTGCAATCTGGGATCCCGACGGCGATTTCGGCACAGGCATGCAGGATCTTGGGAGCAACAGCCGCGCGGCTGCGCGTCTGGCGACCGAAGAAGCTCTTACGGCGGCTGATCGATCTGGCGAAGCGCCCGATGTGATTTGGCTGTCTTGCTCCCCCGGTTCTGAAGAAGAGGTGCTTGCAGGGATCGAAGATGTCGTTGGTGGGAATGTGCCGATCCTGGGTGGGAGCGCGGCCGATGACACTGTCGAAGGTCATTGGCAGGTCTTCGATGCCCAAAGCACCATCAGTAATGGCGTCATCGTATCGGTCCTCTTTCCGTCGAAACCAATTAGCTTTGCATACCACAACGGTTACGCACCCACGGTAAACAAGGGCGTTGTAACGAAAGCAAACGGGCGCATTTTGCACGAAATCGATGGACAGCCGGCAGCGGACGTTTACCGCAGTTGGGCCACCGAGGGGTTGATCCCGTCGCAAGTGGACGAGAGGACGGCAATCTTGTCAGAGAGCACCCTATCACCGCTGGGCCGCTATCTTGAAGAGGTGGGCGGCGTTCCTTTTTACCTGTTGTTTCATCCGGCCGGTCTTTTGCCGGACGGGAGTCTGGAACTTTTTGCAGACGTGCAAGTCGGCGATGAACTGACTTTGATGATGGGTGCCCCCGATCAGCTTGCGGAACGAGCAGGCAAAGTCGCGGCACTTGCAGCGCAAAGCGCAGCTATGCCGACTGAAGGGATCGCTGGCGCTTTGATGGTCTATTGCGGTGGCTGTATGTTGGCTGTGAAAGACCGGCTTACTGAAGTCTCTGATGGCATCAATCGCGCACTTCCGAAGGTCCCTTTTATGGGCGTATTCACGTTCGGCGAACAGGGCATGGTGGTTGGCGAACGCAACCGTCATGGCAATCTGATGATTTCAGCCATAGTTTTTGCATCATAGCGCATTAGACTGGCGTCATGAATGACGACGAAAGGCTGAGAGAGGCGCTTCTCGAGATCGAGTTGCTGCGCCGTCGAGAGGCGGAGCGCTCGCGCGAGTCGACAGCTGTTCTGACCGCCCTTGAGACGCTTACTGCAACTAAGGACGCAAAGGCCGGCATTTCGGCCCTGCTGAAGTCCATTCAAACCGCCCTCGACTGCGCGTTCGTCGCGCTTTTTGAAGTGGAAGGTGACTTTCTGGTGCTGCGTTTTCCGGAAAGCGCAGCGCTACCGGCCGTCCGCTGGAATGCGCCAATTCTGTGTTCGAAGGGCCGCCATATCGTGGATATCTCTTCGACGAAGGGTTTGCGTGATACCATTCCGGAGGCATTTGAGCAGTGGCAGTCCCTTGTGTCGATGCCGTTTGCAGAAGGCCAGCAAAGGATGGTCTTGGCCGCGTTTTCCCCAGACCGCGCTGCCTTCAGCCGCAGCGACGCCGAACTGCTGAAACGCCTTGCGACGATCGCATCTCAGGCAATTATTCAACGGACACTTGAACAACAAAGCGATTTCTTATCGGCCGTCATCGACGCATCACCAGTATCCGTTGCGATTGCGGATGCCCGGGATGACTTGCCCTTGGTTTACGTCAATAGCGCTTTCACGGCATTGACCGGCTACTCCGCAGACGAAGTCATCGGTCGGAATTGCCGGGTCTTGAGCGCGGAAGACTGGGACTCTGACGTCCGAATTGCCATCCGTGAGACGCTAAAAGAGCAAACGGAAGGCAGCTTTCTGCTGCGTAATCGACGCAAGAGCGGTGAGGTCTTTTGGAATGAGTTGCGGCTCTTTCCAATCAAGTCCTTAGATGGCGAGGTGACTCAAATCGTCGCGACCCAAACCGATGCAACAGACAGGGTCAACGCGGAAAGAGAACGTGACTACGCGCGCGAACGGATGGAAGGCGCGCTTTCCTCGACATCCGAGGCCTTTATGATCGTCGGGAGTGGAGGAGACGTGCGGTTCGTGAACGAGATGTTCCGCGACCTTTTTAGCTTTGTTGAGATTGAAATCGATCAACCGCTCAGCACATTCAATCTGTCCCAGCTCCTTAATGCAGCCCCGCAAGACAACCAAAAGGCCCCATTGATCGTCCTGCGCGACAAGATTAACCGGGAGATCAAACTGCCAAGTGGGCGACAGGCTCTGCTTCGATCTAGCCCGATGGAGGATGGAGGCGCCGTGATTTCGGCGACCGACATCACCCAAACGAAAGTCAATGAACGGATACTCCGTCAGCGCCTTGCCGCGATCGAAAACAGCCAGGACGGGATCGCGATTGGCGATGTCGACGGCCGGGTTTTGCATACAAACCCAAGCCTTCTGGATCTTTGGAATCTGGAAAAGGAAAGCGAAGGTTTAGGGCGAAAATGGACAAGCTTTTATGGCAAGACCACGCAAAGAGATTTTGCAGCCGCCGAGGCGGCATTCTTTGCTGAAGGTGTTTGGCGCGACGAAGCCACAATGCCCCATCCTGACGGTCCGCAAGTGCATGATGTGTCGATCAGCCTGGTGCCTGACGTGGGAACGGTCCTGATCGTGCGTGATGTCACGGAGCGACAGCAAGAAGATGAAGAGCGCTCCCGCCTGCGCCGCCAACTTGACCGTGCGCAAATGCAAGAGCAACTGAGCCAGATCTCTGCAGGGTTGGCGCACGACTTTAACAATCTGTTGTCCGCGATAATGGGGTCGGCTGCACTGATCGACACATTCGCAGATATTCCACCGCCAGCGCAAAAGGCAGCCGGTAGGATCAAGACTGCTGCTGAACGGGCCGCAGAGCTCGTCGACGGTTTCATGGACTTAGGCCTGCGAGAGCGGCAGGCAGAGCGGCTCAACCTTGGCGATGCATTGCTGACTACTGTTGATTTGGCGCAAGTAGGTGCCCCGGCAGAGACGTCGCTGACGACGTCAATCTACAAGGATCCCATTTGGATCATGGCGAGCCGGACTGACCTTTTGCAGGCCGTGATGAACCTCGTAGTCAACGGTCTCGACGCGTTGGAAGGTGAGCCGGGCGAGATTGAGGTCGTCCTAGGGGCTCCCACGGTTCCCGATTCACCAAATGACTTTGCCGTCGGAACTCAAATGGACGGGCAAATCTATGCACCGATTAGGATTTCGGACACCGGTTCCGGCATGACCGAGGAGGTGCGGGCAAAGGTGTTAGAGCCTTACTTTACGACCAAAGGAAACTCCGGATCTGGCTTGGGACTGGCCATTGTCGTTACGACGATCAAGGCGAACGGGTGCTTGCTGGCGCTCGAATCCGAAGTTGGTGTCGGTACGACTTTCACGATTTACTGGCCTGTCGATGAGCCCGTTGTGACACATCCCGATCCGATGGCGCCTGTGCTGACTGACCGACGTGGTCTCCCGCTTTTGATTGTGGATGACCAAGAAGAGGTCGCGTCTGCGCTGGGCGCGGAACTGACAGCCGCTGGCTTTGAAGTCGCAGAATTGAACGACGCGGAAGCAGCTATTGAAACGATTCTGGAAGACCGGGATGGGTGGGGCTGTGTGATCTCAGACTACGACATGCCACATACCAATGGTGGCGACCTTGTCGCGCGATTGACGCGCGATGCGCCAGAGGTTCCAGTAATCATTGTCAGCGCCCTCGCGCGGCGCATGACGGACACGCGCGTGAAATCTGCAAGAGCGGTTTTGTCAAAACCCGTTCAAACGGATAGGCTCGTTGCAACAATCAACAAGGCACTCAATGCCGAAATAGAGGAAAGACAGGATGCGGATCTTGATAGCGGACGATCATGAATTGGTGCGGGACGCCATTGTTTCTCTGTTAGAGCAGGAGAGTGATTTTGAAATTGTGGCCGTTGACGACTTCAACCAGGCCATGGACAAGGTCAATGATGAGTTCGACCTGGTGCTCTTGGACTACGATATGCCGGGTATGAGTGGCCTTAACGGATTGGAAAAGATGAAAGAGGCCGTCGATGCGCCGGTCGCAATCCTTTCTGGTGCTGCGAACCGCACGATCGCGCAAGACGCGCTTGATCGCGGAGCAGCAGGTTTTTTACCCAAAACCATGGAATCCAAGACTTTGTCCCACGCCATTCGCTTTATGGGGGCCGGTGAGGTCTATGCGCCAATCAAGTTCCTGACGACGGCACCGGAAGAAGACATCCCGGAGATCGCTAAGCAAATGACGGAGCGGGAGTTGCAGGTTCTTGAGGGGCTTTGCAAAGGGCTGTCCAACAAGGAAATCGCGCGCGAGGTCGATTTGCAGGAGGTAACCGTCAAACTTCATGTGAAAACGGCCTGTCGGAAGCTGGGAGCCAAGAACCGCACGCAGGCCGCGATCATGGCGAAAGAAGCCGGTATCTTTTAAATACGGCCGGACCCCCAACTGGGGCCCGGCCGAGGCTGTTTAGAGCATCAAGCCGTCAGCAATCGCATCGAGATAGGCGCTACCGAGGTTGAGGTGGTCGTCCAACAGGATGGTATCCGCACCCATTGTGATGGTGACCTGATAGCCGTCCAGCGAGACGTTCTCCGCTGTCCACGCTTCTGCACTTTGTCCGTTTTCGAGCAAGTTCAGATCACGAAGGTCGATGCGGTCGTTTTCACCGTTTTGACGCGTGAAGTCGCGGATCACGTCGGTGCTGCCATCCATTTCCGACGACCGGAAGACGAATGTATCGCTATCCGCACCGCCAGTGATATCGTCTGACCCGGCGCCGCCATAGATTTTGTCACGCCCAGCGCCACCATCGATCACATCGTCACCCTTGTAGGCGTTGATGTAGTCTTTGCCGTCGCCCGCTTTGACAATGTCGTCGCCGCTGCCTGACTTGATTTTATCAGCGCCATAGCCGCCATAAACGAGGTCGTTGCCAGAGCCGGCATCGATCACATCATCGCCATAGCCACCATCGATTTCGTCATCGTGGGACCCGCCTTTGATGGTGTCGTTGCCAGCACCGCCGTTCAGCACGTCGTCACCCGTTCCGCCGGAAAGGACATCGTCCCCGTCGTCACCAGACAAGACATCGTCCTGGCCGCCACCGCTGAGTTCATCGTTGCCTTCACCGCCGACCAAGACGTCGCTGCCGGAACCGCCGTTCAAAACATCGTTGCCAATGCCACCGTCCAGCGTGTCATGACCAGCAGAACCGTCGAGCAAGTCGTCACCCGCGCCGCCTGACAATACATCATCGTCCTCGGGCAGGATGTTGCCGAACTGATCGTAGCGGATGCCATCCTCGTCGTAGAGCGAGATGAGCCCGTTGCTCACCGCGTTGGGCCCCGCGCCGCCGTAGATTGCATCGTTCTCTGCGCCGCCGGACAGTGTATCGCCCAGGCTATCGCCAATGAGCAGGTCTTCACCCAGGCCGCCGATGATCTCATCCTGACCTGCACCGCCATTGATCTCATCATCGTAGGTCAGGTCAGCGTTCGGTGCCGTGACCATCTCTGGTGCGCGGATCAACACGCTGGCTGCTGTATCGACAGGTGTGAAGGGATCGATGGCACGCGGGTCGATCGCCCCGTCGTTGGAGTAGGCCTTTGGTGAATCAGCCACGAGCGTCAGCATTCGTTCACCGGTGTCCGGATCGGTATCAATCCGATAGATGCCGCCAGACGACTTTGTCCCGTCGTTCATGTCATGATCGCCGCCGTTACCACCGGCATAGAGGTTGCCGTCAGCATCGATGATCAGAGCACCAAAAGTGATCGCCGGCAGGCCATCCTGCTTTACGCCGTCGATCATCGTGGCGTCTAGGATCTCAGAGTCGAAGACTGGCTCGCCACCATTCGCGACATCAGAGATGTCGATGGTGTAAAGCTTGCCAGGATCGCCTTCGCTCCGAGGGCGCACAATTCCGTAGAACGTCTGTGTGCTCGCATCAAAGGCAACATCCCACATTGAGTCCGTGATCATGCTCCTCGGGAACTTATAGGTCACGGTCTCCGGATTGCCGTTGGCATCCAGCTGATCGACGTCGATCTTCGTCACGCGGTCCATGCTAGATTGGAACGCCCAGAGATTACCCTGATCATCGAAGTCAGCCGTCCAAGACGCGTATGGCGTTTCACCGACGCGGTAGTTGTTGCCGTCAGCGTCGATCATCATCAGATCGGTTTTCGCAACCGCGTTACCGCGTGAATCGACGCCATTGCCGACAGCGATACCGTACAGCAGGTCGTCCTCGGCGTTGAAGCCAATCGCGTTGATGTTAACCGTCGCGTTTGCACCAGCAGCTGTGTAAGTCGTTGTGTTGACGTCGAAAATGTTCAGCTTGCCGTTCATTACCTGGTAGATGTTGGTCTGACCTTCGGCAATGGCTTTGACAGTCACGTCTTCGCCGCCAATCGACATGTCTTTGTCGTAATGGAAGACAGGGCCGCTCGTATCAATCACTGGGCCAGTTGGGGCGCTTGTGCTTTCGATTGATCGGAAGGTCAGCGTGCCGGGGCCGCCGGTGCCAGCAAACGTGATGTCATGGGCAGAAAAGACTGCGCTGTTGGTGTCAAAAGTGTCGATGACAACGCCGTTCCAAAGCACTTCGACCGCACCGGAGACTGTGCCAGCGCCGTAGTTCGCCGCCAAATCAAAGCTCACTGTGTAGTTCGCGCCAGCTTCCGTATCGACGGTTTGCGACATGGATGTGTGGCCGTCTGCATCAGTCGAGACGTCCCACGCGCCATTTTCGCCGTATTGTGCAAAGCTCGTCGCGGTGTCGGTGTTTGTCAGCAGGTTGCCAGTGACATAGTCGCCATAAATGACGTCTGCGCCGCCGCTGCCTGTTACGATGTCATTGCCGGCGAGGCCGATGATGACATCTGTTTGGTTGGAGCCCTCTAGCGACTCCGTAAGGTTGGTACCGATGATATCGGGCATTTTGTATTCCTAACTCATTACTGTGGGGGTGGGGGTGGGGTGTGCTTACCAACCAATCCCTTGGTAAGCGGGGCTTTCGGGCAGGGTGGGGGCGACCCGAACAAGATCCACCACATGACAATCGGTCTCTGCGATGGCGGATTGATAGATTTTGTTCTTATGTGTGACGATCAGTAGATCGGCGGTCTCGGTGACCTCGGAAAGGTCTTCACACAACATCTCTGGCAGATCTTCGGCGAGCGCTTGGAGACCGGGGCTCCCGTACTTCACGTAGGCCAATTGACCGGCAAGCGGCGTGTCCTTCGTGATCGCCGTGTCATGGGCAACGACCTCTACGCCTTCTTCGTTTAGCGCTGCGATAACTTCCAGAATTGGGCTTTCGCGCAGATCGTCTGTGCCAGCTTTAAAGGCGACACCCAGGATGCCGACACGCTTTGCGCCCGTTTTGCGCACCATCTCAATCGCGGTATCGATGTGGGCGCGGTTGGATGTGCCCAGCGATTGGATCAACGGAAGGTCCACACCAATCTCATTGGCGATGTGGGCGACGGCGCGTACTTCTTTCGGCAGGCAAGAGCCGCCGAATGCGAAGCCGGGCTTCAGGTAATAGGGGCTCAGATTCAGCTTCGTGTCCTGGACGAACACATCCATCACGTCGTGGCTGTCAACGCCCAGAGGCTTGCAAAGGCGGCCGACTTCATTGGCGAAAGTCACCTTGGTGGCGTGCCAAACGTTGTCGACATACTTCACCATTTCGGCAGTTTCGATGGAGGTCACGATGACGTTGTTGTCCACCGGCGCGTAGATTTGGCGCATCGTGTTGGTTGTGCGATCGTCAGATGTGCCGATGACAGTTTTGGGTGGTGCATAGAAGTCTTCAACCGCTACACCTTCGCGCAAGAATTCTGGATTGAAGCAGACACCGAAGTCTTCGCCAGCCGTTTTACCTGAGATTTCTTCGATGATTGGCACCATCACACTCAGAGTTGTCCCCGGTGGGATGGAGCAGCGCATAACAACGATGTGGAACTCATCCTTCAGGGCAATGCCTTCGCCAATCGACCGCGCCGCGGCTTCAATAAAGCGATAGTCACAGCCGCCGTCTTCAGACGTTGGAGTACCGACCGAGACGAAAGTGATGTGAGTATCAACGACAGCAGAGACGAGATCATCAGTTGCCGTGATCAGCTCATAATCGACACCCTCAGCGAGCAAACGACCAAGATCCTTTTCGTGGATCGGAGAGACGCCTTCTGCGATCTGGGCGATTTTCGTTTGGTCGATATCGACGCCAACAACGCGGTGGCCAAGGCTTGATAGACACGCAGTAGAGACCGCCCCGACGTACCCCAAACCGACGACACTGATGGCCGGCTTAGAAGGAACGGAATAAAGAGGGATCGGTGTTGCGTTTGCGGTTTCGAATGGGGTCAAGTCCAACATGATATAAACTCTCACGATTAGGGTTAAGCAGTTGGCATCTTGTTAACGTATTGTTTTTCATAAATATTGTGTCGGGAGGTATAGTTGACCGCGCAAAAGCCTGTTCGATTATGCATTCGGATAGGCGGCACTACCCGATCTGAAAAAGGGCTCCAAAAACAAAAAAATCGGCAAGCAACTTTCGTTGCTTGCCGATCCGCCCAGTCACGTTCCGTGAGTTAGCTGCCTGGTGTCTGAGCGTTGTAGGTGAACGCCTGAGGAGTCGCGTTCTTAAGAGGCTTCCGGGGCACGCCCATATGCATCGTCGTACCGGATGATGTCGTCTTCGCCGAGGTAAGGGCCTGATTGAACCTCGATGAGTGTGAGGGGTGTTTTCCCAGGGTTTTCCATCCGATGCACCGCGCCAAGAGGTACGTAGATGGATTGGTTTTCGGAAACGAGCTGAACAGTGTCATCCACCGTCACCCGTGCGCAGCCTTCGACAACGACCCAGTGCTCTGACCGGTGCATATGGCTTTGCAGGCTGAGGATCCCGCCGGGCTTTACAAAGATCGCTTTCACCTGGAACCGCTGTCCCATCATCAAGCTTTCGTAGTGACCCCATGGGCGGTCACTGCCTTCCATTTCGGTGGTCACGTCTGTTGTCTTTGGCAAGGCCACAGCAGTACCGGCGACCAGTTCAGGTTTCGAATAGAATGTCATGTGTTCGTTCCTTTGTACTAGTTCAGCCCCGATAACCTCAATGTAACCAATTGATTCTAATTAATCTTCTGACCAAAGGGTGATTTTCAGTTTCTGAGGGGTAGTGGCGCTCTCAAATGGATAGCCGCTCAAAGAAATTGGTGAGTGTCGATCAGGCCCACATAAATCGCGAGGATCAAGACGAATCCACTGACCGTCGTGATCAACTGAAACTTCGCCATCGTGTTTTGCAGCTGTGCGGCCCACCCGTCACCGCCACCGGCGGATTGATTGCCGCGGTTCGACCACTTTTGCTTGCTGAGGTGGAAGATCATGAAGACTTTCACAGACGCGTTGATGATCTGGTTCAGATACAGAATGAATGGCCAGCTAAGGTCGATGGTCCGGCTATAGCGGAAGAGGAAAAGACACAGCAGCACGCGGCTCGCAAGGATCCAAATCAAGCAGCTCCAGAGGTAAATTGGGTCGATCAAGGACGCCAAGATTGCCATCACTGGGCTGACAAGCATCGTCCACATCGCGATGCGCTGGTCGACGAGGCACCACCAAATGAAGGGGTTTACCTTACGAGGGCCAAGGGCAATTGCGCGGCTGCCGTTGCGCAACATGTTCCCAGACCAGCGGCGGAAGTTCTGCACCATGCGGCCTAAGCCGTTCTCTTTGATCACCTCGATCGTGTAAACGGTGGCGTCCGGTACGTAGGTCATCTTCGAGTCGCGGGTAAGCATGTGGTACCAAGTCGACTTGTCGTCGCCGGACAGGAACCGAAATCGCCCCCAGAGCCAGTGGTCGAGGTGATCTGCCTCGATCGTGCGGATGAACCGCTCTGACAGCATGTGCTGGGCCCTGAACACGGACATCCGCCCAGTTAGTGTAAGGACTTTGCCAGCAAGCGCGTGGCTTTGCATCGCGAGACGACGCTGCGCGAACCGCATATCGAGCCAGCTTTGGATCCATTTGGGGCCGTAACAAATGACCTCTTCGTTCGTGGTCAGCGCCTGCAACTCAGGATCGGCCCCGAACATGGACAACGTCTTTTCCAAAACGTCATCGCCATAGAGTGCGTCGCCATCCATGAAGATCACAAGGTCATCCTTGTGAACCCCTGCGCGGTTGATTGCGCGCAGGATCAGACCAATCGCCATCCGCTTGCCTGGCTGGTTCTGGCGGATAAAGACAAGTTCGGCGAGGTCGTCGGGAATGTCAGCGGCATGGGTTTCGATGAATGACCGAATAATAAGTTCGTCGTAAGCGGAGCCGGTGCCAATATAGATAGTCGTCGGAATCTTCTCCCGCCGGATTTGCGACAGAATAGATCCGATGACGCGCTTGGTGATTGCGGCCTCTTCGTAGTAGGTCGTCATTTGGATGTGCAAGCGGCGCGGGCGCCAACCTTCCGCCCAGAGTTTGCTCGCGTTCTCGCGCATGCCGGGCCATTGGGCTCGTGCGTAAATCTCCGCCCTGACCGCATGGGTAAACCACCAGCCGAACCGCCAAATCCCAAGTGAGCCGAGTACGACAGACACGTGCATAACATCAGGTTGGAAAAAGCGGTTGGGCAGACCCGTAACCATCCAACCGAGGATGGACAGCATGAAAACTAACAAAACAATCTGTGAAAACCGCCATTTTGCAAGGCCTTTTCCGACGGGCTTCTGCAGGTTGCGAAGCTTGGTGGTAAGGTCTTTATCGAAAGCGTATTCTGACTCTGGCGCGGACATCAGCTCTGCCACCATTTCGTCAGCCAGTCCCAGTTCTTCCGTGCGGTCACCGTCACCGGAGCGTCTGGCCGGAATTGGGAACGCAGGTCTTCCGTTGACAGATCGTCAAGCTTGACGGTGACGATCACGCCGAACTCGTCCGAAACTGTCGGGTCGATGCCAGCGGTCATGTCGGTGATCCGCCCAGGAAGGGAACGCGTGCCACCACCATCGTTGAAGCGAATGCTGGTCGGCATGCCGAGGTAGATCGCGTCGCTCCGGGCTTCGTTCAGCCAGGCGCGGGCGACGCGGGGTGTGTATTCTTCGATGACGACAAACGTGGTGCCACGAGCGGCGTGCTGGTCCTCGAAGACTTCCACATCCTGCACAACACCATCGGCCAAGGCATAAATGTGAACAGCTTCCATCGAGTCCTTGATGTTCCCCAGATCCCGCTTCAAACGCGACTGACGCATTTCGCGTTCGTCATAGATCCGCTTTAACTCGTTCTCGAGGTCAAAATAGGTGCCTTGGGCTAAGCGGCTTTCGCGATCAAACCGATCTAGCGCTTCCCGCGCGGCTGCAAGATCGCCGTAATCACCATCCACAAAGTAATCGCGGTGATCATGCTGACTGACTTCCGCCAGAAACGCGGCGCGCAAGCGGGCCCGCTCATCTGACCGCACCCCTTGGTGTGCGCGCAAACGGGTTTCTGCTGTCTCCAACTCGCGCTCAGCGAAGTTGATGTCTTCGCGAACATCATCAAGTTCGGCATCGCGATCTGGCAGATCAAGCTCGACCAGTAGATCGCCGCGCGAGACCAAGTCGCCTGGCGAAACGTGAACTTTGTCGACAAAACCAGCTTCGGTGGACCGATGTACAATGATAGGCGCAACGATCCGGGCATGTTCCAGAGTGACCTGTGACAAACGGCTGAAGACCTGGTTTCCGATCACTCCAAAAATCAAGAAGGCCATCACCGTATAGAAGGTGACGTTCCAAAGAATACGCAGAAGGCGGCTTTTCGACTTTGCTTTGCCTTGCGCCTCTTCCTCTTCGGTCTCGCCCATTGGAACGAGGTCCACTGGTGTATCGAGGCTCGTAATCACATCTTCCGAACTCGCCATCTTGCCTGACAAGATGGAGCGGTAAAATACAGCGAGTGTTTCGCGCTGGCGTCCGGTTAGTCCGTCAAACCTCAGCTCACGTGGGCCGTCACCATTCACGAACCGCGTGTCGAACTGAACATCGACACCTTGGAAGGGAATGCTGAGAAGACCGACCTTCGGCAGAATGTCAGCGTCTTCGGGGTAGGTGAAACCAGTCAAAGACCACTCATCAATCGCAACCACCTTCCCCGTCTCAAGCGTTAGCTTGAGCGGGGCGCGGACCTTAAAGGCTAGGTCCGATTGTGGGCGTTCGTGACGCACTTTCACCGCGGTTCTCCTGAATTCGATTTAACTTGATCGAAACCTATCAGGATTACCGACGGCAAATCGCCATCACGGATGGTTAATGGGAGGCGCAAAGAGTGATGCGCCTAACCTTTTGCATAGGAGAATGATGCGAAAGCTAGTTCGTGGCGGACCCCATGACTGAAAGTCGCGCGAATCCAGCGTTTGCCTGCGAATCTGTCTTCATTTCAACCGCGACGACATCGCCGTACTTGTAACCACCGACGTAGGCGTACCAATCGGCGTGCTGTGCCACCTCTTGCATCGACGATTTCCGCCGCAGTTTGACGGTCTTGGATGTGCCGTCCGCAAACGTCAGCGCGAGGCGCACCTCACGTGCTTGATCCGTGTCTAGCTGAATGTGCAGCAAGTCCGCACCGACCGCGCGGGATTGCAGATCAAACGTTGCGCTGCCATCAGACATTGCCGTCTCGAAGGAATCCATTTCAGCCGCGCCTTGCGCTTTTAGGGCACCAAGAAGCTGGCGAAGTGGGCTGGTATTGAGGCTCTCTGTATAAGGAAACTCCCAAATCACCATATCGCGCGAGCCAGCATAAAGCGCGCCAGACAGAACGTATTCTTCCATCGGACCGATGAGGCCACCGCCAGACACCGAAAGGTTCTCAATGTCGGCGTTCAAGGCAGCAGCAAGTGCATCTGCAGCCTGATACTGATCCCGCCGATAGCGATTGCTGAAACTTGTGCCCAGGAGTGCCACTTGGGTGCGCGTTGATGATGTATCATCAAGAAGTCCCAATCCATTTGCGTCCGCGACGCTCGTGTAGTCGTAGACAGGCATCATCTCAGCCGCATCCCGCATCCCGCAGGTCGCATCGACGATGTCGCTCAGTGATCCACGTTCTTCGTAGGTGTCCAAGACCGCCAGTTGGCTTATCGCGAAGGAGTTTGCGACATCCATTTCTTCCGCCAGGGCCAACGCGCTCAGCGCCGCGCCAGTTGACGTCCAATGGGTGTCTCTCTGAAAGTAATAGGGCGCGCTATCCTCGGCCGCTTGCGCCGCGGTTAACAAATTTGGCACCGTTGCGCCCGCATCTCTCAATTGGGCCACAAGGGTGTCAAACGAAGCGGCCGCTGTTGCGACATCAAAGGCGCCCTTGCGCCCATAGGTCAGATCGACAATCTCTTGCCCAGCTACGATCGGGCGTGGCGGTGCAGTCAAGATCGTAAGTTGGGTGTTTTGCGCCTCGATCGCCTCAATGATGCCAGTCATCAGCATCGTGACTTCCGACGACATCTCATAATCCACATCCATTTGGTCTGCGGTAAAGATCCAACCGGTGTTTGCGCTGTTTTCGATCGGGGCGAGGCGTTGATAGCGCTTCTCCAACTGCTCTTTGTGGAGCAACGCATCGCAATATGGCGCGGCGAAGGCGGGTGCGGTGGCAACACAAAGCGCGCCAATCGTCATGGAGAGTTTCATGGTAATTCCTTCAATGTGATGTAGCGCTCGGGGATTTCCCAAACGACAATGGTGGGAGGGGAGGTTTCCAACGCATCCGAAGCCAAGAAGTCACGCATCGGCGCGAACGGCCCTTGACCCTCGGTGGCATAATTCACGAGGTCGAGCCCCGTGTGTTGCTGCAAAAATCCTGCAAAGTTAAAGTCGTCGCGGGCGGAGAAGCTTGTACCGACAAGCGCGACGGGAATGGAAACTTCACTTAAAAGGCCGCCTGCACCGCCAAGACTAACCGTCTCAAAGCGTTCAATCTGCTCGATGTCTTGTCCAACCCAAGAGGCAAACGCGCCAGCATCGATGAATGGCATCAGATCACCGACGAAATCTTCGATCGGAAATCCGCGCGTTTCGAATGGAGAGGGGGCGACGGTGTGGTCGTTGATCGCGACCGCAACAGCACGCGCTGCAATCTCCGCGCCCCGCGGGCTCCAATGTGTATCGGTCCGCATGAACGTGTCCGCACGCTGACGACCCTGATCAAGATACGTCAGCAGATTGGCATTCGGCAGGCCACGCGTGGCAAGCATCTCTTGGACGCGATCGTGGCGGGTCTCCAGCGGTGTGGCTCGCTCATGGGCAAGTTTATCTGAATAGACACGGGCCTTATCCGGTACGATCAGTGGAACCAGCTGGATGCCGCGCGCGTTCAGTGCGGCCAGGACCGTATCAAGTTCCGCTTCAAAATCATCTTGCGCAGCGGGTGCGCGAAACTCTTCCGCCGTAAACAACCAGTCATCTTGAGCGATGATCACTTCAGTGTTGGCTTGGCCAAAAACGGCGAGGTTGATCGCGTTCCACGCCTTGATGGCTGTACCGCGCAGCGGGAGGGCATCGTCGAAACGATCCTCAACCGCGCGCTGGTACTGCCCCCCCACGAGGGATCGACCATCCGCTTTGAGGTCGGTTTTCGCAAACGCCCCGGCGCCTAAAGAACAAACCAGGAGGCCAGCTAACGCTGAAGAAAAAGGGAATGAAGTCAGGGTGTTCATTGCAAAGCTCATCAAAATTGAAAGTACAAGAATGGGGAATGCGATCGCGCCTGCATCAAGAGCGTGCAGAAGCAAAGAAGTGCGATTGGGGCAAAGGCTGGCAAAGGTCGGCTTGTCAGCTCTTTCAGCTGCGGTCCCATGACCGCAATGACGCAGCCGACACTGAGCATGACAAACTCAATGGTTTGATTGAAGTATATTGTTTCAGCACTGATCGCGAAGCCATTAGCGCCTGCCATGCCGATATACATGACCCATGCCTCTCCAACGCTTGGCGCCCGGAACATAACCCAGCCCAACATGACCATCAGCATTGTCACGGCCCAACCGGTATAGAGCGGCCAAACGGATTGGCGTGATTTCGCGCCGAGACACCGTTCGAGTGCGAGGAATGCGCCGTGCCAAGCGCCCCAGATGATGAAGGTCCAGTTGGCGCCGTGCCAGAAACCGCCAAGCACCATCGTCAGCAACAGGTTGCGGTAGGTGCGCAGCGTGCCGCCGCGGTTTCCACCCAATGGCACATAAAGGTAATCGCGCAGCCAGTTTGACAGGCTGATATGCCACCGCCGCCAGAACTCTGTCACAGACTTGGCTGTGTATGGCGCGTCGAAGTTCTCGACAAATTTGAAGCCGATCATCAACCCCAAGCCGATCGCCATCGCCGAATATCCGGCAAAATCAAAGAAGAGCTGGATCGAGTAAGCGAGCGCGCCAAGCCATGCTTCAGCCATTGTCGGTGCGGTCAATGCGAACATCCGATCTGCCAAAGGTGCCACGCTGTCTGCGATAATCAGCTTCATGGACAGGCCAATGACAAAGCGTTCCACACCTTTTGTAAAAAGCGCGAGGCTATGCGTCCGCTCAGCGAACTGATCCGCCAAATCTTTATACCGCAATACTGGCCCGGCGATCAGCTGCGGGAAGAGTGCAGAGAAGGCCAGGAAATCGGTGAGTGTGCGGGCCGGTGGCGCGTCCTTCCGCGCAACGTCCAGAATGTAGCTGATCGATTGAAACGTCAGAAACGAAATGCCAATCGGCAAGACAATTTGAACCGCCGGGGAAGCCGGAACGCCAAGAAGCTCAAGCGCGAAAGTGGTGTTGTCGACGACAAAGTAGGAGTATTTGAAGTACCCCAAGATCGCCAGGTCGATGCCAACGCCCAGTTTAACCGACCATTTGCGATGGAACTCTGTTGAACCATTGACGGCACCGAACGCAGCCACATAGCTGACAACTGAGATACCGATCACGACCGCCAAATACTCCACCTTCCACCATCCATAGAAGACATAGCTGGCAAGAAGGATCAGCATCGAGCGCGCGGACTTGGGTACGACGTAGTATGTCGCCAAGAACAGCGGCAAAAATGCAAAGAGGAATATTGGCGATGCGAAGATCATTAGCTTGCTCCGCGCGCGTGGTCAGCGCTTCGGTTCGCCTGCGCCTCAGCATACATCGCCAAGAACCCACGCAATGACAGCAGAACGAACAGGGCTGCATTCATGAAAAGAATGATTTTGATTGCGAGAAACATTATCCTTCCTCCTGCGCGATGACGGGGCCAAACGCGCTCGGGATTGCGATGACGTCTTCACCGATCACGGCAAAAGTCATGTTTTGGCCGCGGCGTAGGGCAACATCAAACTCACCCAAAGTGGCACCCGTCGTGACAGAGCGCACAGCAAGCGCAACCGAGACCGGGTTAACGGATCGAGATTTGGCCTCTGAGCTTGGCGTTGCAGGGATGACGTCCGTTTCCGGAGTGGGCACGACCAGCGAAACAGGAGCCTCGCCCGCGTTCAACAAGATGAGATGAACCTTGCTTGTATCGTCACGGCTGGGTTCTTTGATTGTCTGGTACGATCCATCCGCTGTTGCGACGATCGTGTAGTAGGCGCCGACGTCGGCGCCCTCCAGAAGCGCTGTCGAGACCGCGGTAAAGGTTTGGTCGGGTATCCCGGCATCTGCAAAGTCGCGACCGAATGCGGCACGGTTGGTGTTCTGACCAACATCGACCCATCGAATGAACGCAGCATCGGCTGGTACGGGTTCGCCATAAAGGCCCTGATCGTCTGCGAAGACGGCGGTTCCAAAAACGACCTTCGACGCAAAAGCGGCGATGCTTATGAATTTGAGTACGGTAGGCATATCACTAACTCCTTTGAATTTAGGGTTAATGGGAGCCGGAAATTATTGCGAAGGTGCATCCGTCTAATCGGAGTATCCAAATGGCTAATGGCCCGCGCCTTTTGGTGTCAGGGACCGCACCAATTGGTCCCTAAGACCTGTAAAATCTGGGTTTCGCGGTGTTTTAAGATCTCGCTAAAGTGTTGTTTGTCCCGCGTCGCTCTCGGCTTTGGTGCACATTTCGGCGGTTCGCAAACCTCATTTGAACCTCGAATAGGCCTCAGCGCGGGTTCAGGCGGGACGGCAGTATGACGTGCGCTTAAGGCGTAAAAACGCAACCCGAGGAATGACCAAAAAAATGCGAAATCCCGCCATCAAGCTTTGTCGCCCGCCTGGCCGTATGAACGCCTCCACATTTGGATCGAAGTTAATCAGACTTCGTTTGTCATCTGACCTCGAGGCGCATGAAGTCGCCCTAGGTGCAGTTCGAGAAGCGTTTAAAGGGTTGCAGAAAGCGCCTAGTCAGGCGCTTTCCGGTTCCATCCCTCTGGCCCTGACCCTCATGGTTCTGAAGAAGCTTGCGGCGAAACAGATGTGTTAAGCGGCGAGATGCTCAAACAATCGTGCAACGGCTTCGGCACCAGGATCAATATGACCTTCCAACTGTTCGGCGTTGATGTAGCTTGCGCGGCCTACTTTGGCGGAGGTCAGGGTCGCTGTATAGTTTGCACCTTTGCGCGCTGCAGCTGCAGCAGATGCCATATCGGTGTTGAGGGCTTCTAAGGCGGGAAGCAACGCGTCGACCATTGTACGATCTCCCGGGCTGGCGCCCCCAATCTCTTGCATACGCGCAAGGCCTGCGGCTAGGGCATCCTTCATCGACAAACCCGAGGAAGACGCATCCCCAGCGGCGGCGAAGAAGATCGCAAGCAGCACACCGGAGGATCCGCCCATAGTCTGGCTCAGCTCCAGCCCAATGGCCCGATAAAGCTGTGTTTGATCGGCAAGCGGCAGCGTATCCATAGCGTCGATTAGGGCCCGCGCCGCCGTCGCCAGCGTCGATCCGGTATCACCGTCACCCGACTTTGCATCAAGCGCGTTCAGGTCCGCTTCGGCGTCAATTAAAACGTCACAGCAGGCCGTCAGGAAACGTTTCGTCGCTTCGTGCGCCGATGCAGGGGCGCGGATGGGGGACAACCCGTCAGGCAATGGCATTACATCTGGCGTGCTGACCTTGTTCATTTTGGGCCAAGCAGGTGCGTCCACCGCTTGTGCCAAGTGGGCTTCATCGCCATTTGCTAGTTCCATGAGGGAGATGGAAAACCCATGCATATCAAGCGCGGTCATAAGAGCATTTGGGCCCACGACATGACGGATATGTGGGCCAAGGTCCGACTTCAGCAAATTATTCGTCAGAATTGACATCTCGAGACAAGAAGCACCACCAAGGTTGTTTACTAAGGCCACGTGCGGCGTCTTTGGCATCCCGTCGACCAGCTTTTCTGTCATCTTCGCAATAGCATCGGCGGCGCCGTTTGAGGCGACTTGTTCCACACCGGCCTCACCATGAATCCCAAGACCGAGCTCGGCCATGCCATGGGGAATACGATCTTCTTTCAACGACCCCGGAACAGTGCAGGTATCCAGCGACATCCCGATAGAGCGGGTCGATTTGATCACGCGTTCCGCGGCCAACACGCAAGCCTCGAGGTTGGCGCCATTCTCGGCCATGGCGCCCGCGATTTTATGGACAAACAAGGTCCCTGCGACACCGCGTGCTTGCGGCAGGTCTGGTAGGGCCACGTCATCATCGACGATTACCATGCTAACCTTGTGTCCAAAGGCCCGCGCGCGTTCAGCGGCAAGGCCAAAGTTGAGCCGGTCACCTGTGTAGTTTTTGACGACTAACAAGCAACCGGCCGGGCCGGTAACGGCGAGGATACCAGCCAAAACCGCATCCACCGATGGGGATGCAAAGACGTCGCCGCACACGGCGGCCGTCAACATACCTTTTCCCACAAAACCAGCGTGGGCCGGTTCATGGCCGGAGCCACCGCCCGACACCAGCGCGACCTTTGACTTGTCCCAATCTGACCGAACAACCACTCGAATATGTGGGTAGCCGTCAAGGCGCGTGAGCTTTCCACCTGACGCGGCAATGGTGCCATCAATTGCATCGGTCACCATGTTTTCTTTGTTGTTGATGAAGTGCTGCATGTCTCTCCCCTTTAGGCCACGCGAGCGCCAGTGGCGTCGAAGTAATACGGATTTTTAGGACGGATTTTGACGATATCGCCCCCGGCTAATTCTGTATGGGCGTCGGTCACCGTGATGATGTCGTGGTCCTTGTAGACCAAGTGCAAACGTGTCTGATCGCCCAGATGTTCGACCCGAGTAACCATGCAATCCTCCCCTTCACCTTGAACGATGTGCTCGGGGCGCAATCCAATATCCTTGGCGCCGTTTGGCGCGCCCGCAAACAGACCGGCCGGCAATATATTCACCCGCGGTTGGCCAAGACGGCTTGCCGCATAAACGCTGACTGGGTTTTCGTAGATGTCTCGCGGTGTTCCGAACTGGATCAACTTACCGTTGTCGAGAACACCCACATGTGTTGCCATTGTCATGGCTTCGATTTGGTCATGCGTCACGTAGAGCAACGTTGCGCCCGACTGCGATTGGATATTTTTCAACTCAACCCGAAGATCAGCGCGCAGCTTCGCGTCGAGTGAGCTGAGCGGTTCGTCCATCAGATAGACGGATGGTTGGCGCACCAGCGCGCGCCCAATGGAGACCCGCTGCATCTCTCCCCCAGACAAGGCAGTCGATTTGTTGTCGAGCTTGTGGCTGATCTGAAGGATCTCAGCGACTTCTCCAACTTTGACATCAATGGCCTCTTGCGGCGTTCGCAACAGAGGCGACTTCAATGGAAATTCTAAATTTTGACGGACCGTTAGATGCGGATAGAGCGAGTATTGTTGAAAAACCATCGCGACATCACGCTGTGCCGGGCTCAGCCCGTTCATGTTCTGCCCACCGATGGTGACCTTGCCCGCATCGGGTTTATCCAATCCAGAAACCATGCGCAGCGTTGTGGTTTTCCCTGCCCCCGTCGGACCCAAAAGGACAACGAAGGACCCATCAGGTACGGTCATGGTGACGTTATCAAGCGCCGTATCGTCACCAAATGTCTTGGTGACACCATGGAGTGAGACTTCAGCCATAGTTCAAGACCCCCTCGTTTGCTTCGCTCTTGAGCACTTGGCCGGTGTCGGCGTGAAAGATTGAAATCGTTCTTGGGTCAAACCAGAGCCCTGTTTGCTGACCGACCTGAACTTTGTCCGATGATGATACCCGTGCCTTGACAGAACCATTTGACGTCTTCAGCGTGATAATTTGGGTCGTGCCGAGGTACTCGACAGCAGCGATCTGACCGCGATAAGGCCCGGCATCGTCGAGTTTGATGTGCTCGGGACGCACCCCAAAAGTCAGCGCGCCATTCGCACCCTCTAACATCCGCGGAATCTCGAACGACGCTTCATCAAAGTGAACTTGGGTCTCACCGGTGCCGACCATCCCGTGAAAATCGAGGAAGTTCATCGGCGGCGAACCGATAAATTCCGCCACGAATTTCGTGGCTGGCCAATCATAGATGTCTTGCGGGACGCCGAACTGTTCGACGACGCCGTGGTTCATCACGACAATCTTGTCACCCATTTGCATAGCTTCGAGCTGATCGTGGGTCACATAGACAGTTGTTGCATTCATGCGGACATGCAGCGCGCGAAGCTCTTCGGCCATGTGCTCGCGAAATTCAGCGTCGAGCGCACCGAGTGGCTCATCCATAAAGAACGCCTTTGGGTCCCGGACAATTGCGCGGCCCAAAGCCACGCGCTGACGGTCGCCACCGGAAAGACCGCCAACGGGGCGGTTCAGGATATCGGTTATCCCGAGGATCTCAGCAATTTCATGCACCTTCTTCTTCACGGCAGCCTTCGGCATGCCTTGGCTGACCAGCGGATAGCTGATGTTTTTGCCGACATTCATATGCGGGTAGAGCGCGAACATCTGGAACACGAAGGCAATGTCGCGCTGGCTCGCAGGCTTCATGCCAACCTCTTCGCCGTCGATGTAGATTTCGCCGGACGTCGGCAACTCTAGCCCCGCCATCATCCGCAGCGTCGTGGTTTTCCCACAGCCAGATGGGCCCAGGAGCATGAAGAACTCTCCATCCTCAATCGTGAAGGTTGATGACTTCACTGCGTTGAAGGTCCCAAAGTCTTTGCGCACGTTTTCAATTCGTATTTGTGCCATGGTCTATTCCGGAAAGTGGCTGACAATGATGAACATCACCGTGCCCACAAGTGTGATGATAAAGGAGTAGCTGTAGAGCCAGATTGCGACGGGCTGCATCAGCATGATGACACCGAGTGCGATGAGGATTGACGCCAGCATCTCCCACGGGCCACGGCGGCAGCGCAGCAGGCCGTTGATAAAATTGGTCATTTGCGAACCGCTCCGAAAGTAATGCCGCGCAGCAGGTGTTTGCGCAGAAGCACGGTGAATACCATGACGGGGACAAGGAAGATCGTGGCGCCAGCGGCCACAGCAGGCCAGTCTTTGCCGTTCACGCCAATGATGTTCGGGATGAAGGGCGGGGCCGTTTGGGCGGTGCCAGAGGTCAGAAGCACCGCGAAGGCGTATTCGTTCCAAGCAAAGATCAGGCAGAAGATCGCGGTCGAGGCGATGCCCGTGGCCGCCTGGGGCAGCACAACTTTATAGAACGCTTGGAACCGCGTGTAGCCATCGATCAGCGCGGCTTCTTCGTATTCAATCGGGATCTCATCGATGAAGCCTTTCAAGAGCCATACAGAGAGCGACAGGTTCACCGCGGTATAGAGTAGGATCATCCCAAGATGCGTGTCGTTCAGACCGAGGTTCCGGAACATGAGGAAGATTGGGATCGCCACGGCAATCGGCGGCATCATCCGGGTTGAAAGGATGAAGAACAGCAGATCGTCTTTGAGTGGCACGCGGAACCGGCTGAATGCATAGGCGGCAGCGGTGCCAAGGATCATGCAAAGCGCCGTTGACCCGAAGCCAATGATCACAGAGTTGAGGAAGCGTTCGCCATACCTGGAGGGGCCAGAGATCACGGTGCCACGTTGGCGAGCAATCTCGTCGTACCAGGTCTGCGGCGGTCCGGCTTCTTCCAGCATCGCAGCGGTGGCACGAGTGCGGTCGGTAAAGAGGTTCACATACCCTTCTAGAGTTGGTTCAAATACGATCACCGGCGGGTATGCGATTGAATCTGTGGGAGATTTGAAGCCCGTAGCGATGATCCACAGCAAGGGAATGATCGTGATGACCGCATAAGCGACGACCAGAATGCCTGCAAACCACTTGGTGCCCGGGGTCGGTTCGGTGACTGAGAAGCTCATCTTTCTTTTACCTTATTGAGCGCTTTCACGTAGATCGACGCAAGACCGAAGACCGTGACAAAGAGGATGACGGCATAGGCTGAGGAATAGCCGGTTCGCCATTTTTCGAACGCTTCGCGCTTGAGATCGATGGAGGTCAACGTGGTGGTGTTCCCAGGCCCGCCACCGGTTAGTTGGACCACCAGATCGAACATTTTGAAGTTCTCAATTCCACGGAATAGGACAGCCAGCATCAAGAAGGGCAGGGCCATCGGGATGGTGATCGTCCAAAACTGGCGCCACTTGCTCGCGCGATCACATTCGGCCGCTTCATAGATACTGTCAGGAATAGAGCGGAGCCCGGCCAGACAGATCAACATCACAAAAGGCGTCCACATCCAGGTATCTGCAATGATGATCGCCCAAGGAGCTAAGTGCACATCGCCGATCATCGAAAAGTCGGCTGGATCGCCGCCGGTAAAGAAGGTCACGGCGTAGTTAAAAAGGCCGATCTGGGGCTGATATAGGAACGTCCAGAAGTTTCCGACCACCGCGGGGGACAGCATCATTGGAAAAACGATGACCGTCGTCCAAAGATCGTTGCCTTTGAATTTCTTGTTGATCAGATAGGCCAATGCGAAACCGATCAGCACTTGCAATAGGATCGTCCAGATCAGGAAATGCGCCGTCGCCTGCATCGTGTTCCAAATGTCCGGGTCCGACAGAATCCGCTCGTAATTGCGCAGCCCCACCCACTCGACGTCACGGTTTGGCCGATTGACACGGTAGTTGGTGAAGCTGAGCCGGATCGTCCAGATCAGCGGAAAGATATTGACCGCAAGCAAAAGGAAGATAGTCGGCGCGACGAAGATCCATGCGATGGTCCGGTCCGAAAGGCCCCGGATCTTCTTTCCGACACTCTCTGGCGTCCTTTGTGCAACCCTGTCTATCGGGCTATCTGTCATTCTGTTTGGTCCTTTGCAATGTGCGGGAAGTGTGCCGCGACAGGAAGCGCGCGATGCACAACCTGAAACATCCCTGGCCGACGGTTCTGGTCGGCCAGGAAAGGTGTCAGGTATTCAGGAAGCATACCTGACAGGGAGGGTTCTAGAGCTTGCCTTCGTCTTCGAAGACTTCGACCCAATCACGCACCAGACCATCCAGCGCATCTTGTGCTGAGCCTTCGCCTGCAATCACGTAGTTGTGGATACGCTCTTGCATGGGGAGCAGAAGATCGGCGTAGGCTGGCTCTGCCCAGAAGTCCTTCACGATGGCCATCGAGTCGAGGAAAGTCTGCGCATAGGGCTGGCTTGTCGCGAAGCCTGGGTCTTCGACCACGGCTTTAAGGGCAGAGTATCCACCAAGCTCCCACCACTGCGCCTGAATCTCAGGCTGGGCGAACCACTTGATGTATTCCAGCGCGGCGTCCTGCTTCTCAGAGTACGACACGACTGAGATCCCCTGACCGCCAAGCTGCGCGAACTGTCCGGCTGGACCCGGTGGGTTCGGGAAATAGCCAGACTTACCGCTGCCGACGTTTTCGTCCGCTTCCACACCAGGCCAGATAAACGCAAAGTTCATCTGCATAGCCACCTGACCGGAACGGTACGCGTCAATGTTTTCGCCCATGTACCAGTTGGATGATCCAGGAGGGGAGCCAACATCGTAGAGTGACTTATAAAACTCGAGGCCCTCAACGGCGCCTGCTGAATTCACAAAGCCATCAAGGTCGTAAGGCTGCTCTGGGTTCTCATAGAGGAAGCCGTAGTTATAGAGGGCGTTTGTCACGCCCATCGTGATGCCTTCAGACCCACGTTCGGTGTAAATCGCCGCTCCGTAGACGGTGGTGCCATCGATATCGCGACCTTGAAAGAACTCAGCGATGTCTTTCAGTTCTGCTAATGTAGCAGGAACGCCCAGGTCACGACCATAGGCGGACTTGAACTCTTCTTGCAGCTCCGGCCGTTCGAACCAGTCTTTGCGATAGGTCCAGCCAACCACGTCGCCGAAAGCGGGCAGGGCGTAGTAGTTTGGCGTGTTTTTCGGCCATTCGGAATAGCCTGTCACCGTTGCCGGGATGAAATCATCCATCGTGATGTCGTTGGCGTCAAAGAAGTCGTTCAACTGCACGTAGTGTCCGTTTTCAGCGCCGCCGCCGATCCATTGGCTGTCGCCGATCAT
This sequence comes from Pseudomonadota bacterium, assembly GCA_038526085.1. GTDB lineage: Bacteria > Pseudomonadota > Alphaproteobacteria > Rhodobacterales > Rhodobacteraceae > Yoonia. The sequence goes on along the minus strand of JBCBHE010000008.1, from coordinate 81,150 downwards.
CAGATCGCAAAGCTGACCGCCGGAATTCAATTCGTTCAACATGCGATCGGCAAAGCTGGTCCATGGCACGAACTCAAAGCTCATGTTGTGACCAGATTCGGCCTCGAAATCTTTGCTGAGTTCAATCAATGCGTTCGCTGGGTCCCATGCGGCCCAGCAGAGCGTCAGGTCTTCCGCCTGCGCGGCTGTCGTCAATCCAGACGCTAGAATTGCGCCCACCGCGACAGACGTCGTCATCTTCATCTTCATTGGAAAGTTCCTCCCTTTACGATTCTCGGCTGGGTCTCCTCGCCACGACTCAGCATGGACATATAGCTATTTGAGGCACGTGCATCATGGCAAGTTTTTTTTGACACACGTGCCTCAAAAAGTGCTATAGCCTCTCGAACGAAAGGAATGTACGCGCGGATGCGACTGCGATTGCGACGACGCAAATGGTTGATAAGATGAATAAAACCGAAGCAATTTTGGCCGGGCCCGCAATGCTGCGACCAACAACAAAAGACCTCGCGAAAGAGGCTGGCGTGAGCCGCGCAACTGTCGATCGCGTTCTCAACGGGCGCGAGGGTGTCAAACAACAAACAGTCGATCGGGTGAACGAAGCGATCGAAAAACTAGGCTTCGTTCGGAACATTCAAGCTGCCAATCTAGCGAAGTCCCGGCGGTATCGGTTCCTCTTTGCCCTGCCACGATCCGGTGATGACTTTCTAAACGAAATCATTCGTCACATCAGTGAAACAGCGTCAACTTTCGCGGAAGATCTCGTGTGGTGTGATGTGCATCAGATTGATGAGAACGATCCCCATAGCATCACGGCATTCCTCGCAACAATTGATCCATCCACGACAAGCGGCGTTGCGATCATGGCACCTGAGTCGCCGCAGGTGCGTGACGCCATGTACCGTCTTCAGGAAAGGGGCGTCGCTGCCCTTCCGTTCATTTCGGACCAGACAACCACCCAAGAACACTGGGTCGGTATGAACAATAAGTCCGCAGGCGCCACGGCTGCGAACCTCATCGGTCGCTTTTCGAAGTCTGACGAAGGGTCGATCATGATCATCGCGGAAAGCATGCAGTCCCGCGATAGTCTTGAGCGAAGATTGGGATTTGACGCTGAGATTAACCAGCATTTCCCGGGTTTGCGGGCTTTACCTTCCCTCGAAACCTACGGCAGTTCTGAACGTGCGGCGCAGATTATCTCCAGCACGGTCATCAACAATCCCGACCTGGTAGGTCTTTATGTCATGTCGTCGGAAGCCCGCCCGCCGCTGACTGTCTTTAAGGACATCGGCGGGCCGCAAAACATCACAAAGATTGCGCATGAGCGAACGCCATTCACCGAAAGCGAACTAAGGTCTGGATTTCTTGACGGGATCATTGCGCAAAACCCAGGGCATCTTGTGCGCAGCGCGGTTCGGAAGCTAAAGGCCAACGTGGACAAACGGCAGGCCAAAAGCTCTCAAGAGAACATCCGTGTCGAGGTCATCCTCAGAACAAACCTTTGATAAATCTGAGCCGCCGCTGATGTTTTCAGCGGCGGCTATTGCAATGAGCTTGGTGCTCCGTTGAACCCGCTGGAGAGTGGCGCCCGTTTAGACAGGTAACCTACCTGTCATGCTCTCAAGCACGCCGTCCCGGCGCACCACCTTGTGCCATAGCGCACCGGCAATATGCGCGATCAGCAGCAACGGCATGACCGTTAGGGTAAGCTCATGCAGCCCAAGCATTGCAGCCAGAAACAGGCCGCCAAGCATCGGCGTCGTATACCCCAAAGCGATCCCGAGGCCCGACAGGACGATACCAAACACCGCTGCGTAGAGCCCCAGATGCACAGCTTTTGATGCATAGTGTTCCCACATTGGGGCGTCTTGCGGCAAACGGGTCGCCCCGCCGATGGTCTTCGTCCAGAACAGACGGAATAGGAATACTGCGCCAAGCAGAAGGGCGAATGTTACCTCAAACTGAAGCAGGGCAGGATCCGCGAGTTGGGACACATTCTCCAGTCCCTTAAAGTACCCGTAGGCGATCAAGCCGCCAGACAACCAGTGAATGCCCTTTGTAACGAACCCATGCGGTTTAACGTGTGCGACCATTGCCTTCTCCTCGTTGGTTGTTGCGATTAAGCGGTAACTTTCGTCTCACCGACGAAGTCATCTTTTTGCTGGGTCATCCGCACGAACGGAGACGCCAGAAGCGCGATGCCCAAAGTGAAGAAGGCAAAAATTGCAAGCGACGCGATCACTGCAAATCCAAGTCCGGCCATGGCGATTGCTGCAGCAAACAGAACCGCGCCAGAGATAGCAGCGGTAACTTTGTGGATCAGGGGTTTCATTTGGGTCTCTCCAGTTTCTCATTGCGATGAAACTGATATGGAGACCCGATTTTACCGGCGCCTGACGGCGACCTTACAATTTTGCAAAGTTGAGTATGACCTTCAGCCCGCAAGGCGTATTTTGCGCCAAATCCAGCTGTGCACCATGCCGATCCGCGACGGCACGGACCAAAGCCAGCCCAAGACCTGACCCGTCCCGTGACCGTGCCGCATCCAGGCGTACCATCGGTTTGATGATTTCTGAAAATTTTTCGGTATCAACACCTTGCCCATTGTCGGCCACGCCAAAAGCCACCCCATTTGCGATCAAGGTGATCTTTTGGCCGCCATGCACCAACGCATTCTGGATAAGGTTTGCCAGGGCTTGGACCAACATCTGTCGATCTGCCTCGATCCGGCCAGCCCCGATCACATCGACAGCAAGGGTTTTTCCTTCATCTTCAACAACGGGACCGAAAATCTCAGCCACTTCCTCAATCAATGCGGCCACATCCACAGGTTCAAACCCGTCAGTGCCTTGGGCCGCTTCGATCCGGGCGACGCGCATAATGGTATCAAAGATACCTGACAAACGACCGGCTTCTTCCAATGCTGCACCACGGGCTTCGCCTTCGGGCAACATCTCCAACTGGGCGCGGAGACGCGCCAGGGGTGTGCGCAGATCATGTGCGATGCTTGCGCTGAGATATCGGGTCTGCGTCACCAAACGTTCCAATTCGCCCGCAGTCACATCCAATTGTCGGGCGATGTCATCTAGGTCGTCTTTTGAACGGGTGTGTCCTGTGCGCGCTGACAGATCGCCTTGGGCCAAGAGGCCCAGTGTTTTGTCAATCTTAGAAAGCCTCCTCTGCGCCAACAGACCGGTTAGCGAGCCAACCACCAAGGTCAAAACGATGACGATTGCGGCGGTTGTCCATAATACCCCAGCCAAGAGCGCTTGCGCTTCTTCGGTCTCCTCCAATGGCACTGCAACCATGATCGGGGTGCCTTCGATGTCTTCGGTAACCAAGACTCGCCAGATGTCGGATCCGCGGAGGTCGCTTTTGAGGTGGACTGTCCCGCCGCCCCGTTCCGCGGCACGTTGAAAGGGGCTCGGGAGCCGTTGTAGATCGTCAACTGACCTTAGGATCATATTGGGCCCATCTCCGGCCACATCGGCCAGAGTGGACGCGCCGGCGAGGGCGGCGAGCGACCCATCGACGCGGCGTTCATTGGCATCTTCGCCTAACGTCAATGCCACAAAGATCGCAACGGCAAAACCAATCGCAAAGATGAAAGACAAAAGCAGCGAAAGCCGCAATGTCGAGGACCGCAACAGCCAGCGCAATTTATCAAGTGCGCTACTGACCAAAAACATATCCCTCACCGCGCCGCGTGCGGAGTAATGGCTCTTCAAAAGGCTTATCGATCTTGGACCGCAGCCGGCTGATATGTGTCTCAACCACGCTGGTTGTCGGGTCAAAACTCATGTCCCAGACCTGCTCCAATAGCATCGTGCGCGTGACCAAACGCCCAGGCCTGCGCATGAAGTATTCAAGCAGCTTGAATTCCTTTGCCATGAGCTCAATCTCTTGCCCCTGCCGATCACATCGACGCGCGAGCAAATCAAGCGTGAGGTCGGCGTATCGCAAGGCCGTTTGTTCCGGTTCGGCTTGCATGCCTTCTCGGCGGCGTCCAAGGGCCCCGACGCGTGCAGAAAGCTCTGCAAATGCGAAAGGTTTGGTGAGGTAGTCATCGCCACCGGCCTCAAACCCCTCGACCCGTGCATCGACTTCACCGAGCGCGGTCAGGAACAGGGCAGGGGTTGCATCTTTTGACGCACGCAGCGACTTCAAAACAGCCAGTCCGTCCAACCCCGGAACCATGCGATCGAGGATCAGCAGGTCAAACTCTTGCCCCATGGCTGCAAGTAAAGCGTCTTTACCAACTTCAAAGTGGTCAACCACATGGCCCTCTTCCCGCAGACCGCCTGCGATCCAGGGGCCAAGCTGGGTGTCATCCTCCAACAGCAAAATTCGCATGACATTCCTTCGGTTCGGGCAGACGCGTGTAGGTTGCCGGTCAGGGCAACCTACAGTGAACACCAGGGAGTTCAAATGCGATCCGGCCTATGCGTCTTCGCCGTCATCATCATCTTCATCACAGTCTTCGCCGTCAGCTTTAACTTTGAGGACATCGCCCGTTTCGGCCGCAATCCGCAACTCCATCTCGCTGCCATCTTCGGCCGTGACCTCAACCTCGTAAAACGCATTTCCACGGCGTTCTTTGAGGTCGACTTCGGTGACTTCACCCGGGACTTCCAGCAGGGCGATTTCGATCACCTGGTCTTCTGTCAGATTGGTCTGATCCGCGACCGTCTGGGCGGAAACCATCGTCGCGACGCCGCCAACGGCGATAAGGCCAGAAAGGGCACCGATTTTGATAAGGTTCGTGTTCATGAGTTTCTCCATTTCGTTTGTGCAATGGCGGCGTTCTGCCGTCCGATGAAACAGAAATGGGGGCCTCACTTCACACTGTCCCGACATGGAATTTACAATTTTGTAAGCTGACAAACGTGACGTGCCGCAAGCCGCTAACCATGTTTGGGGCGACCGATACCATCCGCTTTCGCGAGCTTTACCGCCCTGGCCATCGCGAGCGCGCTGGCCGACAATTTAAGAGGCGCCTTGGATTGGACGCTTTAACAAATCAGAGGGTAACGACGGACTAGCCCTCCATTGGTGCGCGCCGCGTTGATGTATGAAGATCTGCGCGTTTAGGCGCGAACGTACGCTTTTACAGCTGCTTGAGCGCCGAGGTTGGTAAGCTGGTCATATGCCGTCGCAACCGCCGCACGGAACTGTTCGTTATTTGGAAGATCCTGCCCGAAGACCTCTTCGATCTTGAGCAATGCAACAACTTTGTCCTCAGCGCCGTCGCTGATCTCTTTGAGCCGCGTCGCGAGTGGATCGCGCACATCGATAGGCGCGCCCTTTTCGTCGACGCCGCCCACATAGCGCATCCACGCCGCCACGGTAAGGCAAAGTCCCAGCGGCACGGTCCCAGCTTTCAGATTGTCGCGGATGGTACCGAGGATACGTTGTGGCAGCTTCTGACTCCCATCCATAGCAATTTGCCATGTCCGGTGCTTGATGGCGGCGTCGCGATAGCGGGTCAGTAGTCTTGTGCAATAGTCTTGCAGGTCCTCGCCCTCCGGCTGAACGACCATAGGCGTGATCTCGTCGCGCCAGAGTTTCTGACATAGGTCGACAAAATCGGGGTCGTCCATGCAATCGGCGATCGTCTCGTAACCAGCAAGATAGCCAAGGTAAGCCAGCGTTGAATGCGTGCCGTTCAAGCAGCGCAGTTTCATCAATTCATGTGCCTCGACAGAGGCGACCAATTGTGCGCCGACGGTGTTCCATGCCGGTCGGCCATCGGCAAAGTCATCTTCAATCACCCACTGGCGGAAGGCTTCATGCACAACGCAAGCAGGGTCGTGATAGCCCTTTGACTGTGCCAGCGCAGCAATGTCTGCCTCCGTGGTGGCGGGGGTGATCCTGTCGACCATCGTCGCGGGAAAGGTGGCGTTGGTCGCGATCCAATTTGCGAGCTCAGAATCCAGCTTGGACGCGAATGCCAAAACGATGCCGCGCACTAAACTGCCATTGGATGGGAGGTTGTCGCATGACAAGACGGTAAAGGCCTTGCCATCCATTTCCATTCGTTTCTTCAGCGCGGCGACGATGAAACCAACCGCCGACTTTGGCGTGCCGAGGTGCAAAAGGTCATGCTGCACATCCGGGTGATCAAAATTCAGTGCACCTGTAGAGGGCTCATGACAGTAGCCCTTTTCGGTCACGGTGAGCGAAACGATCTTCACCATGGGATCGGCCATGGCGGCGACCACTGCGGCAGGGTCTTCCGGCGCGACGCGTACCTCCGCGAGAGAATTGATCACGCGTGCTTCGTTTCCCGCTTCCGCCAAAGTAAGGGAGGTATAGACACCACCTTGTGGCGCTAGTTGGTCACGCGCTGTCGCGCTTTTTAAGCTAACAGCCAGAATACCCCAGCCGCCAACCTCGTCCGTGTAAATTGCATTGAAGGCACGGAAGAATGCACCGGGGCCAAGGTGCACGATCTGGACTTTTGGCGGGTGTCCTTTGCGGGTCAATCTATCAGGCAAGCCATCCTCCATCCAGGTTCAACACGGCTCTAGCAACATTATCCGACATCGAAGCAGCCGGGCCCAGGATTAGGCGGTCACAATACAAGTAAACAAGCGCAATCTCATCACCCGCTCGCAGGTCGCCCAAATAGAGCGGAATTGAGTGCCTGGCATCAGTGGGTTCTGTTGTTCAAAGGTTGTAGGCCACTTTTGCGAGACCGTAGGCCAGGTCTTCTCCGACCTCAAAAGCTTCAGCCTCCCGAAGGCGTCCGGTTGTGACAAGTGTGGACAGGTAGGCGCTGTCGGTGCGGCGAGACACGTCATGCCTGGCCGGGATGGAGCAAAAGGCGCGGGTGTCATCGTTGAAACCGGCGGTATTGTAGAAACCGCATGTCTCAGTTGTCGCCTCTCTGAAACGCTTGATACCCTCGTAGCTGTCAAAGAACCACCATGGCGGGCCAAGCTTGAGCGCAGGATAGGCGCCGGCCAGCGGCGCAAGTTCTCGGCCGTAGACTGTCTCGTCGAGGGTAAAGAGGATCACGGTCAAATCCGGCTCCATCCCGACCGCATCCAACAGCGGCCGAAGCGCGCTGACATAGTCTGTCCGCCCCGGAATATCGAAGCCCTTGTCGCGACCGAAATGCGCAAAAACCTGTGCGGAATGGTTGCGGCGTGACCCCGCATGGATTTGCAATGTCAGGCCGTCCTCAAGACTCATCTTCGCCATTTCCGTCAGCATCTGCCCGCGAAAAGCGTCAGCCTCCTCAGCGCTGAAGGCGCCTGACAGGACTTTTGTAAAAAGCGCGTCAGCCTCCGCTGTGCTCAGGTTTTCCGTTCGCGCGGTTGCGTGCCCGTGGTCGCTGGCCGTTGCCCCCATTGATTTAAAGAAGTCGCGGCGTCTGCGATGGGCCGCCAGGTAGCCCGCCCAGCTTTGCGTGTCTTCGCCGGTGAGTGCGCCGAGTGCTACGATGTTGTCGGCAAAACCCTCAAACTCTGGATCGACGACAGCGTCCGGGCGGTAGGTTGTCACGATGTTTCCATCCCAATCGCTATCTTTGATCTGTTGGTGCCAACGCAGGTCATCTAGCGCTCCTTCGGTGGTCGCGAGAAGCTCGATATTGAACCGATCAAAGAGCGCGCGCGGGTTGAACGCAGGCAGCGCCAATTGGTCTTCGATGTGATCATAGATCGCGTTGGCGGTGTCAGGGCTCAAAACTTCGTTCACGCCAAAGACAAACTGAAACGAATGGTCGAGCCACATCGCAGACGGCGTCCCGCGAAACAGGTGATACCCCTCTGCAAATCGCGCCCAGATCTTGCGTGGATCGGTTTCAACCGCCCCACCGTCGGCGCGCGGTACGCCAAGATCCGCCATTGGCGTGCCCTGACTGACCAACATCCGAAAAACGTAGTGATCGGGCACGACGAAAAGCTCCGCTGGATTTGGGAACCTTGCGTTCTCCGCAAACCATCGAGGGTCACAGTGCCCATGGGGGCTGACAATGGGCAAGCCTGCAACGGATTGGTAAAGTGCGCGGGCAAGGTCCCTTTGCTTTGGGTCGCATGGGAATAGGCGGTCAGGATCACAAAGCGGCATGAAAACACCTCTGTATCGTATTTGCAGGCCATTATGATGGACAGCGCGTTGGGTCAAAACGTTGTCGGGTCTACAAACACCGAGATCAAGTCGTAAAAGGTGTTGTCGCATGGACTTTGCGATTGAAGCACTTGAAGCGCCGTCGGTTCCATTTTCCAATCAAGTCTTTGTGCCCCTCGTACGGTCCTTACTGTGCGACCAGGGTACTTCGGTTCAGAGGATTTCGATCGCTTAGGCTTGCGCCACATTCGCAGAAATTTCGGCGATTAAGCCGGCGGTCGCCCGAAGGATTGGTAAAAGGGGCTTCGTTCTCCTGCGCCAGGGTCACAGGTTCGCAATTATCCACGTCCAATTGGCTGATCTGAACGACAGCAGGCGTTAACTGAGAGAGGGCGCCGTGTTGGCTTTGTGTTAAGAAGAGCCTCTTGCCAGGTCGCCTTGAGCGGGGCCATGGTCTCTGCCGAGAACTGCGCGTCCGATAGAACTTCCTGAGCCGTAACGGAGAGACTGCTCGGCGCCGTCGTTTAGGTCGCGGTCAACGATAAGACCACAGGACCTGGTGCGATCGCGAGCGCGACAAGGACAGCGAATTAGGAAAACGCCTCAACGAAGGACGTCAGAAACCTCTTCAGAATGATACAAGTCGGCCAAAGCAGTTCTTACTTTGCGCGACTTGAGCGCACGCAATATCAGGCCGGTCAGACCGATCGCGATCCAGCTGGCTTGAATGAGGGCGGATGACAAATTGAACTCCGCAAGCAAGCTTACGGCAACAAGCGAAGCCGCGAAGATGTTCAAGACTGAATATGTCGCGCTGTTTCCGTCGAGCTGACCAAGCTGAACGGCGCCAAATGAGAAAAGATAGAAAAGAAAACCTCCTACCCCGACGAGTTCGAGAGCGCCTAGGCTTGATACGTACTCAAAATGACTGTTCATGAAAAATTTCTCCGATCTGACAACCCGGGGATAGGGAAGCGCGGAAGAAGCGGCATCTCCCATTTGGGAGACAGGCCATCACTTCTTGACCTAAGGTAAGGAAAACCCCACCTCCCCAAGATCGCTGAGGGCCGTCGTATCGTGAGAGGACGATCAGTTCGTTTAGGCAAAGGCATGCCATGTCCCGGCGAGGCGAAGCTTCCACAAAGATTGTGATTGGGTGGGCTACAGACTCTGGACGCCTTAACGTGCCCGCGCCAATGAACCGGGACGTCGCCGCGTGGCGTTACGTTTCTTCGAGCCGCGCCAATACATCGAGACCTTGCTGGTTGAGCCAATGCAGCATGTCGATAAAGATCCAGTTCTCCGCCAGCTTGTCGCCATCACGTCGATACATATCGACCACGCGCATGTCGGCAGGCGAACCGGCGGGCAATCCCATGTAGCCGCCTACATTGGTCACCGTCAGATTTGCCCAGCCAAAGAAGCCGCCAAAGTTTCCTTCCGCAATACGGCAGATGTGACCGTTAAAGACACGGTCCTTGATATAGGTCCGGAATGGCGCTTGATGTTGGTCGATATAGCGATCGATTGTGTAGGTGGCGCCGATCCCCGCAGGCCCCCACCAGAGCATGTCATCATGCCAGCATTGCGACAGTTCCTCCTGACGCGTCTTGTACTTTTGATGGGCGTTGATGTCGCCGATCATGCGGTTAATGAGCGTCAGGGTCTTGGTGCTCTCCACGTTGTCGGCATCGTGATAAAGGAGCCCGTCGTGGGTCATTGGGCCCGGTTGCACGAGGTGTGCCCCGGTTTGCGGTGGCAGCGGATATTGTCCGGCCTGCATCATGAGGTGTAACAGGTCAATGAACAGCGACGTCTCGACGATCTTGCCGTTTTTCACGTGATCAAAGCTGGCATAGCGCACCATCGCAATACGACGGGTTGGTCGAATGCCGAGAAACGGTGTGTCAAACAGCCCCATCATATGACCCATACTGCCGACCCAGATGCTGGCACCGTCATCGCAATCGTTCTGCCCTGCAAAGAAGAGATCCTGGCGTCGTTGAACCCGTGAGAAAGCCTGCAGAAAAGGGATGTAGAAGCTGGTCGCTACAGCCTTCGCGCCGTGCTGCTCATGAAACGGATGCATTCCGCGCCAGTGCCAGTCCGGTGTCGTGTGCTGTGATAGCGCCTCTGCAACCGTCTCCTGCGTCGCCGTAGCGAGGGCTGCATAATGCGCGCTGACCACCGCTTTGGCGTCTTGAAACTGGCTCATGGGCCTATCCTTTCACCGCTCCGGCTGTCAGGCCGGACACGATCTGCCGCTGGAAGAACACGATCATCAAGAACAAAGGCGCCGTGATAGACACAACAGCCGCCACAGCAAACATCACGTTGCCTTTGGTTTGCGTCGTCCCAAGGAAAGAGGCCAACTTGGGGACCATCGTTTGGTTTTCCGCGCTTAGCAGCATCGAGGTGACGGCAAAGTCGTTGTAGGCCAACAGGAAGCTGAACAGCCCCGTCGTGATCACGCCCGGCCACATCACTGGGATAATCACATGACGAAAAGCCTGAAACCGCGTGCAGCCATCTACCATGGCGGATTCATCAAGATCTTTGGGAATGTTCTTAAAGAAGGAATGCAACATCCACAGCGTGAATGGCTGGTTGATCGCGACGAGTACGATGATCGTCGTGCTCAGATGTCCCCACAAATTCCATTCAAAGAAGGGCAGCAAGTAGCCGGACACCAGAATGATCGGCGGTGTGGCGCGGAAGATCAGCGCAAATAACAAAAGCCAGAAGGCGTATCGGTAAGGCGAGCGCGACAGCGCGTAAGCCGCCAGTGTCCCACAGGTCAAAGAAATGGTGACGACGCAGACGCAGACGATCGTGGTGTTCAGCGCGGCGCGCCAGAACTCTTCTTGGATCCATGCGCCGAAATATCCTGCGCCTGTGAATGATGCCCCTGTTTCGCTTTGTGTCAGTGTGCCGAAGATTGCATTGGCCCAGTCCGCCTTCGAGAAGAAATCGCCTTCGACCTTGAACGAGCCCCAAAGCGTCCACAGGAACGGGAAGCCGGCCAGAATGAGCCAGAGCACAAGAAAGCTGCTCGCAAGGAATTTGACGGTCAACGGGCGACGGGTCGCAACAGACGTGGCATCAGACATGAGCGATCCTTTACTTTTGCGTGTCGAATTCGCGCCATGTCCGAACAAGGACGGGCGACAGCAGAAGGGCGACAAAGATGATGGTTAGGACCGACGTCGCGGCCGCAGAAGACAGCAAGCGCGTCTCGCCGCCGAGATCAGTGAAGATCGCGATTGAGAGAGATCGCGCGTGGGCCTGTGCCTGAAACGATATGATCGGCTCGAAAACGCGGAAGTTGTCCATCAGTTGGATCAGCGCAATGAACGTCGTCAGCGGCGCTAGATGTGGGATCACCACATAGCGGATACGCTGCCACCGGCTGGCACCGTCGATCATGGCAGCCTCCAGCGTATCCTGGTTCACTGTTTGCAGGCCAGCATAGTAGACGATGAAGGCAAAGGGTATCGAACTCCACGTGCCATAGACCATCAACATGATCCACATCAGCGGGGTCGAGGCCTTGACCGACAGGCTCGGATCACTCGCCAGCCATTGCAGGGCCGTCCCCAAAACACCGCGCGCATCGACCATCCAAAACAGGATCAACGCGCCGACCAGTGGGGTCACGATCATGGGCAAAAGGGACAAAAAGATCGTGGGTCCCCGCAAAGACCGCGCGACCGAATTGACCGCAATCGCAACCGCAAAGCCCAAAAGGATCGTCATCGGGGTCACAATCGCCGTGTAGGTCAATGTAAAGGCCATAGCCCCGTAGAACGGCAGGTTCATCAAGGTGTTCCAGAAGCCGCGAAAACTGTCTGAGGCGTCCCAAGCGGCGGCAACTTCTCCGACGGCAAGGTGGTTACGGTCTTTGTAGACGTCCATCCCCGCGAATTTACCCAAAGGTTGCGCATCGCGGAGTGCTTGTGTGGCTTCCTGATCAACTGATTGCGCTTCGGTGCAGCCAAAAGGGCCGCAATTTTCGACCGTAACGATGACCTGTTCGTGTTGGGTATAAAGCGATTGCGTAATGACCGACACAATCGGCATTGCAATGAAAACCAGCATCAACAGAACCGAAGGTAAGACGAACCAAAAGAAGGGCTTATGTTTCATCTTAGTGGCACCCTTTCGGTCTCGAAGTATGTGTCTGGTCGCAAAATGTGCGGGGCGGCAAACGCGCCACCCCGCACATCCATTCTTTGCCTACTGGAGGAAACCTTGTTCGGTCGCCGCTGCGGTATAAGCGGCCTCAATGTCAGCCAGCGTCTGCTCTGCGCTTTCAGTGCCTTGTAAGAAGTCCGCGATGTTGTCGCCGAGTGCGGTGTGTAGCAGACCTTGGAAAGGCACCATCGGGTACGGCGTGGAGCCTGCGGCGACGGAGGCCAAAACACCCTCGTTCACGGGCTGTGCTTCAAACCCGTCCATCAGCCATACGGCCTGGGACATGGTCTCGTCGTTCAGCAACGTAGGCGAGGTCGCGTGGGTCAGCGCCTGGAAGGTTGCTGCGGCCTCTTCGTCGCTGATGTTCTTAGCCACGGTCCAGCCGTCCCACCAAAGCGTCGTCGCGGGTGTGCCGCTATCGCCAACGGTCAGCGGGCCACCGACTGCAGTGTTTTCGTAGACTTCTGGTTCCGCACCTTCGTTGTCCATCAAGACACCGGTCCGGCTGCCCCACATATTCATCAGCGCGACATTGCCGGCTTCCCATTCGGCGGATGTCGCATTGCTGTCATGGGTCAGATAATCGGGGTTCATATAGGTGCTGAGTGCCTTCATCATCTCAAGCGCTTCGACCCCTTGGGCGTTGTTGATGCTGACGTTCGCCGTTCCCGGCTCAAAGAATTGGCCGCCAGTACCGATGTACATGTTTGTGAATTCCTGCGCGAGGTTCCAGCCCGCCGCATAGGCCCCACCGAGAGGGTATTCCATAATGCTGTCTGCACGGATTTTCTCGGCTGCGGCAAGGACATCTTCATAAGATGTGGGCACGTCCAGGCCAGCCTGCTCGAGCACGTCTTTACGGTACACCAGGTGCTGCGCATTGGCCATGAAAGCGACCGCCATGATCTGGCCGTCAACGGTGATCAATTGGTGAGGTGGAATGTCCTGCCCGTATTCCGCGACCAATGCATCAAGAGGGCGAATGACGTCTTCGTTGATCAAAGCAACGATAGAGGAGTTTGCGACGATTGCTGATGTGTATTCAGCAGGATTGCCCGTCATACCAGCAACATTCAGCGTCTGGTGATCGGCCGTGAGGTTAGACTCCGCTTCGACCCCAGCCGCGCATTCGAGGGCGAGAGCTGCGACAGACTGGATCGCAGGGAATTCGTTGCCGATGATGCTGACGCGGCCTGCATCGATGGCGCAGGCATGGCCGTCTGCCATGGCGGATGTGCCTGCCACGGCAGCAATAGCTGTACCAAGCAGTGTGGTCTTAAACATGTTCATGTGAATGAACCTCCCAGTGTTTTTCAGACAGGCCGGTTGTCCGGCGCTTCATGCAAGCAGTCCTTCGACCACTCGATCATATGGCGGCAGAGCTGCGCGAATCGCAGCCTTTATGCATACGATTGCAATTAATCGGAGTATTTTTCTTCATTGCAAGTATTTTGAACTACCGATCTTGTCGAAGCACAGACAATACCCGCTTAAAATAAGTCTTGTCAGCACATACAATTCGCGTCAGTCTTTTGCATGCGTATGCAATTTTTGGAGTCATCCATGGCCGAAATTCAGCTTCAGAAGGTGTCTAAGCGCTGGGGTAGTTTTGTCGGCGTGAAAGAATTCGACCTGACGATTGCCGATCAGGAGTTTCTTGTCCTGCTTGGCCCGTCAGGCTGCGGCAAGACCACGACCATGCGGATGATCGCGGGTCTGGAGGATGTTTCCAGCGGTGACATTCTGGTGGATGGCAAGCGGATCAATGACCTTGATCCCAAAGACCGTGATGTCGCGATGGTGTTCCAGTCGTACGCGCTTTATCCCAACATGAATGTCTACGAAAACATCCGCTTTCCGTTGAAAGTGCGCGGTATTCCGGCCAGCGAACACGACGTCCGCGTGAAACGCGCCTCTGCCATGGTTGAACTCGACGATTTCTTGCATCGCAAACCGGCGGAATTGTCGGGCGGACAGCGTCAGCGTGTCGCTTTGGCCCGGGCAGTTGTGCGTGAACCCAATGTGTTCTTGATGGACGAGCCACTATCAAATCTTGATGCCAAGCTGCGCGTGTCAACGCGGGCGCAGATCAAGAACCTCAGCCATGAACTCAAAACCACGACGATTTACGTGACCCATGACCAGATTGAAGCAATGACGCTTGCCGATCGCGTGGTTGTTATGTCCAAGGGTGTTGTGCAGCAAGTCGGCACCCCGACCGAGATTTACGACAATCCGGCCAATACGTTTGTGGCGGGTTTCATCGGCTCACCTGCAATGAACCTTGTGGACGGCACTATCGAAAACGGGACGTTTACGGCGGACAGTATCAGCATTTCCGGTTTGCCTTCGCAGCATACGGGGAAAATCACGTTGGGATTTCGTGCCGAAGACGCCAGCGTGGCCCAAGGCCCAGCGCACGTGAATTCGCAGGTCTACTCTCTCGAACTTTTGGGCGAAGCGACGATGGTGACGATGCGCGTGGGCGGGGGGATCGTGTCGGTTAAATCTGGCAAGGATTACCGGGCACAGATCGGCGACACAGTGCATGCCGCGATTCCCGCTGAGATCTGCCATCTGTTTGACGCTGAAACCGGGGAGCGACTGTAGTGCCCAATGACGAAAAATCCGCTGCCTCGCTTGCCGCTGTCAAAGCGATGGAGTCAGGCCTTGCCGCCAATGAAATGGATATGACGAAGTATTTCACCGAGGATTTCGTCTGGCGCGGCAACCAAGGGTCCGGCACCAAACGCGGTATCGCCGAATTCCAACGCAATTGGCAATTCCCGCTACGCGCTGCCTTTACAGATCGCAAATATCTGACGGAGCACTTCATGGCCGATGGCGACTGGGCGTCATGTTTCGGTCATATCGACGCGCTGCACACCGGCACCTTTATGGGGATCCCCGCCACCAACCAGCGGGTCAAAATTCCTTATATGGATTTCTGGCGCATCGAAGACGGGCGCATTGCGGACAATCCTGTCTCAGTCGATCTCGCCCATGTATTGTTCCAGCTTGGCGTGGATGTCTTTGAGGGCAAAGGTTGGGAGAACTTTGACAACGGCACCTTAGAGCCGCCGAAGCCGGAGTAAGCAGCATGGCGATCACTTACTTCAAACAGGGCAAACCAGAGGCCGAACGTCAGCAAGACGACGCCAAGGTGCGCAAGATCGTGGAAGACACGCTGGCTGATATCCAAGAGCGGGGCGATGCCGCTGTACGCGAACTGTCTACAAAATTTGACAATTATGCACCCGAGTCGTTTCGTCTGACGCAATCTGAGATTGAGGCCGCCATGGCCAAAGTCAGCACACGTGACATGGACGATATTAAATACGCGCAAAACCAGATCCGACGGTTTGCCCAAGCTCAACGTGTCTCGATGACCGATATCGAGATCGAGACCGAACCAGGCGTCTTTCTTGGTCATCGCAATATCCCGGTGCAATCCGTGGGGTGCTACGTGCCGGGGGGAAAGTTTCCCATGGTGGCTTCGGCGCATATGTCTGTTCTGACGGCTTCGGTCGCTAAGGTCCCCCGCATTATCGCCTCGGCCCCGCCGCAAAATGGCGAACCGCACCCCGCGATTGTTGCAGCGATGCATATGGGCGGTGCGCATGAAATCTATGTCTTGGGCGGTATGCAGGCTGTCGGGGCGATGGCACTTGGGACGGAAACGCTTGAACCGGTCCACATGATCGTTGGACCTGGAAATGCATACGTGGCAGAGGCCAAACGCCAGCTCTTTGGTCGCGTCGGCATCGACCTTTTTGCAGGCCCGACGGAAACTTTGGTCATCGCGGATGAGACCGCCGCAGATGCCGAACTATGCGCAACAGACCTGCTGGGGCAGGCAGAACACGGCTATAATTCACCGGCGGTCCTGCTGACCAATTCAGAAAGGCTCGCGCGCGACACGATGGCGGAGATTGAGCGGTTGTTGCAAATCCTGCCCACCGCCGAGACCGCCCGGACCTCGTGGGAGGACTACGGCGAGGTCATTGTTTGCGACACCTATGACGAGATGTTGACCGTCGCCGATGACGTTGCCTCTGAACATGTGCAGGTGATGACGGATCGCGACAACTGGTTTCTCGACAATATGACCTGCTATGGCGCCTTGTTCCTTGGGCCGCGTACGAACGTTGCCAACGGCGACAAAGTCATCGGCACCAACCACACTCTTCCGACCAAGAAGGCTGGGCGATACACCGGCGGACTATGGGTTGGCAAGTTTCTGAAAACGCATAGCTATCAACGGATCGAGACCGATCAGGCTGCTGCTGAGATGGGCGAGTATGGTTCGCGATTGTGTATGCTTGAAGGCTTTGTCGGCCATGCGGAGCAATGCAATGTCCGCGTCCGCCGTTATGGCGGCAAGAACGTGCCTTACGGCACCGCCGCCGAATAAAATGCACAAGGACCTTGTCATGAGATTAACCCGAACACCCTTTTGTTGCCGCGATGGCAAGCGTGCGCTTGTTGCGGGCGCATCCACGAGGATCGGTTGGGCGGGCGCAACGGCCTTGGGGTTAGCCGTCGCTGCGGTGGCCGTTGCGACGCGGTCCGGTGACAAACTGGTTACGACGGCGAACGAAAGACCCAACACTGTGACAAGCCTGGGCCGCAAACACCGCTTGTTCAATGGGGGCCGGACGTCAGTCTGATGGAGCATTCGCGTATCACATCGCTGCAAGTCGCCGAACGGGCAGGTGTGAGCCAGTCGGCCGTCAGCCGTGTTTTCACGCCCGGCGCTTCAGCTAGCCCAAAGACCGTGGAGAAAGTGAAAAAGGCGGCCGAGGAACTCGGCTATCGTCCCAACCGTGTGGCGCGCGCAATGATCACTGGAAAGAGCCGGATCATTGGGCTCGTCGTGGCCTATCTCGACAATCAGTTTTATCCACTGGCGCTTGAACATCTCTCGAACGCGTTGCAGCAAGAGGGCTACCATGTCCTTGTTTTCACGGCGACGAATAGCCAAGAAAAGGTTGATGAGGTGATGCGCGACCTCCTGGACTATCAGGTCGATGGGATCATCACCGCCTCCGTCGCGGTCACATCTGATCTGACAAAGCGGTGCCATACGGCCGGCATCCCGGTCGTCATGTTCAACCGCGGTCAAGACGGCGCGGAGGTGAACGCCGTTACCTCCGAAAACCTTGGAGGCGGGCGCAAAGTCGCAGATTTCCTCGTCGCATGTGGCCACATGCAAATCGCGCATATCTCTGGTTGGGACGGCTCTTCGACCGGGCGGGACCGCAGACAGGGCTTCGTCGAAGGCCTCGCCGCTCATGACCGCGCACCGCTGCAAATCATCGACGGTATGTATGATCGGGAGACAGCTGCAGGGGCCGCGCGCGACCTTATGGCCCTGCCGACACCGCCTGATGCTATTTTCGTTGGTAACGACCACATGGCCTTCGCAGTGATCGATACGCTACGCCACGATTTGGGCCTCAACATCCCCGAAGACGTGGCCATCGTTGGCTTTGATGACGTCCCGCTGGCCGCATGGCCCGCCTATAACCTCACTACCGTGCGCCAACCGCTCAACCGCATGGTTGAGGCGACAGTGGATATCTTGATCGCGCAAATTGACGAAGGGGTGATCGCCCCGCGCCGGGTCACTTTTGACGGCCCCCTGATGCTGCGTGGCACGACCCGCCAACCCAAAGGACAAACGACATGAAGGGCTTTAGCCCAAAGTGGAAAGATTTTCCCGACTATATCATCGGCATCACCAAAGAGATTTGGGAGGATCGCGGCGTTGGCACCCTGAACCATTATTACGCACCCAATATCCCCGTACGCTCGCCCATGGGTGTGGCCGTTGGTAACCAGGCGACAATTGCGGCGACGATGGCAACGATCAACGAATTTCCGGACCGTGAGCTACTGGGAGAAGACGTCATTTGGTCCGGCAATGATGACGACGGTTTTCTTTCCTCTCACCGCCTGCTGACCAAAGCGACCCATACCCGTGACGGCCAATTCGGTCCTGCGACGGGGAAACCTTGGGTCGTGCGCGTGATTGCCGATTGTGCCGCCAAAGACGACACGATCTATGACGAATGGCTGATCCGCGACTACGGCGGCATCGTGCGCCAGCTGGGACTGGATCCGCGCGATTTTGCCGCGGGCCTGATTGACAAAGAAGGCGGCCCTGGTAACGCCAAACCCGTCTTTACCCCCGCGATGGATGTGGTGGGAGACTACAAAGGAACTGGCAACGACAACCCATGGGGCAAGCGCTACGCCGATATCCTCAGGCGAATAATGGACAAGGACTTCACGACCATCACGCGCGACTTCGACCGCGCGGTGATCGGCGAATACGCCGGTGCGCAAACCTCCATCGGGCGCGAAGGCTGCATGGCCTTCTGGGTTGGCCTGCGGTCCTCCTTCCCGAACGCAACCTTTCAGATTCATCACCAAATTGGCATGGACGCCGATATGCTCTCTCCCCGATCAGCCATCCGTTGGTCGCTAGACGGGCTCCACGAGGGCTGGGGCACCTTCGGCGCGCCAACCGGTGCACAGGTGCATGTGATGGGCATGTGCCATACAGAGTTTGGGCCCTATGGCACGGATGGCGTGGGCCTGCGGCGAGAGTTCGCGCTTTACGATGAGATCGCGATCTGGAAGCAGATCTTGATGGCCGCCGCCTGAGGCAATCGATGGAATTTTTGAGTTGTTTTGGCGAAATGAAGACAGGGGCCAGCGCCCGGATTGGAGAGGACAATGACATCCGCTGATATGCAATCCCGCATCGTGCGCTACGGCGATCTGCGCCCCTGCAAGACCGCATTCATTGATGCGCATACGCCCGGGAGCGACCAGAAAGAGAACTTCACCATCATTGGTGGCGGGGTCTCTGAAAGCGCGGATCAGCATGTGCATATCGCGATCCCACATGGCTTTAACATCGGGGCAGCGGGCCAACCGCCGAAGTGCCGCAACTCCCTGCACAGCCACCGCACGGCAGAGGTGTTTTTTGTCCTCAAAGGCCGTTGGCGGTTCTTCTGGGGCCGCCACGGGAATGCGGGCGAGGTGACGCTTGAAGAAGGCGATATCTTCAACATTCCCACTGGTATCTTCCGAGGGTTCGAAAACATCGGCACGGATTATGGGATGATCATGGCTATTCTGGGCGGGGATGACGCTGGTGGTGGCGTGATCTGGGCCCCGCAGGTGATCGAGGATGCGGCGGATCATGGCTTGGTGCTGGGCGAGAATGGCAGGCTCTACGACACCAAGGACGGGCAGGCCCTGCCTGCCGGCGTAAACCCCATGCCTCTGCTGACCGACGACCAACTCAAAGACTACCCGGAACCAACTACTTCAGACGTCGTCCCCCACTACGTCGCCCGCTACTGGGACATCATGGCGCTCGCGGACCGTACGCCCGCCACCGTCATCGGCGAACACGGCATGCTGCGCGACAAACCCGGCTTTGAGGTCAAGTTCATCACCCGCAGCTCTGCGTTCGAAGACATGCACACCCACGACCATCCCTCCGTCCTCATGCCCATGCGCGGCCATTGGAAGGTTCGCTGGGACGGTGGCGAGGCAACGCTCGCCCCAGGTGACACAATGTCGATCCCGGAAAACGTGCCTCACTGTGCGGTGCCATCCATGACCGGCGAGGCGTCACTCTACCATGTGGTTGCGACGAATGACGCGGCTGGTGATACGTGGCTAGGATAGACGCATGCGGATAACAAAAACATCAGAGACACCCGAAGGGTTACGCCTCAAGGCAGCGCAAGCCTTGGCGGATGCGGCCCGCGCAGATGACGGGGATCCACCGGTCGGCTTGATTGCCGTGGCAAGCGATGCGTCAGAGATGTCAGAACAGGCATGGATGGACGCCATTATCGGCCTCCCGATTGAAGCCGGAACCGGGTTTGATTCATTTATGGGAAGCCGCGGTGTCAAACTGACGCGGGGACTTTGGGCGCAAATTGCACCAGCGGTGCCAGCTCATTTGCGTCAGGGTGTTCAAGCGGCATGGATTGTTCTCGATGCAACCGCGCTCATCTCAAAGTACAAAGCGTTGCCAACAAATGCGGGTTCCGAAAAACACATCGCGCTCGCTTTGGATGCGACAGAACTTGGTCTGAAAGGGTTGGCTTTGGGCAATGTGGCTGTCGGGAACGCGACCAATGCTGCCGAAATCGCCGATTTCGGGGTCCTGCTCCAAAAGGGGAGAGCGGCGATGCCTGACGATGGCTTTGCAGCTGAAACTGATTTCACATTCGTTACTCCAGACCGCCTCACCAAAGATCAGCTCCCTCTCAATGGCGCGGTGAAATCCTACCTTGGCCTTCTCAAGAAGGCTCTAGGTCGCAAAGACCTCGTCGCCGACACTTTTGATTGGATTGTGGGGGATCATCAGCCCCAGTATTTTGCGAGCCTCACCTCAGACGATGTCGCTCGCATTGCACAAAATCTGAAGGCTCAGGATCGGAACGCATGAACAAGATAAAAACTACCCACGTCGGCTCGCTCCCCCGCACCCAAGACGTTGTCGATTTCATCTTCGCCCGCGAAAAGAACGAAGACTATGACCGAGCGGCTTTCGACGCCTGCATGACAGCAGCAGTCGACGCGACTGTCGCGCGGCAAGTGGCCTCCGGCGTTGATATCGTCAGCGACGGCGAGACGTCCAAAATTAGCTACGCCACATATGTCAAAGACCGTTACACCGGTTTCGACGGCGACAGCCCGCGCAATGCACCCGGCGATCTGAAACTCTTCCCCGGTTTTCTGAAACGCCTGGCGGAGGGTGGCGGCACCCCGCAATACGCGCGGCCCATGTGCGTGGGTGAAGTCACCTCCAAGGGGCAGGGTGAGCTGGAAAAGGACATCGCTAACCTAAAGGCCGCGATGGCCAAACATGGTGTCGATCATGGTTTTATGAACGCCGCCTCGCCCGGTGTGATCTCGCTGTTCTTGCAAAACGATTACTACAAAACACGCGAGGCCTATCTTGCGGCTCTCGCAGATGCCATGAAGGCCGAATATGAAACAATCGTCGCGTCCGGTCTCGACCTTCAGCTTGATTGTCCCGATTTGGCCTTGGCCAAACACATGCTGTTCCAGGATGTTTCGGACGCCGAATTCGTCAAAATCGCGAACGGCCACGTCGCGGCCCTGAACCACGCGCTTGCTGATATTCCGGCAGAAAAGGTGCGCATCCACATCTGCTGGGGCAACTACGAAGGGCCCCACGTCTGCGATATTCCGATGGCCGCGATGTTCGACACACTTATGTCGGCCAAAGCGCGCTACGTGCTTTTTGAGACGTCGAATCCCCGCCATGGCCATGAATGGACAACCTTCCGCGACCGCAAAGACGATATCCCCGACGATAAGATCCTCGTACCGGGCGTCGTCGACACCACAACCAACTTCGTCGAACACCCCGAACTGGTCGCCCAACGGCTGGACCGTTTTGTGGGCATTGTCGGTGCTGACCGCGTCATCGCGGGGTCGGACTGCGGCTTTGGCACATTTGCTGGCTTCGGATCGGTCGATCCGGATATCGCCTTTGCGAAGTTGCGTGCTTTGGCCGACGGAGCCGCGCTGGCGTGACAATCCCGCTCCTGCTTCTTCCGGGGATGATGTGCGATGCGCGCCTTTGGGCGCCACAAATCGCGGCCTTTTCGGGAGAGCGGGCTGTTCAGACAGCCCCGATGCGCGGCGACACCGTGACCGACATCGCAGCTGATGTTCTTGCCCACGCCCCCCCCGTCTTTGCCTTGGCTGGCTTATCAATGGGCGGCATCGTTGCAATGGAGATACTCCGGCTGGCACCCAAGCGGGTCGCGCGTTTGGCACTTTTGGACACCAACCCCTTGGCCGAGTTGCCTGAAGTCGCGGAACGACGCGAACCACAAATCGCGAAAGTCCAGCAAGGCGCGCTAACAGCTGTGATGCGCGACGAGATGAAGCCGCACTATTTGGCAGATGGCCCAAACCGTGCCGAGATCCTCGCGCTTTGCATGGATATGGCGGAAGCCCTTGGTCCGGAGGTCTTTGTCGCCCAGTCCCGCGCGCTGCAATTGCGACCGCCACAAATCGAGACGCTCAAACAGAGTAAAGTACCGACCCTTATCCTGTGCGGACGCGATGATAAGCTGTGCCCGATCGGACGGCACCAATTGATGTACGACCTCATGCCGCACGCGACGTTCATCATTATCGAAAAAGCAGGCCATTTGCCCACGCTTGAACAACCAGAAAAGACAACAGCGGCGCTTGCCCGCTGGTTGGAAGCACCTTGAAAAGAGATCTATTCGATCTGTACCACTTCATTGAAACGCTGACCGTATGCGCTTCGATCAAGTCATATGACTCATTTCAGAACAAACTTTTTCGAAGCAACAATGTCCTCTTTTCCAATAGCCGGTCAGCACTTTAGCGTTTGCAGCGAATGACTGCTCTACGGACCGAAGCAGGCTATTGCTGACAACGGTTCAATGACCGCCCTCTCAACTAAGTCTCGCAAGAACGTAAGGTGTTGCGAGATTAGCTATCCCATCTGGAATGGTTTTAGGTTGAACGCAGATGTCGCCAAAACAGTTCGCTGGTGGGTGCGCGTGCGGAACAATTCGATACAAGTCCGACGGCGCTGCCCGCTACTTGAATAACTGCCATTGCCGCGATTGCCAGCAGGCGACGGGAAGCGTCCATTTCCCGGCAATCCTGGTAAAACAGGAAGACTTCGGGCTTGAAAAGGGCAATCCAAAATGGTTCGAGCGCCGTGCTGATCGCGGTCATGCTGCAAAACGTGGATTTTGCTTTGAACGTGGATCGCCGCTGTCTTTGATCCCAAAAAGCACATATTTGACCTGCGGGCGACTGATGAGTTCGAAGGTGCGCCACGCCGTGACATTGTGAACTGGATCAAGGCTAAGCAAAAGACAAGTTAGCGTTTCGGCATTTTGAACAGGGCAAAAAACCTTCTGTTAAGGTCGTAAAATGATCTCGCTGAGATGGCAGTCTCCCCGAAGGTCCGTCTTGATGCTGCTTGTTGGTCTGTTCGCCAGTGTCACAAAACCTTCACTTTGCACCACATTATAATTCACATATTCATGAATTATGGAAGAATTGATTCCCAACCGTCTTTCGACGCTTGGCCATCCGCAGCGGTTGGCTGTGTTCCGTCTGCTCATGCGCCGCTATCCGGATCGCGTACCGGCAACTGAGCTGGCACAGGCGCTCGCGCTTAAACCAAACACGCTTTCCACCTATGTTAACGCGCTCATGCAGGCTGGGCTGGTCAGCCAAGAGCGGATGGGAACATCTCTGCGTTATGCGATCCAAATGGATGCCGCCCATGAAACGATCAACTACCTCTTGCACGATTGCTGCAGGGGGCGCCCAGAAATCTGTGCCCCACTTGCTCTTGCTAATTCCGTCGGAGACCGTCCAATGACTGATCGTAATTACAATGTCCTGTTCATCTGCACCGGTAATTCCGCGCGTTCCATCTTTGCGGAGGCGATCCTTCGCGGTCTCGCAGGGGATCGCTTTGTGGCCTATTCTGCGGGGACCAAGCCCCGCTCGGAGCTTAATCCTTTCGCCATCGAGGTTTTGGAGCAGAAAGGGCACGATGTGTCAGTCCTGCATGCGAAAAATATCTCAGAATTCCAAGGCGCTGACGCCCCCGATTTCGACTTCGTCTTCACCGTTTGCAATCAAGCGGCGAATGAAGACTGTCCGTCGTGGCAAGGTCAGCCCATCAGCGCGCATTGGGGGCTTCCTGATCCGGTCAAGGTTGAAGGGTCGGATGCAGAAAAGAGCCTCGCATTTCATCAAACCTACGGCGCATTGCGCAACCGGATGATCGGCTTTACCGCCCTGCCGATTGCGTCGCTGGACCGGATTTCACTCCAAAAGGCCATTGATAACATTGGCCAGTCAAACGAAGAAAGAACATCTGCATGACCGTTTACGCCCTCAATGGCCTTGGCCGCATCGGCAAGCTTGCACTCAAGCCATTGTTGGCGCGCGGTGCCAAGATCGCATGGATCAATGATGCTGTGGGTGACCCAGAGATGCACGCGCATCTGCTCCAGTTTGATACTGTCCATGGCCGCTGGACGGCGGACTTTTCATATGATGCCGATAGCGTGACAATTGACGGCACACGCCTTCCCTTCATTGGGACGCGGGACATATCGGAGCTGCCACTAGAGGGTGTCGATGTGGTAATTGACTGTACCGGGGTCTTTAAGACTGAGACCAAGATCGCGCCCTACTTCGATGCTGGGGTGAAGAAGGTTGTGGTCTCAGCACCCGTCAAGGATGGCGATGCGGCGAACATTGTCTACGGTGTCAATGAAGACATCTATGACGCGGACCGTCACCGCATTGTCACCGCAGCCAGTTGTACGACCAACTGCCTGGCTCCTGTGGTGAAGGTGATCCACGAGAACCTGACCATCAAACACGGCTCAATTACCACGATCCATGACGTCACGAACACGCAAACGATCGTGGACCGACCTGCCAAAGACCTGCGCCGCGCCCGCTCGGCGCTGAACTCTCTGATCCCGACCACAACCGGCAGCGCCACGGCGATCACGCTGATTTACCCGGAACTGACAGGCCGATTGAACGGCCATGCCGTGCGGGTACCGTTGCTCAACGCTTCGTTGACGGACTGTGTGTTCGAAGTGGAGCGTGAGACGACAGTGGAAGAGGTCAACGCCCTGTTCAAGGCCGCCGCAGAGGGTCCTTTGCAGGGCATACTGGGCTATGAAGAACGCCCGCTGGTGTCGACCGACTATACCAACGATGAACGGTCCAGCATCGTCGACGCGTTGTCCACAATGGTGATCAATGGCACGCAAGTGAAAATCTACGCCTGGTACGACAACGAAATGGGCTACGCCAACCGGCTGGTTGATGTGGCCTGCATGGTCGGGAGCAGCTTGTGAGCGACGTATCTACGCGGCCTGAGGGGCTTTCGGCTTATATCGCCGTAACAGCCGCCTATTGGGCGTTCATGCTAACCGATGGCGCGTTGCGCATGTTGGTGCTGTTGCACTTTCACACGCTGGGGTTCTCGCCAGTGCAACTGGCCTACCTGTTTGTTCTTTACGAAATCGCAGGCGTTCTCACCAACCTTTGCGCGGGATGGATTGCCGCGCGGTTCGGACTGACATCGACGCTTTATGCAGGGCTTGGCTTGCAGGTCTTGGCTTTGCTCGCTTTGGCACAACTCGATCCTGCTTGGGCGGTCGGAGCCTCGGTCGTCTACGTCATGTTGGTGCAAGGGGCGAGTGGTGTGGCAAAAGACCTTGCCAAGATGTCGTCGAAGTCTGCGGTCAAGCTACTCGCGCCATCTGACAACGGGGGACTGTTCCGCTGGGTCGCTTTGCTGACCGGTTCGAAGAATATGGTGAAAGGGCTGGGTTTTCTGCTGGGAGCGGCACTCTTAGCCACACTGGGCTTTGTTTGGGCTGTACTGGGCATGGCTGCCATTCTTGGTGTCATCCTCTTGGCAGTTCTGATTGCGATGCCGCCCGGCCTACCCAAAGGCCGCAAGGGTGCGAAGTTTTCCGAGGTATTTTCCAAGTCTGCCAATGTAAACTGGCTCAGTGCGGCGCGGGTGTTCCTATTCGGTGCGCGTGACGTCTGGTTTGTTGTTGGCATCCCGATCTATTTCTATGCGGTCCTATCGGACGGCACGACGGCGGGTAACCGCACGGCCTTCTTTCTGATCGGCACGTTCATGGCCCTTTGGGTGATCCTCTATGGTATGGTGCAGGCCAACGCCCCGCGTATTTTGCGGGCAAAATCACGACAGGATCAAGAACTGATCGCGGCGGCGCGCAGTTGGGCTTGGGGGCTTGCCATCATACCTGTCGCTCTCACCTGCGCTGCTATCGTAGCAGGTGATCCACAAACTTGGCTGACGATCACAATCGTCGCAGGATTGCTGGCATTTGGGGCCGTTTTTGCCGTAAATTCATCTCTGCATTCTTACCTGATCTTATCGTTCACCAAGGCTGAACGGGTCACGATGGATGTGGGCTTTTACTACATGGCAAATGCAGCGGGACGTCTGGCAGGAACGGTGTTGTCAGGTCTCACGTACCAATTGGGAGGTCTGCCACTCATGCTTGGCGTGGCGTCAGTCATGGTTGCGCTTTCAGCCGTGATGGTTGGGTTTCTGAAGCCAGAGCATTAGCCACTATCGTCTAAGTTTAGGACCTAAGTGGCTATCTGTCCGAGATGGAGTTCCAGTAAACGATTATCGACCCTCAATACCTTGTGGTGCCCCGCGCCATCGAAGGTAGCGACGCACTCATGGTCCGCTTCAACGATGCCCTTGGCACCATGGAAGAAGACGGAACACTGGCCGGAATCGTCGCCAATTACGGGTTCTGCACGCCAGGGCGCACACCGACTGCACGTGCCTAATAGGCTGCCGCAAATGATCCGAACAAACGGCCGGATATCGTAAAGATACCTTTTCCTTACGCACGTGCGGCGAATGTCTCCTTCCCGACCATCCTTGCCTGATACGCCCTGACCGATAAACCACGGGACTTCAATTACACGGCAAGCATGTGTGGAGCCATGGATGAAACTGGCTTGGGTGACATTGCGGCAAAGTTTGCACGACTGCCCTGTGTGATTGACGATCAGGCAGGTGTGGTCAGTGCATTAGTAAAATTGACAGAGATCTGTTTGTAGCCTCTTGTCGGTCGATCGAGGAGAGGCGTTAGGCCAGTGCCTAACGCCTCCAATTCCAGGGCCGTCTAGCTACAAAGCGGCGAGAAACGCCGGACATCGATCCAAAGATTAATATCAGTCGGGCTTCGAGTCGTCGTTCCGCGAAAAGATGAGCACATATGTGGCCAATCCGAGCTCTTCAATGTCTACAGCAATCCGGTGTGGGTTGTCTTCTTCGTAGAGTTCTTCTGCTGTAGAGGAAGACCTGTCACACACGGTGCTCTCCATTGCCCGTGTTGACCCTGCGCGAACCTCGGCTGCGATCGCCAGCTGCTCTGGCAGTACAATTGTGTAACCAACACATTGGATGGACGTCATAGCATGAGAGCCTGTCGCAACACCGGTAAAAAGCAATGTCGCCGCGGCGATTGATTTCAGTTTCATTATCGTTTCCTTTCACTATTTTCGATGCCCTAAATTTTCAGTGCGGCTGATGCACCGGCCATAATGCATGATAGCGCCGCGAACTGACGCCCCCACCGCGCACCGGTTCTACGGTGTTCAGATCGGGGCTGTATTTGGGATAACGGTGCCATGAGGGCCTCCACGCTTTATGCATGTGCAGCATATGCGTCGCAGGTCCATCCTTCGATGGCCGGTCAGGATCACCTGCGGCCAGAGGGAATTCATTTTCGGCCAACATCGTCCAGAGCCAGTGCTCGATCGCGGAAGGCCTTTGGCGTAAGACCCGTCCAGCGCTTGAAACTGCAGGCTGTCGCGACATCCGAACCAGACGCCAGGCTCAGCTCAATCTCACGCAAAAGCCGAAGAACATCTTCGTCCGAATACCGTTTCCGTGCCATCAATCCCATCTCCAAAACCAAGCCAACTTTGGCACAGTTTTAGGGGGCAAGACACTTGGGGCAGGGTCCGTGACGATCACACTCAGCGAAGCGGCAATATCCAGACTTTTGGACTGCGACGACGCAAAGTTGAGCACACTCGCGCTTCGTCTCGAGCTACCGTTTCAAACGAGACGCCGTGGCGTGGAACTCAAGCTCTACCTCGGCGACGCGGCACCAGAGATTGACCGCACGCTCGTCCAGAACATCGTCAACGCGCGACGTTTCCTGTCTCTCATCAAAGAGGGCCAAACCTTCTCTGCGATTGCTCACCAAGAAGGTGTCTCTAAACGTCGCGTCCAAGACCTAACAAATCTGGCGCTTCTGGCGCCCGATATCGTCGAGGCTATCGCCTCTGGCGAAACCCCTCCTGGGCTCACAACCGACTATCTGATCAAGAACCGCTTCTCACCGATCTGGTCAGAACAGTACGCGCAGTTTGTCGCTCTTTAGGACACGCTTCCCCGCAAACGCGTACCGCCAAGTCACCCGACAGAGACTAAATCCCACTATGGGGCAGCATCTGACCCCAGCGCGCGTCTCACCAATAGGCGCGGGGCGTTAAGCGACAGTAACGTAAACACTATTCCGGGAAAGGTCGTACCGCGCTCCATAGCGCAGTGTGGCTGGCTGGGATGGTAGGATTCGAACCTACGATACACTGTACCAAAAACAGTTGCCTTACCACTTGGCTACATCCCAGCAGCGAGGGGCTCAATACGATAAGCCCCAACGCGGTTCAAGCCCAAAGGTTCGAAAAAAACCTATTCCGGTAAACTGTCTTCCCCAAGCAAATCTTCATAGACCTCATCGGCCCGCTCCGCATTGATAATGCGCTCCAGATGATCTTCTTCTGGTGTCGCAACTTCGGCGACAGCAACCACGTTTTCTGGCTGTGGGGCAGGGGCGCTTGCCTGAGCTTTGCGATCCAGGACAACCACTTGGCTGCTGTCGGTCATGCCGATGTTCGCATCCAGCAAAGCTTGTTTCACATGCCGGATCGCCTCGCCTTTCGCGAGGACCAAAGACGTCGCATGTTGGTCGATCCATCCTGTGATCACCAGCGACACGCCGGTTGTCTCAAACGTGTCGATCCAGACCGCAACGGCGGGTTCGTCTAGGACGAATGGCAGGTCCTGCACGGTCTGCGTCACCAGCTCTCGCGCCTGGCCGAGGTCCGCGTTTCGATCAATCAACAGCGAGAACATGAACCTTCGTTCGATGTTCTGGCTGTAGTTGATGATCCGGCTTTTGAACACCGTCGCGTTGGGGATCCGGATATGATTGCCATCGAAGCTGAGCAGGATCGTCGCCCGGCTGGTGAGGCGGATGACTTTGCCCTGGTCCCCGTTGATCTCAACCGTATCGTTTGGTCGGAACGGCTGCCGGATGGACAACATGATGGAGGCGATAAAGTTTTCAACTGTGTCTCGCACCGCAAAGCCCAGGGCCAAACCAATGATACCGGCAGCACCGAGGATGGTGGACAACAGCGCAGTGGCGTTAAGAATATCCAATGCGATGACCAATGCGGCCAGGATGAACACGAGCCGCACAATCGTCCGGTAGAGATCTGCGATAAACGCGTTCGGCGCGAGGCGGTCCCAGGGGCGGCGGGCCCGTGCCAAGAGGAAGCCAATCCAAATGATCAACAGTGCAACGGCCAGGGCGATGGCCAGCACGGGCAGAATTGTCACCAAGAGCGAGACGCGGTCTTGGAAGCGCTCAATGGCCGGGTTGAGCCGGCGGGCGATGTCGGTGGTTTCTGTCACTTCGTTCTTGACCGCCACGACGCCCTCCACGCGGACGGCTAGATTATCAAGCTCTGCGACTTCCAAAGCTGAGGTCGCAGTGCCTTCAAAGGTAACCACCCCTTCTGACACGCTGACCTGCACATCGTCATAATTGCCGAGTTCGCTCAGGATCTCCCGAAACCGCGTTGCCATGGCTGCGTCATCGGCGGGCGTACTGACGGCGCTGATCGTCCCGTCGGCCTCTTGCGCTTGCATTGGGGTGATCGCCAGAAACAGCGGGAGGCACAAGAAAAGCAGTAAGCGCATGAATTCGTCCGGGTCTTGAAAATCCCTCGCACTTTAGCGGCCTTTGTGGGGAGTTAAACCCGCAACGGGTCCGCCTTGGCCAATGCATCAAAGGCCATCAGGCTCTTGATCACCGCACCCATCTGATCGAGCGGGATCATATTCGGACCGTCCGACGGGGCTGTATCCGGCGCCTCGTGCGTCTCAATAAACACCGCCGCGATCCCTAACGACACTGCCGCGCGGGCCATAACTGGCGCAAACTCTCGCTGTCCCCCAGAGGAGCCACCCTGGCCGCCCGGTTGCTGCACGGAATGCGTCGCATCCATCACGACGGGATATCCTGTCTTTGCCATTGTCGGCAGGGACCGCATATCTGCGACAAGCGTGTTGTACCCAAAGGATGCACCGCGTTCGGTCAGCAAGATCTTCTCGTTCCCAGTGCTTTCAACCTTGGCAACGACATTGGGCATGTCCCAAGGGGCAAGGAATTGGCCCTTTTTGATGTTGATCACCGCGCCAGTCTCACCCGCCGCAATCAGCAGATCTGTTTGACGGCACAGAAACGCAGGAATCTGAATGACATCGCAGACAGCGGCAACGGTCGCACATTGCTCTGGCCCATGCACGTCCGTCAGCACCGGGCAGCCGATCGCTTGTTTGACGGCCTGCATGACGGCGAGGCCCTCATCCACGCCCAGGCCACGCTGTCCCGACACGGACGTCCGGTTGGCCTTGTCGTAGCTGCCCTTAAAGATGAACTGCGCGCCCGATGCCTTACAGATCTCTGACATCTGCCCGGCAATCATCAGCGCATGATCTTTGCTTTCGAGCTGACAAGGCCCCGCAATCACCGTAAGCGGCTGGTCATTTCCAACCGATAACGCCCCCACTGCGACATCCCGCATCATGATGCCACCTGTTCCCGCAAGATCGACGCGGTAAGTGAGAACATCAGATAGATGCCTGAGAAAATCAGAAAGGCCAAAACGGTATTCTCAAACGCACGCGGGTAGGTCGCTTCATCCGGGGCCACCGGCTCGACCCCCAAAGACAGGTAACGGACCTGCCGGTTCGCCTCAATCTGCGCCGCTTCACGCTGGGCGAGGGCGGCTTGCACCTGCAAGGTCTGGAAGGTGTAATTCTCTTCGGCCAACCGCAATCGGGTGTTCTGGGCCGCGAGTGAACTGGACCCATTCGCAGCACTACTGATCTGGTTGCGGACGGTTTCAATCAGCCCTTCGATGCTGGAAATCTGCCGCCGCAGGTCATCCACCTGGGCCTGGTTCGGATTCGAAACCGACAGCCGTGCATCCAAGCTAAGCTGCAACTGCTGCCGCTGTTGTTCCAGGCTGGAAATTTGGGCCGTCAATGCGGCTGTTTCCCCAACCGGGTCGGCGACTTGCAGCTCTTCCTGAATGTTCAGCCATTCTGCAAGGGCCTCGGCGCGTCGGCGCTCCGCATCCTCATAGGTCTGCAGCGCACCTTCCATCGCGGCGTCGCGCGGGCGTTGGGTCAGCTGATCAATCTGTTCCTCAGCATAGCCAATCAGGGCCTCGGAATAGGTTTGGCTTGTTTGCGGGTCAGCCGCTACAACCTCCATCCGCAGAATCCCTTCCGTCGGGTCGTAGCTGACCTTGACGCGATCCGCATACACCTTGAACGCGGCCTCGTTGGTGGCGTCGGGGGCAAGGCGCTGGATCTCATCAACTTCTTCGCTGCTGAAATGCGCCTTAAACCCATGATCTTGATCCAGCCGCAACATCGCCGCGCGTGAAGCGAGGTAGGATTGCACAGCGATACTGTCTTGCTGGGTGGCCAAGGACGTACCTTGGAACAAACCGCCCAATCCACCGGGGGCGGATGCGGCTTCAGCCTGTTGGATCACAAACTCCGAATTCGTGGCATACATCGGGGTCGCCATGACATAAAAGTAATAGCCCACGATCGCGGTTGGCAGCAGCACAAAGGTTGCCAAACGCGCGAACAGCAGTGCCATACGACGACGGCGACGCTTGGCCATGTCGCGTTGGATCTGCAGGATTTCCTTGGCGCGCTGGTTCGCAGCGGGTGCCGTTTCCGTCGATGGCAGTGTTTGGCCTTGCTGAACCGTCTGTGGCAATTGGATCTGGCCAATAGGCTTGTTGCCGCTTGGCTTCTGATCCGCGGCTTCTGGCTTCACCAACTCGAGGATCGTATTGCGCTGGAACGGATCAACACCCATCGCCCGCAATTGGCGCACCGCGTCAAAGTCAGATGTGACGGCAAGACCGTTCTTTTGCGCAACCCGCCGGGCCATACGCAGCTGACGTCCAGTCAGCCCTTCTTTACGAATATCGTCGATCGATGCTGCGACCTTCACCTCAGGCGGGGGCGAGGCTGGCGGCGCAGCCGGTTGCCCGGGCTCGATCGGCGTGCTGGCCGGTCGGGCCGATGACCCATCTTGCCGGATACGGAATTTCTTAGCCTTGGGTTTCATAGTCATACAGCTGTTTCGCTTCTTCCAAGGTATCGAACATTTGCAAGTTTCCATTGCTCAGCACAGCGGCAGAGCGGGCGAACCGTTCCAACGTCGCGGCCTGGTGCGAGACAATGATCACCGTCGTCGTTTCCAGACGTTCCCGCAGCAACTCCCCCGCTTTGCGGTTGAAGTTGACGTCTGTTGTCTGTGGCATGCCTTCATCAATCAGGTAAATGTCGAAGTCCAGGGCGAGCATCAGTGAAAACGTAAATCGTGCGCGCATGCCAGAGCTGTACATGCCGACGGGCCGGTCAAAGTATTCTTCAATCCCACACAGCCATCGGCAAAAGGCTTCAACATAGTCGGGGTCCAACCCATAAAGCCGGGCGATGTAGCGGCTGTTTTCGCGCCCCGTATGCTTGCCGACGACGCCGCCCATAAAGCCAAGCGGGAACGAAATCCGGCAGCCACGATAGATCTGGCCCTCGTCAGGCTTTTCCAGCCCCGCCATCATATTGATCAGCGTCGTTTTACCAGTGCCATTTGGTGCCAGGATGCCAAGCGAATTGCCCAATTCCACCCGGAACGAAACGCGGTCAAGTATCACCTTGCGCTGCGTTCCAGTCCAGAACGACTTTGAGACATTCGCAAATTCAAGCATGCGCCCGCGGTTTTCTGCCCTTTGTGGCGTCGCCATTCTTGACGACAGAGATTAACAGCCCCTAATGAGGCGCCCCCTTTAGGCCCTATATGACTGAAAAAATGGCGAAAAGACAGGGGAAAGTCGCGATTACGGCACCTGTGGCAGGCTCGCGCGGATCGCAGCGCGCATTTCGGGCAGCACCTCTTCCGCGAATTGGGGATACTTTTTCAACCACCCCGTATTGCGCCACGACGGATGCGGTAGGACAAAGGTTCCTTTTGGAAAGCTGCGCCACTGCGCGATTATGGCAGAGAGCGGACCCTTACGGCCCAAATGGCGCTGTATGGCGTAGGTTCCGACGATCAGTTGTACTCTGGGCGGGCCGATGTGGTCCAAGATCTCCGAATGCCACGTCTCAAAACACACTTTTGGCGGGGGCAAATCGCTGCCACGCGCATCATAGCCGGGAAAGCACAACGCTGTTGGCAAGAACGACACCAGATCGCGGTTGTAAAACGTGGCGTGGTCGACGCCCATCCACTCTCGCAGTCGGTCGCCCGACCGATCAAGGAACGGAACACCGCTCTCATGCACCCTTGCGCCCGGCGCTTGACCTGCGATCAAGACAGGCGTTCCAGCGCGAAACCAAGCCACCGGGCGCGGTGCATGGCGCGTCTTCGTCGCGGCAAAACGCGCGGCGCAAATCCGGCAAGCTGTGATCTTGTCGTGCAACATCCTCCGCGAATATCAGACCGCATCGCCCCTTGCGAGCCATGCAGCGTTGCACTAGCTCCCCCGCATGACCGATCTCGATACCGCCCACGCAGCCATGATGGCCGCCCCCGACGACGACGCCAAACGCCTTCAGTTCTACGAACGGCTCGCGGATACGGAGCTGTTTCTCTTGCTCGCCGGTGAACCCGATGGTGACCAAATCGCGCCCGAGATCTTTGATATCGCGGACGGTCGCTTCGCCTTGGTTTTTGACCGCGAAGAGCGGTTGGCAGAGTTTGTGGGCCGCGAGGCTCCCTATGCGGGGTTGGCAGGTCGCAGCTTGGTTGAAATGCTCACTGGCCAATCCGTGGGCTTCGGTCTGAACCTGCAAGTCGCCCCGTCAGAGATGTTGATCCCGGCAGAGGCCATCGACTGGCTCGCACAAACACTCCAAAACGCGCCTGTCGAAGCCGAAGCGCGGATCGTTTCGGTCGATGCGCCAAAAGGTCTGCCCGAAGATGTTGTCACCGGGCTTGATCGAAAACTGGCGATGGCATCTGGCCTCGCCAAATTCGCCTATCTCGCTGCCGCGTCCTATGACGATGGCGGGCAGGGCCATGTGCTGGCCTTTGTCGATACGGTGCCGGGGGCAGAGGACGCGTTGACCACAGCAGCAAGCGAAGCGTTGACCTTCTCGGGCATTGAGGCGGGCAGCATCGACGTCATGTTTTTGCGCGCAGCGGACCAGATGTCTGCACATCTCGCTATGGTCGGTCTGCGGTTTGATCTCCCGGAGCCGACAGCGCCACATGTTCCGGGTGCGCCGGGCATGGATCCCAACAAACCGCCCCGATTGATCTAGCGTCAGTAACCTGCGGAACGGTCGACAAGTCCCTGCAAAGGCGCACCAGTCTCAAAGCCAGCGAGGTTCTTTGCGACCTCAGCCGCCGCCGTTGCCGGTCGCGTTTCCGCGGCAATATGCGGCGTGACCGTCACCTGCGGATGCGCCCAGAATGGATGCTCCTTCGGCAACGGTTCTACCCTAAAGACATCTAACGTCGCATGCGCAACCTGGCCGCTCTCCAAAGCCGCCAACAGCGCCTCATCATCGATAAGCGGCCCGCGTCCCGGGTTGATGACGAAAGCGCCAGGCGCAAGCAGCGCCAAAGTATCGGCATTGATCGCATTCGTCGTTGCAGCGGTATCTGGAAGCAAAAGAACAACGATTTTAGCGCCTTGCAGCGCGTCGTTCATCCCCATTTCGCCGGATATACACCGCACGCCCGCGACATCCTTCGCGCTCCGGCTCCACCCGGTCACCGGAAAGCCAAGCCCAGCCAAGGCCTGCGCGCAAGCCACGCCCAGCGTTCCAAGACCCAGCACCGTCACGGGTCGATCCTTCGCCAACGGGGGCACCTGCGGGTCCCAGACCCCTGATTGGCCCAAGATATGCCGATCCATGCCCAAATGATGGCGCATCACATGGCCCGTCACCCACTCCACCATGCCTGCGGTAAGGTCCGGGTTAATCATTTTTGCCAAAGGCTGCGTCAAAGTTGGATTTGTGACAATCTGCTCTACCCCGGCCCAAAGGCTGAAGACTGCCTTGCAGCGGGCGAAAGGCGCGAAATCCGCCAACCCGTCGTGCGGGGCATAGATGACGTAATCGACCTCCTCAGGCGCGTGCTCCTGGGCCAAATCGACCGCGACGCCAAGCTCCGCAAAGGCGCGAAGCAGTGGCCCTTCATACTCTTCCCAAAGCCCCTCACGGGCGGCAAACAGAACCTTCACCGTCATCGCGGTTTGTGCACGTGGGCGCTTTGCACGACTCCAAACGCCAGCATCAAAACGAGCATCGCCGACCCACCGTAACTGACCAACGGCAGTGGCACCCCCACCACGGGGGCAAGGCCGGTCACCATCGCCATGTTCACCGCAAAGAAAAGGAAGAACGTCATTGCAACGCCAAGTGTGAAAAGGGCCGCGAACCGGTCCTTGTTTGTCACCGCAGAGGCAACGCAAAAGAATACGATCAACACATAAAGGATCAGAAGCGTGATCGCCCCGATGAACCCAAATTCTTCAGCCAATGTCGTAAAAATGAAATCGGTGTGCTTTTCTGGCAGGAAGTTTAATCGGCTTTGCGTGCCCTGCATAAACCCGCGCCCTGTCCATCCGCCGGAGCCAAAGGCAATCTGCGCCTGCGTGATGTGATACCCAGCGCCAAGCGGGTCCTGGGACGGATCTAGAAACGTCTCAATCCGCCGATATTGGTAGTCCTGCAAGATCTGCCATGACTGCCCACGCGACTGGAACACCGCCACAACCGTGCCAACACCGGCTGATATGACGGTCGCGAAATAGGCCCAATGCACGCCAGCCACAAACATCACTGCGGCCCCGCCCATCATCAGCAGCAAGGACGTGCCAAGGTCCGGCTGTTGCAGGACAAAGTATGTTGGGAGAAGAATAATTGCGACGGGCACGAGCACCCAAAACGGACGCGATGTCTTGTTGGTCGGCAGCCAGTCGTAATAGGCAGCAAGCAACATCACCATGGTGATTTTCATCAACTCCGAAGGCTGCAAGTCCATGACGCCCAGGTCCAACCAGCGTTGAGAGCCGTTGCGCTCAACCCCCACGAATTCCACGGCGATCAGCAAAGCCAATGCAACGCCATAAGCCACGCCCGCCATGTTGCGCCAGAACCAGATCGGCACCATCGCTACGATAATCATGATGATCAGGCCCGCCGCAAAGCGTTCCATCTGCCGGCTCATCCACGGTTCGCTCGATCCGCCAGCAACGGAGTAGAGCATGAGGAACCCCGTGCAAGCCACTGCAACCAATAGCATAATAAGTGGCCAGTTGAGGTAGATCAGCTTCCGTAGGCCGGTCGGGACGTACTTGGTGTTATACTCAAGATACGACATCTCAGGCGCGGTCTCCCGCCGCACGCGTGGTAAGCGACGCCATTTTCTCGGCGATCCGTTCTTGCTGTTCTGCGATCTGTTCACGGTCGCCGGACGGATACGCCTCCAAAGGCGGCGGTCCGCCGTAAAGCGCCTGAAGCGTGATATCGCGCCCAATCGGGGCTGCCGCCCGTGAGCCGCCTCCGCCGTGTTCAACAACGACTGCGACTGCAAAGCGCGGGTTGTCGACCGGTGCGAAATCCACGAACAAGGCGTGGTCGCGCCGTTCCCACGGCAGATCTTCGTTTTTAGTCACGCCCGCGGCGCGCTCTTCCGCTGTAATGCGCCGCACTTGCGACGTGCCTGTCTTGCCCGCCATCTGCATGCCATCCGCAATGATGCGCGACCGATATGCCGTGCCACGCAGGTGATTGCTGACATCGTCCATCGACGCCCGAACCCGGCGTAGCCAATTTTCGTTGACGCCCAGCGGACCGCCAGCGCCAGAGGCGGTTTCGACCCCATCAATCGCCCGGACGATGCGCGGCGTCACACTACGCCCCGTCGCAATCCGCGCGGTCATAACGGCGAGTTGCAAAGGCGACGACAAAACGTACCCCTGACCGATCGAGGCATTAACAGTGTCCCCGATCCGCCAGCTTTCGCCGCGCGTCCGTGTCTTCCAGTCCTTGTCTGGGGCCAACCCAGATGCAACAGCGGACAATGGCAGATCGTGCTTGATGCCCAGCCCCAGTTTGCGGGCCATCTCGGCAATTTTGTCGATCCCAACCCGCTGGCTGACTTCGTAGTAGTAACAATCGCAAGATTGCTTCAGGCTTTCATGCAGGTTCAGGTTGCCATGTCCGCCGCGTTTCCAACAGTGGAACCGCGTGCCAGAGACTTCGGTAAACCCCGGGCACCACACGGTTTCTTCTGGATCAATCTGGCCGTCTTCCAAAGCGGCAAGCGCTGTGACCATCTTAAACGTCGAACCAGGCGGATAGGCGCCCTGGACGGCCTTCGCCGCCAAAGGCCGGTACTTGTTTTCGTTCAGATCCGTCCAGTCTTTGACGGAAATGCCCCGCACAAAGAGGTTCGGATCGAAAGTTGGGGCGGAGGCAACAGCGCGCAAATCGCCGTGTTCCAGGTCAATCACCACAGCACCCGCGCTTTCGCCGTCCAGCCGCGCCTGCACGTAGGCCTGCAGGCGTGCGTCAATCGTCAGC
The DNA here is from genome assembly GCA_038526085.1 of Pseudomonadota bacterium. GTDB lineage: Bacteria > Pseudomonadota > Alphaproteobacteria > Rhodobacterales > Rhodobacteraceae > Yoonia. Next base: position 43,286 of record JBCBHE010000008.1, on the reverse strand, counting down.
TGAATGTCCTTGCCCGGTTCGCCCTCAACCCGGTCCAACTCGCGCATCACGCGTCCAATGGCGTTGACCTCAATCTGGCTGGTCCCAGCAGAACCGCGCAGCGTACGTTCCAGCTTATTTTCAACCCCAGTTTTTCCGATCTGGAATTTGGGTATCTGCAAGAGCGGGTCCTGATCGTCGATCTTGCTGAGATCATAGTCGCTAACGGGACCGACGTAGCCTGTCACATGGCTCAACTCAGCCCCCCAAGGGTACACACGGCTCAGGCCCACTTCAGCGATGATGCCGGGCAGGGCGGGGGCGTTGATGTTGATCTTCGCCATGTCTTCCCATGCCAGCCGGTCGGCGATGGTGACCGGAACAAACGGAGAGCGTTTGAAGATCTCTTCTTTCGCCTTCGCAATCGTCTCCTCGGGGATGTCGACAATGGTCAAAAGCTTCGCGAGCACCTCATCGACATCGCCCGCATCCTCGCGAACCATCACAACGCGATAGTTCTGCTCATTGTCCGCAATCGGCAAGCCGTTGAGGTCAAATATCAATCCACGGGCGGGGGGGAGAAGGCGGATATTGATCCGGTTTTCTTCAGCCAGTAGCCGGAAATCCTCTGCCTGCTCCACTTGCATCGCCTGCATGCGCCCGCCCAAGGCAGCGACCACGGACATCTGCACGCCGCCCAGCAACATCGCACGGCGGCTCATGGTGCGGGTAGAGCGTCCGACATCTTTGGCGGGTTTCATGGCCATGGCTTATAGACGGTGTCCTAAACTATCAGTCTGACCCGGCGCTGGGCGCGTGACGCCAAACAGCAAATGGGCCATTCCCACAATAACAGGATAGACCAGAATGGTCATGATCAATTGGATAAGTGTTGGGCCAAGTGGCGCTTGTGGCATCATCACAATCGCGATGATCACGCGGTAAGCCACGGCAATCGCCACAATCCCGACTGAGACGAACACCCATTCCAACAACAGCGGCATGTTGCGGATCTGTTTGGAACGGCGGCGCAGCATTTCTGTCAGGATCACCACCAACCCGGCCCAAAGCCCCGGGGGTCGTTGAAACAAGAGATCAGCGAGAAGGAAAACTGCCGCAATCACCGCGACGGGCGCAAACTCTGGCCGTCGCGCGGTCCAAACGACCGCAATCAACAACATAAAGTCCGGCACGGGCCACGTATCCGGGCGCGTGTCCAGTGGTAACAGATAGAGGAAAATGATGATCCCCGCGAGCGCAGCAAAGACCGCGCGTTTTGTCATCACTTGAACTGCGGGGATCTCAGCCATCTGTGGCCTCAATCGTTGGGCCCTCGATCTCAGCCGTCTCAGGAGGCAAAGGCGGCAAAAGTGGTATTGTCGGGGCCAGCAAACCGCCCGGATCGGTGATATCCTCATGCAGTTGGGCGCGCAGCACCCGCAAGAATTGCAACCGCTCGTAATCGGCGGACAGCCGAACACGCAGTCGTTGGTCATTGCCTAAGGCCACCTGACCGACTTGCAAATCAGCCGGGAAAACACCGCCATCGCCAGAGGTCACAACCTGATCGCCTGGCCGCACCACCGCAGGGTTTTCCAGGAAATCGATCGGCGGGTTCAAGGTATTGTCGCCCGCCAAAATCGCTTGTTGGCCAGAAGGTTGAATGGTGATTGGAATGCGGCTCGACGTATCCGTCAGCAGCAAAACACGGCTCGTCTCATTGCCCACTCCGGCAATCCGGCCCACCAGGCCGACCCCGTCCATCGTGGGCCATCCATCAACGATCCCATCGCGCTTGCCAACATTGAGCAAGACCGATTGCCGGAACGGCGACCCACTATCGGTCAGCACCTGACCGGTCACATAAGTCAGCTGCGGGTTCAGACGGACGTTGTTGAGGTCGAGAAGCTTTGCATTCTCCTGTTCCAATTGCAGCGCGGCCTCTTTCCAAGCTTTCATGCGTTGCAATTCGCGCCGCAAATCGTCGTTTTGTTCGGCCAATTGCTGGTAGCTTTGAAAGTCTTGCACCAGGTTCACGACCCCAGTGACCGGGGCCAAGGCCCAATCGAACGATGGGACGACACGGTCGACAACAGCAGCGCGGAACCGTTCGACACGGGGGCTATCAATCCGCCAAACAAGGAAAATCCCAAAAAGGCACAACACCAACAGCCCCACCAGAAACCGGCGGAGCGGCGTGACATAATCCTCTTGTTTGTCGCGTGCCACGTGAAGCGTTACCTCTTGTCACGCTGTTTGGCGGACCATACCGCCAAAGGTATCAGCTTTCGTAGTCAATAACGTGTCGCAGCTGCTTTTCATACTCGAGCGCTTTACCGGTCCCCAATGCCACACAATTGAGGCTTTCGTCGGCCACGGAAATGGCAAGACCTGTTTGTTCGCGCAACGCGAGATCCAATTGTCCCAACAGTGCACCGCCGCCTGTCAGCATGACGCCCCGGTCGACGATGTCGGCGGCAAGGTCGGGGGGGGTCGCTTCCAAAGCGGTCATCACCGCCTCGCAGATCTGCTGGACGGGTTCAGCAAGGGCCTCAGCCACTTGTGCTTGGCTGATTTCGGTTTCTTTCGGCACACCGTTCAGCAGGTCACGGCCACGGATTTCCATGGACGACCCGCGCCCATCGTCGGGCATCCGGGCTGTCCCGATAGAGGTTTTGATCCGCTCTGCCGTGGATTCCCCGATCAGAAGGTTATGTTGACGGCGCAGATAATTCACGATCGCCTCATCCATTCGGTCGCCACCGACGCGCACGGATCGCGCGTAGACAATATCTCCCAGTGACAGCACCGCGACCTCAGTCGTACCGCCGCCGATATCCACGACCATGTTCCCGGTCGGGTCGGTGATTGGCATGCCAGCCCCAATGGCCGCTGCAATCGGTTCCGCAATCAATCCGGCCCGTCGTGCACCCGCAGACAAAACCGACTGCCGGATCGCGCGCTTTTCCACTGGGGTTGCGCCATGCGGCACGCAGACGATGATCTTGGGCTTCGAGAAGGTGGACCGCTTCGCAACCTTGCGGATGAAGTGCTTGATCATCTCTTCGGCCGTGTCGAAGTCAGCGATCACACCATCACGCATCGGGCGGATCGCCTCAATGGATCCGGGCGTTCGCCCAAGCATCAACTTCGCGTCTTCGCCGACGGCGAGGACTTTCTTCACACCTTCTTTGACGTGGTAGGCGACAACAGATGGCTCCGACAGGATCACACCTTTGCCCTTCACATAGACGAGCGTATTCGCCGTCCCCAGGTCAATCGCCATATCAGACGAAAATAGACCACCAAATAATGCCATGCCCCTTGGCCTTCCCACCACAACGATAAACTTGGTCGCGACTCCAGAGCGAAGGCGACCTGAGCCTTATATGCGTTGGGCAAAGGAGATGAAAACCCCTTATAAAAAGGCTTTGCGCACCTTTTCGCCGCTTGATGTTTTTCGATCTCAGTCGCGCAATTGGTGCAAAAAACTGCAGAAATCTTATACTTTTCGAACTAACGAGATCAGGAGCGGCGCATGGAGTGCCAAATGACCTTGCGGAAGTGAGGTGAGAGGCAACCAAACGGATAGGTTGCCTCATCCGTTTCGATTCAGCTGTCCTTGTAGCTGACACCCTTGACGTCTTCGCCCGGTGCAGACTTTTCACGACGGACAATCAGCCGGTTCAGCGCGTTGATGTACGCCTTGGCGCTTGCCACAACCGTGTCCGTATCGGCAGAAGTCCCGGTGGCGATCTTGCCATCTTCCTCCATCCGAACCGACACTGTGGCCTGGGCATCTGTGCCTTCGGTCACCGCGTTTACCTGATAGACCTGTAGGCGGGCGGAATGTTGAAAAAGTGCTTTTACGGCATTGAAGGTGGCATCAACCGGGCCGTCGCCCGTCGCCTTAGTCTCCACCGTTTCACCATCAATCGCCATCGCCATCTCGGCTTCTTGTGGGCCCTCGGTCCCGCAAACGACGCGTAATGAGACCAGTTTCAGTCGATCTTCCACAGCGGAGTTTTGTTGGATCAGCGCAATCAAGTCGTCGTCAAAAACTTCCTTCTTGCGGTCGGCAAGATCCTTGAACCGGACGAACAGGTCCTTCAGTTCATTGTCGCCCACGTCGTAGCCCAACTCAGCCAGTTTAGCGCGAAGCGCGGCACGGCCAGAATGTTTGCCAAGCGGCAGGGACGTTCCCGCGATACCGACATCTTCGGGACGCATAATCTCAAACGTCTCCGCGTTTTTCAGCATGCCGTCCTGGTGAATTCCACTTTCATGGGCAAATGCGTTTTTGCCGACAATCGCCTTGTTGAACTGCACCGGAAAGCCCGACACCGTCGCAACACGGCGCGAGATGTGCATGATCTTTTGAGTATCGATATCGGTTTCAAACGGCATGATATCGCCCCGCACTTTCAGGGCCATCACGACCTCTTCCAATGCGGTGTTCCCGGCACGCTCGCCCAGGCCATTGATTGTACATTCAATCTGGCGGGCACCACCTTCGACAGCAGCCAAGGAATTCGCCGTCGCCATGCCAAGGTCGTTATGGCAGTGCGTGGCAAAAATCACCTCATCCGCGCCCGGGACATCGGCAATCAACATACGGATCAGGTCGGCGCTTTCGACAGGGGCGGTGTAGCCCACGGTATCGGGAATATTGATCGTCGTCGCACCAGCCTTGATCGCAATCTCGACCACGCGTTTCAGATAATCCTCCTCCGTCCGTGTCGCGTCCATCGGCGACCACTGAACATTGTCGCAAAGGTTCCGGGCATGGGTCACCGTATCGTGGATCCGCTCGGCCATTTCGTCCTGGTTCAGGTTCGGAATGGCGCGGTGCAGCGGAGAGGTGCCGATAAACGTGTGGATGCGTGGGCTCTGCGCATTCCGGACTGCCTCCCAACACCGATCGATGTCTTTATAGTTCGCACGGGCGAGACCACAGATGGTGGAGGTCTTTGCCAGCTTCGCAATCTCGGAAACGGCCTTAAAATCCCCTTCTGAGGCAATCGGAAAGCCGGCTTCAATGATATCGACACCCATATCATCGAGCAGCTCTGCAATCTCCAGCTTCTCATCATGGGTCATCGTGGCACCCGGGGATTGCTCGCCGTCGCGCAGGGTGGTGTCGAAGATCAGGACTTTATCTTTTGTCATCTGTCCGCTCCTTAAATGCGGTCTTTGGCGGCGGGTGTGATACCGCTATCGCCGGAATTGGGTTCGCCGATGGGTTCGATCAACAGCACTTCAACCTCCCGCTCTGCGCGGGGGCGATGTACCTGACCTTTGGGGACAATCACAAGCTCCCCTTCACGGACAAGAACGCTCTCGGCGTCTTCATAATCCATGAACATCTCGCCCCGAAGGACGAGGAAAAAATCATCGGTGTCGTCGTGTTTGTGAAACGGAAACTCCCCTTGGAATTTCACGACCATGACGTCGTTGCCATTGTAGGTGGTCACGACCTTGGGATCCCAATGGGAGGAGAACAGCGCGAGCTTTTGCGCCAGATTGATCGGTGTCATTTTGAATTGTCCTTAGCTGCGTGTCGTGGCGCTGGTCACCTCTGAGCGGTCGCGCCGGATGGCACGCTCAGAGGCAGCTAAGAAGGAGAACGTCGCACGCGAGCCGAGCATTCGGCGCGTTGAAATACGTATGTGCGGTCCTGTTCATGTGCCGCACTATACAAACGCCGCGCGGCTTGGGAAGGGGTTTTTGAATCGTTTTGGCGAATTGAAGGCGTGACGTGGTGGTCAGAGCGCAGACCGGTCCTATGTCGCTGTCGATGGACAAGGCATTGGTATTGGGGGCGACCGGCGGGATCGGCGCAGCGGTTGTGGCGGCGCTTGAGGCACAAGGCGTTGCGGTGACAGGACTGTCACGGCGCGACGGCTTGGATGTGACCGACCCGGCAGAGGTGGACCGGGCGTTGGGCGAGATCGAGGGGCACTTTGACCTCATCTTCGTGGCCATTGGTGTCTTAGCCCCGCAAGGCGGTGTGCCAGAGAAATCGTTGGCCGCAGTGGACGCGGACGCCATGGCCAAGGTCATAGCGATAAACACGATTGGCCCCGCGTTGATCCTCCGCCATGCCGCGCGGTTGTTGCCGCGGGACCGACGCGGGGTTGTTGGGGTATTGTCGGCGCGCGTTGGCTCCATTGGTGATAACCGAATAGGTGGGTGGCATGCGTACCGGGCCTCCAAAGCCGCGCTGAACCAGATCGTGCATGGGGCCGCGATCGAATTGGGACGGTCGCACAAGCAATCAGTTTGTGTTGCACTGCATCCAGGGACCGTCGAAACACCGTTTACGGCCAACTATGCAGGGCGGCACAAAACCGTGCCGGCCAGTGCGGCTGCGGCAAACCTTTTGGGCGTCTTGGAGGAGCTCACCCCCGACCAGACTGGCGGGTTTTTTGACTACGCCGGGAAAGAAATTCCATGGTGAGGCTGGTTCTTGTTTTGGGCGATCAATTGTCGGCGGGGCTGTCGGCATTGTGCAAAGCGGACAAGACCCGCGATGTGGTTGTGATGGCCGAAGTGGCCGATGAAGCCTCTTATGTCCCGCATCACCCCAAAAAGATCGCATTCGTGTTTGCGGCCATGCGCAAATTCGCCAACGTTTTGGTGCAAGACGGCTGGCAGGTCGCCTATACCCGCCTCGATGACCCCGCCAACAGTGGCTCGATTACTGGAGAGTTGCTGCGGCAAGCAGAGGTGCATGATGCGTCGGGTGTCATCTATACCGAACCCGGAGAGTGGCGCTTGATCCAAGCGCTGGGCGATTTGCCGATCAAAGCGCATTGCCTGCCCGACGACCGGTTTCTTGCATCACATCAACGCTTTGAGACCTGGGCGGAGGGGCGCAAGCAGTTACGGATGGAGTATTTTTATCGGGAGATGCGGCGCGAGACCGGGTTGCTCATTGACGGCGACGACCCAGAGGGTGGCAAGTGGAACTACGATCACGACAACCGCAAACCCGCGCCGGATGAGGTGACTTATGGGGGCCCGCTGCGCGTAGAACCGGATCAGATCACGCAAGAGGTTTTGGATCTCGTTTCAGACCGGTTTGGCAATAACTTTGGCGACCTCTACCCGTTTTGGTTCGCCACTGAAAGGGCTGAGGCTGAGGCCCATTTCGACCATTGGCTCAAGGGTGGCCTGTCCAAGTTCGGTGACTTTCAGGATGCGATGCTGGCGGAGCATCGGTTCCTCTACCATGCGATCATTGGTCTTTACCTAAACGCAGGGCTGCTCGACCCGCTGAAAGTCTGTCAGGCGGCAGAGCAAGCCTATCGCGACGGCCTTGCGCCGCTCAATGCGGTTGAAGGTTTCATCCGTCAGATCATCGGTTGGCGGGAATATGTGCGGGGGATCTATTTTCTCGAAGGTCCAGACTACACCGCGCGCAACTTTCTAGATCACACGCGCGACCTCCCACCTGTGTTTTGGGGGAGTGAGACCAAGATGCGCTGCATGGCTAAGGCTGTTGAACAGACCCAGGCAGAGGCCTACGCCCACCACATCCAACGGCTCATGGTGACGGGCAACTTCGCACTCCTTGCCGGGATTGATCCGCAGCAGGTGCATGAATGGTATCTGGCCGTCTACGCAGACGCTTATGAATGGGTCGAAGCGCCGAACACGATTGGGATGAGCCAGTTTGCGGATGGTGGGATCATCGCGTCAAAGCCTTACATTTCGAGCGGAAACTACATCAACAAGATGTCGAACTACTGCAAAGGGTGCGCGTATTCTGTATCTACGAAAGTGGGCGAGGGGGCCTGCCCGTTTAATTTGCTCTATTGGCATTTCCTCGATCGGCATGCGGCGACCTTCGCCAAGAACCCGCGCATGGGGCAAATGTACGCGACCTGGAACCGAATGGCAGACGATAAGCGGCAGACAATTGTCGCCGAAGCAAATGCATTTTTGGGGCAGTTGGAAGCGGGGGAACCCGTCTAGAGCGTTTGACGAAATACTTGAAGCATTATGCATCAACTAACGCATTGAAATCACTGATTTCATGCAGCGCGAGATCGTTCAAGTTTTTCGCGCTACGCTTTAAGCGTCTCAATAAAAACAAAAAAAAGGCGCAGCCTCGGCTGCGCCCTTCGTCAATCTGTGGAGGAAGATTTACTCGGTCGCTGGCTCTTCGGTCAAAGCGCCATCTTCCCACTGGCCAGAGATCTCTTGGCCCGTGGCATAGCGCATTGTACCTTGGCCCTGACGACGTCCGCCTTCAAAGCTGCCCTCGTAGATATCGCCATTCGCGTAGGTGGCCACGCCCTCGCCGTTGATCTCGCCATCCGACCAAGCGCCAGTATAGGTGAAGCCATCAGGCAAAGTGATTTTTCCGGTGCCGTCGCGCTGGCCGTCCACGAAGGTCCCTTCATAGACGGTGCCATCGGCGTAGGTTGCGACGCCAGTTCCATTGCGCTGGCCTTCGATCCAGTCACCCTCATAAACATAGCCATCAGCGTAGGTCATTTTGCCCTTGCCGTGGTTCTGTGCGTTCAAAAACTCGCCTTCATAAATAAGGCCATTGGCATAAGTGGCGACGCCCGCGCCGTTAATAACGCCGTTGTCCCAGTCGCCCTCGTAAGAGGAGCCATCCGCATAAGTAATCTTGCCCGTGCCATTGGCCAGATCTTCGCTGAATGTGCCAACATAGACAGACCCATCAGGGTAGGTCACTTCGCCTGACCCCTCAATTTTCCCAGCGACCCAATCGCCAGTATAGCTATAGCCGTCGGTGCCAACGAAAGTGCCAGTGCCTTCCCGCTGATCGTTCACAAACGTCCCTTCATAGGTGTCGCCATTGGCGTATGTTACCTGGCCCTGACCTTCGCGGCGGCCGTTAACCAGGTCGCCCTCATAGACGTCGCCGTTCGGCTGGGCGAGGCGGCCCGCGCCTTCGATCTGACCATCAACCCAGGTGCCCGTGTAGACAAGACCATCAGCGGCCGTCAGCGTGCCTGTGCCGTCGCGCTCACCCGCTTTCAACGTGCCCTCGTAGATGGCGCCGTCAGGGTAGGTCACTTTGCCCTCACCCTCTTTCACACCATTGATCCAGGCCCCCTCGTAGATGTAACCATTCGGGCTGCGCATCGTGCCGGTGCCGTTGTGCTGTGCGTTGCGGAACTCACCTTCGTAGATCACGCCGTTCGCGTAGTTCGCGATGCCCTGACCAGTGATATTCCCGTCAGTCCAGTCACCCTCATAGGTGCCACCATCAGCAAATGTGATCTTGCCAGTCCCCTCAGGCTTGCCGCCAGCAAAGCTACCCTCATAGACAGAACCATTCGGGAACGTCGCCGTCCCCTCGCCGAGGATCTCACCGTCGACCCACTCACCCGTGTATTCATATCCATTCGGCAAACGGTACGTGCCCTGACCGTGCTGCTTGCCCTCACGGAACTCACCTTCATAAACGCCGCCATCGTCGTACTGTTTGGTCTGCGTTTGGGCGAATGCGGGGGCGGCGGCTGTCGCAGCCAAACCAATGGCAAGTGCGGTCGCGGCAACTGCGCTTTTGGGCCATACGGGGGTCATGGTCATGTCCTGTGTCTGCTCTTTTGTTTGTTGCGAATTTAAACGCAATTCGACGAATCAAACAATGATTAATGCGGGATTGTGACAGCGTGGTGGCGTGGGCGTGGGAAGGGTGTGGCGCAGACGCCATTGTGTCGCGGCTTCCCTTGGCCGTCTGATCTGATACATCGGCACGCGGAAACGCGAGGATTGCGCCCATGAAAGACACCTTCCGCCTCACCATGGCCCAGCTCAACCCCACCGTCGGCGATATCGCCGGCAACGGGCAAAAGGCGCGCGCAGCTTGGGCCGAAGGCAAAGCCGCTGGGGCCGATATGGTCGCCCTGCCAGAGATGTTCGTGGCCGGCTATTCCACCCAAGACATGGTCATGAAACCGGCCTTCCAAGCTGCTTGCCTGGCGGAGATCAAAGCGATCGCGGCCGACTGCACGGATGGTCCCACCTTGGGCATCGGCGGCCCCATCGCCGAAGACGGCCGCCTCTACAACGGCTACTACATCCTGCGCGACGGCCGGATCGTCGCGCGCTTTCAAAAGCACTTCCTGCCCAATTACAACGTCTTCGACGAAGTGCGCCAATACAACCGCGGCACCATCCAGGGGCCCTTCGCCATCCCCGACGGGCCCCGCATCGGCTGCCCGATCTGCGAAGACAGCTGGTACGAAGACGTCTGCGAAACCATGGTCGAAAGCGGGGCAGAGATCCTCGTGGTCCCCAACGGCTCCCCCTTCCGGCGCGACAAATTCGATGTGCGCATGTCCAAGATGGTCGCGCGGGTGGTCGAGAATGACGTGCCACTCGCCTATATCAACATGGTCGGCGGCCAGGATGACCAGGTCTACGACGGTGGCTCCTTCGTGCTGAACCGGGGCGGCAAGCTCGCCCGCCAAATGCCGCTCTTTGACGAAGGCTACGGGCACATCGACTTCGCCCGCACCGACGCGGGCTGGGTCGCGGTCGACGGGCACAAGGCCGTTTTCCCGCCGGATCTGGAACAAGACTACCGGGCGATGGTCGAAAGCCTGCGGGACTACTGCGGCAAAACCCGCTTCGGCAAAGTCCTCCTTGGCCTCTCCGGCGGGATCGACAGCGCCATCGTGGCGACCATCGCGGCTGATGCGCTGGGGCCAGAGAACGTGCGCGGCGTGATGATGCCGTCGGAATACACCTCCCAATCCTCGCTCGATGACGCGCAAAAGGTCGTGGATGCGCTGGGCTGCCGGTACGACACGGTCTCAATCGCGGGGCCACGGGCGGCGGTGACAGAGGCTTTGGCGCCACTGTTTGACGGCTTGGACGAAGACCTGACAGAGGAAAACATCCAATCCCGCCTGCGCGGTCTGCTATTGATGGCGCAGTCCAACAAGTTCGGGGAAATGCTGCTTACGACCGGGAATAAATCCGAGGTCGCGGTCGGCTATGCCACCATCTACGGCGACATGAACGGCGGCTATAACCCCATCAAAGATATGTATAAAACGCGGGTCTTCGACGCCTGCCGCTGGCGCAATGCCAACCACCGCCCCTGGATGAAAGCGCCGGCGGGGGAGATGATCCCGGTGTCGATCATCGACAAGCCCCCCTCAGCCGAACTGCGACCCGACCAACGGGACGACGACAGCCTGCCGCCCTATGACGTGCTCGACGGCATCCTGCGGATGCTGGTGGATCAGGAGGCGTCGGTGGCCGACTGCGTGTCGGCGGGGTATGAGCGCGCCGTGGTTAAACGGGTCGAGCACCTGCTCTACATCTCCGAATACAAACGGTTCCAATCCGCGCCGGGAACGCGGTTGTCAAACCGCGCGTTTTGGCTGGACCGGCGTTATCCGATTGTGAATGGGTTTCGGGATGGGGGGTAGAATTCTGACGTGGTCAGCCCACCAGCGAAATCCAATCGAATTGGTTGCCCCAATTCTGGGCCTCGTTGTTCTGGCAGCTTGTTCTGGCAGCGGAAATGCGAAGACACTTTCGCCGTTTCCTGACCAGCCGGAACGCAAGTTTGTTTTTCAACGTAGTTGGACACAAATCCCTGGCACTATTTGGCTTTTCGAGCCGAGCGGCGAGTATGTTGATCATGGCGGGGCGGTTGGGTTGATTGATAGCTCCTTCACATCTGCAGTGATGATCGAAGGCGTAGGAATAAATTTGCGCGATGCCTCTGATGTCAGAAAAACGAATGCAGAGGAAATTCGCGCCTTTATGCTGGCCGCTGAGAGCTTTTGCTTGTCGACTGGCAAAACTCGCCAGACGGTTGGAGCAAACATCTTTGCCAAGGACGGTAATCTATTTCTTGAAAAGTTCTGTGGATAGGGTGTTTCAAGCCTGCCGTAGATTGCGTGCTCGTCACGCACCTTTGTTGGGCGGAACGTGGAGACCTCGCACCCTACGACATCTCAAATTGTCATGAGACTTCTAAAGAGAATTCTTGGTATTCTGGCATTGGCCGCGATCCCGGCACTTTTCATCTTTGCGGCGCGCAGCGTCGCCATAGGTGGCGATGCGCTTCGTGGCTTCGCCGATGAAGGTCGCTACTTCGTGTCCAATCGCGGAACCTTCACTGAGGTGTCTCGGATGACCTATTATGTTTCCAGATTTCTCGGTTTCGCCATGTTTGCGTGCTTCGCCTCCTTCATGATCGTCCAATTCTGGATTCGCGTCAGCAAGCGAAATCAGGATTAAGAAGCCCGGCCCGGAACCAAGCCGCAGGCGCCGGGCCATCGCCGGTCCGGCCCCATGGGCCGGCGATCACGCCACCCGCGCATCCTCTTGAGAGCGGCCCGTATGTGTGGATGGATAAATTGCCACGCTGGCAGGTTGGTCTCGCCGTCCCCCGGCCCGGCGATGGCCCTAGTCGGCGAGGACATTCAGTCCGCGGCCCGACAATTTTCCATAAGATCGCTTATGGGGCGGGCGATCATCATAGAGTAGATGATTTCATCGAAACATTCTGCTTTGCGTGTTTCGCCAAGCCTTTTGATGTCAATAATGACAACTCTTCGCCTCGCACCATTGAAAGGGATCGGATGCCACCTCCAAAGTATCGATGCGTTCGCTGAAACGGTCATCAGGCCCGGTTCACTGGATGCGATGCTTTCGACGTCGACACCCAAGGCGGGCGCGATCTCCGCGTTTCGAATGTCTTCTGGCCCATTCAACAGCAACACCCAGATGTCGACGCCCTGCCAATCTTTCAACCCGTCATTAGAGAACTGGTTCTCAGGATCGTCCATTATGGCTGTGAATACTGGCGGATTGTCCCAAAACGCACCGTCATACCAGAATGAAAATGTTGCAGAATTCAACTTGCGTTCCACAATAGCAATCGACGGAAAAGACACCGCCGCGGCGAGGAAGAGGAAATAGCAGATTAGAACGGCAACATAGACCAGGCTTATGCGGAAGGTGTATTTGAATAGAGGGCTAAGCAAGCGACTTTCTCATTTTCGAAATCCGTTTTCGGCTAGAGCATAACTGAAAGGGTTTCAAGTTCGGCTAATTGAATTTTCACCCACCCTACGGAGGACAGATGCCAAACGACACGAAACGTGGGATTGGAGCGGTGATGATCGCGATGGGGGCCATTGGCCTGATGCTCTGGCTTGTCGTCGCCAGATTAGACCCCGACACGGCACGAAGTCTTGGCGGGCTGTTCGTCGCCACGCTGCTCGGCGGTATGGTCATTGGCGGGATCCACCTGAGCCGATAAAGCCGTTTACCACACCATCGGTGCACGCCCTGTGCACACCCCAATTGGCCCGCTCGTCCAGCTCAGACAATTGCTGTCGGTGGGATAGTTGTAGAGTTCCGGGGACAGAATTACTTCAGGTTCTTATCCTTGAGCAGCATTGGTTTCATCGTTGCAAAACTCAAAATTTCAAATGCAAACGAGAAAAGCACCGAATAGATGAGGACATTCCATAATCCAAAGATAAAGAAACCCAAAACCACCACGCTTCCCATAGTAGGATAGACCAAACCGGCAATTCCATGGATCAAAGAACTTGCAAAGATGGTCTCTCCACACCGGCTGCACATCACCTGTCTCCCACAGTACAAATGGAATCTCTCAGTAAAGGTCAGCTTACAACCACAACCGCTGGGACACTCCATATCTACATCTCTTCACATTGGCATTCGTATTCGGGAAGCAATATATCTCCAAAGAAGATGAGTTGCGCTAGTCTTTCTGGCGACGGATTTCCATTAGCACGAATCTTGTAGCTAATTTCTCTTACGATAGTGCTGGCTGCGAGTGTTCAACCGGTTCCTGATCCATGTTCGCACCATCCGTAGATGGCGGTTCTGCGGGGCTTTGCGGCCGTTAGTTTTCGTAGAATTTCTGGTTGTTCTGCAAAACCACCTGGGGATAGCGCACTAATCCTTCTCCGCTTCCATCAACTAGGAGGCCACCTTCCTCGTCATCCCAACCTCCTTGCTCGAATCCTGTAGCAAAAAGAGAGAGTTCAAAGTTGATCACGACGACACCACGTACACCGTCATGGAGCGCGACCAAGTCTCCAGGTCTTGATTTCAATACATCCATAGCCGCAACGTGAGCCTGCAAATACGTCCAGTCAAGAAGCCTATTCATCCAACTCACTTTGGGCTCGAAGTTGCCATCCAGCGATCCTGTAGACTCCCGATGTGTCGATCCACCTTGGGTAGGGTGGGTGCAACCCACGCGTCTTCCCGATTGAACATCACGCCGTGTGGGTTTCACCCACCCTACGCATGAACCACATCCCCGGTGCACACCCTGTGCACAGCCTGTGTACGACCGGTGCACACCCGATTTGGCCCGACTCACCACTGGTGTTAACCTTGTTCCCAACCAACTAGGGGAGCCCCGCCATGCCCGAAATGACCCGCACGACCGACGTTTCACCGGACGATTTCATCGCCGCCGTTGATCACAAGACCCGCCACGCGGATGCCGTCACGCTCGACAAAATGTTCCGCGAGATTACGGGGTGGCAGCCAAAAATGTGGGGCCCCACGATCATCGGATATGGGTCTTATGACTACACCTACGACACCGGCTATTCTGGCACCTCGCTGGCGACCGGATTCAGCCCGCGTAAGGCGAACCAGGTCCTCTACATCATGCCAGGCTATCAGGACTACGGCCATATGCTCGACCGTTTGGGCAAGCACAAGCTCGGCAAAGCTTGCCTTTACATCAATAAGTTAGCGGATGTGGGCCTTGATGTGCTGGCCGAGATCATCAAAGAGGGCGTGACCGATCTGGCGAAGAAATACCCGGTCACGCCCACTTGAATTAGAGCAGCTGGTAAGAGTGTGGGACGTACTGAAACCCGTCGTCTTTTGCGGCCACATAGCCCAGCCCCGGGAACGGCATGTGGTAGCCGACCATCGGGATTTTATCGGCGGCGAGCATGCCTAATACGGTGCGGCGTGTCGCGGCCGCAGCCGCCTTATCCATGTCAAACCGCACTTCCCAATCTGGGTAGGCCAGTGACCAGACATAGTGGTTCGTCATGTCCGCACAAAGCGCCAGCTGTTCCCCACCGCTTTCAAGCATATACACCATATGCCCCGGCGTATGCCCAAACGCCGCCATACCCGTCACACCCGACGCCACAGCCGCACCGTCGCCGATGAAGGTCATCTTCTCGGCCAGTGGCGCAACTTTTGCTTTGAAGTTGTCGTTGTCAGCGCCCGACCAATGGTCGAACTCTGCCTGGCCGGTGATATAGGCGGCATTGGCGAAAGTCGCCGCGCCACTGTCGTCTGCCAGGCCACCAATGTGATCGCCGTGCATGTGGGTGATGACAACATGTGTAATGTCTTCAGCGGCATAGCCGGCAGCGCCAAGAGCCGCGGTGATGCCGCCGGCGTTGAGGCCCGCGTCAAACAGGATCACTTCAGAGCCTGTATTGACGACCGTTGGCGTGAAGTAGAACTGGGCGACATCGGTTGGGATAAAGTTATCGGCGCTGACCGCTGCGAAAGTCTCATCATCGACATTCAGGCCGAAGATCCCGTGGGGGTCTTCAACAGGGCGGCTGCCCGCAAGCAGAGTTGTGACGCGAAAATCGCCAAGGGTGAAGTCGCTATGGACCGGTGCAGCGGCAGCGTGACCATCTGCGCGCGCTGCAGCAGGTAAGGTAGCAGCCAGTGGGAGAGTTGCCCCCGAGAGGAGGGCCTGACGGCGAGAGAGTTTCATGGAAGTTCCCCTTTTCCAAAAGGTTAATGTATCGCGTTCGCGACAAACTGGCGCATGTTGGGAAGAGTTCAATAGAGTCGCCTTCACAAAATATCGATTTTTTGTGAAGCGCGAAAATTGGCCGACCTGGACAATTCCGGGCCCCCATGATCAATGACGCCGCAACAGGAGATCTTTGATGACCACTACTCGTTTTGCCCCGTCCCCGACTGGCTGGTTGCACATTGGCAATCTGCGCGCTGCGCTTTTCAATTATGCCATTGCGCGGCAGCAAGGTGGCGCGTTCATTCTGCGGATCGACGATACGGATTTGGAGCGGTCGAAAGACGAATTCATCCAAGGCATTCAAGATGATCTGACATGGTTGGGACTAACCTGGGACCGCGTTGAGCATCAATCGGCCCGGATGGATCGCTATGTGAGTGCCAAGCAGCGCTTGATCGACATGGGGCGGCTTTATGAGTGTTTTGAGACGCCTGTTGAACTGGATCTGAAGCGTAAGAAGCAACTGAATATGGGCAAGCCGCCGGTCTATGACCGGGCTGCGCTGACCTTGTCTGAGGATGAAAAGGATCGGCTGCGGGAAGAGCGCGGGTCGCATTGGCGGTTCAAGCTGGATCATACCCGGATTAACTTCACCGATGGGATCATCGGCGAGATCTCCATCGACGCGGCCTCGGTCTCTGACCCTGTGTTGTTCAAGAACGATGGTCAAATTCTTTATACGCTGGCTTCAGTTGTCGATGATATAGAAATGGGGATCACAGATGTTGTGCGCGGGTCGGACCATGTGACGAACACCGCAACGCAGATCCAGATGATCGAGGCTTTGGGCGGCACTGTGCCGCGCTTTGCCCACCACTCGCTGCTCACCGGACCACAGGGGGAGGCACTGTCAAAGCGGCTCGGGACTTTGGCGTTGAAGGACCTGCGCGAGAATGGGATCGAACCCATGGCGATCCTTTCGCTGATGGCCCGGCTGGGGTCCTCAGACCCGGTGGAGCTGCGCGAGACGGTACAAGAGGTTGTCGATGGATTTGACATCAGCAAATTTGGATCGGCGCCAACGAAGTTTGATGCCGAAGACCTGAAGCCAATGAGCGCGCGGGCCTTAGCGGCGAAGGACTTGAGCGCCGTCGCCGACCAGGTGGCGGCGGCAGGTGTCCCAAACGATCTGGCCGCAGCCTTTTGGAATGTTGTCAAAGGCAATATTCAGACGCTCGACGATCTGCCGGGCTGGTGGGCCTTGTTCCGCGATGGGGCGACACCGCTTGTTGCGGATGAAGATCGCGCATTTGTCGCCCAAGCCTTTGATATGCTTGAGGATGCACCGTTCACCGCTGATACATGGTCGATCTGGACGACGGCAGTGAAAGAGGCGACTGGCCGCAAGGGTAAGGGACTTTTTATGCCGTTGCGCAAGGCAGTTACCGGCTTGGAGCGTGGGCCGGAGATGGCCGATGTGATGCCGCTCTTACAGGTCAAACCCAAGCTGTAAGCGGCTTGATCGCAATGTGCGCCCCGTTGGGCGCGCGACATGATCAGCGGGGGCAAGGCGCGGCATGATCTGTCCGCAACAAGCCTTGGGATGTGCCGCGCTGTTGGCGGCCTCCGGCGGAGAGTATTTCTGTCCAAAAGAAGTCAAAGGCCCGCGCCCTCGCTTATAGCTGCGCGCTGCGCTAGCGTTGCGGCGCGACTCGAGCAGGGGGTGTGAGATGGCGGAACAGGCGAAATTTCTGAGCGGGAGTCTGTTGCGACATATTACGGTGATGTCGCTGACGGCCTCCGTCGGGCTGATGGCGGTTTTTATCGTCGATTTTGTCGATATGGTTTTCATTTCCATGTTGGGCAAAGCAGAACTGGCGGCGGCCATTGGCTACGCGGGTGCAATCCTCTTTTTCACCTCCTCATTTGGGATCGGGATGGCGATCGCCGCTGGGGCTTTGGTGTCACGCGCTTTGGGCGCCGGAGAAGAGACCCTCGCCAAGCAACGCGCAACAAATGCGCTGATCTACGGTGTGGTCTTTGGCGCAATTTTCGCGGCGGTTGTTTGGGCCAATCTGACGTTTCTGGCGGGGTTAATGGGCGCGTCGGGCGAGACCTTGGATCTGGCTGTTGGGTATCTCCAAATTATTGTGCCGTCGTTGCCGTTTTTGCTGATCGGCATGGTGGGTGGAGCGATTTTGCGGGCCCATGGCGATGCCCGCCGTGCGATGATGGCGACCGTCTGGGGCGGGGCGGTGAACGCCGTGCTCGACCCATTTTTGATTTTTGGATTAAACTTGGAACTGACCGGGGCTGCGATGGCGTCAGTTTGTGCCCGCCTTGCGATGGCCTATTTTGCTTTGCAGCCCATCATCAAACACTACGGCGGGTTTGATAGGCCCACGGCGAAGAGTTTGGCCTTAGATTTGAGCCCTATCGTCGCGATAGCCTTTCCAGCAATCCTCACGCAGCTCGCGACGCCGATCGGGCAAGCCTACGTCACCCGCACCATGGCTGCCTTTGGTGAGGAAGCGGTGGCGGGTATGGCGATTGTGGGGCGCATGACGCCGATTGCCTTTGGCGTGATCTTTGCCATGTCTGGTGCTGTCGGCCCGATCATTGGTCAGAATGCGGGAGCCGGACTGAATGAACGCGTGCGAGGCGCGTTTCGGGATGGGCTGATCTTTACGGCTGTTGTGGTCGTCGTGGTGTCGATCATCCTTTACCTTTTGCGGCCCGGTCTGGTGTGGCTGTTTGAATTGGATGGTGTGACGCTGACACTTGTGTTCCTTTTTGCCGGGCCTTTGTCGCTGCTCTTTTTCTTCAACGGTGTCATCTTTGTAGGGAATGCCGCGTTCAATAATCTTGGGCATCCGTATTATTCGACCTGGGTGAACTGGGGGCGGCACACTTTGGGCACCATACCCTTCGTGTTGATCGGGGCGGCCTGGTTTGGGGCGGCCGGGGTATTGATTGGTCAGGCCGTGGGCGGGGCTGTCTTTGCGGCCATCACGCTCTGGCTCGCCCGTCGAGTGCTGGACAAGGAGTTCGGCGGTGCGGAGACCCACGACGCTTGGCAATCACAAGGGCGGCTGCATGGGCTGTTTCACCGTCACCGCTAGGTGGTGATCGACGAGGGCCGTGATTTCGTCGGGGACTTTGACGGACCTCGGGTATCGTGGCGCTGCGCGATCATCTGCGATGGGGTGCCACCCGGCTGTGGTCTCAAAAAAGTGCTGTACGCCGTCAGGGCCGAAGTGGTCATGGTAGCCTTGTGCCACGACATCCAAGTAACTGCGCAAGATGGGTGCAGGCGCGTCGCTGAGGTTCTCCATCACCTCATAGATTGCCGTTTTGTCAGGAAGGCCATAGCGCACGTAGAGCCGCTCGCGTTTGTCGAGCGCGGCCCAATCGCCATTCGGGACTTGTGCCACGATCCCATCTAGGGTGCAGGTGCTATCTTGGGTGACAGACAGGACCGCCTGAGGCACGCCGTCCACGCTGCGCCATATGCGACGCCAGCCGGGGATTTGGGCGGTCCCGATGAAAGGGTAAGCGTGCGTGCGCAGGTTCACGAGGCTGCCGTAGCCGAAGAATTGCGGGGTGGTCATTCTCTGGCCCGCAGCACCTGCGCGGGCTTTGCGGCAAGCGGGCGCACAGCAAAGAGGAGACCGGCGAGCATCGAGGCGGCGATGCCGCCGCCGATGATCGTTAATGCGTTCGACCAGATCACCCGGTAGGAGGTCTCCATCACGAAGGTCGAAACTGCCCAGCCACCCAAGATACCCGCGCCGAGGGCCACGGCCCCTGCGGCAAGTCCCAGAAAAGCTGCGCGCAAGGCGAAGCTGCGAAAAATGCGTGACCGAGATGCGCCGAGTGTTTTGAGCACTGCTGCCTCATATGTGCGTGCGCGTTCGCCTGCCGCCGCCGCCCCGATGAGGACAAGGAAACCGGTGATGAGCGTGGCCAGTGCCCCGTAGCGCGTCGCGGCGGAGATGCCCGAAATGAGCGCGACGACCTGATCAATCGCGTCCCGCACACGGATCGCCGTGATGTTGGGATAGGTGCTGGCAAGGTCCCGCAGGATCTGCGCTTCGGCGTCTTCTTCCGCATAGACGGTTGAGATCCAACTGTGCGGCGCACCTGCCAAGGCGCTTTCGTTCATGGCGATCACGAAGCCGATGCCTGCGTCCTCAAACGTTACTTGGCGGAAGCTAGAGACAGTGCCCGCGATGTCCCGCCCGAGGATATTGATAACCATCTCATCACCGATCTTCAGGCCCATTTCCATGGCCTCTTCCGCGGAAAAACTGATCAAAGGGGGACCGGTATAGTCCGCCGCCCACCATTCGCCATCCGTGATTTCCGTGCCCTCTGGCATCTCGACCGAATAGGTTACGCCCCGGTCTCCTTGGACGACCCAGTGGCCATTGGTGTATTCATTCGCGTCTCGGCCGTTAATCGTAGTGATCACCCCGCGCAGCATCGGCGCGGTTTCGACTTTGCTGACGTCAGGGTCGTCGGCGAGTCGGGCTTGGAAGCCGTCGATTTGGTCGGGCTGGATGTCGACGAAGAAGTAGGAAGGGGCCTCCTGTGGGAGCTCGTCAGCCAGCGCGCTGCGCAGGTTGCTGTCGATCTGACCAACGCTCGCGAGCACAGCGAGTCCAAGGCCAAGGGACAGGACGACCGCCGTTGCCTCGCCACCACGCGCGCCGATGGCGCCGAAGGCGAGGCGGAGCGCAGGGCGCCCCCGTGTCGGTTTGCGCAAGCGGCGCGCGACAAAGCGGATCGCGAGGGCAGAAAGGACGAGGATGAGCAGTGCCCCAGTGATTCCTCCGGTCGTCCACAACGTCAGAAAGGCGTTGCCGGAAAACCAGATAGCGAGGCCGACGAGGGCGGCGAGGAGGAGAGCGGTGGCGAGGATGTAGATAAACCGGGGCAGGGTGCGGGTGCCGCCGAACGCATCGCGAAAGAGGGTAGCGGCCTTGATGTTTTCTGTCTTGGCGAGCGGCCACAGGGTGAAGATCAGGGCTGTCAGGATGCCGTAGATCGCGGCTTCCCAGAGCGGGCGGGGATCGAACGTGAACTCCGCTGGGATCGGCAGCCGGGCTTCGATGAGCGGTGCAAAAAGGACGGGGAGGGAGCCACCAATAATGAGGCCGATCGCAACGCCGAGGAACGTCAGCGCCCCAACCTGCAGAAAATAAGTGAGGAAGATCGTGCTCCGGGTCGCCCCCAGGGTTTTCAATGTCGCGATCACACCTGTTTTTCCGGCGAGGTAGGATTGCACGGCGGCAGAGACACCCACGCCCCCCACGGCCAGTCCCGCCAGACCCATCAGGATTAGGAAGTTACCAATCTGTTCGACGAATTCTTCGACACCCGCAGCCCCATTGCGGCTGTCGCGCCAGCGTAGTCCGGCGTCGGAGAGTTGCTTTTGCGTTTGGTCTTCAAGCGCTTGCAGGTCGGCGCCATCTGGTAGGTCAAGACGGTATTGGGTTGAAAACAGCGTGCCTTCGGCGATGAGGCCGCTTTCTGCCAGCGCCTCCGTCCGTACGATGGTGCGGGGGCCAAGGCCGAACCCACCGGCAGCGTTGTCGGGGTATTTTTCAAGGATCGCGCGGAGTTCGAAGGTTGCCGTGCCCAGCTTGAAGGTATCGCCGGGGGCCAGCCCCAACCGATCTGTCAGCAAGCGTTCCGCGACGGCCCCTTGGCCTTCCAGCGCCACTTCCAGCGCGATATCTGGGTCCAATCGCACTTGGCCCACAAGGGGGTAAGCGTCATCCACCGCGCGGATCTGGGTCAGGCCGCGTTCTTCGTTTTCGGTCACGGCCATGGAGCGGAAATCGACGGTTTCGGAGACGACCTCTGCGATCTCATTTAAGTACGCCAGTTCTTCGGCGCGGGCGAAGCGATACGTCAATTCAACTTCTGCATCGCCGCCCAGCAGTGCGGCCCCTTCGCGATCGAGACCTGCTTGGATACCCGCGCGCACGGTGCCCACAGCCGCAATTGCAGCGACCCCGAGCGCCAAACAAGCCAGGAAGATGCGGAAGCCACGCAGGCCCCCACGCAACTCTCGCCCTGCAAATCGGGCCGCAACGGCGATGCTCATGCGGCAGCTTTCGTTCGGTCGATCCGACCGTCACGTAAGCGGATCACCCTGTCGCAACGGGCGGCGAGGTCGGGCGCATGGGTGACCATAATGAGGGTCGCGCCATGGCGGTCGCGTAACGAAAACAACATGTCCATAATTGCCCGCCCATTGGTTTCATCCAGGTTCCCGGTCGGTTCGTCGGCCAGCAAAATCTTTGGACGCGGGGCAGAGGCACGGGCGAGGGCAACGCGCTGCTGTTCTCCGCCAGACATCTGACTGGGGTAGTGATCAACGCGTTCGGCGAGGCCGACCGCGGCCAGCTCGGCTTCGGCCTTCGCGAATGCCTCCTTGTCACCGGCCAGCTCAAGCGGCGTCGCGACGTTCTCAAGCGCTGTCATCGTCGGGATCAGGTGGAAAGACTGGAAGACCACCCCCATATTGTCTCTGCGAAAGAGCGCGAGTTGGTCTTCGTTCAATGTGGTCAGGTCCTGGCCCAACGCCATGACAGTTCCACCCGTCGCCATCTCTAACCCGCCCATGACCATAAGGAGCGATGATTTGCCCGACCCACTTGGCCCCACAAGCCCCAGCGTTTCACCCGGCGTGACTGTCAACGCGATGTCGTGCAGTATGTCCACCGGGCCAGCGTTGCCCATCAGCGAAAGCGACACGTTGGACAGGGACAATGCGGAGTCGGACATGGGATGGTCTTTCAATCGGTTGCGCATGATTGGATATGGGGCGTTGCGCGGGTTGCGCAACCTCAGTTTAATCACGGTTTTTGGGGCCTCTGTTGCACAAGCGGATGAAATAGTTGTTGCAGCCTTGGGCGATAGCCTGACAGCGGGCTATGGGCTCGTGCCAAGCCAAGGGTTCGTTGCGCAGTTGGATGGCTGGCTCGAAGAGCAGGGTCTTGCTGTGGAAATGCGCAATGCCGGCGTGTCTGGGGATACGACGGCTGGGGGTCTGGCGCGGGTCGATTGGACGCTTACGGATGATGTGGATGGAATGATCGTGGCCCTCGGGGCGAACGACTATCTACGTGGACTGGACCCATCACTGACACGCGCGAACATCCGTGGCATTCTGGAAGCTGCCGCGGCGAAGGATGTGTCTGTGATGCTGGTGGGACTTGATGTCGGGAACAACTATGGGCCGGACTACAAAGCTGCGTTCGACGCGATCTATACAGACCTCGCAGTTGAATTCGGCGCTCCCCTTTATCCGGCGTTCTTTGCGGCATTGGTGGCGGCGAGTGGCGATGGCACGATCACGCCGTTTATGCAGGCGGATGGCCTCCACCCCTCGGCGGAGGGGGTCGAATTGATCGTCGCGGACATGGGGCCGATGGTAGCGGACTTCATACGTGGGCTGGAGGATTAAGCGATGCCGGGGCGGCTGTTCTTAACCCGCGACCCGGAGTTGCCAGGTGTCCCAGCTCCTACACCGCGTTTGAACATCAAACCCGGTGAGATGATTTGGACGCTAACCGATCAGGGCCCGCGGGAAATGCGGTGGGGTATGATCCCGGTTGGGCGCGTCAATGCGCGGGGCCGACCGGTGATGGAAACCATCATCAACGCGCGGTCCGAAACCGTTTTTGACAAATCTACATATGAAGGAGTCCAACGCGCCGTAGTGCCGACGGATGGCTGGTACGAATGGACGGGAGAGAAAAGGCGCAAACAGCCCTGGCGGATCACGCGTAAAGATGGCGCGCTTTTGTGGTTCGCGGCGATCTATGACATCTGGAAAGCACCGGGTGGAACCGAACTTGCCCAAGTGGCGACGGTGACGTGTGAGCCCAACACTGACTTACGCGACGTCCACCATAGGATGGGTGTCCTTTTGACGGTCGACCAAATAGATTCTTGGATGAGCGGCCCGCAAGATGCCGCCGCCGCGTTGATGCAACCCTTCCCCGATGGCGCGCTGTTGGTGGAACACGCAAACGACGTGGATTTGTCTTAGAGGGACAATCAAAACGACCAACAAAGGGGAACCTAGATGTCAGTCGCAAAAGTCATTGAAATTATCTCGTCTTCTAGCAAGTCTTTCGACGATGCGGTGGAAGAGGGTATCAAGCAAGCGGGTAAATCGCTGAAGGGGATCACGGGCGCATGGGTGTCCGACCAAAAGGTCACTGTCGCGGATGGCAAGATTTCAGAGTATCGAGTCGTGCTGAAAGTAACCTTCGTCATCGACGACTAATCTCGCACTTGGAACGAAAAAGGGCGCCTTCTGCGAGGCGCCCTTCTTCATCATCGGGGGTCGTGATTTTAGTCAGCGACCGTCAGGTTCACAGCGCTTTCGCGTCCGTCGCGACCAGCTTCGATGTCGAAGTTGACCTTTTGATCGTCGCGCAAGCCGGTCAGACCGGACCGCTCAACTGCAGAGATGTGGACAAATACGTCCTTCGCTCCGCCGTCGGGGGCGATAAAGCCGTACCCTTTTGTTGTGTTGAACCATTTGACAGTGCCAGAAGCCATGTCTTTCTTCCTTCAATAGTACCCGCTCGCGTTGTGCAGCGGTGCGGCGTGTTGGTATCAATGTCGAAGGCTGGGCCGTATGGTGCAGAAGTCGAAAAGAGGTAGAACGCGCGGCGCTAGCCTACGCTTTATCAGTCGAAAAGCAAGAAACCTTGGGGTTTTCCGGCTAAGCCACTGGCCACGCAGGCGGAAATGCGCGTACGGGCTTGCCAATTCAGTTAGCTTTGCACGGCGCAGCCCCGAATTGAGTCGTTTGTCGGGGATTTGACAAACTGCAAATGTCGGGTTTCCTTGTTTGGTCCCAGACCTTTGCAAATTTGGTCTCAATATTAAAGCGACTGTTTACCATTCGTTAACTTCAGGCGCAGAACACTTGTGTCATGCTGATTTTGAGCCCCCCCTCGCGCCCCGCTTCGACCTACTTCTTTACGGCCCGGCTTTTTGGACGAAATCGGACTTTGCTGACCGATCATATCGATCTGCTCCGCAATGCTGTAAAGGAGGTCCGCGCGACCCAGCCGTTCGCGATTGATGCTTGGGTTGTTTTGCCTGACCACATGCATGCGGTGTGGAACGTTCCTGTGGACGGGACGACGTGCGGACAAAAGTGGGGCGCGATCAAAGGGACGTTCACGCGCGGCCTGCGCCGCGCGAAAGTGCTCTCTTCCACTGAGATGCGGGCGGCAAAGGAAGTGTTGGGTCATGCTGGCGTATGGCAACCCGGTGTGCAGCAGATGAAGCTCGTGTCAGAGGCCCAGCGCTATGCTTGCATCACCTATTGTTGGGGAAATCCTGTAAAACATGGAATCGTTTCGGAACCACATGACTGGCCATTCTCTTCGATCCATCGGGATCAACCGCGTATGGCTATGGCGGCGGAATGATGTTGGGTGACGCGCGTGGCGGTGCCGCGCCGCCCCAACAACCATCCCATATGTGCTAGCGGACGAACTTTTTGTGCTTCAGCCGCTTTGGTTCAAGCGCGTCGGGACCAAGCCGTCGCTTCTTATCTTCCTCGTAGTCTGAGAAGGCCCCCTGGAACCATTCCACATGCGCGTCTCCTTCGAAGGCGAGAATATGCGTGCAGATCCGGTCGAGGAAGAATCGATCGTGGCTGATCACAACCGCGCAACCTGCAAAATCGACCAGTGCGTCTTCCAAAGCGCGGAGCGTTTCAACATCCAAATCGTTGGTGGGTTCGTCGAGGAGAAGCACATTCCCACCTGACTTAAGCAGTTTTGCCATATGCACCCGGTTACGTTCACCGCCAGAAAGTATGCCCAGCGTCTTCTGCTGGTCGCCGCCCTTGAAATTAAACGCGGAGCAATAGGCGCGCGAATTCATGGATGCGTCCCCAAGCTCAATGATTTCCGCACCGCCGGAAATTTCTTCCCAAACTGTGTTGCTGTTTTCGAGCGTATCGCGGGACTGGTCGACGTAGGCCAGCTGAACTGTGTCGCCAAAACTGATCGTCCCCTCATCGGGCTCATTTTGTCCGGTGAGCATCGAGAAAAGCGTTGATTTCCCTGCGCCGTTTGGCCCGATCACACCGACGATCCCGCCTGGGGGGAGGTCAAACGACAGCCCTTCAACCAAGAGTTTGTCACCCATGGCTTTTTTGAGATTTTCGACCTCGATCACTTTCGATCCAAGTCGCGGACCGTTGGGAATGATAATCTGGGCGCGCCCGATTTTGTCGCGCTCCGATTGGTTTGCCATTTCATTGTAGGCCGCGATCCGGGCCTTGGATTTCGCTTGCCGCGCCTTGGCCCCTTGGCGCATCCAATCCAACTCGCGTTCGAGCGTCTTCTGGCGCGATTTGTCGTCTTTTGCTTCGCGCTCCATCCGCTTGGCTTTGGCCTCGAGCCAGGACGAATAGTTTCCCTCGTGCGGAATGCCTGATCCACGGTCCAGCTCGAGGATCCAACCGGTGATGGCATCCAAAAAGTAGCGGTCGTGGGTGACAATCAGGATTGTGCCTTTGTATTCGATCAAGTGCTGTTGCAGCCAAGCAATCGTTTCCGCATCAAGGTGGTTGGTGGGCTCGTCGAGCAGCAGCATATCTGGCGCTTCTAGCAGAAGCTTGCAGAGCGCGACTCGGCGGCGTTCGCCTCCGGAGAGTGTGCCGACGTCTGCCTCATCAGGTGGGCAGCGCAGCGCCTCCATCGACACATCAATCTGGGCGTCCAGGTCCCACAAATTCTGCGCGTCAATCTCATCTTGAAGCTTCGCCATTTCGTCGGCGGTTTCTTCAGAATAATTCATCGCGAGTTCGTTATACCGGTCGAGCACGCCTTTCTTATCCGCCACGCCCAGCATCACGTTTTCCCGGACGTTCAGGCTTTCGTCGAGCTGTGGTTCCTGCGGCAGGTAGCCCACCCGGGCACCTTCGGCAGACCAGGCTTCGCCCTGAAACTCTTTGTCTTGACCGGCCATGATCCGCATCAATGTCGATTTACCGGTGCCGTTCACGCCGACGACGCCAATCTTCACGCCGGGCAGAAAGTTGAGCCGGATGTTCTCAAAGACCTTTTTGCCGCCCGGGTAGGTTTTGGATACGCCATCCATGAAGTAAACGAATTGATTGGCCGCCATTGCGTATGCTCCGCTGAATCCAGTTGGCCTTTACTAGCGGGGCTATCGGGCGGCGGCAATTGGTGATCAGGGACGGGATGTTGGCTGAGTGGCAAGCCACGCCAAGGTCTCGTCCGCTGGCATGGCTTTGCTGTAGTGATATCCCTGCAAGACGCGCCCGCCCAAGGCCACAATCGCGTCGGCCTCTTCCCCGGTCTCCACACCTTCGGTCACGACGTGAAGGTCAAGGTCGCGGCACAGATCAAGCATCATCGCAATGATCTTGGCAGAGGTTTGATCCTTGAGAACATTCCTGGTGAGGCTGCGGTCGATCTTTACGCCCGACACGGCAAGTTGGGCCAAATGGGTAAGACCTGCATAACCTGTCCCGAAGTCGTCGAGCAAAACGATCACGCCAGCATCATTTAGGTCTTTGACCACGCCGACCAGCGGGTTGTCGGTTGTCAAATCTTGAAACACCACTGTTTCGAGCACTTCCACCACGATGTGCTCTGGTGCGACGGAATGGCTGTCGAGCGCCGCCATGAACGTCGTCATGAAGTTGTCCTGTGCGAGAAATTCGGCCGAACCGTTGAACCCAATCAAGAGATTTGGATAACCTGCGGCATCCAACACTTGCTTGTGCTGCAGGGCGGCCTGAAAGGCGGCCTGATCGAGTTGACATAGCAGCCCTTTGGCCTTCGCGATTGGAAGGAAGGTTGCCGGGCTTACGGGGCCGATACGTGGGTTGGTCCAGCGCACCAGGGTTTCAAAGCCGCGAACCTTTTTTGCAACGGCGTCAAAGGTTGGTTGAAATGCAAAAGAGACTTCCCCGGCCGCGAGGGCTTGCTCCAAGTCTTGGGCAATCAATTCTTGGTTTTTTTGGCGTGCATGTAATGCACCGTCGTAAATGGCCGCCTTCCCACGCCCAGTCTGCTTCGCGTCGGAAAGCGCAAAGTTTGCGCGCCGGAGGAGCTCGTTCGCTGCGAGGCTTTCGGGGGGTGCGAGCGCAGCGCCAACGCTAATCGACGCTGATAATCGCGCGCCGCCGATGTAAAGCGGTCGCCGCGACTTTTCGACCAACGACTTGCTAAGTGCGGTCAGTTCGTGCTGGCTTTGCACATCTTTGCGCAGCACCAGAAATTCATCCCCGTCGACGCGTCCAAGAACATCAGCCGGCGTTAATGTGGCCTGAAGTTGCCGCGCAACATGGCACAAAAGCGCGTCACCTGCACTGCTACCATGGGCGTCATTCACTGCTTTGAAGTGATCGACGTCAATGTCGATGAGGCCAACTTGCCGACGCTGCGCGGCGCTGCTCGTCAAAACGGCATCCAACGCATCAATCATGGTGCCGCGATTTAAAAGGCCCGTTAGGGCGTCGCAATGCGCGAACGCCGCGCGCCGCGCGCCGTCCACCTGTTGGATGTTGATGCTGTCATGCTCTGCCGTTGGTGCCAACTTCCAAGCAACAACGACAGCCACTTCACCGTACCCTGGCAAGTGGTGAAACGAGGTACGCGTGTCGATTGGTAGGTATGTGCCGGACGACTGGTTTAGAACCAGCTTGGCCCCGTTCGGAGATACGCCATTTGCGATCTGATCTTCCAGTATTGAACAGACATCCTGAGCCCCCTGCGCAAAGGGCCGTTTACCAATGAGCGACTGGGAATCTCGTCCCACAATGTCGCAATATGCTGGATTGGCCCACAAAAGGTGACCGTCCAGGTCGAGCACTATCAATCCTGCGTCCATTGCAGCGCAGGCCAATCGGGTAATCGCAGCTTGATCAATTGCCCTGACCTGAGGTTGTGGCAGTTCTTCAGGCGTGTTCTGCCGCAGTTTTGCGGGAAGTCGATCCGGCTGCATGAAGAGGGACTCCAACCTTTTGGCTTTCCTAGGCCAAAAGTATCAACACCCGCTTAAATCGCATTGGCACCTTCACAACCCCTTGCTATCCGTTAGACCTCGAGATTGTCAGGCGCCGTCCGGTGGCGCGAATTGGGGGAAAGACAGATGAGCTACATTCCGGCTTCGGACCGTTACGAAAAGATGGTGTATCGTCGTTGCGGCAACTCCGGCGTGAGGCTGCCGGCTGTGTCGCTGGGTCTGTGGCATAACTTTGGCCATGATTTTTCACACCAGACGAAGCGTGAGATTTGCCATACGGCTTTTGACCACGGCATCACTCACTTCGATCTCGCCAACAATTACGGTCCGCCGCCAGGGTCCGCTGAACATGCCTTCGGGTCGATCTTGTCCGAGGATTTCAAAGCCCACCGGGACGAGCTGATCATTTCTTCCAAGGCTGGATACTTGATGTGGGATGGTCCCTACGGAGAATGGGGGAGCCGCAAGTACCTTGTCGCCTCTTGCGATCAGTCGCTAAAGCGGATGGGCTTGGATTACGTGGACATTTTCTATTCCCACCGCTTCGACCCGGACACACCCTTGGAAGAAACCATGGGCGCGCTGGACTACATCGTCCGGTCGGGTCGTGCGCTTTATGCTGGGATTTCGTCCTATAATTCCGAACGTACCCAAGAGGCGGTGGCGATCCTCAACGACCTCGGCACACCGTGTCTGATCCATCAGCCTTCCTACAATATGCTTAACCGTTGGGTCGAAAAAGACGGGTTGAAAGACACGTTGCAGGAGCTGGGCGTCGGCTCCATCGCCTTTACACCGTTGGCGCAAGGGATGCTGACGAAGAAATACCTCAACGGTGTGCCGGAAGACTCGCGTGCCTCACAAGGCAAGTCGCTGAACCCAAACTTTTTGTCGGAGCAGGCCATCAACAACATCCGCAAGCTCAACGAAATTGCGGAGCGGCGCGGGCAGACGCTCGCTCAAATGGCGATTGCGTGGGTGTTGCGCGATGGCGGGATCACAACGGCACTGATCGGTGCCTCCAAACCTTCGCAGGTCATTGACTGCGCAGGGGCCGTAAACAACTTGGACTTCACGACGGAAGAACTGGCTGAGATTGATCAATATGCCAACGAGGAGCAAATCAACCTCTGGGCCCGTTCGTCTGAAACGACGGACTGATCGCCACAGACGATGCGCCCGTCGCCCCCAACAAAACCTGGCCAGGTGATTGGCCTTCTCGGCGGGTCTTTCGATCCACCGCATGAAGGGCATGTGCATATCACAAGGGCCGCACTTCAGCGATTTGGGTTGGATCATATTTGGTGGATGGTTAGCCCAGGCAACCCGTTGAAAGCTCATGGCCCCGCGCCACTGGCAGAGCGGCTGCAAGCATCTCGCGCAATTATGCAGCATCCGCGAGTTCGGATCACCGGCATCGAGGCGCATCTTGGTACGCGCTACACCGCTGAAACGCTTTTCGCTTTACGCAGACGCCACGCCGGCGTCCGTTTTGTGTGGCTTATGGGCGCCGACAATCTGGCGCAGTTTCACCTATGGCAAGATTGGCAATGGATCATGGATGCGGTGCCCGTTGGCGTGATTGCGCGACCGGGGGATCGCATTGCGGCGCGTCTGTCGCCAGCAGCGCGCATGTACCGACATGCGAAGATCCCAAAGCGCGCGGCACATTTGCTGGGGCACATGACAACGCCCGCATGGTGCTTTTTAAACCTTCCAATGTCGCCCCAAAGCTCTTCGGCGATCCGCGCGCGCGGCGAATGGTAGCCGATCCCGAATTCGTTCATGGCAGTTGATCAAAAATGACTTTAGGAACAGCGGCATGAGACAGCAGTTCACACGGCGTGCTCTTCTTGCGACAGCGCTATCGAGCGTTGCAACAAGCGTTTTGGCCAACGCCCCTCTGACGTCGCTGCGCCCCGTTGCGCGCGCAGGCGCTGCACCTGCCGATCCGGAAGCAGGCTTGGAAAGCATGGCGGAGATCATCGCCGGCGCGAACCTGGGCGGAACAGTGGGCTGCGCCGTGGCGGATTTGGCAACGGGCCAAATCCTTGAAGTGAATGAGCCTTATGTCGGTTTGCCGCCGGCGAGTGTGACGAAAGCTGTCACTGCGCTCTTCGCGCTCGATGCGGTGGGCCCGGAGTTCACTTTCACCACCGAATTGCGCAGAACCGGACCCATTGAAAATGGTGTGCTGCAAGGGGATCTCATTTTGGTTGGCGGCGGAGATCCGAACCTCGTGACGGATCAACTGGCGACCCTGGTCGACGGCATGGTGGACGCTGGGGTCACGAAGATTGCCGGGTCGTTTTACGTATGGGACAAGGCGTTGCCATACAGGGAAGAGATTGATCCACCACAGCTTGACCACCTGGGTTACAACCCGTCGGTCAGTGGCCTGAACCTAAACTTCAACCGGGTCCATTTCGAATGGCGTCGCGCGAACGGCAAGTACACCGTTGCGATGGACGCCCGGAGTGCGACGCGGAAACCAGACGTCTACACCTCGCGGATGCGCATCGTGGACCGCAGCCTGCCAGTCTATACCTATGCCCAAGTCGAAAGCGTGGATGAGTGGACAGTGGCGCGCGGCGCGCTGGGCACTGAAGGCTCCCGTTGGCTTCCCGTGCGCAACCCGGCTTACTACGCCGCTGACGTCTTCCAGACCCTTTCGCGCGCGCGCGGTGTCCCGCTGCCAACACCCCAGAAAATCACTGAGCTGCCCGATAGTGAGGCGGTTGCCACCTTTTCTAGTGCGCCGATGATTGATGTGCTGCGCGATATGCTGAAGTTCAGCACGAATATCACGGCAGAGGGGGTGGGGCTGACAGCGACGCGCCAAATTCTGGGGCGCACGTTGCCGTTGGAAGGGTCCGCAAATTGTATGAACCGCTGGGCGGCAAGCAAAGGCGACCTGACCACCGGGTTTGAGGACCATTCGGGTTTGAGCGATGACTCCGCAATCGCTGCGCAAGACATGGTGGCGTTGTTGAGCAGCGAGGGCGCGATGGCGGCGCTTCGGCCAATCCTCAAAGAACACGTCATGACCGACCAGAACGCGCGCCGCATTGATGGGTTTCCAGCGGATGTACGGGCCAAAACGGGGACGTTGAACTTTGTCTCGAGCCTTGCGGGGTACATTCGCACCAAATCAGAGACCGATCTGGTCTTTGCAATCTTCACCGCCAACCTAACCAAACGGGAAGCGGGGAAAGCTTCCGGCGATGAAGTGCCGAATGGGGCACCGCAGTGGAACCGCCAGTCGAAACGATTGCAGCAGCGCCTCGTTCAGCGCTGGGCGAAGCGTTACGATACGGTCGATCCATTGCCGGTGATCCCTGATCCTACCAACACGTTACCAAATGAGCCCACAGCGACGCCGGCGGTTGATATCGACTTGCCAGAAGAAGCGGAATTGGCTGTCCCGACCGTCGCACCGCCGGGATAAGTCCGGTCTACTCCGTCATGTGCCGAGCGCGGGCGCCGCGTTCAATTGCGGCCGCATGGAGCCGGTCTAGATCCAACTCGTCACGGATTTCTTCCAGCATCCGCGCCTCCGCCCCGCGCAATTTGCCGTCCGCCGCAGCGACATCGCAGGCGAGGGCATAGGCCGTTTCGAAAAGTTTTTCGGGCAGAGCGTCACGGATCAGACCAAAAAGCGCTTCTAGCCCGTCTTCCTGTTCAAAGAGATCGAACACCATCTGGGACGCAAGAGGTAGCCGTTCAGCGTCATAGTCGGCAAAGACAGGTAGGTGATTGATCATGTTGGTGATCTTCACAAGCTCAGCCGTGCCCATGTTCTCGTCAGAGGCGGAAACAGCAATCATCAGTGACACAAGCGCGTCTTGGGCGGTGAGGGGGGCTTCTTCGATCATGGGCCTTATCCGTTAGGTCTGCATACCGATTTATTGACGCGCCTTGCTGCGCGCAATAGGGAGTGCGCCATTGCCGCATGATGCGGTACATCATCCTGAACCGAGAGACCGATATGACCAATTTGCGTGACGCTGCGATGACTTCAAAGGCCTGGCCTTTTGAAGAGGCCCGTAAGCTGCTCAAACGGTATGAAAAGAAGGATCCTGAGAAAGGGTACGTTCTGTTCGAGACTGGATACGGCCCCTCAGGACTGCCGCATATCGGTACCTTTGGTGAGGTGAGCCGGACAACGACGATCCGCCGGGCGTTTGAGATCATTTCAGACATTCCCACAAAGCTGGTTTGTTTTTCGGATGACATGGACGGGATGCGGAAGGTGCCGGGGAATGTGCCGAACCCTGCTGATCTCGAACCCTATCTGCAAAAGCCGCTGACTGCCGTGCCAGACCCATTTGGGACGCACGACAGCTTTGGCGCGCATATGAATGCGAAGTTGAACTCCTTCCTGGATACCTTTGGTTTTGAATATGAATTTATCTCATCGACCGCGTTCTACGGCGCGGGAAAGATGGATGAGATCTTGCTGCGTGCTGCCGACAAATACGACGATGTCATGAAGATCATGCTGAAATCGCTGCGCGAGGAGCGGCAAGAGACCTATTCGATCTTTTTGCCGCTCTCGCCGACGACAGGTCGGGTGCTTTATGTGCCGATGAAAGAGGTCACCAAAGACGGCCAGATCACCTTCGAGGACGAGGACGGGACGGATGTGACGATCCCCGTGACGGGTGGAAACTGCAAACTCCAGTGGAAGCCAGACTTTGGCGCACGCTGGGCCGCCCTTGATGTGGATTTTGAGATGTACGGCAAAGACCACGCCACAAACACGCCGATTTACGACGGAATTTGCCGGGTGTTGGGTGGCAAGGCGCCGGAGCATTTTACCTACGAATTGTTCCTTGATGCGGAGGGCCGGAAGATCTCGAAAACCTCCGGGAACGGGATTTCGATTGATGAGTGGTTGACCTATGCATCGACCGAAAGCCTGTCATACTTCATGTATCAAAAACCAAAGACAGCCAAGCGGTTACACTTCGATGTTATTCCGAAAGCAGTGGATGAGTATCACCAGCAGCTGCGCGCCTATCCGGATCAGGATGACAAGGGCAAGATGAACAACCCAGTGTTCCATATCCACGGTCACAATGTGCCGGGGTCGGACATGGTGGTGCCCTTTGCAATGCTCTTGAACCTCGCCTCCGTTTCGGGTGCTGAGGACAAAGAGACGCTCTGGGGATTCATCCGGCGATATGCGCCAGAAGCGTCACCCGCGGCGAACCCACAGTTGGATGAGGCGGCAGGTTTCGCCGTCAGCTATTACAACGCCTTCGTGAAACCAACGAAAGTCTATCGCGCGCCAACCGATCAGGAGCGGGCGGCGTTAGAGGACTTGGTTGATCGCCTATTAGCCTGGGAGGGCGGGTTGGACGCGGAAGAGCTCCAGTCGATGGTCTTTGCGGTGGGCAAGGACCATGCATTTGAACCGCTGCGGGGCTGGTTTACTGCGCTTTATGAAGTGCTCCTTGGGGCTTCGCAGGGGCCGCGCTTTGGGGGGTTCATTGCACTTTATGGCGTGGAAGAAACGATCGCCTTGATCAAAGAGGCGCTTGCGAAAGGGTGAAACGGCGGCGGCGCGCGCTATGTGCCTCCTCACGAGACAGTTGAGGAGCACGAGATGATGAAGCGTTTCATGGTCACCGCCGTCGCCGCGGTGATGCTTGCAGGCGCCGCCTTTGGCCAAGTGAATGATGCGATCGAAGATGTTATTGGGACCCAGTTGCAGGCTTTCAATGACCGCGATGTCGAGACCGCCTTTTCTTTTGCGAGTCCGACGATCAAAGGCATTTTTCGCGACCCAAGCATTTTTGGGACGATGGTAGAGCGCGGCTACCCGATGGTTTGGGACAACCGTTCCGTGCGGTTCCTTGGACTGCGCGAAGAAGCGGGCATGCAGATTCAAACCGTCCAGATCGAAGATGCACAGGGCGATGTTTACACGCTAGAGTATGCGATGATCGAGACGGCGAACGGCTGGCAAATCAACGGCGTGCAGATCGTCGAGACCGATCTCGCTGCCTAGTCTGGTTTGATCCGAGCGCGATCGTGCAGGACGCGTGACGTGACTGTTTCGGTGTCGCTGAAGTCAGCGCCTATTTGAGCGGGCGCTGGCCCCGGGCGGCGGTCTTCGGGATCCTTGAAACATGATGTTGCGGTGAAGTAAGGCGCTGTTGCCGTCCCCACCGAGCGGCTCTCTTATTCGCCGTTTACGCCACCGCCTTAAGTCTTCCCCGACGCAACTGCAGCTTGGGGATTTTTCATGAACAAGGCGATTACGGACGGCGTGGTGTTGATGCCATTGCCCTTTGCAGCGGGACTTGGGGTGTGGTCAAGCGGCGATGGGACACCAGGAACGGATACCTATGCCACCGACGGTTCCGCGCAGTTTGTGGCAGCAGATCAGGACTTTGGCGGGTGTCTTGAACTTGTGAAGGACGCGGCCACCAAGCGGCTGCGCTATATGGGTGAAACACCGATTTTACCAGGCTGCTATCTGCGGGTCTCTGCTCGCGTGAAAGCTGAAGCGGGGCCGATGCCAACCGTGCGTATCTCCGCCTATCCAGGCGCTGCGGGTGGTGGACAGGCGACCGGCCACCCAGAGGTTGGCCCCGCGACAACTTTGACGACCATCGGCGAAGTTGTGGAGATTTCCACCATTGTGGGTGTTGGCGACCGCACGGGCGTCGATATGGTCTGGCCCACAGCGGTGTTCGGACACTTTGGATTGGACGTGACCGGGGCTAATGGCGGCGCGATCCGTATTGATGACTTGGAGATCGAGGATATTACGGTCGCTTTTTTACGCGACATGATCTCGGTCGTCGATGTGCGCGACTTTGGCGCGAAGGGCGACGGTACGACGGATGACAGTGCTGCATTTGAGGCGGCCGATGCCGCCGCAGCCGGGCGCACAGTTTTTGTGTCAGAAGGTCAGTATTATCTGGGGTCCTCAGTTACGATCCAAAGCCGGATCAAATTCGAAGGTACGGTCATCCAAGGTGCAAGTGACCGGTTCATCCTGCAAACGGATTACAATTACGAAAGCTATCTAGATGCCTTTGGGGATGAGGAGACGGCCTTTCGAAAAGCCTATCAGGCGCTGTTAAACTTCTCTGATCATGAATCGCTCGACTTGTGCGGGCGGCGGATCTCTTTGACGGGGCCTCTTGATATGCAGGCGGCGGATCCGTCCCGCACCGTTTTTGCCACGCGCCGTGTGATCCGCAACGGGCAATTTGAACCGGTGCCAGGGCCGGCATGGGACACGCAGGTGGTCACGTCGCCCGGCACCTATAACACCGGCAATTCAAGGCAGCTGACCAATGTCGACAATGTTGCAAACGTCCCTGTTGGCGCATTGGTGGAGGCCGCGGGCGTGGGGCGCGAGGTTTATGTCACAGATAAGAACGTTGGCGCACGGACGGTGACGCTGAGCCAGCCGCTCTACGATGCTGTTGGAACGCAGTCCTATGTCTTTCGGCGTTTCCAGTACATGCTCGACTTTTCGGGCTATGACGATCTGGCACAGATGGTCCTGACCGACATCGATTTCCAGTGCGCAGGGGAGGCGAGTGCGATCATGCTGGCCCCTGCCGGGCTAATCTTTCATGTCAAAGACTGTTTTATCACAAAGCCGAAGGACCGTGGGATCA
This sequence comes from Pseudomonadota bacterium, assembly GCA_038526085.1. Classification (GTDB taxonomy): domain Bacteria; phylum Pseudomonadota; class Alphaproteobacteria; order Rhodobacterales; family Rhodobacteraceae; genus Yoonia. The sequence continues at coordinate 6,869 of JBCBHE010000008.1, read as the reverse complement.
CGTCGATCGGAACAGGCTGTCAGGGCATGCTGATTGATCGGTGTAACTTTACCTCGAACGAACAAGGCTTGACCGTCTCGGCCCGCACGACACTGTGTTTCAATGCCAACGCCAATGACGTGAAGATCCGCGACAATCGCGCGGCCTTGTTCAAACATTTCTGTGTCTTGGCCGGTTCCGGCAATCTCGTCTCAGGCAACCATTGGTTCCACGGCGATAGCACGTCGGACGGGGTACGCTTAGGCGGGATGATCTTCACACTCGCCAATTCCAAATCGGTGATCACTGGCAATTACATTGACAACAACTTCATTGAACTGACCAATGAGCATGAAGCAGAGCCAGGGTTTGACAACCAATTCTCATTTGGTGGCCTGACAATCACGGGCAATATCTTCACCGCCAATGATGTGGCGCCATGGTTTAATTTCATCGTTGTGAAACCCTTTGGGGCTGGTCACTTCATTCATGGCTTGTCTGTCGTCTCGAACGTCTTTCGGGCGATCAACGGTACGATTGACCGGATTGAGTCGGTTGACACCTCGTTGGCAACGCTCGACTTCGGCCGCATGCGGGGGATTACTTTTGCGGCCAATACGTTCCACAGCGTGGATGAGCCTTGCTATAACCCGGCCCTGCAAGAAATCACGCAGGTGACTGCGGCCGATGAATGGCAAAAGGACAATGCGCCGTTGCTTCCCTTTGGCGGACGGGCGCGGTTTGTCGATGCGGTCGTGGCCGATGGGCCGATCCGGAATAACAGCAACGCGCAGATCTTTGACATGCCGTTTGTGAGCGACAATCAGGGCGCAAACCAAACCGAAACGCATTTTACCTTCTCAACACCGGTCACGGGTAAGCTGCGCTATCAGGTGCGTATGGATAACCCGCTATAACCTTGTCATATTCCCGCCATGCTGCATTGCAGAATATGCATGGCGGGGTGACTGTTTTGGTAGTGGTCCTCTCTAATGACAGCGCGCATATTGTGGGTGGGAGGTGGCTATATTGCGAGTAGGACCTGACCTTGGCACACCACGAAATGAATACCCTGATGAGCACACCAGAAATGGTATTGGAGCTCGCCGCAAAACCTTTCCGCATCCTGGGTAGCACCCTTGGGCGTTGGTTTGAAAACAACGCGTTGGCATCCGACCGCATGGAGGCCGCCAACAAGATTGCGCAGATGTCTGACAAAGAATTGGAAGATCTGGGCATGAGCCGCGCGTTCGCTGTTCAAGTCGCGCTGCGGAGCTTCACCTAACGGCGTCTATCCCGCCACAGCCAGAATGGCAGGCGGATTATATAGACCGGAAGTGCTAGCGCCTCGTGCCGGAAACGGCGCAGGCGTGTTTTCATAGGCATATTCCGGATCGACGGTGTGTCGGCCTCGGCGCGAAGCCCAAGAAAACGGGCCGTTAGGATGGCGCGTGGCGCGTGCAAGCTGTCCGTGACAATGATGGCATCGCGGATGCGTTCTGCTCTCAAAATAGCGCGGGCATTGATGATGTTTTCATAGGTGCTTTGCGAGTTATGATCGCAGCGGATCACGTCTGCAGGAACGCCCTCCGCCAACAAAATGTATTGGATCGCCTCCGCTTCAGTTGGCGGATAAATCCCAAGGCCACCACACGGCACTAAAAGATCTCCCGCCCCTTCTTTGAAAAGTTTCGCGCCATGGTGCGCCCGGCGCGAAAGGCTGGGCGATGGGCCATTGGGGCCAACTGCGGCACCTAAAATGACAATCGCTCTCATCTACAGCGGCTTTGCAAAGTTATTGACTGTTTTTACTTCGGGCCGCCGCTTAAATTTACAGCAATCCCAAGTTGAGTGTCCCCTGAAACTTGGCATTTTGACTTTTCTGCTCATGATGCGCCCTAACGGAGAGAAGATGAGGGGGAGGAACTCGAATGTCCGATCTGTATCCGCCATCAGCAGAAGCTGCAAAGGCTGCCCATGCTGACAAAGCGACTTATGACAAAATGTATGCAGACTCGATTTCTGATCCAGCTGTATTTTGGGGAGAACACGGCAAGCGGATCGATTGGATCAAGCCTTACTCGAAGGTCAAAGAGACCACGTATGACTTTGGGAACGTGGATATCAAATGGTACGAAGACGGCACGTTAAACGTCTCGGCTAATTGTGTGGACCGTCATTTGGCCACGCGGGGCGATCAGGTGGCGATCATTTGGGAGCCAGACAATCCCGAAGAAGATGCCAAGCACATCACCTATTCGGAGTTGCACGCAAGTGTCTGCAAATTCGCCAATGTGCTCAAGTCTATGGGTGTAGGTAAAGGCGACCGGGCCGTCATCTATATGCCGATGATCCCAGAGGCCGCCTATGCGATGCTAGCCTGCGCGCGGATCGGCGCGATCCATTCAATTGTCTTTGCCGGTTTCTCGCCAGAGGCCCTGTCAGCCCGTGTCAATGGATCTGAAGCCAAGGTTGTCATCACGGCTGACGAAGCTCCGCGCGGTGGCCGGCATACGCCTTTGAAAGTCAACGCTGACAAGGCGTTTGAGAAGATTGAGGTCGACAGCAAAATGCTTGTCGTCAAACGCACCGGTGGGGAAGTACCAATGCAGTCGGGCCGCGATGTGTGGTTGCATGAGGCGGAAGCCACCGTCGATGCGGACTGCGCGCCCGAAGAGATGGGCGCGGAAGATCCGCTTTTTATTCTTTATACGTCAGGCTCCACCGGGATGCCCAAGGGCGTGGTGCATACGACTGGCGGTTACATCGTCTACGCGTCAATGACCCACCAGTACACGTTCGACTACCACGACGGCGACATCTTCTGGTGCACGGCTGACGTCGGCTGGGTGACCGGGCACAGCTATATCGTCTACGGTCCGCTTGCGAATGGTGCGACGACCCTGATGTTTGAAGGGGTGCCGACATATCCCGACGCGAGCCGGTTCTGGGCGGTTTGTGAAAAGCATAAGGTCAATCAGTTCTACACCGCGCCGACAGCGATCCGCGCCTTGATGGGGCAGGGAGATGATTTTGCGACCAAGCACGATTTGTCGGACCTGAAGGTCCTGGGCACCGTGGGCGAACCGATCAATCCAGAAGCCTGGAACTGGTATCACGAGGTGATCGGCAAAGGGAAAGTGCCGATCGTTGACACTTGGTGGCAGACAGAAACGGGCGGCCACCTGCTGACGCCTTTGCCGGGTGCCACGACCACCAAGCCCGGGTCTGCAACCTTGCCTTTCTTTGGCATTCAGCCCGTAATTTTGGAGCCAACCACCGGTGAGGAGATCACCGATACAGCGGCGGAAGGTGTGCTTTGTATCAAAGACAGCTGGCCGGCGCAGATGCGGACGGTTTGGGGCGATCATGAACGGTTCATGAAAACGTACTTTGCGGATTACAAAGGCTACTACTTCACCGGGGACGGATGCCGCCGGGATGAGGATGGATACTACTGGATCACTGGTCGCGTCGACGATGTGATCAACGTATCGGGTCACCGGATGGGTACAGCGGAAGTCGAAAGCGCCTTGGTCGCGCATCCGAAGGTCGCCGAGTCTGCCGTTGTTGGCTATCCGCATGACGTCAAAGGCCAGGGCATTTATGCCTACGTGACCTTGATGGGTGGTGAAGAACCGACCGAAGAGCTGCGCAAAGAGCTGGAAACCTGGGTACGCGCGGAAATCGGGCCGATCGCAAAACCGGATCTGATCCAATGGGCGCCTGGGCTACCGAAGACACGTTCAGGCAAGATCATGCGTCGGATTTTGCGCAAAATCGCGGAAGATGATTTTGGGGCGCTGGGCGATACGTCGACCCTTGCGGATCCTTCTGTGGTTGATGACTTGATCGAAAACCGGATGAACAAGGGCTAAGGCGGCTTTACCAGCCCTTTACCACCAGGTTCGAAACCCTAAGACCTCACGCCGAAGTTATGCTAGCTTCGGCGTGGGTGTTTGGGGCGTGTGTGTAAAGAGGGTTGGATATGTCTGTATTTCCGATCACGCTCCCATTGTATCCAATGCTGAATGCGTCGGACGCAATGGAGCGATTGCTCGAAAAAGACGCCGAAGCGGCCAAAGCGCTGCCGTCGGAAGAGAAGGCGGATGCTGAGAAGGCTGAGGCGGATTCAGGGCCAGTCGACTCAGGACGTCCGGCGAACCGGATCACAGCCGTCGAGGGCACGGCTGAGGTGGTTGCGACGTCTCTTGCGCGGTCGGGCGCGGAGCAATTCGTCCAGGCGGAGCCTGTCGAAGCTTCCGAGGAAGCGGCTGCTTCGCCGCAAGCCGCTGAGGGCTATCAGGCGCAAAGCGATGCAGTGCGTAGCGACGACGAGACGGTGGCACTGGCTGATGTGAAAGAGGCGGACGACAACACTTCGTCACCGCGCCTCGATAAACGCACCTGATTTAGCGGCTCGCCAAAAGCAGCTCGACCCGTTTGATCTCTCGGATCACGCGATCGGCTTGCATTTGTGGCATTAGGCTGACTTTCAACGTGGTCGCCACGATCATCAAGACTGCGCCGGGGATGCCCCATTTGACAGCCGCAAGAACCTCCGTTGCGCCAAAGAACTTGATCGTGCACCAGACGCCGATCAGGAACAGCGCGCTTTGCACCAGCATGATCACCCAGGTCACCCAGCCAAGCTTGCCGGTGAATTGGGACAAGCCGAGGCTGAAGTATCCGAGCTCTTCAGTTTGTTTGAGAAGCTCTTGGTCGGCGTCGGCCAAGGCTTCGGTGATGAGATCATCCAGTTTTGACATGTGAGTCTCCTTCTAAAGAGGCCCGCAGCTTTGCGCGGGCGTGCATGAGGCGCGTTTTGACGGTGCCTGTGGGAATGTGCAGGACGTCGGCCACTTCGGGCACCGAGAGATCCTCAAGGTAAAAGAGCGCCAGTGTGACCCGATGCGCGGGCGGGAGCGCGTTGATCGCGGCACGAACCGTGGCCGCATCGGCAGAGATGTCACCGAGCGGGGCCGCGGCCGTCTCGGCCCCGTTCGCGTAGGACTGCGCGAGGCTGCGGTCTCGTTGGCGGGTTTTGATCTGGGCTGCGACCTTGCGGGTGACGATACGGAGCGCAAAAGCGCGAAAAGCTGCAGGTTCCCGTAAGCTGGGAAGTGCGCGCAGGATATCAACCCAGGCCGATTGCACGATATCCCGCGCGACCTCAGCGTCGCCCATCAGCCGGCTCGCATGGGCGAGGAGGCGGGGGCCGACCATTTTGGCAAGTTGCGCAAGCGCCTTGGCATCGCCGCTTTGCGCGGCGGCCACGAGATAGGCCTCAAGCGCTTTTGCGCGGGTTGCGGGTTTCTGCGTCATGTAGATTAGGTGCGCAGACAAGTCGAACCGGTTCAATGGGCTGGGCAGGTTTGATCCAAATGAGCGCCCTTCGGGCGCGCGAGATGTTTGGATCGGTCACGCTGATGTCGTCCCGTGTGGAAAGTGCGGAGGCCTCCGGCGGAGATATTTTTGTCCAAAAGAAAGAGATGGTTCCGCTACATCTCTGGCGCGCCGTATTTGAGGACAACTGGGACAATGAGCTCTTCTTCGTCGGTCAGATGGCGGTCCAAAAGGCGTTCAAGATTGCCAAGTTGTTTGAGAAAGCTGTCGGCCTTTGGCGTCATCTTGGCGAGGTCCTCCGCGTGGCCTAGCACCGCATTTGCCCCCTCCACAAAGGTGTTGAGGTGGCCGTCGATCGCGTGGTGATCTGCGTCAAGGATGTCAACCCACGTGAGATGCGCGCATCAAGGTCAATGAGTTTCGGAAAATAGTGGTGATCTTCGATACTATGGTGCCCGTGTAGCTCCTGCACGAACATGCCACCATAGCGCGAAAGGTGGGCTGCATAGAACCTTGATGACATATCGTTGTTCAGCAGTTTTTCCGTGTCGGTTTGCATCTGTTTTAAGATCCGCCGGAACATCAAATGGCGGTCGAGCCAGAAGCGAAGCAGCCCGTCAAAACCGGGGTCGCTTTCCCAGTTTTGGCGTGGATAGTCTTCCAGAAGAACGCGCAATGCGTCGGGCAAAGCGATCCGCGATTCGAGGGGAGGGAGATCAGTCACGGTGCCGCCTCTTGCCAAAACTGCAATCATCTTAAGGAGTGAGTCGGTCGACGCAACTGACTTGCTGACCGATCAGCCTGTCGGAAATCTGACATGTGCGACATTTTTGGCAAGAAAGCCTGACGCTTGCGTAACATTCGGTCAGGATTGGATTTCATCGATGATCCAAATTGTCGCGTCGCAAGGTCAGGCCGCCACGAGGCTTGCACTTTTTAGGCAATCGCCGAAAGATACAGCATCTTGCGCGTGTCTGGATCGGCATGCGTGGCGCAACGCGACGGCGGGTTAACACGCCGTACAAACTGGGAGATCATTCAATGACATTCAAAACAACTTTGAAAGCGACGACGGCAGTGATGCTGCTTATGGGGGCCACAGCTGCTTACGCTGATGCTCACGCAACCCACCCTGAATCCGGAGAACCGCTCGCGTCTGAGCAGACATTTGTCTACCGCGTCGGCGATGAAAGTCCGTCATTTGATCCTGGATTGACTGAGGACGTTGACGGCTCTGGCCATGCGCGCGATCTGTTTGAAGGTCTGATGAATCAGGATGCTGACGGCAACCTCATTCCCGGCGTCGCAACAGGTTACACAGTGTCGGATGATGGTCTGGTCTACACGTTCACGTTGCGCGATAACGCAAAGTGGTCCAACGGTGATCCCGTCACCGCTGCTGATTTCGAATATGCATGGAAGCGTGCCGCCTCGCCTGAGCTCGCCTCTCCCTACAGCTGGTACATCGGCTTGATGGCCCTCGAAAACGTAGATGCCGTGATTGCCGGAGACGCAGATCCATCTGAGCTGGGTGTTTCGGCGAT
>JBCBHE010000007.1:0-143730 GCA_038526085.1 Pseudomonadota bacterium | reverse complement strand
TTAGGTTATCGCCCACCAGCCCCGGAAACCATCATCCCAATGGATCAGAGGCCGACAATGCACTAACAATTAAACTGAACCAGTCAGATGAGGCTGCTCACCGGTCCGTTCTCGGCGCGCCGACGCATGGTCAAGTCGGATGCTTACCACACCGCAGCAGTCGAATTCCGAAACTCATCTTCAAGCTTGCGCAATCTCCCTGCCGCCCCAAATCCCATAACGCTCTTTGAAATAGCGGATGCAGGCTTGGTTTGCGCGCTGCCGGTCGTACCCTTTGTAAGTGAGGCCACGCAATGCGTCGTCCAACGTATCGTTCACCCCGCGTCTTGGTCGCTTTTTGGTGTCCAAGTTTTCAAGCCAGATCGGCACGCCGTTCCGTTCGAGACATCCTGAAAGCCACACGTCGTCGACGGTCCACAAAATGTCTGGAATGTCAAAATCGCCCTGGCAAAAGAACTCCGGGCGTACGGCGCAACCTGCCCATCCACACAAGATGTCTACGTAACCTGAACCTTGGATATTGGATGGCTTCCAGCGGCCCAAACTCGTCGCGCGCTTTGCCCTGTACCACCAATCCTTATGGACAAAGTCTGCCGCAGGGACCTTTGGGCTGCTCCATGTGTAACGGGAGAATTGGGAGACATTGGCGCCAACCGCAACGATACAGCAATCAGGATGCACCTTTGCGCCATCGACAAGGTGTTGGGCCCATGTTGGATGGTAAACTTTGTCGTCATCGCAAAAGAGGATCAGTGTGTCTGTGCCGGCGTTTTCAACCGCGGCTGGCAACACCTTCGTCGCGGGGCCGTAGTCGTCTTCGACAATCCTGATCGTAATGCCAGAGGGAACTTTTGGCAGAGTGTAGTCACCAGGAAACCGACGATAGCGCCGCGGAAGGTAGAGATTGATTTGGTCGATCTGGGCCGTTTGTTGCAACAAGGACTCCAGACAATCCTGTAGCCCAGCAAAGCGAGGGGGAATGGTTGTCAGTGATACGATGACGCGTGTCATAGTCGGTGCCTTGTGCGCTCACACAGTGTCTGTTGATGGTGCCCCCAGCAGACAACTCCGCTGGGGGCTGATTTGCGTGCTGGCGCTTAGACGATGGCAAATGCGTCGTCGAAGGCTTCCTCGCGTTCGATGGTGAAGACCACGTCCTGGAAGTCCCGGTCACCCAGACCTGTGAGGTCTTCGACACCAACCCGCAGGATGCCACCCTCATCAGACCCAGACAGGAAGTGCTGCTGCCCATCGGAGTTCAGGCTGGCGTTGATGGACTGGAAGATCTCCAGATCGTCCACGCCTTCGATGGATGCACCGTCTTCTGAGAGGTTGAAGATGAAAGTGTCTTCGACATCGGACAGGGCATCATTGCCGTCCTGCACCACGAAGAAGCCGACCTTTTCGCCCGCAGCGACATCTTCCACCGATACGCTGCCACCATCCTGTGCGTTCGCTGCAACAAGCTGAGTGTCAGAGATTGCGCCGCTCGCGATGTCGTAGACGAACACGCCAAAGGAGTTCTCAAACCCGGAGGTGGAGTTGTCCAAGGTGATGGTGAAGTCGGTGCCTTCGTCCGCTGTGCCATTGCCTGTCACAAACTCTTCAAACGCGATCCCGTCGATCTCGCTTTCCGTGACGGCGCGCCCTTCGATCAGGTCTTCCCCATCGCCAAGCAGTTCATCGACGAACTGCACGACGGTTGACTGTCCGTCGTTGGTTGCAGCAAGAAGGTTCCCGCCTGCGAAGTCCGCATCCACCATGAAGGTCGAGCCGCCAACGGTGACGTTCTGACCATCCACCTGGATGGCAGCCGTGCCAAACGTGGCATTGCTGAAGACAAACTGATCACCGTCGTCGACCTGCAGGAAGTTGGCATCATCAAAGTCTTCAACACCCGCTTCAAAAGCACCTTCGAGGATCACGTCGCCGTTGGCGAGGATAACATTCTCGATGCTGATCAGCTGGTCGGTTTCGAAGATCTCTTCGAAGATATCACCATCAGCTGAAGCGCCGTTCACGTCCCCGCCTGCGGCTTGCACCAGATCGGTAATAACCGGACCATTCACACCAGCAGGGGCGTTGTGCAGGTGGATGGCAGAGACGCCCGCCACCGGCAGCAGATCGGCTGTGGTGATACCGCTGACTGTCAGGTCGTTGCTGAACGTCGCGCCGTCTTCGTCGACCACAATGGTGACCTGACCCTGACCAACAGCCGGAGAATCTGACGCATCGTCAGGTTCCTGCGCTGCATCCAGATCAGCGTTCAGCACAATCGTCCGCACACCATCCACGGTTTCATCGCTGGTCAGCAATAGCTGGCCGCGGATGGCACCACCTGGGAAAGCTGTTGTGTGGATATTGTAGTAAAGACGACCGCTGACCGCTTCTTCAATCAACGCTTCTTCCGATTGATCCGTTGTCAGCGAAGCAAATGGTTGGTCTTCAGACGACAGTTCAAAGCCGGACTCACGCGTCGCGGTGCCATTCCCGTTCTCATCAAGCTCAACCACCACTTCAGATGACAGATCAGAGAAGTCTGCGGTGTCGTTGCCTTCGCCGCCATCGAGCGTGTCATTGCCAGCGCCACCGATTAGGACGTCATTTCCGACGCCCCCTTCGATGATGTCGTCGCCGGCCCCGCCGTCAAGGGTATCATCCCCGCCGACAGCCCGGTCGATCACGATCTGCAACAGCTGCTCAGCACCATCGTTCCGCGTGAAGTCAGCCTCTTCCGTGAACACAGTGCCTGCTGCAGATATGCCGCCGAGGATGATCGATTCTCCTTCTGGTCCACCTTCGGACCCGATGAAGCCTTCATGCACGGCGACGACACCACCTTCGGTGATCCCGGTGTCCGGCCCTGTTTGGTTAATAAACGCAGCATCAAGCTCCGAATTCACCTCTGTACCTGCGTCCAACACGTCGCGACCAAATCGTTCGATGGTGATCGGGCCGAGGAAGGACCCGTTTTCATCGAAGATGGCGTCCGTGAGTGGGTCACCGGGGGAAGCGAGGAACGCATCGTTCGAGGCGATCACCATCGTGGCCCAGGTGAAGTAGCCTGGTCCCACGTCTTCAGGGTTCACGTTAATGGTGAAGCTTGCCGTTTCACCGGGATCAATCGGGCCAGGTGCGCCATCGAAACCGAAGACCGTGGAATCGATGCCAGCATCGCCAGCCTGTTGGTTGAACTCTGCGGCCAGTCCGGTGACAACGCCGTCTTCCGCCAGCCGTTCCAGGCCAAGGCTTGACGCAGCACCGCGGTCGTAGAGATCAAAGTTCGCCCCATCATGGAAGCCGAACCACACGGGGGTCAGGAACGTGCCACCTTCGCCCAATGTATTTGTGACGCTGACGGTGATCGCCTCACCCGCGCCAATCGCGTCGCCGCGCAGCACGTCGTCGCCCGCGCCGCCGCTGATGACATCATTGCCTGCACCACCAGCGATCAGGTTTTCACCGGCGTCACCTGACAGATCATCATCGTTGTCCGACCCGACCAAGTTTTCGATGTTGGCGAAGTTTTCGTTGACCATGCCGTAGCTGGCTGTGCCATCTTGGATGGACGCTGTGACACCAAGACCGATGCCTTGGAAGCTGTTGGTGTCATTGCCAGCGCCACCATCGATGCTATCCGTACCGCCGCCACCAGCGATCAGGTCGTCACCGTCGCCGCCTTCGATGACGTCGTTACCCCCACCGCCGGTTAGTTCATCGTCTCCGTCGTTGCCGGTCAGGATGTTGTCGCCGCCGTCGCCAATCAGGATGTCATTGCTGTCAGAGCCATCGAGGTTTTCGAAGTTCGTGAAAGCCTCGAACACGGTGCCGTTTGGTGTCTGGTAGGACGCTGTCCCATTGCCAAGGTCCGCGACCACATCCGGGCCGATGCCTTGGAAGCTGTTGGTGTCGTTGCCTTCGCCTCCGTCAAGCACATCCGTACCGCCGCCACCAGCGATGAAGTCATCGCCGTCGCCACCAGAAATGACGTTTGGAGCAGCACCCGTCGCGATCAACGTGTCGTTGTTGTCGCTGCCGGTCAGGTTTTCGATGCCTGCAAACTCTTCTGAGACCTGGCCATATTCGGCTGTGCCTGTGCCATCGGCGTTCAAAGTTGCAGATACGCCAAGGCCAATCCCGGCAAAGCTGTTCGTATCGTTGCCTTCACCACCATCGATAAAGTCAACACCACCCCGACCGGCGAGAATGTCGTCACCGTCAAGGCCGGACAGGCTGTTCGCGCCGCCGTCCCCGTTCAGCACGTCATTGTCGTTCGAGCCGATGATGTTCTCAACACCCGCGAGGTCAATCACTTCGATCACCTCATCAAAGACGTTCCCGTCCGGGAAGGCGCTGATGTCGATCTGACCATTCACGTCGCCGCCTGCATCTTGAATGATGTCTGCGATCACGGGGCCATTTTCGCCTGCCGGTGCATTGTGCAAGTGAATGGAACTCACGCCCGCGACTGGTAAGAGATCGGAAGGATCAATCCCGTTCACGGTCAGCGTGCTGGTGTAGGACACGGCGTCGCCATCGACTGTGATGACAACCTCACCTGTGCCTGTCGCGTCAGAATCTGACGTATCGCCAGGTTCCTGCGCGCTATCCAGCTGGGCCTGCAGTGTGATGGTGCGCACGCCATTTTCAGTTTCATCGCTTTGCACGATCAACTGGCCGCGGATTTCGCCGCTCGCGACGTTTGTGGTGTGGATGTTGTAGTAAAGGTTATTCTCCGCCGCTTCCACTACCAGGTCAGCCGGTGTCTGCGCTGTCGTCAGTGAGGCGAGCGGCCCCGCGGTGTCGACGACGGTGAAGCCAACACCGCTAACTTCACCAAAGACGTCCGCAAAGTTTCCGTTAACGTCGCCGCCGGCGTCTTGGACGATGTCCGTGATCACTGGGCCGTTTTCACCGGCTGGCGCATTATGCAGGTGAATGGGGGAAACACCGGCAACTGGTAACAAGTCCGGTGGTGCGATGCCATCCACAGACAGCGTACTTGTGTACGAAACGTCGTCGCCATCCACGGTGATGACGACTTCGCCAGTACCCGTGGCATCGGAGTCGGAAGTATTGCCAGGCTCCTGCGCGCTGTCCAAATCGGCAAGTAGTGTGATGGTGCGGACACCATCAACGGTTTCGTCAGTTTCTACAATCAACTGACCACGGATCTCTCCGCTCGGAAAGTCTTCGGTGTGAATGTTGTAATAGAGGTTGTTGCTCAGTGCTTCTTGGACCAAATCAGCCGGTGTTTGCTCGGTCGTCTGGGATTGGAGCGGCGCTGAAGTATCGGTGACCGTGAACCCGATCTCACCTTCAACGACCTCAAACACGTTGCCTTCAGCGATGATACCGTTCACGTCGCCACCGGCATCCTGAACGATGTCTGTGATGACCGGGCCGTTTTGACCGGCTGGCGCGTTGTGAAGGTGGATCGGAGAGACGCCAGCAACCGGTAACAAATCAGATGTCGCCAGGCCGGTGACGCTCAGATTGCTCGAATAGGTAAGAAATCCGTTTTCAAATGTGATGACGACCTCACCAGTACCTGTCGCGGCAGAGTCAGAGGTATTGTCAGGCTCTTGAGCACTATCGAGAGCCGCGCGCAGCGTCACTGTGCGTACACCATCGACGGTCTCGTCAGTGTCTAAAAGGAGCTGCCCCCGGATTTCTCCGCTTGGGACGTCAGAGGTGTGGACATTGTAGTAAAGGTTACCGGCGATGGCTTCCGCCAGAAGATCGGCCGGGGACTGGTCGGTGCTGAGCGACTGAAACGGCGCATCGACCACGCTTATGGAAAATCCAGTTTCGCGCGTCGCAACGCCGTCGACCAGATCAGCGACGACTGGGACGTCGATTTCGCTAAAATCTGCCTGGTTCATCGTGATGGGCATGGGGGAGTTCCTTCATGTGATTGACCATTGAAAAGTGCGGCGCTTCGGAGGCTGCGTCGTGCTTCGTCATGGAACATAGGGAGGTTCCTAGGCCACCGACATAAACGTTGCCTTGAGGTCAGCGAGAGAAAATTATACAATGAAAACAATATTATGTATCAGGTATGGAACCTGAACCGGTCGATACGATAAGCGGCAAATTTATTCGTTCAAGGGAGATGAAGTTCGTGTGAACGATTGAACGACACTCTGGCAGAAAATCGTCGTCTAAAGCGAGTGAATGCTCTAATTGGTGCCCGTTGGGCGGCATTCGCCCCGGCCAGGAGAGACAGACATGTTCGGGCCTAAACTCGCCCCAGTTTCTTGTCGGTGATAATGAGCGCAGGATCTCGTTTCGCCGGGTCGCCATAGCCACCGCCACCGGGAGTTTTCACACAAACCCGATCGCCAGGTTGCAATGGGATGTCCTGCTCTTTGGACAGGTGTTCGGGTGTGTAGCTTTCGGAACCACGTTTTACCTCAACGACATTGACCGCACCGTCTTTTCCGCCCAGCGCGCCTTGCGGACCGAACCGTCCGTGATCCATTACGAAACTCGCGCGCGCTGATCCGCGGCGCAATTCGACCTCATACTCCAGGCCAAGTCCGCCGCGATGCTGTCCTTCCCCGCCAGAACCTTCGCGCATGGCGTACCGGTGGTAGAGGACTGGAAAGTTTTGCTCCATGATCTCGATAGGTGGCGCTTTTGAAATGCCGATTGTGGAGCAACCGTTCGTCAGCCCGTCGTGGTCAGCATTGCCGCCGTACCCGCCGCCAGACAGTTGGTACATCACAAAGTCGCGGCCTGTGTCCGGATCATGCCCGCCTAGCGCGAAGTTCCCACTGGTCCCTGCAGGCGCAGCCGTCACGCGGTGGGGCAGTGCCTCAACCAAAGCTGCAAAGACGGCCTCGGCGATCCGTTGGGAAACCTCCGCCGCGCAGCCCGACACCGGGCGTGGGTACTTTGCGTCAAGAAAGGTACCTTCAGGTCGGATCACCTCGAGCGGGACAAAGGCCCCGGCACTGATGGGGACCTCTGGGAAGATGTGCCGCATCGCGAGATAGACAGATGACAGGGTCGTTGCGAGGACTGAGTTCATTGGCCCCATGCAAGGCGGGCTACTGTCTGAAAAGTCGAAGGTCAGATGCCCTTTGGTTTTGTTCACCTGCAATCGAATGGCGAGCGGCTCATTGACTACACCGTCACTGTCGACCCAAGCGGTTGAGCGGTAAGTGCCATTCGGAATTTCGTCTATCAAGGTCCGCATTTGCGTTTCCGCACGGGTGCGCAAGTCTGCGATTGCCTGTTCCACTACATCATCACCGTATCGGTCGAGCAGAGCGTTGAGGCGTTCTTCGCCAACCATCAGGGCTGCTGCCTGCGCTTTCACATCCCCGATGCGCTGATCGGCGACACGGATGTTTGAACAGATGATGGCATAGATCTCTGGATCCATGACGCCTTCTTTGAACAGGCGAACTGGTGGTAGGCGCAACCCTTCCTGTTCTACAGATGTCGCGGAGGCTGAGAAACCGCCTGGTACGGCTCCACCGGTGTCTGGCCAATGACCGGTATTCGAGAGCCAGCAGAATATTTTTCCATTTCGGAAGTAGGGGCGCGCGAAACGGACATCCATTAAATGGGTCCCGCCCAAGTAGGGATCGTTGACGATGTAAATGTCATCAGGTTTCGGCTTCGCCACGGTGCCGTCCGCTATCATTTCGATCAGAACCCGCGTCGAATACTGCATGGTGCCAACGAAGACGGGCAAACCGCCCGCACCTTGCGCGATCAGGGCACCATCCGTTGCGCTGTAAATGCCGTCAGAGCGATCGTTGGCTTCAGCGATGACTGGCGAAAACGCGGCGCGGGAGAAGCTGAGGTCCATTTCATCGCAAACCTGTTGGAGGCCTGCTTGAATGACAGAGAGAGTGATTGGGTCAATGCTCACGTCGCGCCCTCCACACGGATGATCAGATTGCCGTCCGCGCCAGAGGTAACCTTGTCACCCGGCGGGATGAGAATGGTGGTGTCAAGTTGTTCGACGATGGCAGGCCCATCAAAAGCGGCATCCGTAGGAAGGTGATCACGCCAGTAGATTGGGGTTTTGTAGGCTTCGCCATCAAACATTGCATTCCGATGTCCCGTTGGCGTGACCGTGTCCAGCCGGCCCGTCTGATCGATCAAGCCTGACAAATCGATGGGGGCACTGACGCCAATGACAGACGTGTTCACATTTACAATGCGGACTCGGATCTCTGGCAGATTGACCTTGAAGCGGTTCCAATAGACCTCTTCGAATTTGGCGCGTAAGTCAGCGACTGACGTATTAGGGCGCCTAAGCGGCACCCGAACAACGTGACTTTGCCCCATAAATTGCATGTCGACGCTGAAATGCTTCTGCACAGTTGTCAGCGACACATTCTCGCGTGCCAAGGCCGCCTCACCAGCCGCTATTTGGTTCGCGAAAACATAGTGGATCAGGCTAATATCGGTTTCGCCCAGGGGTTGGTTTACGGTTTGCACATAGTCGTGCCGCAGATCAGCGACGACGCAGCCAAGTGCATTCGTCATACCTGGCCGGGCCGGAATGAGAACGCGCGGTACACCTAGTTCGTTTGCTAACGCCGCTGCGTGCAAAGGCCCGGCACCGCCGAATGCGAAGAGGGCGAAGTCGCGTGGGTCGGCCCCAAGCGAGAGAGAAACCATCCGGATCGCGCCAGCCATTTTCGCATTTGCGATACGGATGACAGCTTCCGCTGCTTCGACCGCACTAACGCCGAGCGGTGCACCCAGCTTCTGTGCAAAAATCTCAGCAATCTTCGCTTGGCTGATCCCACCAGCGACGGCGTTGAGTTTTTCCGGGTTCAGCCGTCCCAACAGCATATTTGCGTCAGAAATGGTCGGCTCTGTCCCTCCCTTGCCGTAACAAATTGGGCCCGGGTCAGCGCCAGCGCTGGCTGGGCCAACCTCGAGCAAGCCGGCGGCATTGACCGACGCAATTGACCCACCGCCTGCGCCCACCGTTCGTACATCCACCATCGGGACATGGATCGGCATGGCATATTCAATTTCAATCTCGTTGGACACGGGCGGCGCGCCATCGCGGATCAGCGCAACGTCGGTGGAGGTGCCGCCCATATCGTAGGTCAGCAGGTTCTCGACGCCTGCACGCTTCCCAGTATAGGCCGCCGCGATGACGCCAGAAGCAGGCCCCGACATAACAGTTTTCGCCGCCTCTCGGGCCACCAGCTTTGATGACACCATGCCGCCGTTGCCGTTCATGACAAGAACCTCTCCGGCGTAACCTTTGTCGGCCAGTTTATCGCGCAGGCGGCTGACATAGCGTTCGAGCAACGGCTGAACGGAAGCATTCACGGCCGCCGTAACGCCTCGCTCAAACTCCCGTGTTTCGGACAATAAGCTATGGCCGGTGGTGATAAAGTCATTCGGCCAAAGCTCTGCAGCGATCTCCGCTGCGCGCTTTTCGTGGTCTGGGTTTGCGTAAGCATGCAAGAAATGAATGACGAGCGCTTCGCAACCGTCGCCAATTAGTTTGCTCACTGCATTGCGCAAACCTGCTTCATCCAAAGGGGTCAGAATATGACCAACGGCATCCATTCTTTCGACGACTTCAAGGCGGAGGTCGCGCGGAATGACCGGGGTAAACTGCCCCTTCATGCCATAGGGCTGCGGACGTGTCCGGCGGCCGAGTTCAAGTACATCACGAAAACCGGCGGTGGTAATCAGTCCGGTCTTTGACAGTTTGCGTTCGAGCACCGCGTTGGTTGTCGTCGTGGTACCGTGAACGATTAGATCTATCTCCGCCAACGGCACATTAACCACGTCGAGTGCGTTAATCACACCGTGTGCTTGGTTGTCCAAAGTTGTCGGCGTTTTCGCGATGCGGATCTGGCCGGTATCCCCGTCAACCGTCACCAGATCGGTAAATGTGCCACCAACATCAACGCCGATTATTTTGTCTTTTGCCACGGCGGCGCCTCATGCAAACTCGCTTGTATACGAATAAAGTCGCATAGGAGCGGCGCTAGTCAACTGTTATAACAGTTTCGGCCATAAGTGGTTGGTCGTTGACGACATACGAGAGATGATTGTTCGTATTTAAGGTGACGCGCAATATGTGCTCGCCAGCCGGCAGGGCGCCGATGGTAAAGGTGTCGGAGAAGATTCGGCCAAGCTTCATCCCACTGACATAGATATGCCCGTGACCGTGGCCTGGAATGTGATCGCCGTCTTGCTGCGCCTCCGAGAAGGTGAAGTTCTCAGTCGTAATCCGCGCCAACCATCCATCGTTCGTTTCTTCTGCCGTGAGGCTAATTGAGGGGTAGGGACCTGAGGCGACGACGTGGTTTAAGCTCCCGTGTCCCATAACGTCCGCATCGCCTGGTTCCGGCGGGTTAAAGCGGGCCTTGATCGCAACGCGGCCTGCGCTCTCGAACATCAGTGTAATTGGCAGAAGCGCGCCATCCTCAATGACTGCGTCGGTCGGCGTTAGACGTACAAAAGCCGCGTCTTGCGCCAATGAGGATGTGCCCGTCCGAACGGGAAGGCCATCTTGCGAATCTTGAAAGTGGGCTGGGCCAGCAACGCTTTCGACTGATAAGATCCGGTCCGGTTCACCTTGGTTTTCAATGGTGAGCACAACCGCCACCTCGCCATTCAAACTGGGTGTTGCGGTTGCTTGTGAAATCAGGATGTCGCGAGCCGCAGGCTGAAGGACCCCACCAAACCACAACGCGGCGGCAAGTCCTGCGATTATCGCGAGCAGAATACCTGCTTTCATCTCCGTTAGCCCCCAAGCATCATACCGTCATGAAACTGCGGAACTTCGTCATACTCGTCAACATGATAGCGCTTTGGCCTGCCGCAGCGCTAGCGCATGTGTCTGAGCAGGGGTTTGTTCTGCTCTTGCCGACCGGCGCTTACATCAGCGCAGGCGTCGCAGTTGTGGCTCTGACCGTGGTCGCGCTATTTGTCCTGCCCAGTCGCTTTGTCGAGCGGCTATTTGCGGTGCGAAGAATAGCACCAAGGGCCTTTGGAGGGCTCCCCGTTGTAACCAGCCTGATATCGCTCGGTGTCATGTGTTTTGGCATCTTCATTGGGCTGTCAGGGTCGCGTGATCCGCTGTCGAATTTAATGCCGTTGGGGTTTTGGACGATAGGGTGGATCTTGTTGGTCAGCCTGTCTGCCTTCGTTGGGAATCTTTGGACCTGGATTAACCCATGGACGGGTCTTTACCAGCTGGTCGGTAATGAGCCCCTTATTCCCATTCCAAATTCGGTTGGCGTTTGGCCCGCGACGCTGACCTTGGTGGCATTCGCAGGATTCTTGCTTGCCGATCCAGCGCCGGATGATCCTTCGCGCCTAGCGCAATTGGTGGCGGGTTACTGGATCGTCACATTCATTGGTATGGTCGTTTTTGGGGTGAAATGGTGCCACTGCGCCGAGCTTGGCCATGTCCTCTTCGCGGCTTTCTCAAGTTTGTCGGTGGTGCATTTGCAGTCACGCGCAGGCATCGGCGGCCCAGGTTGGCAGATTGCGCAGGGGCCGCCTGCAATCGGTGCAGGTGTCTTCGCGCTCGTGATGCTGGGCGTTGGCAGTTTTGACGGGTTAAACGAAACTTTTTGGTGGCTGGGACAAATTGGGGTCAACCCGCTCGAGTTTCCCGGGCGGTCTGCTGTGATCGGCGTGACGCTGACGGGGCTGATAGGATCGGTGATCGGTCTCATCGTTGTGTTTGGCGCTGTCGTTAGTCTTGGCATGGTGATTGGTCAGGTCAGGGCCCCGTTTTCACGCAGTTTTGGCTGGCTGGCACTGTGTGTTTTGCCGATCGCGCTCGTTTACCACATGGCCCACTACCTGACCGCATTTATGGTGAACATCCAGTATACGATTGCAGCTCTCAGCGATCCTTTCGCCCGCGGTGATGATTGGCTCGGGTTGCAGCCATTTCGAGTCACGACTGGATTCTTCAACCGGATCGACGCGGTGCGTATGATCTGGATCAGTCAAGCATCCCTTGTGGTCATCGGTCACGTTTGGTCTGTTTTGCTGGCGCATCGCGTGGCCACGATTCTTTTTGGGGACCATCGTAAAGCGGCGCTAGCGACGCTGCCGTTATCGATCTTCATGATTGGTTATACATTCCTCGGTTTGTGGCTTTTGGCGGCACCAAAGGGCGCTTAAGAGCAAGCCCCACCAAGACAGGCCAAAAAATTCTGGACAAATTGCATGTATGCAAACAAAATTTGAGCATAAAATGGGGGCGCCAAAGGGCCCCGTGACCAGGGAGATTTGGAATGACCGACACGTTCAAGACGAACCGTCGCACGCTTTTGAAGGGTGCTGGCGCTGGTGGACTTCTCGCCGCGTCGCCATTGTTGGGCCGCTTTGCGAGCGCGCAATCCGCTGAGCCAATTAAGATTGGGTTTCAACAGCATTCAACCGGCATTGGTGCTGCCTACGGTCGTTGGTATGGGCGCACGACAGAGGCTGCTGTCAAAGTGATCAACGACGCGGGCGGCATTAACGGCCGTCCCATTGAGATCATTGCTGAAGATGACGGGACCGACCCGAAGCGCGGTGCAGAAGTCGTTGAAAAGTTCGCAAATCAACATGGCTGTGATGTGGCTTTCGGGACATTGTTCAGCCACGTGGTGTTCGGCTCTGCGCCTGCGGCAGGCGAACAGAAGATCCCTTATTTTGTGGTATCAGAAGGGCACCACGTCGCGTCCGGCGCTTTGAACCGTTACACCGTGCAGCCGGGCATCACTGATGTGAAAAGTCAGGTGCAGGCAATGGCCCCTTACGTGGCAGAAAACCTCGGCAAGAAGGTCACGATGATCTTCCCCGACTTTGCCTTCGGTCATGACCATCGTGACTTCTTCACCGCAGCTATCGAAGCACAAGGTGGTGAGGTGCTAGAGCACATCGCGGTGCCGCCGGCCGAGACATCGTTCACGAAGTACTTCCCGAAGATCCCACGCGATACCGAAGTCCTGTACCACGTGATGGTCGGCCCGGCTGTGCTGACATTCGTGAAAGAACTGGGTGAGTTCTTTGGGCCGTCGAGCCCCGCGATCTTCGGCTTTATCGACTCACTTGAAGCTGTTGATCTGGCCTCGCCCGGTCTTGAATTTCTCGAAGGCAGCTACTTCTGGGAGGGCAACCCGCGCTACGCCCAGGCAGACCAAACCGAATACGACGCCACATTCCGTGCGGCCGTCGGCGTCGACGAAAACGGTGCATCGGTTTCTGACGCAAAGGACGTTTCGACGTACGCCCACATGTTCGGCTGCTGGGAAACGCTGCATATCATCAAGGCGGGGATGGAGGCGGCCGATTACCAAAGCCCCGCTGACCGCGCTAAGCTGATCGAAGCGATTGAAGCGATGTCAGACATGCCGGAAAGCGCAGCCCACCCGCAGGGGCCGAAGGTGTTCAACGGTAAGACCCACCAGGCCTTTGGCGTGCAATACATTTCTCAAGTCCAAGAGGGGAAACTGGTGAAGGTCCACACGACCTCTATCGAAGACACGCTCTATCCGGATGAGGTGGATTACACTACGCAATCGTTCTGATCCAACGAAAGGTGGCCGGGGCGTTGTCCCCGGCCCATTGAATGTAAGCCCCCATGGATTTTGGCCCTCACTTACTTCTTGCGGTGCTGGAAGGCGCTGTAGGTGCGTCTGTTTTGGCGCTGACAGCGCTTGGACTGTCGCTGGTGTTTGGCGTGATGCGTGTTGTGAACGTCGCGCATGGTGAGTTCTTCATGCTGGGCGCAGTTGTGGCCTGGTTCGTCGCTACGTCCATTGCGGGGCACCCAGCGATTGGATTTGTCGCCGCTTTGCTGCTCGCCCCTTTGATGGCCGGTGCCATCGCGATGGTCGTGGATCGTGTCGTGCTGAAACACGTGGAATACGACCCAGAGGCAACCATCGTCGGCACGATTGGCGTGCTCTACATCCTGCAGCAATCCGCCCTGATGATTTATGGGCCAGAGGCGCGCCCGGTGGAGCCGCCTTTTAGTCACCGCATCGCGTTGCCCTGGTTTGAATTTGGTGAGAACGGTCTCTCGTTCTACTATCCCTGGGGCCTGAGCATCACGAGCTACAAGCTCTTTGTTATCTTCGCAGCCATCGCGATCTTGCTGACGTTTTGGGTGGTTCTGTCGCGCACGCGCTTAGGCCTGATTATGCGGGCAACACAAATGGACAGGGAGACCGCTTTGGCTTTTGGGATCCCAGTACAGCGGGTTTATTCACTGGTCTTTGGTCTCGGCGCAGCTTTAGCAGCTCTCGCTGCCGTGCTGATCGTGCCGATTCAACAGGCCCACTATTTGATGGGACATGACCCGCTGCTCCTGAGCTTTATCGTTGTGATCATCGGGGGACTCGGGTCAGTCCGCGGCACCATCGTTGCAGCCCTTCTGATCGGTATGTCGGACGGGATCATCTCTGTCTTCCTCAGCCCAACACTGTCGAAAATCCTCGCCACGCTCTTGGTCGCCCTTGTCCTCGTCTTTCGCCCGCAAGGGCTCTACGGGAAGAAAATGGCATGAGCATTTCGGCCCGGTCCGTTGCCCTGCATGTGGGTCTCATCGCGGTTCTGATCGTACTTGGCTTTGTGCTGCCGACCTACCACCAAGGCAACCTCGCTCGGATTTTGGTGCTGGCGACCTATGCCATTGGGTACAACGTGCTGTTTGGGTACACGGGGCTGCTCAGCCTCGGGCACGCGATGTTCTTTGCAGCCGGCATGTATGGCTGCGGAATGGTGATGCACCTGGGTGGGTGGCCTGTTATTCCGGCGTTTGCTGTCGGCCTCGCCGCGGCTGCAGCGCTTTCGACAGTTGTGGCCTTGCTGGCGCTACGCACGATCGGCGTGGCGTTCATGATCGTGACGTTGATGTTCGCGCAGGCCGTCTACCTCACCTCTCTTTACCTCGGAGAATGGACCGGCGGTGACGAGGGCTTTGTGATCGCACAAGCGAGCCGCCAAATTGCGGGTATGTCGCTGACGGACCCGATGACGCGTTATTTCGCAGCCCTGATCCTTTTCGGTGTCGCGCTCTTTGTCACCGCGCGCATGATGCAGATGTCTTTTGGTCGGGTCCTGATCGGGGTGCGCGAGAATGAGGAGCGGACGCGGATGTTGGGTTACGACGTCTTCCGCCACAAGCTGGGCGCGGTGGTGATATCGGGAACAATCGCAGGAGCGGCTGGCGCAGGGTATGCGGTGCTTTTCGGCTATGTGGGCGCGACTTTTGCGTCCGTCCAGTACTCCATCTTTCCGCTGCTTTGGGTGTTGCTCGGTGGGCTGGGCACGACCATTGGCCCGCTCATCGGCGTCGCATTCATGTTCTACCTCATTGACTACGCCAGCGGGATCACCAACGCGTACATGCTCATCGCTGGTGCTGTTCTGGTGCTGCTTACTCTCTTTGCCCGGGCTGGCATCGTAGGCGAGATCCGTAATCGCTGGGTGCCATGGCTGCCATGATGTTGTTAGAGACCAAAGGGCTGACAAAAATCTACGGAGGCCTGCGGGCGACTGACGACGTCGATTTCGCCTTGGCCAAGGGTCAGATTCACGCGCTGATCGGGCCGAACGGGGCGGGGAAAAGCACCTTCGTTGGAATGGTCTCTGGCCGTATACCCGCAAGCGCGGGGGAGGTTTGGTTTGATGGGGAGAACGTCACCGATCTGCCCGCACATATCCGCATCCAACGCGGGATGGCCTATACGTTTCAGATCACGGCGATCTATGCCCGTTTAAGACTCTTTGACAATGTCGCGCTTGCCATAGGGCAGCGCGAGAAGGACGTCGTTCTGGAGGCGTTGGAGCGCGTTGGTCTGGCAGACCGCGCGGACCAAATCGCGGGCGACCTAGCTTACGGCCACCAGCGCTTGCTGGAAATCGCAATGGGTGTGGCGCAGAAACCGCGCTTGCTGATCCTTGATGAGCCGACGCAGGGCCTCGCTGAAAGTGAGATCGAAGGGTTCAACGCGCTGATCAAAGAACTAGCGGGTGACACAACGATCTTGCTGATTGAGCACAATATGAACGTGGTTATGGCTCTGGCGGATGAGATCACGGTGCTCGAAACCGGCGCGGTCCTCGCGCGCGGCACACCCGAAGAAATCCGCGTGAACGCCGAAGTCCAAGCTGCCTATCTGGGGACAGGATGACGCTGCGCCTCGACAATATATCGTCCGGCTATGGCCAGGTGCAGGTGCTCTATGATCTGTCGTTGGAGGCGCGGCCTGGTGAAGTGCTTTGCTTGCTCGGGCGAAACGGTGCCGGTAAAACAACGACGCTAAAGACAATCATGGGATTGCTCGCGCTGCAGTCCGGCACGATCACGCTCGACGGACAGCCGATCGGCACGCTTTCACCGCATGACGTCCCGAAACAAGGCATCGCCTACGTGCCGCAAGGGCGCCGATTGTTCAAAGAGCTGACCGTGGCGGAGAACATCGACATCGGGCTTATGACGCGCGGCAAATCGAAGGCGACGCGCGAACGTATCCTCGATATGTTCCCTCGCCTGCGGGAGCGGCTGACCCAACGGGCCGAAACGCTGTCTGGCGGGGAACAGCAGATGCTTGCGACGGCGCGCGCGCTTTGTTTGGAACCATCGGTGCTGCTGCTCGACGAACCGACCGAAGGTTTGCAACCTTCGATGATTGCGCTGATCGCGGATGTGGTGAAAGCAATGCGAGATGAAGGCAAAGCCGTGATCTTAGTGGAACAGCGGATTGAGGCGGTCCTGTCGCTCGCAGATCGCGTCGCCTTTATCGAAAACGGTCGTGGTCGAGAGGTGGTAAAAACCCAAGTGCTGCGCGATGACCCAACGCTTCTGCAGAAGTATGTTGGAATTTGATTGTTAAATCAGTTTGGCGAGTAGGGCCTCGAATGTCGCCACTTCATCCTCCGATAACTGCTCAACCGTTTCGGCCCTTGCGGCTAACGCTTGGCCCAATGCGGTGTCGAAAGCGCTGCGGCCTTCAGCGGTGAGATCCACCAATCGGAGACGCTGATCGCTTTGATCAGGGGAAGATTGAACTAATCCCTTGGCCCGCAAACGTTCCACAACACCTTTGATTGTCGCAGAGTCCATGGCGGTTAGCCGCCCCAATTTGTTTTGCGACAATGCCCCGCATTCCTGAATGCGCGCCAAAACGGCAAACTGGGTGGGTGTCAGACCTGCGACGTGTTTTGCAAAAATCGCAACATGCCGTTGGTTGGCGCGCCGCAAGTTAAAGCCCACTTGGCTTGTGAGGCTATATGTTTCGGTTTTTGTGGTTTCGCTTGGCATATCCAAAGCATTGACAGTTTGCAGTGGCTCCCGCAACATCTGCTTGTATACGAGCAAACTTGGACGACCATGGCAGCTAGCTCATCGTACCAGCGCCCCGACACATTGGATGAGGCACTCGCTATTTTGGCTGAGGGCGACTGGCAGGTTGCCGCAGGGTGTACGGATATCTTGCCAGCAACGCAGCGCAAAGTTCTCGACGGCCCTATTGTCGACATCACAGCAATCGACGAACTGCGGGGGATCACGCGTACTGATGATGGCCTGCGGATCGGCGCGACGACGACTTGGACAGACATCATCAAAGCGGATTTGCCCCCGGCATTTGACGGGCTCAAGTTGGCGGCGCGCGAAGTAGGTGCAACGCAAATCCAGAACAGGGGTACCTTAGCGGGGAACCTCTGCAATGCGTCGCCGGCTGCCGATGGAGTGCCGCCGCTCTTGACCTTGGACGCAATGGTCGAAGTCAGCGCTGCTGACCATATGGAGCAGGTGCCATTGGCAGCGTTTCTAACCGGACCGCGCCAGACTGCCCTGCGACAAGGCGAGATGGTGTCAGCGATCCAAATCCCCACCGCGGCGATGAGCGGGCAGGGGCATTTCCTGAAGTTAGGCGCGCGCCGCTATCTGGTGATTTCCGTCGCTATGACGGCCGCGCGCATCGTGGCTGTTGATGGTGTTGTTACCGAAGCAGCGCTGGCTGTCGGCTCGTGTGGGCCTGTTGCAACTCGATTGCCCGAGGTTGAAGCTGCGCTCATTGGTCGGCCTCTTGATGTTGATCAGATTACAGATGCTGCTGTGGGCGCGGCGCTGAAACCGATCGATGATATCCGTGCGAGTGGGGCTTATCGCACGAACAGCGCGGCGGAACTTTTGCGCCGCACAGTCGAGGCTGTGTAATGTTGGTTGCCAATGACACCATATCGCTTTTCATCAATGGCGCTGAGCGCCATGTTGCGACGCATCCGGGGCGACGCTTATCAGAGGTCCTGCGCGAGGATTTAGACCTCAAGAGCGTCAAGATTGGGTGTGACGCGGGGGATTGCGGGGCCTGTACGGTTCTTATCGATGGGGCTCAACACTGCGCGTGCCTTGCACCTGTCATCCAAGCAGAAGGGTGTCAGATAGAGACGCTTGAAGCGACTGAAGCGGTGCTGGTGCAGCGTTTACAGACGGCGTTTCTGAACCACGGCGCTGCGCAATGCGGCATCTGCACACCGGGAATGATGGTCGCAGCCATGGATCTCCTTCGGACGGTACCGCAGCCGTCGGAAAGCCAGGTTCAGGATGCGCTCGGTGGCGTTTTGTGTCGCTGCACTGGATACCGCAAAATCATTGATGCGGTGATGGACGTTGGCGAAACACCTTTGCGGCGTGGCGTAGACGGGCCCGTCGTCGGTCAATCCATCCCGCGCCTGGACGGCCAACCAAAGGTCGATGGGACCGAGGTTTTCGGTGCCGATTTCGTCCCCGAAGGCGCTTTACTGATCCGCGCTGTCCGCTCACCGCATTTCCATGCCGAGTTCGCATTTGGCGATTTGACCGCGTGGGCTGCGACGCATCCTGGCGTCAAAGCTGTCATCACTGCGAATGACATTGCTGGTGAGAATGCGTTTGGGGTCATCCCACCGCTCGCCGATCAGCCAGCCTTGGCCCGAGGCCATGTGCGGTATGCAGGCGAACCGGTAGCCTTGGTCGCAGGCGAGCCAGACGACGTGGAGGCGCTTAACCTGAGTGACTTTCCGGTCAGCTGGGCCCCTCAGCCGCACAGCCTCACCGAGATCGAAGGCGCCGCTTCGGGCGCGTCACTCGTTCACGAGGATCGACCAGAAAACACACTGATACGTGGTAATGTGACTTGCGGCACACCAGATGAGGCTTTGGATGCAGCAACGCATGTGGTCACGGGTCGGTTTGAAACGTCCTATGTTGAACATGCTTACATCGAACCAGAAGCTGGTGCAGCTTGGATGGACGCCGATGTGCTCACGATCCAAGCTTGCACGCAAGCCCCTGTAATGGATCAGGAGGAGACGGCCAAGGTCCTTGGTCTGCCGAAAAATAAAGTACGGATTATTCCGTCTGCGGCTGGCGGTGGCTTCGGCGCAAAGCTCGATTTGACTCTACAACCGTTGCTGGGGCTGGGCGTGCTCAAGACAGGCAAACCCTGCTACATGGTCTTCAGCAGAACCGAGTCGATGAAAGCCAGCACAAAGCGGCATCCCGGTACGATGGAAGCCAGCATTGGGGCCGATGCAAGCGGGCGCATTCAGGCGATGGTGTTTCATGGTGATTTCAATACGGGAGCCTATGCAAGTTGGGGACCGACCGTCGCAACACGCGTTCCGGTGCACGCTTCTGGCCCCTATCTGACGCAGAACTATCGCGCGACGAGTAGGGCGATTCATACGAATGGGCCGACGGCAGGCGCGTTTCGCGGTTTCGGCGTACCTCAGGCCGCGATTACGCAAGAATTGCTCTATGACGAATTGGCGACAAAGTGCGGTTTGGACCGGCTCGCCTTTCGTCGGGACAATGCTCTGGCGGATGGTGACAGGACTCCATGCGGCCAGGTCTTGCAAGCTGTTGGCATGCGGGACTGTCTTGACGCGCTCGCGCCCCATTGGGACCGGGCGGGTGAAGAGGCCGCGGCCTTCAATGCGGTTCACAAAGATCGCAAACGGGGCATCGGCATTGCGTCCTGTTGGTATGGGTGCGGAAACACGGCACTCCCGAACCCTTCGACAATACGGATGGGCATTACCCCGGATGGCCGATTGAAGTTGCATCAAGGCGCGACCGACATTGGGCAAGGTGCGAATACAGTGATCGCGCAAATAGCCGCGGATTCACTTGGAATTGAGATTGGCGCGATCGAGTTGATTGGCCCGGATACAGCGCTGACACCTGATTGTGGGAAGACGTCGGCCTCTCGCCAGACATTCATCACTGGGCGCGCGGCGGAGGCGGCGGGAAAGGCCCTGCGCGACGTGATCTTGCGGCAAACGAACTTGCGCGACCTAACAAAGCTCGCGCTGGGCGAGGGCGTTCTCATCGCGAGCGACGGGTCAACGGAGCGTACCATCGCGCTCGGCGATCTTGCGGCTGACGAACACGGCTATGTTCTAAGCGTGGAAGAGACTTATGATCCTCCGACAACGACACTCGACGAAAACGGACAAGGCACACCCTACGCCATTTACGGGTACGGTGCCCAGATTGCTGAGGTCGAGGTCGATCTGAAACTTGGTACGACCAAGGTTATTCACATCACTGCTGCGCACGATGTCGGACGGGCGATCAATCCGCTTCTTGCCGAGGGTCAGATCGAAGGCGGCATTGCGCAAGGCCTGGGGCTGGCGCTGATGGAAGAATACATTCCGGGGAAAACGGAAGACTTGCACAACTACCTGATCCCCACCATCGGTGATGTGCCACCGATCACCTCAATCTTGATTGAAAAGCCGGATCCTGAGGGTCCAATGGGTGCAAAGGGTCTGGGAGAGCATGTTCTTATCCCAACCGCCCCTGCCATCTTGAACGCAATCCGCGATGCGAGCGGAGCGAAGATCACCAAGGTGCCGGCCTTGCCGCATCGAGTGCTCGCGGCCATCAAGGCGGCGCAACCATGAACCGGCCCGAAAAGATCCGCTGCGATGCGTGCCCTGTCATGTGTTACATCGCTGACGGAAAGGCTGGGGCTTGCGACCGCTATGCGAACCAAGGCGGCAAGATCATCCGCTGCGATCCACTGACAATCCTCGACCGGCGTATCGCCAAGGGCGATGAAGTGAGGCCGTTTCTTGCTGCCGATTGGGATGGACAAACGGCCTCGGGTGACGATGTCGTGGTATCGGCAATCGGGGCAGGCACGACCTACCCAGACTACAAACCCGCCCCGTTTATCGTCAGCCGTGAGATTGAAGGCATCGACTGTGTGACAGTTGTGACGGAGGCGATTTTTTCCTACTGCGGTGTGAAGGTGAAAATCGACACAGACCGGCACCTCGGCAAAGAGGCCAGCCCTGTTAGGGCAGACGGAGAGATCATCGGCCACATCATGACCTCCGAATACGGCTCTCAGATGATGTCGCTGGGCGGAGTAGATCACCTGACTGGTGGCAGCAAAGCGGAAGGGCGCAAAACCTGCGATGCACTTCTACGGCTGTGTAACAAGGAGCCGGTCGAACTGATCGTGGATGGTGGATCGAACGTTGTCGTGCAAGCGGGTCAGCCGCCGATCGTGGACGGCACACCGGAGGACAGAATGCGTGTCGGATGTGGATCTGCAACCATCGGGATGTTTGCCTCGCAGTGGCAAGGGTTGGTGGATGAGGTTGTCGTCGTTGACGATCACATCACCGGCGTTGTGTCAGAACATCAGGCTGGCAAGGTCATCGATTGGCCCGATACAGGCATCCGTATCCTCGGACGTCGGTCGACGCCTGGTCGGTACTTTAAAGTTGCCGAACCGGGGCAAGGCTGGGGCGGAACCGATATCGAAGACCCCTTACAAATCCTGGGTCCTTGGCGACCTGAAAAAGGTGCCAAGCCAGGATTGCGCCTGTTGATGGTTTCGACCACTGGCGAACATTCGGCATACTTCGTCTTGAACGAGAACTTGGAGCCCGAAAAGCAGCCAATGCCGCCGGAGTTGCAGCCATCGGTCGATCTGATCACGGAAAACTGTGAACCTGCCCTTTGTACCGTCCTCTTTATGGGCGGCGCCGGAGGATCGCTTCGGTCCGGCGTAACCAAGAACCCCATTCAGCTGACGCAGTCGGTCACAGTCGGCCAAACCAGCGTCACGATTGGCGGTGCGCCCGTATATCGTTGGCCAGGCGGCGGAATCACAGTGATGGTGGATGTAAGCGAGGTGCCGGATGGTGCCTTCGGATATGTTCCAACCCCAGCCCTCGTTGCACCTTTAGAATTCACCGTGTCGCGCAAGTCCTACGAAAATCTCGGTGGGCACAAAGGGCAGGTGCGCGCACTAGATGACGTATTGCAGGCGGGTGGCGAGTATGGGTCTGACGCGCGCGTGATCGGGGCGGCTGAATGACAGGGCCGCAAGCCAGTCTCTTGCCCGGGGATCGATTGCATCTGCATCATGGTCCGATTGATTTGATCGTTGGCGTGGACGGGCCAACACGGATGGCCAGCTACGCGGCTGCGACAGAGCGATTTGCCCAGATCCTCCCCGAGCTTGTTGAGGAGCTGCCAGCGCTACGACGTGCGAGAGTGGAGAGGACCAGCTTCGTCGGGCCGGTTGCGAAGAGGATGTCGCGGGCGGTTCGGCCCTATCAAGGGGTTTTCGTGACACCGATGGCAGCCGTCGCCGGGTCTGTCGCTGACGAGATTATTGCCGTCATAGTTGGCTCGCACAGACCGCCGAAGGCCTTCGTAAACAACGGCGGGGATATCGCATTTCATCTGAATGGTCGCTCAACCTTCAGTGCAATGGGACCATCGGGTAAGATGACAATAAACACCAACGACCCCATGCGTGGCATCGCGACATCTGGTTGGCGTGGGCGGAGCCACTCTCGTGGAATCGCTGATGCCGTGACAGTTTTAGCACCGACAGCCGCTGCCGCGGACGTCGCGGCGACGTTGATTGCGAATGCGGTTGATCTTCCGGATCATCCTGCAATTCGTCGGACACCCGCATCCGATCTTAGTCCCGATAGCGACTTAGGCGAGCGATACGTTACTACGGATGTTGGAGCCTTATCACCCAACGATGTCGCGCGTGCTTTGTGTCGCGGACACAAGTTTGCGAAGCATCTTCTGAACGACGGTCTGATCTTTGACGCCATCTTATCGCTTCAGGGTACTGTGATGACAGCGACCGCACCCATAGAAAAGACACTCCAAGGAATCAAAGCCAATGCCTGAATTTGTCGTCCGCAAGATGCAGTTGATCATCGAAGAGGTGTATCATGACGGGGGGCCAAAACCTGATGCACCTAGGAGGTTGGGCGCCATACTCGCTTGCACCAGCAACCCATTTGCGGGCCGTTATGAGGCCGAAGTGCAGCCCGCAATGGAAGATCTCAAACCACTCGGTGCAGAAATGAGCCAAAGGCTGATTACAGCGCTCGGTGGCAAGGATCAGGTCGATGGATACGGCAAAGGGGCAATCGTCGGTGAAGCAGGAGAGCTGGAACATGCAGCCCTCTGGCACGTTCCAGGCGGTTACGCGATGCGCGGGCAGCTTAACGATTCAAACGCGATTGTGCCGTCTTGCATGAAGCGCGGCGGTATTGGCAGCCGGCTCGATATCCCTTTGGGCCATATCAATGCGGCCTACGTACGCAGCCACTTTGACGGGATCGAAGTTGGCCTTCCGGATGGACCAAAGGCCGACGAGATTGTCTTTGGGCTTGCAATGTCGTCGGGGGGACGCATCCATAGTCGCATGGGCGGGTTAGAGGCCTGGGACGTGAAGGGCGAAGACGGATTGCGATAGTGGCCTGCAAGGGGCAACGAGTTCGGGACTTACTACCCCGATGGCGTCGTGGCCTCCGAATGAGGGGGTAAGTCTAGGCCCCGGGGGGAGAACTTGAATGTTGCGCCGCCACAGGATTGCCACGCTCTTGTTTGAAGACGGCCAGAAAGATCGTCTACCACACGATGAAAATCGAAGCAGGAACGACTCACATGTTAACATCCGCGATCGGCAAGGCGCACGAATCCCTCGTTTTTGACCGCCGGGTCAAAGTACTGATCGAGAGCATCGGCTCGCTCGTTCCGAGCGGTAGCAAACTCCTTGATGTCGGCACTGGTGATGGCCAAATCGCGAAGGCCATCGGTGAGCAGCAAGCAGATGTTGATGTTTGCGGGATTGACATCATGCTCCGCAAAAAAACCCATATCCCTGTTGAGATTTTCGACGGAACCACGATGCCTTACGAAGATAACAGCGTCGACGTGGTGACATTCGTAGATGTGCTGCACCACACTGACGATCCAAGCGTTTTGATTGAAGAAGCAAGCCGCGTTGCGCGCAAGGCCGTCATCATTAAGGATCACTTGAGCGAGACGACGCTTGATCATTGGACGTTGCGCCTGATGGATTGGGTCGGCAACGCCCCACACGGCGTCGTTCTTCCCTACAACTACGCCCCACATGCTGCGTGGAATGGCTGGTTTTCCAAGGCTGGTCTCAATGTGGATGTTTTCAACACCAACGTCCCCCTGTATCCGGCCCCGCTGAGCTGGATCTTCGGTCGCAAACTACATTTTGTGACCCGACTTACGCCGGCGGGCGGAATGTAATCAGGCGGCCGATCAGGTAACTTGCCACGGCCGCCAGCCCAACGGTAACACCCATGATTACCGTGTCGATGATCAAGTCATACGTCACGAAGGTTGTCGTTATCGCCGAGACGACGGCGATGCTGACCACTTGCGTTGCAGCGTAGATCCAAAACGCATTGCGCCGGAGGGTCGTCGCCCGGAATGCAAAATTTTGCTGGGCGCGAAATGCGAGCGGGATGCACATGATGAATAGGCCGACGCTGATCATAAAGGGATTGATGAAGGTCCAATTGATGAGAGCAGCTGAGACTACGGCGTAGCCGAGGCTAAAGGCTCCACCGACCAACGCGAAGCGCAAAAAGGTACTTACGTCGGATTGGGACTGCAAATGATCCTTCAAGGTGTCTCAACCACTTCAAACAACATCAAATTTGGGCCACCGAGATCGATACGCGCGTAGCCTGGAACCGGTTCGCCAGCCGCCAAGCGGCTGCCGATACTTTCTTCGGTCCCATACCGGCTATTCTCACATACTATCAAATGTCGCGCGCCCATTTCTTTCAGAGCACGGCTGAAAGCGGTGTCATCTATCAACGCAAAAGCGTTGCCGTTCACAATCGCGTCGTTACTGCGGTGATACGGCGCTGACAGCGCGGCGTGATGCGTCGCATAAATCAATGCTGGCCCGACGTTGATAGAGGTCAGGATTGTGCTTGGGGCGATCGCGTTGAGATTTGAAAGGCGCGCCAGCTCGTTGCATGAATCGTCTTTATTGGTCCAGTTCGTTTGTGGTTCGTCCGCTCCTGGAATAGCGGCCTGTACCTCGGAAACCCCGGCCACCAGCGTAGGTAGAAAAAGAGTTATCGCAAGAACACCGTACATCGCCATTTGCGTTGAGCTGGATGGCTGTTCCAACCGCCTGTCGATAAAGTACTGGACAAAATAAGCGAGGACAAACGGTACAACCGCTGCAACAATGATCACCTGCCGGACCTGCCAAACAGACGCCAAAAGGCCAATCCAGGCAAAGACCAGAAGATGGATCAACCCTGGCCGAACTTTTTGGATACGCAACTCCCAAAGGTACAGACATGTCGCGCCACCGACTGCAACGATGGCCATGGCAAAGGTATTCACGGCAAGATCAGGCAGGCGTTGGGCAAAGGCGACAAGAGGCAGCGCTTCCATGATGGTGTTCGAGATGAAGTTTTGCGTTTCCTCAGGAAGGTTTCCGTAAGGGGATTGCACACAACCGCCAATCAGCGGCCAGCTTACGAAAAAGCCTAGGGCCGTGACACCGCCAACAACGCCCAGGATTGACCACGGGCGACGTAGGTTAGAGGGGAGCAGAAGTGAGGCCATTCCCGCAAGCGATCCAATGCAAGCAATAGCCAAAAACGGAAGTGCAATCTCATCGCAATAGGGAACGGTCCACTCAGCGGGAGGGGTCTGACCGAGGAAGAGCACGACGGCGCTGACGCTCAGTGTCGCGCAAAAGCCAGCGAGGCGCCTTGCGCCGCCGCTACGACCAAGTGCAAAGTCAATGACGTGCGCAGCTCCGATCGCCGCGATAAGAAACATTGTTTCGAGGCTCACGACGAGCGAAAGACCAGCGGCAAAGCCTGCAATAATCCCTCGTCGTCCAGGTTGATCCGGAAGAGCGATCGAGATGCAAGCGATGGTCATCAACAGAATCTGAAC
The DNA here is from genome assembly GCA_038526085.1 of Pseudomonadota bacterium. Classification (GTDB taxonomy): domain Bacteria; phylum Pseudomonadota; class Alphaproteobacteria; order Rhodobacterales; family Rhodobacteraceae; genus Yoonia. Next base: position 117,488 of record JBCBHE010000007.1, on the reverse strand, counting down.
GCTGTGGTGATCAACTCGCCCTGGTAAGAAATAGCCGGACACCAAGGTTGGATAGGACACGACTGTCGCGGCTGCGATGGCGCCACCAATCGGACCCATGAGGCGCCGTGCGCCAAAGCCTGCACAACAAATTAGCGCAATGGCCAAGAAGGACGGCCACGCAACCGCGGCGATTGTTTCCGCCATATCTTGAGATGTTACCAGGGAAACTGGTAACAGAATTGCGGCGATGCCTGCATCGATATACCGCGACCAGTGCATAGATACGCCCGTTTCGGGTATCAACCGATACTGGGTCATGTCGAACCAGCTTTGACCGGACATCCAGTCGCGCACTGACATCATCCGCATCAGGTCGTCATTGCTGGCTGCATCCAGGCCAGTGCCTTGCGCAATCGTAACGGCGCCGCGGATGATGATAAGCCCAACAGCTATGACAAGGGCGATCTTGAAGAGCGTCTCTCCGCGCGCCCCTTGCGGATTTGCCTGCGATTGCATGCTGCTTTTTCCTGCAGATTCTTACTCACGAGACAGAATAGACGATGATTGGTGCCAAATTGCGGCCCTGAGAAGACGTTATTGTTACCGCATGGCAACGACAGGCGGCACCATAATGCCCGCAACAAGCCACATTTTTGCACGCATAACCCCATACCACTCCTCCAGCTAGCTGAAGGGGTTTGCCAAATGACCGAACTGACAATTTTGATGCCGTGCCTGAATGAGGCCGAGACGCTCGAAGTTTGTATCAGAAAGGCGAAGGACTACCTTGATCGCTCCGGTATCGACGGTGAAGTGCTCATTTCAGATAATGGCTCCACCGACGGGAGCCAGGCGATTGCAACGCGTCTTGGTGCGCGTGTTGTCCAGGCCCCTCAGCGTGGCTACGGCGGCGCGCTGATGGCAGGCATCGCTGCCGCAGAAGGCCGCTTCATCATCATGGGTGATAGCGACGACTCCTACGACTTCTCCAATCTAGACCCGTTTGTTGAGCGGTTGCGCGATGGGGCGGACCTTGTGATGGGCAACCGCTTCAAGGGTGGAATCGCCGAGAATGCGATGCCGCCACTGCACCGCTACCTGGGCAATCCCGTTTTGTCCCTCATTGGCCGTGTGTTGTACCGGACGCCGATTGGCGACTTTCATTGCGGGCTCCGTGGCTTTTCAAAGAACGCAATCCAACAGCTAAACCTGAATTCTCCCGGCATGGACTTTGCGTCTGAGATGGTCATCAAGGCCTCCCTTTTCGATCTGAAGATTGAGGAAGTTCCGACGACGCTGGAACCTGATGGACGTTCCCGTCCGCCACATCTACGCAGCTGGCGCGATGGTTGGTTGCACCTCAAACTTTTGCTGACGCTAGCGCCCTATTGGCTGTTTTTTTACCCTGGTGTCGCTTTATCGGCAGTTGGCGGTGCGGCCTTCGCGCGACTGATGCTCGGTCCTATCCAAGTTGGAAGCGTCTCTTTTGATCTTGCTACTTTGATACTGTCCGCCGCCGCGGTTCTGGTCGGGATGCAGATGATTTGGTTCCACAGTCTCGCAAGGTTGTTTGCCGTTCGCTTTGGCGTCCTACCAACGTCTCAAGCATTCGAAGCACATCGTCAGCGTATGACGGTGGATCGCGCCTGTTTGATTGGTGGCGCCTTGCTCGTACTGTCGATCCTGCTGACCATCGGTGCGACCGCCTTTTGGGGCAGCCTTGGCTTCAGTGACCTTGACCCGAATAGCATCGTCCGCGTCGCGACCTTGGTCGTGGTGAGTGGTGCGCTGGGCGTCCAGGCGATCACATCGGGCTTCTTGTGGGGTATGCTGGAGCAGCGCGTCGCTGAGCCAGCCGACCGCGCCGCGGAATCTGCGACAGGTGACTTTGATGAGGCTATTGGTCAGGCTCTTTGAACTGGAGTTGCGGCAGGGCGACCGCAGTTTTGCAAGAAACGCGACTATGAAAGCCGCAAGCCAGTCTTCGTATCAAAAAGTGAAATCGCTCCGGGTTTGATCCCAACCTGCAGGTTGCCGGTGCCGATGGCCACGTCTTTGCCTACGTGGACCGTTACGCGCTCGCCGCCGACTGATCCATGCAAGAGACGGTGGGCGCCAAGCTCTTCAACAATGTCGACATTGATTGCGATCTCGCCTTCGTTGTGCGGGATCAGATCTTCGGGCCGAATACCCAATGTGATGGGCCCTGTCGTACCATTGGCTTCTGCCACGGCGCGCTCGCCAAGGTGAATTTTTCCGTCAGCAGCCCGAGCGTCGATCAGGTTCATCGGTGGTGCTCCCATGAACGAGGCGACGAACGTCGACGCCGGAGAGTGGTATACTTCAGATGGCGTTCCAATCTGCTCTATCCTGCCAGCGTTCATGACGATAATTCGGTCGGCCATCGTCATGGCTTCCACCTGGTCGTGGGTGACGTAGACCGAGGTTACGCTTAGCCTGCGCTGCAGGGCCTTGATCTCGATGCGCATTTGATTGCGCAACTTGGCATCAAGGTTTGAAAGCGGCTCATCAAAAAGAAACAGTGCGGGGTCCCGCACGATGGCGCGCCCCATCGCGACCCTTTGGCGTTGGCCGCCGGACAGCTGCGACGGCTTTCGGTCAAGGTAATCGTTGAGGTTCAGCATGTCGGCGGCTTCCGTCACCTTTTGCGCAATCTCATCTGGTGGCGTTTTCCGGTTCTTTAGCCCGTACGCAATGTTTTTTCGGACCGTCATATGCGGGTAGAGCGCATAGTTCTGAAACACCATTGCGATATCGCGGTCAGCGGGATCGACGTCATTCACGACACGATCCCCAATGCGCAATTCGCCGTCTGTGATCTCTTCCAACCCTGCGATCATCCGCAGCAAGGTCGATTTTCCGCAGCCGGAAGGGCCAACAAGGACCACGAACTCCCCCTCTTGGATTTGGAATGAGGACGGCGTCAGGGCCTCGAACCCATTGGGATAGACTTTGCGAATGTTCTCGATGGCGACGTGAGCCATGTTGTTTCCTTACTTGTCGGATTCCGTCAGGCCCTTCACGAACCAGCTTTGGAAGAAGATGACGATAAACACAGGTGGGACGATGGCGATAATAGCCAGAAGGTTCGAGCGTCCGAATTCCGGCAGGCTTGCCCCTTCAAGGACCTGGGTCATCTGTTTGATACCACGAACCAACGTGAACATGTCTTCTTCGGTCGTGATCATTGTTGGCCAAAGGTATTGATTCCAACCAAAGACAAACATGATGATGAACATCGCCGCGATCATGGTGCGGGACAGGGGTACCAGGATGTCGAAAAAGAACTTTACCGGCCCTGCGCCGTCAATCCGCGCCGCCTCAACGAGCTCTTCAGGGACAGATCGGAAGAACTGCCGAAAGAAGAACGTCGCGGTGGCCGATGCGACCAAGGGGATGATGAGTCCTGAAAAGGTGTTCAACATGCCCAGGCTTTGGACAACCTCGTAGGATGGTAAGATCCGGACCTCGAGGGGCAGGAGCAGCGTTGTGAAAATGATCCAAAACGCCAAAGTTGCGAACCGCAGCCGGAAGTAGACAATGGCGTAAGCCGCCATCATCCCAATCACGATCTTGCCAACCGCGAAGCCGATCCCAAGAATGAAAGAATTGTAGAGCATGCGAACACCGGTGTTCGCACCGGAGAAACCGTCTGCCTCAAACATCGCTTTCTGGAAATTCTCGTCGAACTGATCGCCAATTTTCAGACTGGGACCGTTCTTGATGATTTCCGCGTCCGGAACCGTCGTCAGCTGGAGGACCATTAAGATTGGAAGCAGCATAAACAGTGCACCCACGACCAGCACGCCGTGATCGACAACGTTTTCCAACTTGATCGGTCGTCGCTTTCGCTTTGGGGCCGCGACGGCCGTTTGGATTTGAGTCGCATCCGTCATGTCAGCCTCATGTGTAGTGAATGCGCCGCTCGATCAGCCTGAACTGAAAGACGGTAAGAGCAAGGACAAGGACCATCAAAATAACGGACTGCGCCGATGACCCGCCAAGGTCGTTGCCCCGGAACCCATCGACGTAGACCTTATAGACGAGCGTCATCGGATTGTTCCCAGGCTCACCTTTTACAATCGTATCGATCACGCCGAAGGTGTCGAACAGGGAGTACGTGATGTTGATGATCAGGAGGAAGAAACCAGTTGGTGCCAACAATGGGAAGGTAATGTCCCAGAACCGGCCGTTGGCACTGCCGTTGTCGATTAGTGACGCCTCGCGGACCGACTTGGGGATCGATTGTAAGCCGGACAGAAAGAAGATGAAGTTCACCGGGACTTGCTTCCACACGGACACGAGCACCATTGCGAAGGCCGTTTCATTGAAGTTCACGCCGACCTGAAAGGTGTAGCCGAAGAGTGCAAAAAACTCTGTGATTGGACCCCAGCTTTGATCGAACATGATGATACCGATAAAGCCGGCAACCGGCGGGGCCACTGCATAGACCCACATCAGCAATGAACGATAAGTCTTGGCGCCGCGAATAACTTTATCGGCTTTAACCGCGAGAATAAGAGCAAGTGCAAGCGAGAAGAACGTGACGAGAAGTGTGAAGAGGACCGTGAACCAAGCGATCTTGCGATACTCTCGGTTCCCAAACATGTCGGTATAGTTTTCCCAACCGACAAAGGTTGATCCGAAGCCAAAGGGATCCTGGAGATAGAAGGACGACTGAAGGGCGTGCCAAGCCGGCCAGTAAAAGAAGACGGCGATGATCGTCAGCTGCGGGAGAAGCAGCAGCATCGGCAGCCAAGGCGTATTAAATCCAGCCCGTTTCATATGCGGTGGTCCCCAAAGAAAGGGCGGCCCACGCGGGCCGCCCCAGATTATGTCAGGTGATTAGCCCTGAGTTTTACCAAAACGCTCCAGCAGCTCGTTCGCTTCTGTTTCGATGTTCTGGAATGCATCTTCGACAGAGGTTTCACCTGTCAGGATGCGACCGTACTCGCGGTTCATCACGTCGCGGATCTGGACGTAGAAGCCCATGCGATACCCACGGGTGTTTTCACCAGCGGCCAAAGACAGCTGCTTGATGCCGATTTCGGCGGCTGGCTGCTCGTCATAGTAACCGTCGGCTTTTGCCATTTCATAGGCAGCTTCCGTGATCGGCACGTAACCGGTTTCTTTATGCCAGAAATACTGAGTCTCTGGGGATGTCAGGTATTCAAAGAACTTTGCTGTCGCGGCGTTCTCGTCGCCAGACTTTCCGGACATTGCAAACAGGGACGCACCGCCGATGAATGTCTGTGTTGGTTCGGTTGTCACGGCTTCCCAGTATGGCAAGTAGGTCGCTGAGAATTCAAAGCCGAGGTCTTTCTGAGACAGGCCACCGAAGGAGCCAGAAGAACCGAGCCAGATTGCGACTTTGCCCTCTTCAAATGGGGCTTGGTTGTCGCTCCAGCCCGTGCCGTACCAGTTGAAGAAACCCTGGTCTTGCCATTCTGTCAACGCAGTGAAGTGCGCTTTGATCGCGTCATTGTTTACGAGGATCTTTGTGTCTGTGCCATCGTATCCATTGTTGTTGGTTGCAAATGGCAGGTTGTGACGGGACATGAAGTTTTCGGTGAAGATCCATGGCAGATGAGATTGCGCCATTGGAATGTAGCCAGCCTCAACCAATGCTGGTGCAGTTGTGTCCTGGAACTCTTCCCAAGTTTCAGGTGGGGTCACGCCGGCCGCGGCAAGTGCATCTTCGTTGTAATACATGATGGGGGAAGAAGAGTTGAACGGCATACCGATCATCGTGCCGTTGCTGTCTGCGTAGAAGTAACGAACGCCAGAGATGTAATCTTCAATGTCGAAATCAACGCCGTTTGCAGCCAGCAGCTCCTGAACAGGGATTGTCGCGCCTTGCGCCCCGATCACGGTTGCAGCGCCGGCGTCGAAGACTTGCATGATGTTTGGCTGCTCGCCAGCGCGGAACGCAGCAATTCCGGCCGTCAGCGTTTCTTCGTAGCTTCCCTTGAAGACGGGTGTCAGAACAACTTCGTCCTGGCTCGCATTAAAGTCTTCGGCGATTTGGTTCACAGTATCGCCCAGTGCACCGCCCATGGCGTGCCACATGGTGATTTCGGTTTGCGCGTAAGCCGCGCCAGTCAGGGCAATGGTTGCCGCAACTGATGTGATGGTCAGACGTGTCATTGATACTCTCCGGTCACGTATCGCCCGATCGGGCAAAAAAACGCACAGCAACGGCGGAGCTCCCCGTTAGGCACGTCTGGCTGGGTCGCATCAATCGCGCGCGTATCCCCACCCAGAAACACCTTGCTTTTGTCGACAGCCCCGGCATTCTGCACACGTGTGCACATACTCTGTAATTGTAACGTGGGTATGAAGCTGCGCGGTATGTTTCGGGCGGTTCACAGCAAGAAAGTGGGGTCTATGACTATCAAAAACCGCGTTGGAAGACGTCGCGTCACTGCGCAGGACGTTGCAGATTTGGCTGGTGTGTCTCGCTATGCGGTGTCCCGCGCGTTTACTTTGGGTGGGTATGTCGAATCCGAAAAACGCCAGCGAATTCAAAAAGCTGCGGAGGCCCTTGGCTACCGGCCAAATGCCCTGGCATCAGGTTTGCAGGGCGGTCGGTCGGATCTTGTCGCAATCTTTGTCGGCGAGATGCCAAACGAATACGACAAAGAAGTCGCTTCCCAGTTAGTGATCGGGCTCAATACAGCTGGCAAATGGCCAATTGTGATCGGCGGGAGTGAGAAATCGGCGCGTGATGCTGTCTCAAACGTGCTGCGCTATCCCCTCGAGGCAATGATTCTCCGTTCCGGCAGCATGGATGTTGAGATTGTGACCGATTGTATCAAGCTCGGGATCCCGGTGATCTCGTCTGGTCGAGTCATGTCCCAAAAAGGGGTCGACAACATATGCATCAAAAATGCCGAAGGTGCGGCAAAACTTACTCGCCTTTTGATCGACAACGGTCGCCGACGCATCGGCTATATTGGTGGCGCCGACGGTTTTTGGTCGTCGATTGAACGACGGCGCGGCGTTCTCGATGTGTTGTCTGCAAATGGGTTGTCGTTGGTCGCGGAAGCCAATGGAAACTATACGATGCAACAAAGCCAACAGGTCGCAGCAGACATACTGGACCACCAGCCGGACGCGATCATTTGTGCGAATGATGTGATGGCGATTGGTGCCATTGGCGCGATACGGGAACGGGGACTGATGGTACCGCAGCACATCTCGGTTGTCGGATTTGATGATATTGCTATCGCGGCTTGGTCGGAGTTGGCACTGACAACCATCCGTAATCCGGTTGATCAACTTGTGCGAACGGTCGTCGATCTACTCGAACGCCGCAGTAAGGAACCGAACAAACCGGAAGAGACGATATTTCTCGATGCAGAGCTGGTCATCCGCGGTAGTCACTAGCTCTCGTCACGCGCCCGTGATTTATTAAAAATTGTCTTGGTTTTGTGATCATGCCTACGGCACAACAAAGGCGGGCTGTCCTGGTAATCGACGGAGGGGCCGATGGACCAAGCTGAGCTGATCTTGCTGATGGTTAAAGTGTGGGGCGCGATAGGCGCGCTTGTTGCACTGGCGTTTCTGACGTTTGGCATTGACCGTTTGGATGAAGATGCCCGCCATGCTTATGTCTTCCGTCCACTTTTGGTCCCGGGGGTCTTGCTTATCTGGCCGCTTGTGCTGTGGCGTTGGTACATCTTGGCCGATGGGAAAGACGAATGGTCTCATCGGTATCGACCGCGCCGGGCAACGCACCGGTGGTATGCTTTCATCATGCCAATCGCGATTGTGGCAATCATAGTGATTGGGCTGTCTGTAAGACAGACGTGGCCAACTGATATCGCCCCAGTACATTTGTCGGAGGCGCCAGAATGAGCGTCAAATATGTCCCCGTTCAATGGAATCGGAACAAATGGATCTATGATGGGATCATGCTTGCGGGCGTGTTTGGTTTTTTATGGTTGTTTTTGCACGTAAGCCCAGAAATCCTCAGCCACGAACATCCGATCAATCCCCAGGTTCACAACGCGCGCGCGTTCGGTGCTTGCGCGTTTGTGATGCTAAGCGTGATTTTGTGCATTGGGCCGCTTGCGCGCATTGATACACGCTTTCTGCCGCTCCTCTATAATCGGCGCCACTTCGGCGTGATGACCGTGTTTGTCGCCATCAGCCACGCCAGCTACATTCTGAACTGGTACTTCGCGTTTTCTAGCTCCGATAAATACGAAGCGCTTCTGTTTGCAAATACGAGCTTCGGTCAATTGGCTGGATTTCCGTTTGAAGTCTTCGGTATTTTCTCGCTGATCTGTCTTTTGGTGCTTGCCGCAACGAGTCACGATTTTTGGATGAAGTTCCTGACACCACCGGTCTGGAAACGCCTACATTTGCTCATCTACTTTGCGTATGTGTCGGTGGTGGCCCACATTGCTTTGGGTATCTTCCAAGACCAGCAGAATCTAACCGTGATTGTCTTATTCGTTGGGTGCGCGTTGGTCGTCGCGGGCCTACATGCCTACGCTGCGATCTTAGATATAAGAACTGGGGATACGCAGGGCGCGGAGGCCGGTGGGTGGGTCGAAGTCTGCGATGAAAGCGATATTCAAGAGGGCTTTGCGCGGATCAAGGTCCTACCAAATGGCGAGCGCGTAGCCGTATTTAAGCAAGATGGAAAGCTTAGCGCTATTTCCAATGCCTGCGCGCATCAGAACGGACCGCTCGGCGAAGGACGCGTGATAGACTGTCTGGTGACTTGCCCCTGGCACGGGTTCCAGTACGACGTGACGAATGGGCGGTCGCCCGCACCGTTCACCGAAGTGATCCCGACTTACAATCTCCGTTTGACTGGATCTTCGGTGGAGGTTCATCAAAATGCAAACCCACCAGGCACCTACGTTGCACCACTCTCGCTGGTTGGGGCAACACCATGAGCGACGCACCCAAACCCTTTTTTGTCGGCTATCTTCCTGTCCCTCAAGGCCTTCGTCGTTTTCTCATCGCGATATGCGTTGGGCTTGTCATCTTTTTGGGGCTTGCGGGCTTGGTCATTGGGAGCACACAGGATCCGCCACCTGAATCTGGGTTTCGATTTGACTATGGCCGCCAAACGGTCACTGGCGTCGTCGAACTGACGCCCTATCCGCTGCTCCGCGTTACTGAAGGGAATGATCTGATCAAGCCTGGTAAAACGCTGATGTTGACCAGCGCTGGAAAGTCAGGCGTGGATATGCGCGCGATGGGCCTCGATGGCCAGTTGGCGACCGTTTCTGGCGTCGTATTGCAACGCGGGACGATCGACATGATGCAATTGCGCGGCGGTCGCCAAGGCATTAGTGCGGCGGAGGGTGAACCGCCAACGACAGAGACAGAGCCACTGGGGCGATGGCAGGTGACCGGAGAGATCTGCGACGGTAAATGTCTCTATGGCGCGATGCGACCCGGCCGTGGCCTTGCGCACAAGGCTTGTGCAAACCTTTGTCTCATTGGTGATGTGCCGCCAGTTTTTGTATCGACCCAACCGATTGATGGATCCGACTTCATGTTGATCACGGGTCCAAATTACACACGTCTACCGAAGGATGCCTACGATTTCGTCGGGCAATTCGTTCAGTTGGAAGGCGATCTCGAGCGGCGCGGCGATGTCATCGTTTTGCGCATGGATCCGACCACAATTGCTGTGGTGGGCGAATGAGACACGCTGTACTTCTCGTCATCACTTTCGCCCTTGGCCTAGTTTTGCTCTACCTGTCGCGATTTTGGTTCTTGGATCTCTGGCCACGATCAGGGCTATTTGGCATCGAGGAAATTCGTCCCGGCGGCGATTTGATCAGACGTTGGTTGCGCGGAACGTCGTTTGCCCCGTTTGAGCTCATCCTATGGGCCGTCGGTGTCTTTGTTGTGCTCACCTGGATCCAGAAACTCTATGATCTTCTTGTTCCTCCGCCACAGGTCAAGAACGACAAAACGGAAGATAGCTAAAGCCTCCCCTCAACCGACAAATGTCTATAGCGGTACAATCGCGCAGCTAAGTCTCTCAAAAAGAGCCAATTTCATCGCAGCAATTTATCAGCAGGCGCGACCCTGAGCGCAGCATTAACCATTGGTTAACCAGCTTCCGATACCGGAGTTTGGGCATGCCTGATACTCTCAAAGAAGAACAAGCAGACCTCACGATCGTTGCGATCGCGGCCTCGGCGGGTGGGTTAGAAGCGACGTCGCTTCTGGCTCAAAACATGCCGTTGGGCCAAAACTGCTGTTACGTCATCGCACAGCACATGGCACCATCCCATAAGAGCATGCTTGTCCAATTGCTTTCTCGTGAAACGTCGCTGCGTGTTGAACAACTTGAGACGGATACAAGGCCGCAAGCAGACACTGTCTATGTCCCGCCGCCGGGGCAGGATGTCATTTATAAAGACGATACGATGCAATTGCGGGAGCCGTCGCCGAATCCGGCGACGCCAAAGCCGTCTGCAGACCGCCTTTTCAAGTCCGTCGCGGAGGAAAAGAAAGAACTTGCGATTGGCATTGTGCTTTCAGGGACCGGAAGCGATGGGAGCTACGGTGTTCAAGCCATCCGAGAGCACGGCGGCATTACAATCGCGCAAGAGCCGGAAACCTGCAAATATGAGAGCATGCCAGTCGCTGCAATCCGGACTGGGTGTATCGACCTTGTCCTGACGCCTCCTCAGATGGGACTGCATCTCAACCAGATCATGGCACACCCACGTGACCTCACCGCGTTACGAGACATCAACGTTGATCAGACCCGAAGTCGCGACCTTTTTGAAGTTGTGAGATCGCACACTGGCGTCGATTTCCGTCACTACAAGGAAACGACTTTGAACCGCCGCATTCAGCGTCGGATGTTGGCGAAGGGCGTCGATGATATCGAGACCTACACAGAGCTATGCCGGCAGTCGGTTGAAGAGGTCGACGCGCTTTACCGAGACTTCTTGATATCCGTTACACAATTCTTCCGCGACCCCGACCAGTTTGAGTCGATGCAACCATATGTGCAGGAAATCGTGGCAGCGCGAAAACCTGGTCACCCCATTCGCATCTGGGTTCCGGCAGCGGCATCTGGTGAAGAAGCCTACACCATTGCCATGATGGTTTGCGAAGAAATGGGTGGCTTGGACGTCGTTCAGCCAGAGGATCTGCAGGTCTTCGCAACTGATATCGATGATGAGGCGCTGGATCGGGGCCGCAGGGCCGCATATCCTGTTTCGGCGATTGCCGATATCCCACAGGACCGCTTTGACGCTTATTTTGAGATCCAAGGCGACCACATCCAAATTAGCCAGAAGCTGAGGCGGATGGTGATGTTCTCGAGGCACAACGTCTTCCAGGATGCACCCTTCATCGACATCGATTTGGTGAGCATTCGAAATCTGCTGATCTATTTCAATGTTAAGCTACAAGGACGGGTCATCTCGCGTTTGCTTTATGCGATCAGACCAAAGGGGTTTCTTTTTCTTGGGACGTCAGAGTCGCTGGGCACGATGAGTCATGGTTTTGTCCAGGTTCAACCGGACATGCGTCTCTTCCGCAAGCGGGAACCCGGTGCCGACAAAATCTACCAGCTTCCAAATTTTCCAACATCTTATGGTGCTGACGCAGATATTGAGCGCCGTGCGCAAAGAAATGAGATTGGAAGCAGTTGGCGCCAATTCGACCGGCTGGCTGAGTCCATTTTGAAAGATGGGATCGTCATCAACAAAGATCGCACGGTTCTACGCGTTTACGGTGACATCGCTCCCTATTGCGCGATGACGAACAACTCGATTGGACAAACATCCCTGTCGATGTTGAAGCAGCGGTACGCGACGGATGCTGCAAGCCTCGCCATGGTTGCGCTGAAGTACAATGAGAAACGGGCGGGCCACCTTCACAAGGGTGACGACAACGATGATCTCGCCGTCCAGATAACAGCATACCCCTTGCCTAGATCCGATGAATCGACGGAAGACATGGCATTGATCGGGTTCGCGCAGATCGAACAATATCAGCCGACCGATGAGGGCGTCGAAAAGTCAGAGTATGTGAACTATCTTGAAGATGAGCTTGCGCGAAACCGTGACGCCTTGCAGATTACGGTTGAACAGTTGCAAACCTCCAATGAAGAGCTGCAAGCGCTCAACGAAGAACTGCAGTCTTCCAATGAAGAACTGCAGTCCACGAATGAGGAGTTAGAGACCTCCAACGAAGAGCTGCAATCAACAAACGAAGAGCTGATCACCGTCAATGAAGAACTGCTTGTCAACTCAAGCCAACTTGAACGCACAAGTGCGGAACTGAATGGCCTGATCGCGAGTTTGCCGAACTATACCGTGATGGTCGATCAAGGGCTAATCATCCGCTATGCGTCGGAGGCAGCGAAGAAGAAGTTTGCGCTGGATGAGCGGGGCGGCGGGTATGGCCACCTGTCGCAGATCAATTTGCCAAAGGGTTTCCCGGCACTGGTCGAGATTTGCAGCCGCGCCTTGATTGAACGTAAGCCTGAAACACAAACGGCAAAGAACGTGGAAGGGCAGGTTTCGGTCAGTACTGCGCCGATTACGGACCAAACCGGAAATCTGTTTGGATTGGTTATGCAAATCGATGAAACCACCGAAGGCGTCCTCCAACTGGAATGACTTGCGATTGTTCTCGCCTGTAAGTCTTTTTTACTGAGCTCCGCTGTTCAAACAGTATTAATTCGTTGGAGTCGTCAGCGGTATTGCATTACATCATGCATTCCGCCCAGTGAGCTTTTCGCCAATGCGCGACGCTGAAGACGGTGCTTGGCTTATCGTTAGCCTCGCTGAAACTGCCAGTCTTGGCAACTTTCGCAAGTCTTTTCGGCAAGTAGACGTGGGTTGGCGGCGCCGTCTGGGTGGTTCAGTAGATCATTGGGAGTGTAAAGAATTTAGCCCGGAACTCATTGGAATGCCTCAATCGAAACCGTTAAACTAATAGGCAAACAATAGTGCCTCCGCCAGACGACACACGGTTTGAGAGTGATCCGGAACCAATCAAAAATAATTAATATTGTAAATTTTTACTCAATGTCCGACCCACCGTTAAACGGTCCCTTAATCAATTAAGGATAGTTTGGCCGCAAACGGAGCCAAATATGTCGAACACTCGAATCAATATTCAACTGAAGCGGGATTTCGAGGCCGGTGGATTGTACGTCCACAAAGTGGAGTGCAACCACGGAAACGTAAAAACTGTTATGTCCTTCCATCGCCCGATGTCACTCGAACAGGTTTTTCAAACCGATATTGTGGACTATCTTCATAGTATCATTCCCGTCAGCCTTGCCACCTCGATCAGGGTAACGGATGGTACAAAGTTCCCGTCGCTTGCCTTTGCTTGGGAAGGCGTGCACGTGGTTGTTCATCAGGCGTTCGCGGGGATTCAGTCACTGACTATTCGGATCATGAATGCAGTAGGCAACGCGCAGCACATGTATCTTCCGAGCGAAGGGTCCGAGTCGGCGCTGATCCCGCATTTTGGTTGAATCTCAAACGAACTGACATCGGTGGGCCGCTCTCGGTTGCAAGAAACTTGCAAAAGTTGCCAGATACCAATTGCGATCTGAAGTGGGTTACCCACAATTAAGTGTCTGTTTACCCGCGTGTAGTGAATTCGCCAGTAGCAAAACTTTCAAGGCTCTTTTCCAATGCTCAATGATGATGATAGCTCTTTAGTCTTGCAGACAAACGCCATTACTGCGCGTCTAGGATCTAACGGAAAGATCGTTAGCATGAGCCGCGGTCTGGCGCTTGTTTTGGCCGAAGATCAAAATGGGGCGCCGTCACTGTCTTACCCTGCTCTTGCGCATGCCTTGGATCTGCCGGATTGGCGGACGTTGACGGATGAGGTGCAAAACGGGGCAGATTTTCAAACCTTGGTTTGGTTGCTCAAAGGAAATGGTGCTGCTGCGCGCCACATCATCTCGGTCGCAGCGCTAGACGCTCTCCAAACAGACGGGGCCAGTTACCTTCTTCAAGGCGTTGACTTTTCGCAGGTGGCAGAGCTTTCACGCAAGCTTGAGCTACAGGCCTATCAGGACACGTTGACCGGTGCATCCAACCGTCGCTATTTGAATGAAGTCGCACCAACGATGATTGCGGAGTCAGAAAAGGCACTGGTGATAGTTGTTGACCTTCAAGACTTCAAAGGCGTGAACGATACGTACGGCCATGACTTTGGCGATAAGCTTCTTTGCCATGTTGCAAACGCACTGACAGAGGTCGCGCCTTTGGGATCGCTGGTCGTCCGACTAGGTGGCGACGAATTTGTAGTGCTCGTTGAGGGGATTGAATCTCAGGATTGGTGCCTGTCGCTGTGTGATGACATTGCGACCGCGATCGCGGCGCCGATGCCCTGCCCAGGCGGTGCCGTTTCACAAAAGGCAAACATTGGCATGAGTATGTCGCCGAGCGACGGTCAAAGTATTGAAGCGCTCCTCTCCAGTGCGGATCAAAAAATGTATCACGCGAAACGCGCTGGCGTTGCAAACATTGAGGTCGCTCAGCAATCCGTAGATACGTCGGCACCAACAAAGAGCATTGTTTCTGAAATTTTGCGAGGCTTAGAACACCACCAATTTCAGCCTCACTATCAACCTGTGTTTGATGTGTCAGTTGGTCGGGTGGTTGGCGCCGAAGCGCTCAGCAGATGGCACGATCCAACGGGACAGTTACGCAAGCCGATTGAATTTGTGCCCATAGCCTCAAGCCATGGCATGATTGAGCGGATCGACCGGGCGATCATCCAGAAGGTCTGCCAAGATCTCGCGCGCTGGAAGAGCCTGGGGCGCGAGGAGCTTGAGGTCGCCGTCAACCTGGCAGCAACCACCTTTAGTGATCCGAACATTGTCGACTTTCTGATTGAAACGGTGCAAGCGCATGGTCTGTCACCAAGCAACATCTGCTTGGAACTAACCGAAAGCCTGACACTGCATGAGAATGATCCGGGCTGGGAGCGCATTTCTGCGTTGAGCGAACACGGGTTTAGTTTGGCTCTCGACGATTTTGGAACGGGCTACTCCTCGCTCGCACTCGTCCGCATCTTGCCGATCACCCGCCTGAAGATTGATTGCAGTTTTATCCACGACATCCTCGAAAACGAAAAGGACCGCAAAATAGTTACCAGCATTATTGAACTTTCAAATGCTCTCGGGACGGAAACGGTTGTGGAGGGTGTTGAATCTTGGGATCAAGCCAAAGTTTTGAACGACCTTGGCGCTCGACTCTGTCAAGGTTTCCTCTTTTCAAAACCCGTCCCAGCAGACCAGTTTGAAACGAAGTTCTTGGGTCAAAATGCGTCAGGCATGTCCGGCGAAAATGGCTTTGGTCGTCAAAGTGAGATGGAGATTTTCGCCGGTTCAGCGCGAAACGCCAAAACGGTGCAAAAAGAAGGGGTGGCTCAAATTTTGGGAAGCACACCGCGCATAAACTAAACGCCCGCAACTTCCTCGATTTATTACTCGCTGTGCTGTGTGTGGATTTTATTGCACAGATTCGCGTTGAACGCCGCGCCCGGTTCGTTAGAGCGCGTCAATAACCCAAACAAGCCACAGTGTGATCGCCGGAAAGGCGGTTAAGATAACCACACGCACTAAGTCAGTGATCACAAAAGGCAGGGCCCCTTTGTAAGTCTGACTGATAGGTGTCTCTTTCGCCATCGAGTTGATGATAAAGAGATTCATTCCCACCGGCGGCGTGATGAGTCCTACCTCCACTACGATCAGAACCAAGATACCGAACCACAGGCCGAAGTCGTTCGGGCTCATACCGAAGTCAAGAACGATCATAATTGGAAAGATGATCGGGACAGTGAGCAGCACCATCGACAGGGAGTCCATCACACAGCCGAAGATGAGATACATCAGCAAGACGATCGTCAGAACAAACCATGGCGAAAACCCTTGGTCACCAACCCAAATCGAGGCCATCTGTGGCAGTTGGGTTAGGGACAGAAAGTTATTGTAGATGCCCGCACCCAGTATGATCAGAAAGATCATTGCCGAGGATGACGCCGTTGCCAGTATTGCGTCGCTCAAGCGCGACCAGTTCATTTCACCGGACGCCAAAGCGATAATTCCGGTTCCAGCCGCGCCGATGGCCGCGGCCTCAGTTGGTGTGAAAATCCCGGCATAGATCCCGCCAACGACAACGAAAAAGATCAGAACCACCGGCCACACTTTTCCCAGTGCAATCAAGCGCTTTGACCAGGGTACGCGATCTTTCACCGCGGCAGAGTTGGGAAAGACGCGGACCCAGACGGAGATGGCGAGCATGTAGCCAACCGCAGCCAAGATGCCTGGGATCAGGGCTGCGACGAAGAGCTTCTCAATGTTCTGTTCCGCTAAGATTGCGTAAATGACGAGGATCACCGACGGCGGAATCAAGATACCCAACGTGCCACCAGCAGCGAGCGCGCCTGTCGACAAAGAGCCAGGGTAACCGTACCGCTTCATTTCCGGCAAAGCGACCTGACCCATGGTGGCGGCGGTCGCCAAAGAAGAACCACAGATCGCGCCAAAGCCCGCGCAAGCGCCCACGGCTGACATGGCCACCCCGCCTTTGCGGTGCCCAAGAAAAGTTTCTGCCGCGCGGAAGAGGGCCGCTGACATCCCAGACAAGGTCGCGAACTGCCCCATCAGCAAGAACAGCGGGATGATCGAGAAAGAGTAGTTGGAGAACGTTCCGTAGGTAAGGGTCTTCATCTGGTTCAGCGTCATCATCGGGGTCCCGATGACCAGATACGTGCCGCCGATGCCGACACCGATCATCGCCAATGCGATAGGCATACGGATAAAGACAAGTAGCAAGAGGACCGGGAAGGACCAGATGGCGAGTTCGATATTAGACACCTCGAGCTCCTAGTCAGGTCGTCCCGCCAAACGGCGAGCAGCGCGGATCACGCAAAATATGGCGACGATGGCGAAACCGACCGCGCCGACAAGACCGCCAGCAAACCCCCACCAAACCGGGATTTGGGCGATCAACGTTGTCTCTCCGTACGACTGTTTGTCGAGCATGCCGAGGTAGAGTCGTGAGGCAATCAGATAAGCGACCGCTGCCATCGCGATATTGAAGAGTAGATCAAGAAATCGATCGACCGCTGGCGGGATCACATGCTGAAATAGATCAACGCGGGCGTGAGCCTCTTTGAACTGAGCCCAGGGCATAAAGGCGAAGATGGCAATCGCCATCCCAATCTCGGTCATGTCATAGATCCCGCGGATCGGGCGGATCCCAATTTCGAGGGGGACAAAGGCACGTCCGATGATCGAGATTGTGTTCAGTATGATCAAAGCGACCAAAACAAGCCCGCCCAGAAAAGCAAGAGTGCGCGCAATGATATCTGCGGATCGATCAAGCGCTCTATACATAGCCGCCCCTTGAAGACAGAGAGGGCCGCAAGGGCCCCCTCCGGAATTTTGTAGCGTTCGTTACGACTGGTTTTGAGCAATCAGCTCTTGTGCCCGGTCGATCAACGCCTGTCCGTCGATTCCCTTCTCGTTCATCTCAACGATCCAGTTGTCGATGACGGGTCGCGACGCTTCTTTCCAACGCGCGACTTCGGTCTCATCCAATGTCATGATGTTACTGCCCGCCTCAACTGCAATGTCGCGGGCTGGTTTGTCCCAATCGAGCATGGTTTGCGCATGCGCTGCCGCCATTTCGATTCCGATTTGTTCGTCCAGGATCGCGCGCAGATCGTCTGGCAAGCCCTCATACTTTGCTCGATTCATAGCAAGAACAAATGTCGCAGTGTAGAGAGCTTCGTCGCCACCAAACTCGGTGTGGTTCTCCACAAGCTCGGTCAACCGCAGGGATGCAGTCACTTCCCAAGGGATCACGGTGCCGTTCACAACGCCTTTTGACAGGGCTTCGGGAACCGCCGGAACAGGCATACCAACTGGCTCCGCCCCAAGCTCAGACAATAGGTTGTTGATGATCCGTGTTGGACCTCGCAATGTCTGACCTGACATGTCTTCAAGTGTGGCGATCGGCGTCGCAGAGTGGATAACTCCAGGCCCGTGCACCCAGGCTGATAAGATTTTAAAGTCGCCGTATTCGCTGTCTTGGAAGTCTTCCTCGACCATCTGCTGGAAGGCCCGCGATGTTGCGACCGGATCCGTCATCATGAAGGGCAGTTCGAAAACCTCGGTCCTTGGAAAACGCCCTGGTGTGTAGCCTGGAAGGGTAAGCACGATGTCGGCAACCCCGTCGCGCGCTTGGTCGATCAGTTCTGGTGGGCGACCGCCAAGGGACATGCTATCGAACTGCTGGATTTCGATGCGACCATCAGAAGCCTCCGCAACACGCTCGGCGAATGGTTTCATGACCAACGATGGAAGTACCGCAACGGGTGGCAGGAAAGAGTGCATCCGCAAAGTCACCTCTTGGGCAACAGCAGATGTCGCAAGTGCAGCTGCAACAGCCGCATTGGCGATGGTTACTTTCAAAAAGTTTCGACGTTTCATGATGTCCTCCCTAGACCTCAGTTAGTCACGACATTTATCGCGATGAATGGCACTTTATGCGCGGAATGCAAACCGACGGAATGTCCGGCTGACGCAACAATTGGTAGTATTCGTGCACTTCCATAGCGTTTCCACTCTCAAACGCGCCTTTGCGCAACTTTAGTTCTCTTTTGTTTGAGCATGACCATTGACCGTCACTTGTGTTGCATCCGTCAAAACGCAGCAAGCGAGAGCTATTGCACGAACTGCGCTCGATACGCCGTCGGTGCGCATTTCTGCGATTTTTGGAACCGCTTCGAGAAGTAGGATGGGTCCGCGTAGCCAAGGCGATACCCAATATCCGAGACGGGCAGCTGGGTAAAGGCGAGCAGACGGCAAGCTTCCGCCATGAGGCGATTTTCAATGTACGCCATCGCGCCCATCCCGGTTGCATCGCGGCAAAGACGGCTGAGGTGTCCTGTCGTGACCGCCAAAGCACGCGCATATTCGGATGCACCCCATCCATCGCTAAGGTGCTGAACGATCAAATCATCAAGGTCTCGCAAACGCGAATCCGATCGCGCTTTATTGGTCTCTGCCGACAACACCTGTCCTTCAGCGATTAGCGCAAGCATGGAATGTGCTAGCCCAACCAATCGTTGAGCACGGAAGGTTCCCTGGCTGCGCATGGCAGCGTCTAGTGCGATAGCGAGGTTCCGTAGAGCATCATCGATCTGCCCGTGAAGCGGGTCTGACAAGGCAGACTGCAGATCTTCGGTCGCAGGCCCAAAGCTCGTCATCAACGTCAATGGGAACGAAATAACTTGCCCAGATGTGTTTGGGCCAAATTCTAGCTGATGTACGCAACTCGCCGGCACAAATAGGTAGTATTGCTTTGTAAGATGTATCGTCTGACTGTCTACAATCGCGTCAATTGCTCCATCTTTGACCAAGAACACTTGCATCATATGTCGGTGACGGTGTGCCGAAATACGCCAGTTATGGATCGGCGCACGCGCCGAAAATCGTTCTGAATGTACAACATCGGGAAACCGGTCAGTCTCACCGTAAAGCGTGTAAATCGGAATGGGCGTCGGATCAGACATGCCCGAAAAGTACCAGCCGCGGACGGGCGAGTCTATTTTACATTGTGAAGAGGACTTCTAGTTTCTTCGTCAACGTCGTCGGAGGAGGCCGTCAAGTGAAGACCGAAGTCGCCATTATTGGTGCGGGCCCATCTGGCACACTCTTATCTCAGCTACTCAACCGCGCTGGCGTGTCCACCGTACTTTTAGAGCGTAGCAACCGCGACCGAGTCTTGTCGCGGATACGCGCCGGCGTGCTGGAGGCTGGCACAGTGGCTATGTTGCGCGAAGCCGGTGTTGGAGATCGAATGGCTACGGAAGGCATCCCACACGAGGGATGCTACTTCGCCGACGATAATCTCATGGTGCGCGTGAATTTTTATGAGCTCACTGGTAAGAAAGTCATGGTGTACGGTCAGACCGAAGTCACCAAGGATTTGTATGAAGCGCAAGACGCGATTGGTGCGACGATCCTGCATGATGTTTCGGACGTTGTGATCAACCACGTGACGACAACCGCGCCTTATGTTGAATTTACCGTTGAGGAGGAACGTAAGCGCTTAGACTGCAAATATGTCGTAGGCTGCGACGGCTTTCACGGCGTAAGCCGCAAGACCATCCCGGACGAGCAGCGGCGCGAATTTGAGCGAGTGTACCCTTTTGGTTGGTTAGGCGTATTGTCCGAAACCAAGCCTGCAAATCATGAATTGATCTACGCAAACTCCAGCAACGGCTTTGCACTTGCGTCCCAACGCAACGAAAACCTAAGCCGATACTACGTCCAGGTGGCTCTCAGTGATAAAGTTGAAGAGTGGAGCGATCACCGGTTTTGGAAAAAGCTGAAAGCGAGCCTCCCGTCTGACGTTGCGGATAGCATGGAAACCGGTCCATCTATTGAAAAGTCCATCGCCCCATTACGATCCTTTGTGAGTGAACCGCTGCGCTGGGGGCGATTGTTCCTGGTCGGGGATGCCGCTCATATCGTTCCGCCAACGGGTGCAAAGGGCCTAAACCTGGCGTTTTCGGACGTTCACTACCTTTATCCCGCGCTGATTGACGCCGTGACGACTGGCAAAGAGAGTGGTCTCGAAGCCTACAGTGACAAAGCGCTTGCACGTGTTTGGAAAGCGATGCGATTTAGCTGGCAAATGACAACAATGCTGCACCAATTCGACGGCGAAGACAGCTTTGCTGGGCAAATGCGCAAAGCAACATTGGCGCATTTGTCTCGGTCCGAGACTGCGCGTCGCGACCTTGCCGAGAACTATATCGGGCTGCCATTCTAGGAAGCCATTTTAAGATCCACCGGTGGCGTCACTAACTGAAACGCTGATTTGGAAGGATCTATCTGAAGATCCGGGCGTGCCGTCAGTGAGTTTGGAGGCAGCATCATGATTGCTGAGCGCGGCACGGCGATGTTGGTCAGTCGCGGGACTCGTTCTGGCCCGAAACGTATGGACGTCCTTGATGCCTTCGACGTTGCAGATGCACAGCGACTGGAACAGTCTCTTGTGCTTCAAGAGATGGATTTGGCAGGGTCTTCTGCTGCGCTCAAATCTGGGCGTCAGCGCCAGCGGTGTCGCCGTTGTCAGGCATGGAGCTGCTGGCTGATCTTAAGGCGGCGATCAGACCCTCTTGCTCCTCTGAAAGCGATCCATCCTCTCGGGTGGAAATGCCCACGGGGGCACCCAAAGCATTTTCCTCAATTGGCAACTCAGCCAAGCTGCCTTCGGCGAGTTCCGCCGCGACAACGCCCCGCGATATGAACCAGATTGCGTTAGAACGCTGGACCAGCCCGCGTCCGAAGGCAAGCGATACGGTCTCGAAAGCTTGCGTGCCGACCGGAATCGAATGACGGGTCAACATGGCCTGAACTTGGTGTGAGATGACGGCGCCAGATGGTGGAACAATTATGGGGTATTCGCTAAGCCGGGCCGCCGCATCTGCTATGTTGCAAAGCGGGTGGCTGGGCCTAACAATCGCAATGATTTTTTCGGAATAGAGTGGCTGAAAGGATAGCCCCTCCATGACTTTGGCGGGGCCCATTCGGCCAACAACCAAATCCAACGACCCCTCCCTCAGCTGCGACATCAATAGCCAGTTCGGACCTGTCGAAACTCGCAAAAGGCATGTTGGAAAGGCTTCACGAAACGCGAGGGATGCAGAAGGCATGAGCGTCGTTGCAGCGGTTGGAAGCGCACCGGCAGCCACACGCTTGGCCACACGCGGTACACCCGTGACAAGGTCCTGCCCACGCGCCAGTTCAATCAGCGCTGCGCCTGTGTGTTGTTGAAAGACCTTCCCAGCAGGTGTCAGAGTCAACCTTCGCGCGCTGCGGTCAAAAAGCGGCCGCCCCAAGATCTGCTCAAGTTCTTTGATGGTCTTCGAGGCCGCCGGTTGCGATACATGCATCGCGTTCGCCGCTGCGGTCAAAGACCCGAGGCGCGCTGTTTCCAAAAAGCAGCGCAGGTGTCGCAAACGGATGCGCGGATCAAGCAAGCATAACCCATACGTTAATAAAAATGTTCAAATATATAATTTTCTATTCACGGCAAAAATGCAAGAAAAACGCGGGAGGATCATAAATGTTCACGGTACAGCGCGACACGTGCACGATTGTTTCAAAGGTCGACGGGCCATCAGACGGGCACACGGTGATGCTCGCGAATTCCCTCGGAACAGATCTGCGTGTTTGGGACCATATGTTGCCTCACATGCCGCAAGAGTGTCGATTCTTGCGGTTCGACAAGCGCGGGCATGGTCTTTCTGATTGCCCAGACGGGCCCTACACCATCGATAAGCTCGTCAATGATGCTGCAGCTGTTGCTGATGCCGTTGGTGCGCGCGATGTCACCTTTGTTGGTCTTTCGATTGGCGGGTTGATTGGTCAGGGTCTGGCTCTGAAAAGGCCTGACATTGTCAAACGTTTGGTACTGATGGACACCGCCGCCAAGATCGGAACGGACGAAATGTGGGAAGACCGTATCAAAGCCATCAAAGGTGGCGGCATCTCAGGTATCGCCGACGCGATCCTTGATCGTTGGTTCGCGCCGGGCTTCCGCGGCGACGCTCAGGCTGTTGCCCCTTGGCGCAATATGCTGACGCGGACACCGGTTGCTGGCTACATCGCTTGCTGCCAGGCGATCATGAGGGCAGATTTCACCGAACAAGCCAACAAGCTCGATCAGCCTGTGATGGCAATGGTAGGTGAGGCGGACCAATCCACGACACCAAATATCGTCCAGGCAACCGCAGAACTTTATGACGCGCCCTGCCACGTCTTACCTGACGCTGGACATATCCCCTGCGTTGAGAAGCCGACCCAAGTTGCAAAGCTTATCACCGCGTTCATGGAGTCATCATAAATGACAAACCGCTACGACCAAGGCATGAAAACCAGGCGTCAGGTTTTAGGCGATGCTCACGTGGACCGCGCCGAAGCGGACAAATCTGAGGCAGAAATCCCTTTTCAGACACTGATCACAGAAGGGGCCTGGGGCCAAGTGTGGTCCTCTGACAAGATCAGTCGGCGTGAACGATCGATGATTACAATTGCGCTTCTTGCGGCAACGAGCAATTTTGAAGAAATCCCGATGCATATCCGCGCAACCGTGCGCACGGGCGCAAGCAAAGACGATGTCATGGAGGCGCTCCAGCACGTCGCAATTTACGCGGGCGTTCCCAAAGCCAATCATGCGATTAAACTCGCCAAGCGAACGTTTGCTGAAATGGAATCCTAAGCTATGAGCGATTCTGCAGCATTGATGCCTCGGAGACGTGACGTTCATCCACTGTCATACTACCCGGACTATAAGACCTCCGTCACGCGTTCACCGAACCTTCCGCTGCTGTCGATGGAATCGACAACGAGCGAGGAAACGGGCCCGCGCTTTGGCCATAACCAGATCGGTGCGCTCGATAACAACCTCATCAGCAACTACTCCCAAGGTAAAGCTTTGGCAGTTGGCGAACGTATTCGAGTCCATGGCCGCGTTCTGGACGAAAACGCACGCCCGGTCCCAAACACTCTGGTTGAGATTTGGCAGGCGAACGCCGGCGGACGATATCGTCATGTGAAAGACACGTATTTCGCACCGTTAGATCCGAATTTTGGCGGGTGCGGCCGGACTTTGACCGACGAGAACGGGTTTTATGAGTTTATGACTATCCGCCCTGGCGCGTACCCCTGGCCCAACCTTGCTAATGACTGGCGGCCGATGCACATCCATTTCTCGGTGTTCGGTCATTCCTTTGGCCAGCGCTTGATCAGCCAGATGTACTTTGAAGGCGATCCCCTAATTGATCTCTGCCCGATAGCCGCAACTATTCAGGATCGCAGCCAACTCGACCGTCTCGTGGCGCCGCTTGATCTACAAAATTCACGGGGGATGGATTACCTCGCTTATCAATTTGATATCGTGTTGCGGGGTCGCCGACAGACGATGTTCGAAAACAAGTCGGAGGGAATGTGATGACCCAACTCCTTCACACACTGTTGGAAACACCCAGCCAGACCGCAGGCCCTTACGTCCACATTGGATGCACCCCGACGATTGCTGGCATCGAGGGCGTATACCCCGAAGACCTGGGCCTTAGGCCCTTTGTTGAAGGCGCAAAAGGCGAGATCATTGAGATCACAGGGTCAATCTTCGACGGGACCGGATGGGCAATGCGCGATGCCATGATGGAAAGTTGGCAGGCGGATGCCAATGGCGTTTATCCCGGTCAGGATGGTGCCGATCCGGCTGTTTTGGGATTCTGTCGTTTTGCAGCTGACAAAGATTCTGGTGAGTTTACGTTACGCACGATCAAGCCTGGCGCGCCGACCGACCGCACTGGCAGAGTCATGTCACCCCATATTAGTCTCTGGATCGCGGCACGTGGTATCAACATCGGTCTCAACACCCGGATCTACTTTGAGGACGAGGACAATGACACCGATCCCCTGCTTGCGCGTATCGAACAACGCCCGCGCATAGACACGCTGATCGCCAAAAAAACGGGTCCAGGCAACTACCGCTTTGACATCCGCCTCCAAGGAGACGGCGAGACGGTGTTTCTCGACCTGTGAGCAGCGTATTCGAACACGCCTGGCTTTCGGGCCTCTTTACCGACCCAGAGATGGCGTCGCTTTGGTCGGCCGAGAGCCAGATGGCACATATGCTGGCGGTGGAGTCTGCTTGGAGTGCGGCTCTGGGTTTTCCGGAGGTCGGCGCAAAAGTTGCAGTGTTTGAGCCTGATATCGGAGAAATTTTGGAGGGTACGGCACAGGACGGCGTGCCGGTCCCTGCGCTCGTTAAGCAATTGAAAGCTGCGTTTGGGGCGGATGGAATCCACACCGGTCTTACCTCTCAAGACGTTGTTGACACAGCCCTGGTTCTCACGATCCTTGAAACGGTAGGCCTGCTTGAGGCGCGCCTGGAAAAGCTGATCGAGGCGTTTGATGACTTGAACGGTCGCTTCGGTGCGAGACCGCTGATGGGCCGAACGCGCATGCAAGCAGCGACGGAAATTTTGGTCGCAGATCGACTCTCTTCTTGGCGTTTTCCGCACTTCAACCACCGTGCTCGCTTGCGTGATCTGCGGCCAAGAATTGGCCATCTCCAAATCGGCGGGGCTTCTGGCGATCGCGCCGCGCTGGGCGCAGATGCGTTTCGGCTTTTGGCTGAAATGGAAGCGGTGATGGGGCTTCCGGCAGGCGCAAAGGCCTGGCATGCGATGCGGGATGGGGTCGGCGAATTTGCCAGTATACTGTCTCTGATTACAGGCAGTCTTGGTAAGTTCGGTCAAGACATCGCGCTAATGGCTCAACAAGGTATCGACGACGCAAAGCTCTCTGGCGGCGGCGGGTCTTCGGCGATGCCGCACAAACAGAACCCGATTTTAGCAGAACTTTTGGTAACGCTCGCGCGGTTCAACGCCACCCAGATCGCGGGTGTGCACCATGCGCTGGTCCACGAACAGGAAAGATCTGGCACAGCCTGGACGTTGGAATGGATGATTCTACCGCAAATGGCACATGCGACGGGTCGCTCATTGTCAGCGGCACTTTCTCTAACTTCATCTATCGAGTCGCTCGGCAAGGGCTAATACTCTTGCGGAGAAGTGTACTGATGCGAGGGCGTTGCCGGCCTCGCTTAAGTGCTGTCGCGGATCATAAGCTGACCTTGGAACTTGGTCAAATCGGCAGTCGGCGCGTGTCCTTCCAAAACCGACACCAAGGCGCTGGCCATGGCACGAATGGGCTGACTGTATGTCGACAATCTGTAGTTAGGGTTCGCGGCTTGCGGTACATCGTCAAAGCCGATGACTGCGATGTCTTGCGGTACGCGCAGACCAAGTTCATGGCGCACCACATCCAGCGCCGCCATGGCAATCGAGTCGTTTTCACAGACCAAGACATCTGGCCGCGGTCCTTTGCCGGCGTCTGCAAACCAACCCTTGATGTGTTCATATGCCTTTCGAGGATCATAGGTGTTGGCCACGGTCATCCTTGCCTTGGTCGCACAGATCTTTTGCCATTGCCCAAGAAACGTCTCTTGTCGTTTCAAGTGCGCTGAGGGCGTCTGGGGCCCAGCAACAAATAGCGGCCGCCGGTAGCCCCTGTCCGCGACGTGGTTGGTTATCGCCACCAGCGCCGAAACATCGTCGCAGCAAATCGAAATGGTGAACGGATCGGGCGAGTAGCGGGCAAAAACAATCAGTTTCCGAACACGGTAGGCATCGCGCGCGGTTGCGATGGCTTGGTCGGTAAATCCGCTGCCAATCAGAACGGCTGCGTCGACCCGCCGTCGGCTAGCTTGCAGAATTGCTGCTGAGGTATCTGCTTGGCTTATGGTGTTCACAAGCAACGTATCCCAGCCAGCTTGCCGCAAAGCTCGGGTCAGACCTTCCATCATAACCAGCTTATGAGGATTGGCGAAATCATCGATCAAAAGTGCGATGAGGTTGCTACGATCCGAAGCGAGACTGGAAGCAAGAAGATCCGGGACGTACCCCAACTGCTTTGCGGCTGCAGCGACCTTGGCGCGGCTCTTCTCGGAGATTGACGCACCTTTCTTGAAGGCGCGATTCACGGTCCAGCGCGATACTCCTGCGAGCGCAGCCACATCGTCAGCCGTGATAGACCCTTGGTCAGGACCTTCATTGGCCATTGTCTTTTGCCTCCCTGCGCGTCAGCTTAGCCACAGAAAAGACCTCCTGCCAATTGCAAGTTTGCACCCGCGTGCAAAAATTTTCTTGCAACCGGTTGCAAAATGACTAACGTGAGTCGCAACAGGACCTAAGGGAGGACGCTGTGCTGAAGGTTGGCCTACTTGGCGCTGGCAGGATTGCCAATGTACACGCCCGTGCAGTTGCGGGTCACGCCAAGAGCCAGTTGGCTGCCGTGTCTGACGTCGTCGCTGAAAACGCAGCGGCACTGGCTAGCGGTTACGGCGCAGCCGTCCGAACATCTGATGAGATTATTGCCGATCCAGATATCGATGCAGTCCTAATTGCGACGTCCACAGATACGCACTCCGACTTCATCGAAGCCGCTGCTGCGGCCGGCAAAGCGGTCCTCTGCGAAAAGCCAGTTGACCTCAGCCTGGAGCGCGCAAAGGCCTGCCAAACAAAGGTCGCCGCCTCTCAAGCTCCTGTCATGATTGGATTTAATCGCCGATTTGATCCAAACTTTGGTGCGTTGAAGCAAGCCGTCGAAAGCGGTGAGATCGGAAAGCCGGAGCTGTTATCAGTCACGTCCTTTGATCCCGCGCCGCCACCTGTAGACTACATCAAAGTCTCGGGCGGATTGTTTCGCGATATGATGATCCACGATTTCGACATGGCGAATTTTGTAATGGGTGAGGCGCCAGTCACGATCGCCGCCACTGGTTCGTCAATTGTTGATCCCGAGATCGGCGCCGCGGGCGACGTTGATACGGCCGTTGTGACGATGACCTATGCCGACGGCCGCCTCGCGGTCATCAAGAACTCGCGTCGTGCGGCTTATGGTTACGACCAGCGGGTCGAATTGCTTGGGGCGACGGGGTTGCTCCAAGCCAACAACATGCTCGAGAACACGATCGTCAAATCGACGAAGTCCGGTGTAACTGGTGCCAAACCAACCTATTTTTTCCTTGAACGTTACATGCCAGCCTACGAAGCTGAGTGGGATTCTTTTGTTCAGGTGGTTGCGGACGGGGCACCTATACCGGTCACACTTGAAGACGGGGTAACCGCCTTGGCGATGGCCGAAGCGGCAACTTTGTCAGCCAAAAACGGCGCCCCGGTTGCCTTGGCTGACGTCGCATAGCGGAATGGAGATCCGCGCGAGACATTGGAGGATTTGTGGCCAACTGGCCACGCACGAGATTCGGTCCTGAGATCGGATGAATGGGAGCCCGGAGCGGCTTCTTATAAAACGAACCACATTCTTTTGGGAGGAATGCAATGAAGAAGATCTTGATGGCAGCAGTCGCTGCCTCTGCGATGGCAAGTGCTGCCTATGCTGATGGTCATGGCGAGCGTTATGTCATGATCACACACACACAGGGCACAGACCCGTTCTGGCCAGTTGTGGAAAAAGGTGGCCGCGATGCTGCCGAAGCGATCGGCGCCACACTTGAGTACAACTTTGACGTTTCCGGCGACATGGCTGCCATGGCAGCACTGATCGAAGCCGCTGCTGCGTCAGAGCCCGATGGCATCATCGTGTCTCTGCCGGACGCTGACGCGCTTGGGCCTGCAATCAAGGCCGCTGTCGCTGATGGTATTCCTGTCGTGACCATGAACTCTGGTCTGGAATCCTCTGCTGAGCTGGGTGCATTGATGCACGTTGGTCAGCCAGAGCGCGACGCTGGTGAAGCCGCCGGTACACGGGCTGCGTCTGAAGGCGTAACAAACGGTCTGTGCCTGAACCAAGAAGCGTTCAACACAGCGCTTGTTGACCGGTGCGAAGGTTACTTCTCTGGTCTGGGTGGCGATTTGAACATGATCGACGTGTCCAATGACCCTGCGCAAATCGAAACACGGACAGCGGCTGCGCTGGAAGCCGACGAAAGCATCGACGGTGTTCTGGCTGTTGGTCCACACGTGTGTGAAGCTGCAACTAAAGCGATCGAAGCGGTTGGTGCTGACGTGCACCTGGCTTGCTTTGACCTGTCACCAGGTGTCATGGACATGATCGCAGACGGTCGTGCATCCTTCACGATTGACCAGCAGCAGCGTCTGCAAGGCTACATGCCGGTCATCGTACTGCACCTCTACAACAACCACGCAGGTCTGCTGCCAGGCAACAACATCGCGTCTGGCCCAGGTTTCGTGGATGCGTCCAACGCAGCTGCAGTTAAGGAACTGGCGGGCATCGACCGCTAAGCGACCTTATGAACTGACATAGGCGGGCATGCGGCCCGCCTATGTTTTTAACAAAGTACAATTCGACAGCGGGGGTGGCATGTCCGATCGCAGCGAAGCCGATAGACTTCAGCAAGAAACGTGGGTGCAGCGCACAATCAGACGGCCCGAAATTGGCGCATTTGTTGTTATGGTGGTGATCATTGTTGCGCTGATGTGGGCTTCCAGTGGGAAGGCGTTTAATGCGCTTGGCTTGAAGAACAACGTCCAGATTATCGCGCAGTATGGGATCATCGCCATCGGCGCCGCACTTTTAATGATCGCAGGTGAATTTGATCTGTCCATTGGGTCAATGATCGGGTTCGCAGGCATGTCGATGGCCTTGATGCTGAAATGGGGTCTTCCCTTTGGCCTGGGCGAGGCGACACCCTTTGCGGCCTTCGCGGTTACATTGGCAATGACGCTGGCGCTCGGATGGTTCATCGGAACGGTCGTTGTCAGGTCCGGCTTGTCGAGCTTCATTGTGACACTTGCCTTCCTCTTCTTCCTGCGCGGCGTGACCGAAGTAGCTTTCCGCCTGATCAACAAATCCACACAGGTTTCCGGCCTACCCGACTACAAGGAGACGAGCTGGTTTGCTGATCTGTTTGGCGGAGAGGTGTTTGGCTGGTTTTATGACATATGGTTTTGGATCGGTCAGCAGTTTGTTGGTATGGGCTACGAACGCACCGACCAGTGGTTCACCTTGGGTGGCAACCTGAACCGGCGTGGTGAGCAGTGGGTCGCTGGCTTTGACGCCCGGCTCTTGTGGTTCATCATTATCGCAACCGTCGCCTATTTCATCTTGAGCCGGACGCAGCTGGGCAACTGGATTTATGCGACAGGCGACAACAAAGAGGCCGCCCGTGCGAACGGTGTGCCCACCAACCGCGTCAAAATCGGCCTCTTCATGTTCACCGCTTTCTGCGCAACAGTCTTTGCCGCCTGCCAAGTGTTTGAGAACAACACGGCAGACGCCGCCAAGGGCAACTTGATGGAGCTTTTCGCCATCGCGATTGCCGTTGTCGGCGGCACGTTGATGACCGGGGGTTTCGGCTCTGTGCTTGGCGTTGTGTTTGGCGCGATCACGGTCGGACTTGTGTCTAATGCGGTGTTCTTCATTCCCGCGATTGATGGGGCATGGTTCCGCGTGTTCCTTGGCGCGATCTTGCTGGCGGCGGTCTTTGCCAATGAACGCATCAGAAAACGTATTACGGGGGGGATATAGACCATGGCTGAACCGTATCTACGCGTCGAAAAACTGGTCAAACGCTTTGGTCCCTTCACAGCGCTTGGCGGTGTCGACCTTGAGGTCTTCCCCGGCGAAGTCCACGCGCTTCTGGGTGACAACGGCGCTGGTAAATCGACCCTGATTAAGACGCTTGCCGGTGTGCATGAGCCGACAGAAGGCCAGATCTACATTGAGGGGAAACCTGTTAGCTTCCGCTCCCCGCGCGATGCGTCGGCGGCCGGAATCGGTACGGTCTATCAAGATCTGGCATTGAACCAGCTTATGTCGGTGACCCGGAACTTCTTTATGGGTCGGGAACTAAAAAGCACCTTCGGTCAGTTGCGCTTGGATGAAATGAATCAGATCGCCCATGATGAGATGCTGAAGATCGGGATCGACTTTTCTGATCCAACCCAAGCGGTCGGTACGATGTCAGGCGGTCAACGCCAAACGCTTGCGATTGCGCGCGCGATCTACTTCGGTGCGAAGGTTCTGATCCTTGACGAACCAACTTCCGCGCTTGGGCAGAAACAGCAAATGGGTGTTCTAAAGACAATTAAGAAGGTCCGCGCACGTGGCGATATCGCGATCATCTTTATTACACATAACGAAATCCATTCTCGGCTTGTTGGCGACCGGTTTACTTTCCTGGCTTTAGGTAAAGCCATTGGCGCTGGGAAATCGGAAGAGATCTCTGACAAAGAAATGCGCCGACTTATGTCTGGCGGTGCGGAGATGGGAGACCTGGAACAGGAACTGGCAAACATCGGCTAGGCCTGATCATCACATCAGCCGGGCTGATTTTCGGCCCGGCACCCAAAATGTAAAACGCAAGAAGGCGTCGCGCTTAAGCACGACGATGGTTGAGTTATGTCTGACAAGACACTTGATCTCATCACGATCGGCCGGTCCTCGGTCGATCTTTACGGCGCCCAAATCGGGGGCCGGTTGGAGGACATGCGGTCCTTTGACAAATACATCGGTGGCAGCCCAACAAACATTGCTTGTGGCACAGCGCGTCTTGGTTTGAAGTCTGCGGTTATCACTGGCGTTGGTGATGAACACATGGGCCGGTTCATCCGAGAAGAGCTCGCGCGAGAGGGCGTCGACACCACTGGCGTAAAAACTGACCCAGAACGCCTGACCGCTTTGGTCCTTCTTGGCATCCGCGATCAAGAGAAATTTCCGCTGATCTTCTATCGTGAGAATTGCGCGGACATGGGCCTGACGGTCGATGATATCGATCCTGACTACATTAAAACAGCGCGCGCCGTCGTTGCGACCGGTACGCATTTAAGCCATCCGCAGGTGGAAGCGGCGACAATCAAGGCGCTTGAGATTGCACGCGAGGCGGACATGCGAACCGCTCTCGACATCGATTACCGCCCAAACCTTTGGGGCGTTGCCGGGCATGGAGAGGGCGAAAGCCGCTTTGTTGAGTCAGATAAAGTTACCGCCAAACTGCAATCCACTCTGCACCTTTTTGATCTGATCGTAGGCACCGAAGAAGAGTTTCATATCGCAGGCGGCATGACCGACACCGTTGCAGCCCTTCGCGCCGTGCGGACGGTGTCCAAGGCCACCCTGGTCTGCAAACGCGGCGCGGCTGGCGCTGTCGCTTTCACCGGCGACATTCCCAACAAACTCGATGAAGGAGAGGCGGGACCAGGTTTCCCGATTGAGGTGTTTAACGTTCTCGGCGCAGGTGACGGTTTCATGTCTGGTCTTTTGAAAGGCTGGCTCGATGGGGAAGATTGGCCCACCGCGCTGAAGTATGCCAATGCCTGTGGGGCTTTCGCCGTCAGCCGCCATGGCTGCACACCTGCATATCCCTCCTGGGATGAGCTGCAGTTCTTCTTCAAGCGCGGCATCAAGCAACCAGATGTCCGCAACGATGTGGAACTGGAGCAGGTCCACTGGGCCACGAACCGCCACCTCGATCAATCAACCCTCCGCGTTTTCGCATATGACCACCGGATGCAGTTGGAGGCGTTTGAAGGGGCCACCGACGACAAAGTCGGCGCATTCAAAGAGCTTTGCCTACAGGCCACCCAAAACGTGGCAGGCGATCAACCCGGCTACGGCTTGCTCTGTGACAGCCGGTTGGGCCACGATGCGCTCTTCAAGGCCGCGGGCACGAACCTTTGGATCGGCCGCCCAGTGGAATGGCCCGGATCCCGTCCGCTCCGTCTTGAGCCAGAGATTGGCGCGGACTTCGGCGGCCTCGCCGAATGGCCCCGCGACCAGGTCGTGAAAGTGCTTTGCTTTTGCCATCCAGAAGACGACGCCGCGACCTGGGCAGATCAGGAAGACACGGTTCGTCGCCTCTACACCGCCTGCCGCCGCAACCGACTGGAGTTCCTATTGGAGGTCATCCCGTCAAAAGTCGGCCCGGTCGGCGACGACACGACAGCGCAAATCGTCCAGCGTTTCTATGACCTCGGCGTTTATCCTGATTGGTGGAAGTTAGAGCCGATGCTGACGCCGGCTGCGTGGGACGCGACCGTAGCTGCCATCGAGACAAATGATCCGCACACCCGTGGGATCGTCATTCTGGGTCTTGGCGAAAGTGAAGAAAAGCTAGCGGACAGTTTCGCGGTCGCAGCTCAATACCCGCTTGTCAAAGGCTTCGCAGTCGGCCGCACGATCTTCGCCGACAGTGCAAAGGCCTGGATGTTGAACGAGATCGACGACGCGACCGCAATTCAAACCATGACCGAGACATATGCGCGCTTGTGTAGCCTGTGGGACCAAGCTCGCCGAAAAATGGGAGTAAAGCCATGACCGAGACGATCCGTTTGACCGCCGCACAAGCGCTTGTGCGGTATCTGAATGCCCAAATAAATGCAGATGGCGACCCGTTCATTGCTGGTGTGTGGGCGATCTTTGGCCACGGGAACGTGGCGGGGATTGGTGAGGCGCTGCATGGCGTGAAAGACACCCTGCCAACGTATCGGGGCCACAATGAACAGACGATGGCGCATACCGCGATTGCCTACGCCAAACAGTTGCGCCGCAAGCGGGCCATGGCGGTGACCACCTCTATTGGGCCCGGTGCAACAAACCTCGTGACAGCGGCAGCGCTGGCGCATGTGAACCGCCTTCCGGTTCTGCTGCTGCCTGGTGACGTTTTCGCGCATCGTGGCCCTGATCCGGTGCTGCAGCAGATCGAGAACTTCAGCGACGGCACCGCAACGGTGAACGACACGCTCAAGACGGTGAGCCGGTACTTTGACCGCATCTCGCGCCCGGAACATCTGCTGACAGCCCTTCCACGCGCGTTCCGCACGATGACTGACCCGGCCGATTGTGGGCCTGTGACGCTATCCATGTGCCAAGATGTGCAAGCCGAGGCTTTCGATTATCCTGTGAGCTTCTTTGACACAAAGGTCTGGAAACAGCGGCGCGTTCGGCCGGACGAGGACGAATTGGCGGCTGTCGCTGCGGCAATCAAAACGGCAAAGCGCCCAGTCATCGTCGCAGGCGGCGGCGTTCATTATTCCGGGGCGGCGGCAGACCTGTCCGCCTTCGCCACAGCACACAACATCCCCGTCTGTGAAACCCAAGCAGGCAAAAGTGCCTTGCCATGGGACCACGCGCTGAACCTTGGACCGATTGGTGTGACTGGCGGTGAACCTGCCAACAGTGTCTGTGCTGAGGCTGATTTGGTGTTGGGCGTCGGCACACGCTTTCAAGATTTCACTACTGGCTCTTGGGGTCTTTTCGCAAATCCCGCGCGTCAATTGGTCAGCCTCAACGTCGCCGCTTACGACACCGCAAAACACGGCGCGATGCCTTTGATGACCGATGCAAAAATCGGCCTGCAAGAGCTGCACGCCGCCCTCGGTTCCCATGTCTCGAGCGCCGGCATCGACGGCCTCAAATCAGACTGGTTTGGCAAGGTTGATCCGCTCACAGATGCTCCAAAGGACGGCAACGCTCTGCCGACGGACATGCAGGTTGTAGGCGCTGTGCAACGCGCGGCGGGCGAAAATACCGTCGCAATGTGTGCGGCTGGCACCATGCCAGGTGAGCTTCACAAACTGTGGAAGTCGAACCGCCCCGGCAGTTATCACATGGAATACGGTTTCTCTTGCATGGGCTACGAAATCGCGGGGGCCATGGGCATCAAAATGGCAGAGCCGGAGCGGGACGTGATCTGCTTTACTGGTGATGGCACCTACATGATGGCGAACTCCGAAATGGCGACCGCCGCCATGATGGGAATCGACTTCACCGTCGTTGTCACTGACAACCGCGGCTTCGGTTGCATCAACCGTCTGCAGATGGGCACTGGCGGGGCGGAGTTTAACAACCTGCTTGATCATGCGGTCGGTGGCGAAAATTCCAAAATTGACTTCGCCGCGCATGCTGCATCGATGGGCGCAACAAGCGTCAAAGTTTCGACCATTGCGGAGATGGAAGAGGCGCTCGCCAAACGCGCTGACATCAAAGGACCTTACGTCGTCGTCATCGACACGGATCCATACCCAAGCACCGAACACGGTGGCACCTGGTGGGAGGTCGCCGTGCCAGAAGTCAGCGTGCGTGAGACCGTCAACGAGAAACGTGTGGCCTATGAAAAGGCCCTCAAGGAAAGATCCCTTACATGAGCGTCAGAATCGGCATCTCTTTGATTGCCTGGCAGAACGACGATCTGCCTGACCTGACGAAAGACTACACGACCGAAGGGGCGATGGAGGATGCGGGCAAGATTGGCTATGCGGGGGTTGAACGCGGCCGCCGCATGCCAGCTGATACCGAAGGGCTGCGCGCT
This sequence comes from Pseudomonadota bacterium, assembly GCA_038526085.1. Classification (GTDB taxonomy): domain Bacteria; phylum Pseudomonadota; class Alphaproteobacteria; order Rhodobacterales; family Rhodobacteraceae; genus Yoonia. The sequence continues at coordinate 82,566 of JBCBHE010000007.1, read as the reverse complement.
TACTTGGACAAATACGGCTTGGCGCTCTGTGGTGGCTGGTGTTCCGGCAACCTCATGGCAGCATCAGTCGAGGAAGAGAAAGAAGCGATCCGCCAACAGGTGGATCAATTCGCGGCACTGAACGCGCCCTGCATTGTCTACGCCGAATGTTCCAACACGATCCAAGGGAACATGGACCAACCCGTCAGCCAACGGCCCAAACTCAGCCGGGATGAGGTAATGGGTTATGCGGCAAGGCTCTCGGAGCTCGCCAAGTGGTCTGCCGATCAAGGCACGGTCCTGTCCTACCATCACCACATGGGGGCGATGGTCCAAGACGCTGAAGACATCGACTGGCTGATGGAAGGATCGGACTCAGCCTTAACGCTGCTGTACGACACAGGGCACCTGCACTTTGCAGGCGCGGACCTGGTGGCGGTGCTCGATAAATGGGGTGACCGGGTGCATCACGTGCACTTCAAAGACGTGCGCCGACAGGTGCTGGATTGGGTGCATACGGAAGACAAGAGCTTCCTCGATGGGGTCGGGGCAGGTGTCTACTCTGTCCCTGGCGATCCGGACGGGTGCATCGATTTCCAGGCCATCACCGACAAATTGAAAACGATGAACTACAGCGGTTGGATCGTGGTGGAGGCCGAACAAGACCCCGCAAAAGCCGACCCGTTTGAATATTCGAAGATGGGCTACGACCACATTGTCGAAATCTGCGGCAGGTCCGGATTGACCATCAGCTAACCATTCGCATGACCTGGGGAGGAAGCATGCCTGATCTACTGAAAAAGCCCTTTGGCACGCGCGGCAAGGTGCATCAAATCACGCCCGAAAGCGCGGGGTGGCGCTATGTCGGGTTTTCTCTCTACCAGCTGAAGGCGGGCGATACGGCCGCCGAGGTGACGGGCGAGAAAGAGGTTATGCTCGTCATCGTCGAAGGCAAGGCCCAGATCACCGGTGCAGGCCAGGATTGGGGCGTACTGGGCGACCGGATGGATGTGTTTGAGAAGACACCGCCGCACTGCCTCTACCTGCCCAACGGCACCGACTGGTCCGCCACCGCGGAAACCGATTGCGTCCTCGCCGTCTGTTCAGCCCCCGGCATGGGCGGGCATGAAGCGCGGCGCATCGGCCCCGACGGCATCACGCTCACCGAACGCGGCAAAGGCACAAACACCCGCCACATCAACAACATCGCGATGGAAAACGAAGACTATTGCGACAGCCTGTTGGTGACAGAGGTCTTCACGCCCGCGGGCCATTGGTCGAGCTACCCAAGCCACCGTCATGATGAAGATGACTTCCCCCGGATCACCTATCTGGAAGAAACCTACTACCACCGTTTGAACCCCAAAGATGGGTTCGGCATCCAGCGGGTGTACACCGATGACGGGCAGCTGGATGAAACCATGGCGGTCTCTGATGGCGATGTCGTGCTGGTGCCTCGCGGACACCACCCATGTGGGGCGCCATATGGTTTTGAAATGTACTACCTCAATGTAATGGCAGGCCCCCTGCGCAAGTGGCGTTTTGTGCCCGCGCCGGAGGTGGACTGGATCATGAAACGCGACGCGTAAGGACCACATTCAATGACTATCCCGTTTCAACTCGCCGCCTGTGCCGAGATGCTGTGGCAGGACAAACCCATCCATTGGCGCGCCGCGCGTCTGCATGAGATGGGCTTTGGCGTTGGACTTTGGAACTGGCCGGCCTGGGATCTCGATGAACTCGAAAGGACCGGTGCAAATTTCACCATCATGAACGGCTACCTCGAAGGGCGACTGGCGGATGACGAAGGGGCGGACCTGTTAGTTAAATCGGCACGCGAAACAGCACAAATCGGTAAGCGCCTTGGTGTCGACCGGCTAAACTTGCACGGCACCGGTCTTGGCGACCAAGGTCTACCCATCCAGCAATTGGCGCATGTTGCACCCGGCATGTGGCTAAAAGCGCGAGATACCCTACACCGGATCTGTGATGTGGCGGAGGAAGAGGGCCTTACGTTTACCCTCGAAAACCTCAACCTCCGCGAACATCCAGGTTGCCCGTTTAACAGCACCGAAGATGTGCTGTCCCTGGTGTCGACGGTCGATCGGCCACAGTTGAAGATCAACCTCGATCTCTACCACACCCAAATCGGTGAAGGTGACGTGATCCGCCATGCAGAGGCATGTCTGCCATGGATTGGCGAAGTGCAGGTCGCCGATAATCCTGGCCGCTGCGAACCTGGTACCGGCGAAATGAATTGGCCGGCGATTGCCAAAGCGCTTAACGCTATGGGTTACGATGGCCCTGTCGGTATGGAAGCCTACGCGCAAGACGACCCAGAAGTGGCGCTTGAGGCATTCCGGGCCGCCTTCACGGTCTAGAACTTTCCAAAGTCTGCCTACTCCTGCACCTTCGGCACCAGATCCGAATTGTCCCAAGTTTCGATAAACGCAGCATCAGCGTCGCTGTTCTCGATGCCCCTATAGGCCTGCAGGAAATCGTTGGGTCCATCTCGCAACGCGCAAATTATGCGGGTGCCCCGGCTAGGGTTGCGATCTTCGTTTCTGCAATTGCCAATGCTCACCCTATTGCCGGAAGGGCATTTATGATAAAATTGCGCAGCAGTTTCGCACCCTCTCAATGCGGGCCGCGCCCGAAAGCGCGACCCGGTTCCTGAGTGGTAAAAGTAATCAGTTGGCCCAATATTCTGGGATCAGGCTCAATAGAAACTCTCCGGCATAACCGGGGTAAGCCGCTTTCAGCATTGCCGTTGCCTCATCAGGCGAAGCGCTGTTCATAGCTTTGTCCAGAACCTTGATGTAAGCGATCGCATTATCGAGCTCGCCACGGGAGGTCGGTAGGCCGTGACCGACCAGCAATGTCTCAACTGCGGGATCATCACGCAGGCCTTCCAAGGTGGCAATCCAGTTTGCGCGATCGACGCCAGGTGCAAAAAAGATCCCGTTGTAGACAAGGTCTTGCACGATCGCGACTTTCTGCTCCGGCAAAATGGCAGCAATGATGTGCGGGGCTTCTGTGTTTTCGTAGTGACGGAACTCAACCGGGACACCGGACAATTCAGTCTTACCAACCGCTATGTCGGGTCCATTCAATACGTTGGTGGGTTCCGGAAACTGGCCGCCGGCGGCTTCAGCCGCAATCGCCTCGCGGACTTGCGGCAGCGTGCTGTATGTCACGCCTTCTACGAAAGACGCGCCACCCCAATGATCTGGATGTTCATGGCTGATATAGGCGAGGCCAACCGGCTTACCGGTGCTCGCGATCAACGCCGAGACTTCCTGCGCAGTCGGCGGCAACATTGTGCCATCGACGACCAAAAGCTGGTCGGCGAACTCGACCACATGGCTTGTCACATGGACGGCTTGTGCTGGTGAAACATAGGTGTGGAAAGTCACGCCACCTGTGGCGAATGTGTGTACCGTACCCGGCGGCAGTTCACCTTCTTGCGCAACGGCAGTTGCGGGTGTCAAAGCCGTGCGGAGAAGAGCGGCCGTCCCAAGGGTCAGGCCCGCAGACTTCAGAAGATCACGGCGTGTAAAGTCGGAATTTGTCGGTGTCATGTTCAATCCTCCTGTCGAGATCGCAATGTGCAAGACAGAGGTAGACGGTCACCATCGTTTCGATTAGCCAATAATAACGCGCATCTGTTTTCGAAGAATTAGAAAGATGATTGACGACTATCGCGGTATTGCTGTCTTTGTGGCGGTTGTGGATGCCGGCAGCTTTAGCGCCGCAGCCCGGCGGATGAAGCTATCGACATCGGTCGTCAGCCATCATGTCTCAAAGCTCGAGGCCAAGATTGGCACGCCGCTATTCCACCGTTCCACGCGATCGCTTTCCCTGACAAGCGACGGAAAAAAGATGGTTGATGCGGCCCGCCGGATGGTCGCGGCAGGGGAAGAAGCGTTGGATGCGCTTGTTGCAGAGCAGGATCAACCGGTGGGTCAACTACGGGTGTCATTGCCCGCCTTCGGGACCGAAACGCCCCTTCACGATGCGCTTTGGGCCTTTGCCCGGGCGCATCCTTTGGTGACACTCTCTCTAAATCACAGTGATCAGCCCGTGAACTTGGTTCGGGATGGGTACGATATGGCAATACGCCTCGGCGTTTTGGCGGACAGCAGCTTAAAAAGCCGCAAGATCGGGACTTTCAGACGCGCGCTCGTGGCGTCGCCCGCCTATCTCGCAGACCGGGGACCAATCCAAACACTCGATGATCTCGTCGGTCAAAAATTCGTGTCGCTGTCGATCCTTCCAAAGCGCATCACACTCTATCGCGAAGGCGAGACGGTTGCGTTTGTGCCCGACCACTATGCAATAGAGGTCGATACGATCATGGCCGCAGTCGCTGCCGTGCGCGCTGGTATCGGCATCTTCCATTTGCCGCAAAGCGAGATCAAGGCAGATCTCGCATCCGGAGGATTGAAGGAAGTCTTTCCAGATTGGCAACTTGCGGAGCTTGGCGTCTATGCAATCTGGCCAGACCTAGGCCCACGCAAGCGCTTGACGCAACGCCTCCTCAATTTCTTAGTCCAATCCCTGCCGGAACAAGCCGTCTGAACCGATCCAATTAACTTGGAAACCTCACCGCCAGGCACGCGCCCCCAAGGGTTTTCGATGCCATCACATGCAACGTGCCGCCATAGGCCGTTACGAGGTCCTGTGCGATCGAAAGGCCCAAACCAGTGCCCGGTATTGACTGATCAAGCCTCATCCCGCCATCAAGAACCCTTTCACGCTGATCTTCGGGAATGCCGGGACCATCATCTTCAATCAGGATCTCAATACCGTCTGAATTCTGTACGGCGGACAAGGAGATTGTGGAGGATGACCACTTAAGTGCGTTATCAAGCAAGTTGCCACAAATCTCTTCAAGGTCACTTCGATCAACCTTGAGCATGAGGTTTTTCTGGACGTCCGCCTTCATCTGACGATCCGCATTGCGGGAGAGCGCAACAAAGGCACGTGTCATCCGGTCGAGTGTCTGTGTAAGATCCACAGACCAATTATCGGTTGTTGCGGACTGCGTCGCACGCATTCGCGCCAAAGACCGGCGCAGTTGCGCGTCCAAACGATTGAGCGCCTCTAAAGATCCGCCTGCAGATACGCCGCTCTGCTCAAGTTGAACCAATTCATTGCGCAAGATGGCCGACGGGGTTTTAAGCGCATGTGCCAAATCGGCCGCCTGTCTGCGCGACCTGTTCACGATATCCCGATTGCGCGTCATCAACTCATTGATGTCATCGACCAGGGGTTTGACTTCAATCGGGTAGGTCTCTGCCGGAAGTAACCCGTCGGAGTTCCACCGGTCCGCAACGTCGCGTCGCAGTTTTTCAATTGGGCGCAGGGTGACAAGCACTAGCGCAAACGCCCCAACTGCAGCGAAGGCACCTGTTAGCGTAAAAGCCACGTAAAGGCGGCCACGGACAATTTCGCGATCACGGGCGAGACTGATAGTTGAAAGTGCGACGCGGACGATCCATTCAGACCCATCATCCAGTGTAACCCGCTGGTTTGTTGAACGCAGGGTTTGATTGGCTGGCCCTTGGACTGTTGCGACACGAATTGCGGGCCCTTCGCCGCCAACATTATACAGCAAGTTGTCTGCCAAACTGCGTGAGACCAAGACTTCGGCGCCATCTTGTGGCTCAATTTGCCAGTACTCACCTGAAAAGGGTTGCTGATACACAGGACCAGAAAGCCGGGATTGCAGGGCATCTGCTTCCCCTTTGCTGTTAGCCAATGCAACCACAACCATCGTGTGTCGTGCTGCGAGCTGGTCATCGAACCGGGTAACGGTCTGGCGTTCAAGGTAGCTGCCAAGCAGATATGTCCCAGCGACCGTCAGGGCGCAGGCCCAAAAAATGGCGCCCGCGATGGCGCGCTTGCGGAGGGATGTCACGACGCCATCTGGATCATATAGCCGCGGCCACGCTCCGTTTGGATCAGATCCGCTCCAAGTTTCTTACGCAGGCGCGTGATAAAAACAGCAATCGTGTTGGAGTCGCGATCGTCGTCATACTCGTAGATGTGTTCCGACAATTCTGTCTGCGTCACATGACGGTTCGCGTTGTGAAACAGATAAGACAGGACGGCAACTTCTTGCGCCGTCAGATTGACCGGTACATGATTCAGCGTGACCCGACCCGTCCGGGTGTCGTAAGCGACAGCGTCGTGTGCGAAGACCGGATTTTTGGTTGGGGCGTTTCGGCGCATCAGGGCGCGCGCCCGTGCGGTAAGTTCGGGCATATGGAAGGGTTTAGTTAGATAGTCGTCCGCGCCAGCATCCAAGCCATCGACGCGGTCTGTCCAGCCATCGCGCGCCGTCAAAATGAGGACAGGGACATTAATCCCATTTTCGCGCCAACTTTTGAGGACGGAAATACCGTCACGTTGCGGAAGGCCGAGGTCGAGTAGAACAAGATCGTAGGGCTCGGTTTCACCTAAGAAATGAGCTTCCTCACCATCTGGCGCGATATCAACAGCATGCCCCTCAGCGCTTAGGGCTGCTTGGATTTGTTGGGCAAGACGCCCCTCGTCTTCTGCAATAAGAATACGCATGCCTGAGGGCTACCTCAAAGGCATGGCGATATTACGGCGGATTCAGGGAATGAGCTTAACTGCGACCGTTCCCGCGCTCCGCCTTATTCCCCCGGTTGTTGTTGTCATTGTCTCGGTTATTCTTCGCATTTCTACTGCTTGCTGGCGAACCCGCGTTCACGCGCTGGACGTTGGGATCGTCAGCCACTTGGTTGGTTTGCTGCGAACCGGTACGCGCACTCATATTCGGCGTGTGCCGCGCCGCTTCTGAGACAGCGCGACCGTGTTCAGAAAGATACGAGATGAGTTGACCCGACTGGCCATTCATCAGCACTTCTACGATTGCGCCATCGCTGCGTTGTAAAAGAACGCGGTAGGTCATCCGACCGTCATCAAGGAAACCGCGCATATCCATCACGGTCGTATCTGTCGACTGTGCCGCAGAGCCGGCGATCACATCAGCCGCCAGAATTTGGTTTTGCGCGACAAGCTGACGAAGTTGGGATTGAGAAAGCTCTATCGGTTGCGCTGCGATGTTTCCGGGAAAATGGGTCACGAGAACACTCGCAGCAACGATGCGACCAAACTGTCGGAGGCTGTCCATGGTGTTACTCTTTCAGGTCTGGTCGGCTTGGGGTTTCAGGGTTGCGTTAAGTTCCGGACGGTTCGCCAGCGACCTGCGTCATGCTGACCAAGGGGAACCGCGCGATTGACGAGGGTGCTAAGAGTTTGTCCCCATCCCATTGCGTTTCACGATCTGCCAGCCCTAAGAGGCCATCGTAGGCGGCTCGAATTCGTTGTGCGCTCGTCAATTGCATCGCGGTCCCCTGTCCGTCTCTGCTAGCCAACGAGGAGGAGGGCTCGTCGACCGTGGAGTAGTTTTGGCACAGATGACATGAACCGCTAAAAAACTAGTCGTTCATATTCGGTTCACAATGCTAAAAATTACGCTAACCATTTGTAAATAAATAAAAAATATTCCAAAATGGGCTCGAACTTTCGCCCAGTTTTGTAGGAAGTGAGAGATTCCCCTACTGTTGCGGCTTAACATTCGTTGCTTTGGCCGCGACGCTTGAGAATCAGCAGCGGTTGAGCCAACGATTCGCAATTCGCCTGTCGCGGTGCCGCGTAATCAGCATGCGAAAGTATACAATGCGGTTCGATACTGTTGCGTCACTTCGATGGAGAGGATGCTCAATTCAGAGTTTGTAGACGCTCGGGAAATTGTTCTGCCCTAGTCTTGCCACAGTTGACCTAGGGTAAGTGGATTTCCGCCTATGCAGGAAAAGCCATTTGCTTGGATCAGAATCACGGGTGACGGTGCAGGCACGCAGCGGGGGCTGGCGTTGAGGAGAACACTTCGTACGGCCCCGATTTGTGCGCCTGGGACACGCGCGGGGTCTGTGCGTCAATGATTGGACAGACCAGTGAATACGCCTGTTTTCGACCCCGCCGTTGGCGCTGTGCGCCTGGATACCGTCAATACCAACATTGCCCTAACGAATACTGGCTTAGACGCGCTTGTGCAGTTTGCACTGATCGACCCTGGTCTGAACCAACAGATCGAAGACGCGGACATTGTTGCAGGTGCCCGGGCCGCTGCTGAGATGAACACCATTGTCATCGCGGGGATCAAAGCAACCGGCATCGCAAACGATGACAAGATTACCGCAGACGATGTCTATACCCTCTCTGACTGGATCGCTGCAAACCGCCGCACAGACTGGATCCGGGCCCACGGTGACGATGAAGAAGGTGTCGAGACTGGGTTCCACAAAATCCAAGGCGACGGAAACGCGCTTCACATGTTTGGCGATAAGCTGATCGACCAAGTCGCCGACGGTATTTACCACTTGGGTTTTGGTTACAAAAACGGCTCTTTGATCAACGAAGATGGCAATGGGAACGCGAGAGTCGAAGAGGTCGCCTATTGGCTTGATGAACTTCTCGCTGACGACTTGGCAGCTGGGACGCTGCGAAACGGTGCCGTGTCGTCAGAACACGAGGGCACGACCGGAACTGGCCTTGATCAACTTGCCGAACTGATCAACGACGATCCGGGCCTCGAGCGCCGCTTGCCCGCCTCCGAAATCATAGCGGGCGCGGAAGCGGCTGACGTGATGAATGGGATCATCATCGAAGGCATCAAAGCGCTCGGTCTCGCTGATGACGGCACCTTAGATCCTTCAGAGGTCTATCGCCTGAGCAGCTGGATCAAAAACAACCGGTCCGATGCCTGGCTTACTGCACACGGCGACGATGAAGACGACGAAGAGACGGCATTTCACCTCGTCCAAAACGACGGCAGCGAAACACGCATGTTCGGCCGCGATGGCGTCGATACCATTGCGGATGCGATCTATCACCTCGGATTTGGCTACAAGGACGGTCGTCTGATCAACGAAGACGGGAACAAGAACGAACGGGTTGAAGACGTCACATATTGGCTCAATCAACTCCTCGCCGACGATCTCGCGAATGGATCACTTGCGACAGGCAAAGGCACACCGGTTGCCGGGACCACGGGCACAGGCCTCGACAAACTCGTCGGCATTATTAGCGGTGAAAGCGAATTGAATCGCAGGATCTCTGAATACGAGATCAACAAAGGCGCGCAGGCTGCCGATGCCATGAATCAGATCATCGTGGATGGCATCAAGGCGACGGGTATCGGCAACGACGGCAAGATCACGCAGGCCGACGTCAAGGACCTCGCCAACTGGATCGAGGCTAACCACAAGACCGCCTGGATCACCGCGCACGGCGATGACGAGAATAACACAGAAACCGGCTTTCACCTCGTCCAGGCTGACGGTGCGAAGGAACGACTCTACGATCAAAACGCGGTCGATACGATTGCAGATAGTCTCTATCACTTGGGTTTTGGCTACGATAGCGGCCGGGTGATTAACGAAGACGGCGACAAAAACGCGTCTCTGACTGATGTGGCCTTCTGGCTCGAAGCATTGCTGGTAGATGATCTCGCAGACGGATCGCTGAACAACGGCAGTATTGATCTCTATCCCGAAGGCACCACAGGGACAGCGTTAGATGAGATGACTCAGGCCATCACCGCCGACCCTGGCCTGACTGACCGCTACACAGCATCCGAACTGAAGAAGATCGCAGAACAAGTCGACGATATGAACGCGATCTTGGTCGATGCACTCACCGAAACCGGCGTGGCCAACGATGGCAGCCTCACCGCAACCGACCTCGCGGTCGTCGGCAAATGGATTGAAGATAACGCGCAGTCGCGCTGGGCCACCTTACGCGGGAATGAAGATAAAGACGTCAGCGTCATGGGCCTTGTTTGGAATGGTGGCGTTACGGAACTTGGCACTGTGAATGCCTTTAATGAACTCGGCCGCGCGATGTATTCGCTTGGGTTCGGGTCACAGCATGGCGGGATCAGAGACCAGAATGGGGACTGGAAAGGATCGCTTGAAGATGTTGCGAGCTGGATGAACGCCTATTTGGCCGACGACCTCCTCGCCGCGAGCTTCTACAATGCGGCGCAGGAACCAGTGAATCCGTCCGCCTTTGCTGGCGATCTGATCGACAGTGTTGCAGCCGTCGCTGTCCGCGACGATGACAATTACGCTGTGATCGACGATCGCTCAGCGTTGCGCATGGACGAAGGGACCTTCACTTTCACATTTACGGCAAATGAGCCTGAAAAGAACAACCAGGTCCTGTTTGCCAAAGACGGCAAAGGGTCTAACGACGGCGACATGCGGATGTATCTGCATGACGGGAAATTGCACGTCAAAGTCTCGATGGATGGGAAAGACCATTTCCTGAAGATCGAAGAGACGATCAAGGTCGGACAGCCGCATGACGTGGCGGTCAGCTTCGACGGCGGTGCGATTTCCGTTTGGTTCGACGGTATCCGTCACGTTTACCGCGACGACTTTGACTATGACATGCGGACCAACACCTCCGACATCATTGTCGGCGCGAGCAATGGCAATCAAGAGGGCAACGAAGAGAACATCAACGCAGAATTCCAGGGCCAAATTGTAGGCTTTAGTGTCTATGACAAAGTTCTTGAACAGGGCGAGGTGCAGGGCCTTTCTCAAGGTACCCGTAAGAATGGCAACAGCAGTGACAACAACATCGCGGGCACGGATGGCGATGATGCGATTTACGGCGGACTCGGGCGCGACGCGATCAAAGCGGGCGACGGCGACGACATTGTCGATGGTGGCTACGATTCCGACACGATCGATGGCGGTGCAGGTAACGACATCATCTTCGCAGGCGAAGGCCAGGATAGCGTTAATGGTGGTGACGGGGATGACATTATCATCGTCGAATCCGACGGGCGCGAACCACAAATCGGGCAACTTATCTATGGCTCAAATGGCAGAGTCAGAGACGATAATGGCTGGGTCGATTACACGACTCTGACAATCTACCCTGAACAGCCAATCCCTGCCGATGATGTTCTCATCGGTGGGGACGGCGCTGATACGTTCCGCTTCCAATGGAACATCAACGCCAAAGACTACATCATCGAAAAGCACACGCGCGAAGACGGATCAATTAACTGGGCCGGCGTCGCAGGAGAGAACACCTATCTGCACGACCACTGGGTCGATACGATTGGCAACGATCGTATTCTCGACTTCGATAAGTCCGAGGGTGACCGGATCGAGGTTGCTGGGCATACGTTGACCTTTGACGGCATCACCTACACCGACGTGGACGGTGACGGCACGGATGAAAGCATCATCGCCTATAAGTCGAACCAGGGAAACGGAGGCGCCCACGACCAGGATAAGCTCGGCACGATTACCGTGTTTGGTGACCGCGTCGTAAAAGAGGATATCTACCAAATTCCATCGATGACTGTGCACTACGGGGTCGTCGAAAGCATCGCGGACTTGGATGAAGCGATTACGCCGCTTTCGATCGATGCCGGGTACTCCCGTAGCATGCCGGCTAGCCTGACACCGTCGAGCATCGACGGTCCGCGTGGCGATGACATCGATGGTACCGTCGCCAAGGCAGACGGTGCACCAAAGGCAGCAACGCGAAGCAATACAGGTTTAGACACTATTCTGGACTGGATTGAGACAGACCCAGGCCTGCTAGACCGCATCAGCACCGCTGAGATCAACCAAGGAAGCGCGGCTGCTGCTGAGATGAACAAGATCCTCATCGAGGCGATCAAAGCGACTGGCGCCGCGAATGACGGAGTGATCGACGCAGGCGACGTTTACGACATCGCAGATTGGATTGAAGGGAACCGCAAAACCGCCTGGCTTAAGCATCACGGCAATGACGAAGATGGTGTCGAAACGGCCTTCCATCTCGTGCAAAACGACGGGGCGCAGCGCGACGCCTATGGCCGCAACAGCATCAACACAATCGCCGACGCGATCTACCACCTTGGCTTCGGCTACAAAGACGACCGGCTGATCAACGAAGACGGTAACAAGAACGAGCGCGTGGAATCTGTCGCCTTCTGGCTCAATGACCTCTTGAAAGAGGATCTGGCGGGCAACAGCTTGAAGAATGCAAGCGCGGCGAAAGATGTCAGTGGAACCACGGGTACCGGGCTCGATCAAATTGTCGATATCATTCAGGAAGACTCTGAACTTGGCCGCCGCATCTCTGACTCAGATCAGCAAAAGGGCGCTAAAGCCGCCGATGTGATGAATAAGATGATTGTCGAGCACATCAAAAAACTCGGCCTAGCAAATGATGGCGTGATTACAGCGGCCGATGTTATGCAGCTGGCAGAGTCGATCCGCAAGGAAGACTACGACACCTGGGTTGTGTATCACGGCGATGACGACGGATCCAAAGAGACCGGGTTCCATCGCGTCCAAAACGACGGCGCGATCACACAGCTATTCGGCCAAAATGCAGTCAATACGATCGCTGATGGGCTCTACCACCTCGGCTTTGGTTACAACAAAAACAAGAGACTAATAAACGAAGATGGCGACGGAAATGCCTCGGTCGAATCTGTCGCCCATTGGCTCAATCAGCTCTTGGCGGATGATATGGACGGACTGTCCAATAGCCGGGTTGATCCATCAAAAGACGGGTCGACGGGTACCGGTCTCGACAAACTTGTCGACATCATCAACACCGACGCCGGTTTGCAACGCAAAGTATCTTTGACAGAGATTCAAAGCGGCGCCAGCGGTGCGGATGTGATGAACGAAATTATCGTTCAGTCCATCAAAGCAACCGGTGTGGCAAACAACGGCCGTATTACGGCAAGTGATGTCGCCACGCTGGCTGATTTTATTCAAAAGAACCACGCCGAGATGTGGGCGTGGGCGCATGGCGATGACGAAGACAATGTGGAAACAACGTTCCACCGTGTGCAAAGCGACGGGGGGGAAGCCCGGCTCTATGGACACGCTGCAATTGATACAATTGCCGACGGCATTTACCATCTTGGGTTTGGTCACAACAATGGCCGCCTGATCAATGAGGATGGAAAGGCCAACGCGTCTTTGTCTGACGTGGCGTTCTGGCTGGAGGATTTGTTGGCAGACGAACTCGCCAGCGGACGGCTCGGAAACGCCAATACAGGCCCTTATCAGAGCGGCACAACCGGCACTGGCCTCGATGCTTTGGTTGAAATGGTCGCAACTGATGAGGGCCTGTTGTCCCAAGTCTCAACGACGGAGCTCAGCAAAGCGGCCCGCGCCGCAGATGGCCTCAACAAGATCCTCCTCAAAGCGATCCAAGCGACTGGTGTGGCCAACGACGGCCAAATCAGCGACCACGACATCAAATTGATGGATGCCTGGATTGCGGCAAATCAGAAAGACCTTCTGGACCGCTACAACGGTACCGAAGAAGACGGTAATCGTACCGGATTCGAAATTGCAGAACTCTGGTCCTCAAAAAGCCCCCTGTTTGGTGAAAACGGCGTCAATACGGTCGCAGATAGTCTCTACAGCATCGGTTATGGCACCAAATACAATAACGCCATCGCGAACCGCGACGACAAATGGCAGGCAGAGCTGGTCGACGTTGCGGCATGGTTGGAGGCGTTGTTGGAAGACGATCTTGCGAACGGATCGCTCTTCACCGGATCCCAAGCCTATGCAGACCCAAGCACCTTTGAAGACGACATTGTCTACGCCGCGCCGCGTGACGTCGTCGGGAATGGCCAAGGTGGCTATGTAAACGTCAAACACACAAACGCGATGGCGTTGGATGCCGCGACCGTGAGCTTCAACTTCACAGCCAATAGCCTGCCAGACGACAAAGGGATGACCCTTTTCAGCAAGGACGGCAAAGGCAATGGTGACGGCCATACGGAACTCTATTTCTACAATGGTGAGCTTCACGTCCGCATGCAAACGGCCGAAAAGTCCCACTACCTGAAGGTCGCGGAACGCGGCGCATTGCAAACCGGCGCGACCTACGCGATCGCGATGATCTTGGGCGACAAAGGGTTACAAGTCTTCATCAACGGTGAACAAGCAGCCAGCAACCTTGAGCTGGACATGAGCTGGGAAGGCAACGGCGAAGACATCGTGATTGGCGGCAGCGGCAACGCGCGTCAGCCTGGGCAGGTGGATCCGATCCATAGCGGTTTTGACGGCGTGATTACGGACTTCACGATCTACGACCGTGCCCTCAACTTTGGTGAGATCGGTGGTTTGGCTGGGGTGAACACAGATATCACGCCAAGCAGCAATGCAACAGTACCGGACTTGACCCCCCCAGCAGATCCGGTTGAGCAGGAGCAGGGACCAGAGACCGAGCCGGAAGAGACCGCTGAAACGCCGGTTCAAGAATCGAACGTGGAAGAAATCATGTCCGAAGCGAACAACGCCAACACCCTTGGCACACAGGGCGGCGCGGTGACAGGTAGCGCGGGTACGGATGTCTATGTGGCGCTTGCGGGTGAAAACGATCTGGACGGTGCAGCAGGAAACGACCTCCTCGTTGGTGGCTTCCAGGACGACACCTTGGAAGGTGGCGCAGGGAATGATGCTTTGGTCGGTGACCTGGAGGGCGCCATCTTTGGTGGGGATGATCTGCTGATCGGTGGTACAGGCGATGACATGCTCAAAGGTGGCAAGGGCGCTGACATCTTTGGATTCTCTACCAATGATGGCGACGACATTATTGCCGACTTTGGCCTCAATTTCACCGATGTTGGCTCCGATAACGGCTTCAAGACGACACCAACAGGCGCTGACTTTGAGGTTGGCATCGACAAGATCCAACTGACAGGGTTCAGCACGGTGAACGATGGAAATGTACTGACCAGTGGTGCGCTTAGCCAGACAGCCGACGGCGCACTGTTTGAAGCGGAGGGGACAACGATCCTCCTCTTCGGTGTCAACCTCAACACATTGTCCGAAAATGACTTCGCCTTTGCGTAAGCTCCAAGGAAAGAGACGACGAAAATGACACTGAAGAACTGTGTGGCGCTCGCCACGGTGGCCAGCCTTCTGGCCGCGTGTGGCGGTGGGGGCGGTGGCACAGGACCGGGCAGCAATAACGGTGGGAACACTGCCGCAGCCCCGATTGAAGATCCGGTGCAACCTGGCACCACAAACACGTACCAGACGATCACAGCAACGACGGGAACAAGCCCGCTGACCGGTGCGATCTTGTCCGCTGGCGACAGCGTGACGGCTACGACAGGAACGATTACCCACACCAGCGATAGTTTTACGGCCTCAGGAGTTGCCGGATCCGTTAGCCTCGACGACGGTTCTGATTTCGATCTGCCCGCTTACAGATTTGCAAAAGACATCGCCCTGGAGTCCGGAGCCGTCGCGATTGTTGGCGTCGCGACCGAGACAGAGGACGTGCGATCGACAGGCACGGCGGCCTTCACGGGGGACTTTGCGGCACAGCTCGTGGATAGCTCCCTTGGCCCTGTAGCGACGACGCTCAACTGGGATGTCGATATTCAAGTCAACTTCGCTAGCAATGGCGACGTCGATCTCACCTTCGAAGGCGGTGGTTCTGACTTGATCGATACGATCCGCATCAGCAACGCGACAATCGATGGCAGCACGTTCTCAGGTGGAACGCTTCAAACGCTCAATGACGGGGCAACAAGAAACATCGCAGGCACGGATGTTGCGCTTGAAGGCGCGTTCTTCGGGTACGACAACAGCCTGCAGCTTCCTGGCGAAGCTGGCGGTGCCGTACAGGCCTCTGATGCAGACACTGTCATTTCCGGCGTTTTCATCGCGCAGGCGGCTCCCTAGCCTTTACAACCGAGATCAAGGCACGTCAGACTCGCGCGAGATCCCTTGCGCGAGACGAGACATGCAAACCACCCACGATGCCGAAGATGACCCGCGCAACGCGGATCTCTTGATCTATGTCGACGGGGATTTGGTACCCAAAGACCAGGCCAGAGTGTCTGTCTACGATTCTGGCTTCATGCTTGGTGACGGGATGTGGGAAGGCCTAAGACTCTATAATGGGGTTTGGGCGTTTTTTGACGAACATATGGACCGACTTTTTGGTGCCCTGAAAGCAGTCTCGCTTGAAGTCGATTTTGGCCCGCAGGAGGTGCTTGAGATCCTCAATAGGACCGCCCAGGCGAATGGGATGACGACTGACGCCCACTGTCGGTTGATGATCACGCGCGGACCAAAGGTAAAACCGTTCCAGCATCCGTCGCTGAGCCGCTCCGGCCCAACGGTTGTCGCCATTCTGGAGCACTCCAAGCCGTCAGAGACGGTACAGTCTGGCGGCGTTCACCTCGCAACAGTACCGCAGGTCCGGGGATTACCCCACAGCCAAGACGCGAAGTTCAACAGCCACTCAAAGCTCAATTGCGTGATTGCCTGTCTTCAGGCCGAACAAGCAGGGGCCGATGAGGCGCTCATGCTGGATCCGCATGGCTTCGTAAATACGACGAACGCTTGCAACTTCTTTATTGTCCGTAAGGGCGAGGTTTGGACCTCAACAGGCGACTACTGCATGAATGGTGTCACGCGGCAAAAGGTCATCGACCTGTGCTATGCCAATGCCATTCCCGTCTTCGAACGCAACTATTCACTTTATGACGCTTACACCGCTGACGAGGCGTTCCTCACCGGCACGTTCGGTGCACAGACGCCCGTCGCGCAGATCGATGGAAAACCGATCGGCGATGGGTCGCGTCCCGTCATGGAGCAGATACGGCGTCTCTACAAAGGGCTTATCGCAGAAATAACCGGAGTTTAGGCCCAGGGCGACAGCACGATTTTCGGCGCTGCGACCTGACCGGCATGTAGCTCTTGAAACGCTTGATGACCGTCCGCCAAATCGCGGCTTTCGAACCAGTCGAGAGGTCCAAGGCGACCATCAAAAATCGCCTGTGCCGTCTCGCGGAAGTCCTCGGGTGTGTAGCAATAGGTCCCAATAAAGGTGATCTCTTGCAGTGTCATCCGACGGATATCAAGGCCGCCTTCGCCGTCACCAAGGCCGATGTGGGCGACGACGCCGCCAGGCTCAACCCGTTCGGTCGCGATTGCGCGGGTGGCGGCATAACCAACCGCGTCGATCACCACCGGAAAACTATCCGCTGACGTCGGCACAGCATGCAGTCCACATCTCTCAGCCACGTAGGCGCACCGCGCTTCGTTCGGTTCAACGACCGTAACGTCTGTACAGCCCATCGCTTTCAGACATAGCCCAGCCGTCACACCTATAGCACCGCCTCCGATAACCAATGCGCGCCTTTCCATCCCTGGATGCAAAGCCGTTAACGCCAAACGCACGGCATGCCAACTTACGGCCATAGGTTCTGTCAAAGCAGCTTTGTCCAAAGGTACGTCGTCGGGTACCACAACCAAGTTATCTTTTGGCATCGACAGATACTGCGCAAATGCACCTTCACGCGGCGGCATAGAGATCAGCTGACGATTGGGGCAGATGTTCTGCCGCCCAGCCAGACAGGCCGGACACGTGCCGCATGGAACGAGGGGGTTGATCGTGACACGATCATTGGCGCGCGGCCCTTCCACGATCACACCAGCGGCTTCATGTCCAAGGATCAGTGGTGCAGGGCGGCGGGCGTCATGACCGAGGTAACCGTGCATATCAGAACCGCAGATGCCCACAGATTCGACCCTAATCAAGTGTTCGCCCTGCTGCGGCGTCGGGTCAGGCACGTCACGAAAGCCCATTAACTCGGGCCCATCATATACCAAGGCTTTCATCGCAATCCTCCCCTAGCTGCGTTCGCTATGCTGCCGAGTGCAGATGGACCTTGTCAATCGGCCATCAGCCTTGAGCGGAAAGATCGAAGTTCTCACCGGGGAAGTATTTGGCCAGGCGAACGTCGGCCGCCCGCGCATGCCCCTCCATCCCTTCGAGACGAGAGATCCGCGCCGTCGCTTCCGCAATTGGTTTCGAAGCTTCTTTCGTGCTGCGCTGCCAGGTTACAATCTTCATGTACTTATGCACGCTCAGCCCCCCAGTATAATTCGCCGCACCAGACGTCGGCAGAACATGGTTCGTACCAGACGCTTTGTCGCCATAAGAGACGGTCGTCTCTTCACCCAAGAAAAGCGATCCATAGCAGGTCAGCCGTTCAAGCCACCACTCAAGATCTTCTGCCTGTACGGTCAGATGCTCGGGGGCGTAATCGTCCGAACAGGCCGCCATTTCTTCACGGTCAGCACAGACAATCACTTCAGCATAGTCACGCCAGGCGGCGAAGGCGTTTTCGCGGTTCAATTCCGGCAAATCGTCGATCAGCTCCGGAACCATCGACAGTACCTTCTCGGCCAGGGCACGGTCGTCTGTAACCAACCAAACTGGGGAGTTATAGCCGTGTTCTGCCTGGCTGACCAAGTCTGTGGCCACAATCATCGGGTCGGCGGTCTTGTCAGCCAAGACGAGGCTATCCGTCGGTCCCGCAATCATATCAATTCCGACACGGCCAAAAAGGATCCGTTTTGCTTCTGCGACAAACTGGTTGCCGGGGCCCACCAAGATGTTGGCCTTCGGCAATCCAAACAAACCAAACGTCATGGCGGCCACAGCTTGAACACCGCCCATCGCCATAATCGTGTCCGCCCCACAAATATGGGCCGCATAAACAATGGCAGGGTTCACACCAACGCCTGGGCGAGGGGGGGAACACGCAGTAATGTGGCGACATCCCGCAACCTTGGCCGTCGTCACCGTCATGATCGCGCTGGCGATATGACTGTAGCGTCCACCGGGTGCGTAGCACCCTGCGGCATCAACTGGAATGGCGCGTTGGCCAGCAACGAAACCTGGATGCATTTCCATCTCAACATTCGCGACCGTACTTTTTTGGAGCTCCGCAAACCGGCGAACATTATCATGGGCGAACTGAATGTCTGCCTTAAGCTTAGCAGACACTTGGTCGCTTGCGGCGACTATGTCATCTGCGCCAAGCAAGACCGGACCGTCGTATTTATCAAACTTCGCGGCGTAGGCGAGCGCCGCTGCATCGCCGCCCGCTTCAATTTCAGCCAAAATGGTTTGTACGGTATCGTGAACCTCACTCGCGCCTGTTGCGGCGGTCTTTGAGGCTTTCTTGAGATAGTCTCGGGCCATAGTCACACTACTCATGCTGCGGTTCAGGATATGCGCGACGGGCGATGAATGGATGCCAAAAAAGCGCGCTGATCACATCATGGGTAAAACACCCAACGGGTCACTCGCTAGGCTTCCGTCGAAAAACGCCCGTGATTTAGGCAAACCCAAAAAGGGATATCACCTTCCGCAAAGGCACTTTGACAGGCAAATCGATCACTTTTGGACGCTTAACCGGCGATTTCGAGATGAGGTGTACTCTGCAGCATCTCTTTCGCACGCTGCTTCTCCAGCCGTACAAAGATAATCGCTGTGTCGGTGATGTCGTGGTCCGCCAGCACCTCGGAAAGCTCAGCCGGAACACAGCCGATCACCGTTTCTGCTGGTGTCTGCGCTTTGGCAACAACAGTGACCTTAATCTGGTCTGCGTGCGGGTGGCGGGTCAATGCATCAGTTATCTTCGGCGCCGCAGCAACGGCCATATAGAGCGCAACGCATTGGCCGGGTTGCAACGAAGCAATGCTGCTCGGCAGGCATGTCCCGTCCCGCAAGTGGCCGGTCGTGAGGCTGAGCGTATCGATTTCATCTCGTTTCGTGAGCATCACATCGGCCGCTGCAGCCGCCCCAAAGGCAGCTGTAACACCCGGTACCACCTCATAAGCCACGCCAGCTACTTTAAGCGCTTCGACCTCCTCCGCCCCCCGCCCAAAGATCCCCGGATCTCCGCACTTTAGACGCACCACGCGCTGTCCTCGCTTTGCGGCGGCAACAAGTGTCTGGGTGATCTTCTCTTGTGGCCAGCTATGGCTGCCAGGGGCTTTACCGACTGAGACTCGCTCTGCATCGCGCCGCGCGAGCTCCAGGATCTCGGGGTCGACCAAGCGATCATAAAAGATGACATCAGCTTCCTGCAGGCGCTGAACGCCACGCAGCGTGATCAGGTCTTTGGCCCCTGGCCCCGCGCCAACCAGTGCCACGCTTCCTTCTTTGCAGGCACCAATTTCGCCAGTTTGAATGGCCGTTTTGATCAGCCGCGCTGTGTCACGCTCAGCGCCTCGTGCAAAAGCTTGGCGGGGCGCGTCGTTGAAAACCCAACGCCACAAATCACGCCGGGCGCGAGGACCGAGCCGCATGGCGGCCATCTCTCGCAATCGCCCAGCTAATGCCGCGAGGTCCCCCAAACGTGGCTCTAAAACCTGCTCCAATTGCGTTTTGATCTGCCGGGCTAAAACCGGAGCGGTACCCTCCGTCCCAATCGCGACAACCACGGGGTCGCGATCCACGATCGACGGCGTAATTGCGTCGCAAAGGGCTGGTTGATCGACCACATTGACTGTTGCGCCGGCATCTTTCGCCAAAGCATGGAGCGCCATGTCGATCCCGGGACAGCCTGTCGCGATGAAGACGAGGGCGGTCCCTTCGAAATGCGCCGCCGTGATCGTCGCCCTGTCGTGAACCAACTTTCCCTCTGCCGCCAAGGCTTGCAGTTCATCGTCCAGCGCTGGCGCCAGGATCACGATCTTGGCTTCCGTTTTCAACATTAAGCGTGTCTTTTGCGCGGCTTGCTCGCCACCCCCAACAACCACAACCCGCCGTCCGGCCATTTGAAGGAACATGGGAAAGGTTTTCATGCGGACAGGCTTTCTGTTGCATGCCGCATTGCCCAAAGGCGTTCGGCCTGTGTTTGAGTCTGTTCTAGCGTTGCGCGGGGCTGCAATGTCCAAAGCGCCAGCGCCGCCGTTCCTGTGACAGTAGCGACAGAAAACGGGTCATCGTCTTGCCCATGCCAAACGCCGGACAGATCAATCGCGTCGTTCACATCATGTAACCGCCGGGTCGCTGTTTGCAGGGCAGGGGCAGGGTTCTGAATGTGCGCACCATCACGCAAGCCGAACAGGGTGATCTCCTTACCAGGATGCCGCTCAAACTCACCACCGCCGCCTTTGATAATCGTCAAATCGCGCTGACCAAGTAGGGCTGCCGCTTCTGCCTGCAAACTCCGATAGGAGGGGTGGAAAACGCCCTGCACTGTTGCTGCCGCTTGGCTTGGGTTCCACATCCGCAACACCGTGTTGATGCAAGACCGCAGCCCAAAAGTGTCGCGTAGTTTCAATAGCCGGTAAGCAGCGGGGGATAGAGTCTCCAAGGGATGATACGTCACGCCGGGGCCCGCCAAGTGCAGGTGATCGCGCAACGCTTCGGGCGCGTTCCACCCGTGCATAGACACTGAATAGCCCGCTTGCGCGACCAATCGGGCTGCCAATAGAAAGAGTGGCGAACCCCGTGTGCGCCCTGCCGCATAGACAGGCCAGTCAAGGTCCGCGTGCGGCAAATCCTCTGCCACATGTGCACGCATTGCCGCAGTGAACCCCGCGATTTCCTCTGGCACCTCCCCGCGCAATCGCAATACCATTAGCAGCGCACCCACCGCCTCTGGCTCTGCATCGCCTTGCAGCATTAGCGTCATCGCGCCCTGCGCCTCATCCAATGTCATTGGCCGGGCGCGCCCCTGGCCGCGCGCAACAATTTGGACATACGGCGCGAGCGTCATTCGGCCGCCATCGGCACCGCCGCCCCCGCGAGCAACCGCGCTAACTCTGGCTTGCAAGAGCCACAGTTCGTTCCGGCACAGGTCGCCTCGCCCAACAATGGCACCGTGTTGGCGCCATTCGCGACCGCTTCAACCAACGTGTTCTGACCAACATTGAAACATGCACAGACCACCGGCCCCGGATCAGGCTGATCTCGCGACGTCCGCCCGCTCAACGCTGCCAGGGCCTCCGCTTCTGTCCCGATCAAGGCGATCGCAGCTGTTCGAGACATCGCCACTGGGACGGGGCTCGCGAAAAACAGACTCTGAATAAGGCCATTTTCAACCAGCGCTACGCGGGCTGTTCCGCTCGCCTCATCCTGTACAACTGCACTTTCCCCGGAAGCGACGCCTGTTACCTCTCGGGCTAACGCGACCCAGTCCGCCGGGCGCGTGGTCGCTGCCATCTCCATCTGCCACCCTGTTTGGGTGCGCGCCACCGCTGCGTAGTCCAGTTGCGGTGTCATCTCCACCGCACTTACCGCAAACCCATACCAAACCGCATCAAACTTCGCGGCGTCGACATGACCCGCCTTCAAGGCGGGTTGCCCTGAAATAGGGTCTACTACGGGAGAAATCGTGCTATTTGCCGTGCCCTGTGTGGCTTTCTGGCGTGTCCAATGCATTGGTGCAAACATCTGGCCGGGAGCAATGCGATCGGTCACCAAAGCTCGCAAAATGATCCGCCCATAGTGGTTTTGCACAGTCACCAAGTCACCAGTGATGACGCCGATCATCGCAGCGTCCTGCGGATGCACCTCGACATAGGGTTCCGCCAAATGCGGTCCCAAGCGTGGTGCCTTGCCGGTGCGGGTCATCGTATGCCACTGATCGCGGTTCCGCCCTGTGTTCAAGCGTAGACCATCATGCGCTACGATGGGTGCTGCAATCGGCAGCATCTTGGCTTTCCCATCAGCGTGATAAAACTTGCCGTCCGCAAAGAACCGTTTGTTATCGTGGGGCCACTGGGCAGGAAGCAAATTGGCGTAGTCGATGTCAGCAAAGACGCTAAGGTCCAAATCACGTTTAAACCCAGAAACCGCCTGTGATAGAGCCACATACTCCGCAAAGACTTCCGCGGGTGAGGCATAGTCAAATCCGTCGAACCCCATGCGCTGGGCAACGTCGCTGACAATCGCCCAATCGGCGCGGGCCTGGCCTGGTACCGGCAAGAACGACCGCTGGCGAGAAATCCGTCGCTCAGAGTTTGTGACCGTACCGTCCTTTTCGCCCCAGCCTGCCGCTGGCAGTAAGACATCAGCCAAATCGCCGGTATCTGTCCGTTCCATAATGTCCGAGACAACAACAAACGGCACCGCTTCTATCGCCTTCGCCACCGCATCGGCATCCGGCAAAGACACCGCCGGATTTGTTGACATGATCCAAAGTGCTTTGATCTTGCCATCTCGGCAGGATTGGAACAGGTCGACGGCCTTCAGCCCAGCTTGTGAGCAAATCGTCGGGCTCTCCCAGAACCCCTGCACGGCATCGCGGTGATCTGCGTTCTCGATATCGAGGTGATTGGCCAGCATATTGGCGAGACCACCGACCTCACGCCCACCCATTGCGTTGGGCTGGCCAGTGACTGAAAATGGTCCGCACCCCGGCGTGCCAATCCGGCCGGTTGCCAGATGACAGTTCAGGATCGCGTTAACCTTATCGGTCCCACAAACCGACTGATTAACCCCCTGGGAATAGACGGTGACGACCTTTTTCGTCCTCGTCCACTCTTCATAGAAACGCGCAAGTTCGGTCACGCTCAGGCCGGATTCATCAACGTTCGTCTCTTTGGCTGCTTTGATTGCCTCGTCGAACCCGTTCACGTGCGCATCGACGTAACCCGCGTCGACGGCTCCGACTTCAACAATATAGTTTAGCAACCCGTTAAAGAGCGCGATGTCACCGTCCGGGGCAATCTTCAGGTGCACATCCGCCAACTCTGTTGTCGCCGTTTTGCGCGGATCAACGTTGATCACCCGCATGCCCGGCCGCGCCTCTTTCTCCGCTGCGATGCGCTGGTGAAGCACCGGGTGGCACCACGCGAGATTGGACCCAACAAGAACGATGAGATCCGCCTCTTCGAGGTCTTCATACGTCCCCGGCACCGTATCCGAACCAAATGCGCGCTTATGTCCAGCGACGGAAGACGCCATGCAAAGGCGAGAATTCGTGTCGATATTCGCTGTCCCGATGTAGCCTTTAATCAGCTTGTTCGCGACATAGTAATCCTCGGTCAGCAACTGACCGGAAACATAAAAGGCGACGCTATCGGGACCATGTTTAGCCACCGCCGCGCTAAACTGCTCTGCCACCAGATCAAGCGTACTGTCCCACTCAGCCTGCACGCCGTCCACCATCGGATGCAACAGCCGTCCGGACAGATCAATCGTTTCGCCCAGCGCAGCCCCCTTAGAACAGAGCCTGCCAAAGTTCGCCGGATGTTCCGGATCACCTTTGATTGTTCCGTCCGACCCGGCGAGAACACCGCAGCCAACCCCGCAATAGGGGCAGGTGGTGCGCGTCAAGCTCATGCGGCCGCGCGCCCCCGCAAGAAAGCACGGTCAAGCAAGATGCGCCCGTCTTCGACTTTCGCCGGATAGGTCGGCACCTGGCCCTCATCCGCACCTTGCGCCTGGCCCGTCTCGAGCGAGAACACCCAGTTGTGCAGCGGGCAGGTCACGGAATTGCCATGCACGATGCCTTCCGCCAGCGGCCCACCCTTATGTGGACAGCGATTGTCGAGCGCGAAAACCTGATCTGCAGATGTTCGGAACACCGCAACGCATCCCTCCGCCGTTTTGACCACGCGCGCACCCCGCAAAGGGATGTCATCTAAGGCTGCAATATCGACCCAAGCGCTCATTCCGCAGCCTCCAATGCCAGGTTCGCCAGCGGCTGATAGCTTTCTGCCTTCTCCGCGGCATGCTTGGCCCATGGGTCGTGACGGTAAATCGACTGGCTGATCTCAAAGCGCTCCACCAAGGCGGCGCGTTCGTTTAGATCATCGACAATCCGCTCTTTCACCCAATCCATGCCCACCTTGGCAAGCCATTTGTAGATCCGGTCAAGGTACTTGGCATGTTCACGATAAAGCTGGGTGACAGCTTTGACGACCAGGATCGCTTCATCCTCCGTCGGTACCTGCACAAGCAGTTCCGTCTCCTTAACGTCCATGCCGGCCGCGCCGCCGATCGACACCTGATAACCAGAATCGACACAAACGACACCGATGTCCTTGCAGGTGGCCTCGGCACAGTTCCGGGGGCAGCCGGACACTGCCAGCTTCAGCTTATGCGGCGTCCAGGCCCCGTGCAGGGTCTTTTCCAATTTGATACCGAGCCCTGTACTGTCCTGTGTGCCAAAACGGCAGTGGTCTGTCCCAACGCAGGTCTTCACCGTGCGCAGACCCTTCGAATAGGCGTAACCAGACACCATTCCGGCGTCATTCAGGTCTTTCCAGATCGCGGGCAGGTCTTCACCCTTTACACCCAGAAGGTCGATCCGCTGCCCACCGGTGACCTTCACGGTTGGCACCATGTACTTCTCTGCCGCATCAGCAATTGCGCGCAGCTCCTGCGGCGTCGTCACACCACCCCACATGCGGGGCACGACACTGAACGTGCCGTCCTTCTGGATGTTCGCGTGCTTGCGTTCGTTGATGAAACGCGACTGCGGGTCGTCTTGGTATTCTAGCGGCCAATCAGCCAGCAAGTAGAAGTTCACAGCAGGTCGGCATACATGGCATCCATCCACCGTCTGCCACCCGCATTCCTGCCAAACAGCGGCTTGAGAGGTAAGCTTTTGCGACTTGATCATGCGCCGCACGTCTTCGTGCGTCATGTCCGTGCAGCCGCAGATGCTCTGCGCGGCCGGGATGACAAATTCGTCGCCAAGCGTCACGGCGAGCACTTGCTCCACCAAACCCGTACATGTCCCGCATGAGGCGGATGCCTTTGTGGTGCCTTTGATCGCGCCTAGATCTGTGGCCCCCGCGGCAATCGCATCTTCAATCGTCCCTTTGGAAATGCCGTTGCACCCGCAGATCTCCGCATCACGCGGTAAGGCTGCAACGGCTGAGAGCGGGTCCTGGGCGGCCCCCCCCTGATATGCAGGGCCAAAAATCACCGTATCGCGCATCTCTGCGATATCGGTCTTGTCCTTGATCAGGCCAAAGAACCAGTTGCTGTCAGCTGTATCGCCATACATGACCGTGCCGATGATCACGCTGTTTTCGATAATCAGGCGGCGGTAAACACCCCGCGCCGGGTCACGAAACACGATGTCCTCGCGCCCGTCACCATCGGCAAAGTCGCCAGCGCTGAACAGATCACACCCCGTGACCTTCAATTTTGTGGACAACTCTTTCGGAACAAAGGCCGCTTCGCCGCCCAACAGTGTCTGCGCAGCGACTTTCGCCTGGTCGTACAGTGGTGCCACCAGGCCAAAGAGTGCGCCATTGTGTTCCACACACTCTCCAACCGCAAAGACGTCAGGGTCGGACGTCAGCATCTGATCATCCACATGGATGCCCTTGCTCACGGCCAATCCCGCATCTTTTGCCAGTTGCACGTTGGGTCGGATGCCAACGGCCATGACAAGCAGGTCGCAGGGCAGTTCAGTCCCATCATCGAGCAACAAGGCGCGAACCTTGCCATTTTCGCCCAAAATTTCTTTGGAATTGGCAGAGCATTTGACCGTGATGCCCTTGTCCACCAGCGCCTTGCGCAGCAGATACCCCGCTGCCTCGTCCAGTTGCCTTTCCATCAGGTGACCCATGATGTGAACGACAGTGACGTCAACGCCGCGCGCGGCCATACCTGCCGCGGCCTCAAGCCCCAACAGGCCGCCGCCGATCACAACAACTTTGTTGTCTGAGCCCATCGACATCATCTGCTCGGTGTCTTCCAGATCGCGATAAGCGATCACACCTTCCAGATCATGCCCCGGCAGCGGGATCATGAAAGGGTTAGACCCCGTCCCGAACATGAGCTTGTCGTAAGACAACACATCGCCATTCGCAGCCGTGACGGTCTTCGCCGCACGGTCAATTGCGACAACCTTCTCTCCAAATCGGGTAGCCACGTCATGCTCGACGTACCAGGCATCATCGTGGGTCACGATCTCTTCGTAGGTCTTGTCGCCCGCCAGAACGGGCGACAACATGATACGGTTGTAGTTGCCGCGCGGCTCCGCATTGAACAGCGTAATTGCCATGTTAGAGCCTGCATCACGCAAATGCTCGATCGCGCGGCCGGTGGCCATCCCGGCGCCAATGATGATGAGGTGTTCACTCATATCGCTTACTCCGCCGCAATCGCTGGAGCTTTTTTCGGCTTCGGTTTCGCGCCGTGCTCGTACTCCTCCAGGAAGTCGAGGACCTCTTGGCGGTAGGTGTAGTAATCAGGGTGTTCGAGCAGCGCCTTGCGGGTCCGTGGCCGTGGCAGGTCGACCTCTGTGATCTTCCCGATCGTCGCCTGTGGTCCGTTGGTCATCATAACCACACGGTCGGCCAGCAAGATCGCCTCGTCCACATCGTGCGTCACACAGATCGCGGTGACTTTGGTCCGTGACCAGACTTCCATCAGCACTTCTTGCAGTTCCCACCGGGTCAGACTGTCGAGCATACCGAAGGGCTCATCAAGCAGCAGAAGCTTCGGGGACAAAGCAAACGCGCGTGCGATGCCCACACGCTGCTTCATCCCGTTCGACAGCGATGCAGCACCCTTGTCCATCGCATCAGCGAGACCAACCCGTTCGAGATAGTACTCGACAACGTCCTGCCGTTCGGCTTGGGACGCCTTGGGATAAACCTTATCGACCCCGATGGCGACGTTCTGCTTGGCAGTCAGCCAGGGGAAGAGATTGGGCGATTGGAACACCACCGCACGCTCTGGATCCGCACCTTCCACATGACGGCCATCCAGCTTGATCGCCCCTTTGGAGATCTCATTCAAGCCAGCGGCCATTGTCAGAACCGTGGACTTGCCGCAACCGGAGTGACCGATGAGCGAGATAAACTCACCCTTATTGATTTTCAGGTCGAAGTCTTCGACGACGGTCAGAGGTCCTTTAGGTGTCGGATAGACCTTGTGTAGCATAGAGAAGTCCAAGAACCGCTCTTCGATCATGCCTCTCTGCGCTTCAGCAACCGCTGTCGGAACACCATGGATCGGTGTCACGTTCGGCAACACCTTCGTGCCTTCCACCTTCGCTTCGATGCCAGCATCCATAAGGTAGTTCGTGACCTCAGCGCGCAGACGCTTGAACGTATCGTTATGGTTCATTTCGATCCGGTCGCGCGGGCGGGGAAGTGCGACCTTAAACTCGTCCCCAAGTGTCCCATCGGGATTTAGGGCGATGATGCGGTCAGCAAGGATGATGGCCTCATCCACGTCGTTTGTGATCAGGACACAGGTCTTTTTGTCTTCTTCCCATATGTGCTCAATCTCATCAGCGAGGTTCGCACGGGTCAGCGCATCCAAGGCGGACAGCGGTTCGTCCAACAAAAGCATCTCAGGGTTCATTGCCAGCGCGCGCGCAACGTTCACCCGCTGCCGCATCCCGCCAGACAGTTCCGCCGGGCGACGTGTTGTTGCGTGGCTGAGCCCCACCATTTTGACGTAGTGATCAACCTTCGCCTGGCGCTCCGCCCTCGACAGCTCTGGGAACATCGTGTCGACTGCAAGCGCCACATTCCCGTTCACGGTTAGCCAAGGCATGAGGGAGTAGCTCTGAAAGATCACACCGCGTTCGCGGCCGGGTTCTTTCACCGGCTTACCTTTGAACGTCACTTCGCCTTTTGTGGGCATCTCAAGCCCCGCCATCAGGTTGATCAGTGTCGTTTTTCCGGTGCCCGAGAAGCCGAGGAGGACGAGAAACTCGCCTTCCTCAACTGAGAGATCAATGTCTTTGAGAATGGTGTCGTCACCAAAGCTCTTCGAGACGTTTTTGAGTTCAAGAAAGCTCATGCTGATCACCGGTTATTCGTAAAGGTGAACATGGACTGCAAGGCGTACATCACGCGATCCAGCAAGAAGCCGATGATCCCGATCGTGAACACAGCAACCATGATCTTGGCGAGCGATTGGGAGGACCCGTTCTGGAATTCATCCCAAACGAACTTACCCAAACCGGGGTTCTGTGCGAGCATTTCTGCCGCGATCAGCACCATCCAGCCCACACCCAAGGACAAGCGAAGACCTGTGAAGATCAGCGGTAGGGCGGATGGCAAAACCAGCTTGGTGATTTTTGTCCACGTGTTCATTTTCAGCACGCGCGAGACGCTCACGAGGTCTTTGTCGATGCTGCTGACACCCAGCGCTGTGTTGATCAGTGTCGGCCACAGCGAACAGAGCGTCACCGTGATCGCGGAGATCAGGAAGGATTTGGAGAACATCCCGTCGTTGCTGGCATAAACGGCAGACACGATCATGGTTACGATAGGCAGCCAGGCCAAAGGCGAAACGGGCTTGAAGATCTGAATAAGCGGGTTCAGCGCCGCATTGGCTGTGGCCGAAAGACCCGCCGCGATGCCAAGCGGAATGGCGACGACAGAGGCGATCATAAAGCCGAAGAAGACGGTTTGGATGGAGGTCCAGATCTGGTCATAATACGTCGGTTTGCCTGTATAGACCCTTTCTTTGACCTTGTCGGACTGGCCGTTTGCGATCAGCTCGGCGTTGCGGGCCTCTTGGCGTTCATAGAAGGCAACTTCTTTCTCACCTTCGCGGATGGCGTCAGCGTGAAGGTTGCCGACCTGTTCCCAAACTTGCGCTGGGCCGGGAACCGCGCCGAGTGACGTTTGGACTTTCGGCGCCATGGTGCCCCAGAGAACCAGGAAACCAAGGATTGCCAAAACAGGAACACCCAAGAGCTTCCAGATTTCAGACAACTGGGCTTTTGGGTTATCGCCGGCGGCGGCCTTCAAAACGGGTGTGAGCCACGACAGGCCCAAGACCTGGAACCATTTGTCGGCGGCGTTGATGCGGGTGAACAACTTCGCACGGCGTTCTTCAGCCGAAAGCGTTTCTGGGTCGATGGCGGTCATCTCGGGGCCTCTTTGAAGGGCGTGAATGGGGTGTACACAGAGCGTGCACTGGGTGTGCACAGGATGTGCACCGCGCGACATATGCCGCGCGGTGCGTTGGTTCAGGGAGAGTTAACCTTGGATCTCGTTACCGACGATGATCTGCTCGCCTTTCAGACCGATTGGCAGGCTCTCGAGGTATGCGTTCGGGGCTTTCCCATCGTAAGGGATGCCGTCGATGATGTCGGCCGCAGGTGTTGGCTCTTTGAAGCCATCGCTATCCCATGGGAAGTCAGCTTCGGCAGCGTAACCATCTGCAACAACCATCTTGGCCGCATCGAGGTAGATGTCAGGGCGGTATACTTTCTCCGCCACGTCGAAGTACCACTGGTCGTCCTTCGGCTCCGCAATCTGGCCCCAACGACGCATCTGGGTCAGGTACCAGATCGCATCAGAATAGAACGGGTATGTCGCGTTGTAGCGGAAGAACACGTTGAAGTCTGGCACTTCACGGACGTCGCCTTTTTCGTATTCAAAGGTGCCTGTCATGGAGTTTGCGATCACTTCGTAATCCGCACCCACGTATTCGGAACGCGCCAAGATCTCCACCGCTTCTGGGCGGTTGGCGTTCTCGTTTTCATCCAGCCAGATCGCCGCGCGGATCAGTGCTTTGGTGACGGCAAGTGTCGTGTTCGGATATTCTTCAGCGAATTCGTTGGTAATGCCGAAGACTTTTTCTGGGTTGTTCTTCCAAAGTTCGTAGTCAGTGATGACCGGAACACCGATCCCTTTGAACACAGCTTGCTGGTTCCAAGGCTCGCCCACGCAGTAACCGAAGATCGTACCGGCTTCGAGTGTTGCAGGCATTTGTGGTGGAGGTGTTACTGACAGCAGAACGTCAGCGCCGATCTGACCAGAGATATCTTCTGGTGAGTAGTAGCCAGGCTCCAACCCGCCGGCGGCCAGCCAGTAACGCAGTTCGTAGTTGTGCGTGGAAACTGGGAACACCATGCCCATGTTGAATGGGATACCTTGGTCTTTGTAGTCTTCAACAACCGGGGCCAGTGCGGATGCGCTGATTGGGTGTTGTGGGCGGCCATCATCCATCAAAGGCACGTTTGGCTTCATCTGCTCCCAGATCTCATTCGACACTGTGATGCCGTTACCGTTCAGGTCCATGGAGAAAGGAGTGATGATGTGAGCTTCGGTACCGAAGCCGATGGTTGCAGCCAGTGGCTGACCCGCCAGCATGTGCGCGCCGTCAAGCTGACCGTCGATCACACCGTCAAGCAGCACTTTCCAGTTTGCCTGGGCTTCGAGCGTGACGAAAAGACCTTCGTCTTCGAAATAACCCAGTTCATAGGCAACCGCCAAAGGCGCCATATCTGTCAATTTAATAAAGCCGAAGGTCAGCTCGTCTTTTTCAAGATCGAGCAGCTGGGCAGATGCAGCCGAAGCGACGAATGTCGTCGCGGCCAGCATCCCGGTGAGTGATTTGATCATCAGGTCGTTCCCCGTTTGGTGTGCCGATGAGCAACCGGCAAAAACAAAAAAACCGCACGTTCAGACCACGGGGGAGGAAATCCGTGGATCGAAACGAGCGGCTTTGCTCTGGTATTCCAAGCAGCCAACAGTGGCTGCAGTCAGTGGGCGTCAATGCCCTGTAGGGTCAAAATGACTCTCGGTGTCAGATGTTCAACGATTCACCTGCGAGAACTGCGAATTTTTTGCTGCGGTGCAGAGACTGCTCAATTTATAGTCATTTTTTACGCGCATAATCGAAGGTTCTGCCGTCAAAAAATGCATCCGAACCCAGAATCATGTGCCCACGCGACGATGCCACTGCGGTTTCGTGGGCCATCCCGCCTTCCACTTTTTCCGATGCGCCGGGCAGATCAACGCCAAGCACGCCGAGGTTTTCACGGTAAAGGTCGGTGCGGAACGCGCGCTTGGCGTGCTCGATCCCCCGGCTGTCTGCATCCAGGTGCGCTGCGATCCAGGCTGCTTGACTGCGCCAAGGAAAATGCGCGGCGTGGCGGTGGAATAGTTGGAATCGTTCTACCCACACCGGTGCCTCGCCCTTTGCCGGGATGACATAGCCCATGATGGCCGGGTCAATAAGGTCTGGCGCGAGGTTTAAGTGTTCGCTCCGCGCGAGGATCTCAACTGCGAGAGGCTTATTGTGCTTTGTATCAAGCCAGCGGGCTGCATGATAAATGGCCCGCATGAGCTGGCGGGTGAGTTCCGGTTCCTCTTCGACCCATTGGTGGCGGGCGGCGAGCACCTTTTCTGGTGCAAAGCCCCAGACCTGGGACCCAGTGAACATCAGTTGTCCGACGTCGCGATGGACAGCAGCGCTCCCCCACGGTTCCCCCACCCAGAAAGCATCGATCTGCCCTTCTGCAACCGCATCGGCCATGCGTGGGGGCGGGATGGCGATGATGTCGACTGTAAGGTCGGGCGCGGTCTTCATCCAATAGGCCAGCAACAGGCGATGCATGGCATAATGAAACGGAACACCGATGCGGAGTTTGTTGATACCTGCGGACGCAAAGGCCGCAGGCAAACCATGTGGATCGCCAAAAGTCGGCGTGCCGAGCTTTTTGGCGACCTCAGTCGAGACACCAAAGACTGTGCCGTTCACCGACATGACCATCAGGGCATCAATGTCGGCAGGGAAGCCGCCCATGCCCAGTGACATGGCGACCGGCATTGGCGACAGCATCTGCGCTGCATGCAGATGGCCCAGCGCCAACATGTCGCGCAATGCGGACCAGGAGGGCTGTTGGACGAGGTTGAGGAACAGTCCTTCTTCCGCGGCAAAGCCAAGCTCTTGAGCGATGATAAGAGGGGCACTGTCCACCAGCGCGACGTAGCCGCAGTTCAGAACAGTTTCACTCATGACAGCAGATCCGCTGCGGTTACCAGCGCTTGGGCCACTTCGATCACCTTGCGGCCTTGGTCCATCGCAGTTTTGCGGAGCAGCTTGTAGGATTCATCCTCTGAAAGCCCTCTTTGGCGCATCAGGATGCCTTTGGCGCGGTCGAGCGTCTTGCGGTCTTCCAGCGCGCGTTTCGCCGCGTCGAGCTCTGACTGCATTTTCTTCATCATCTGGAAGCGCATGATTGCAGTTTCCAGCACCGGTTTGATCCGGTTCATTTGCAGGCCGTCGACGACATAGGCGCTGACGCCTGCGTTAAGCGCGGCCTGGGTCAGATCCTCATCGGTTTGGTCAACGAACATAGCGACGGTGCGTGCCTTCGTGTCAGACACAAGGCTAATGTGCTCTAGGGTGTCCCGGTCGGGGTTGGCCACATCGATAAGAACGATGTCAGGGGAATGGGTTTGGACTGCCCGCTCGAGCCCAGAAATCTGGCCCAGGGCATGCACTTGGTCCCAACCGCCATCTTTCAGCGCATCGATGATCTGGCGGGCTTTTTCGGGGTCGGCCTCGACGACGAGGATCGAAAGGTCTTGCTGCATATGGTGCTCTTGGAACGCCGCGCGAGGCCTGAGAAGTGGGAGCGCGCCAGTGATGACCCCAATCCGACAACTGCCACTTTTCTAGGCAGTGTAATGGAGTGGCGCCAGTTCGCGCGCCGCTCCTGAAACCTGCTTACGCGTGCTCTCGCACGTCGGAAAATGTGCCCATGTTGTCGAGGATATGCGACTCCGGCATTTTCGACATCGACTTCACTCGCAAAGCGAGGGGCGTGGCATGAGTAACCGTTTTCTGCGTGACGGGTTCATGCGGGCCAAAGACCTTTGACGTGCCGTGGCGCATCAGAATACTGCCCAACGTTTTGCTGTCTTTGCCGTCGAACCGGTGCGCAAGCAGATAGCCCGGCTCGCCGTCGCCTGAGATGGGCAAAACCTGTCGCAGGATGTTCAGCCCCAACAAAAGGCGCGTCCAGTCGTTCGTCCAATAGGGCAGGACCATTGTTAGGTATCTTGTTTTGGTGTCTTCCAAAAAGTGCCAGCCGCGGGTTTGGCGCCCGGCCGCTCGCAGATTGCGCAAATAGACTGCGCCGGTCTGTGGCGTGATCTCGTCCGTCCGGGCCAGGTCCTCGTCGGAGAAATGCACACCAAAATCTTCCCAGTCGCTAAAGCTCCAGGCAGATTTCAAAGGCTTCTGCAAATTGATCGCCAAAAGATCAGATTGAATTGGCGTATATACACAAAGGCTAAATGGACTTGTCACAACATAATCCTGCACACTCACGCGCCTACTCACCTGTAGGTCGCAAACCGTTTACCACGTATACGTCATACATGTGTTTGCGTCAGAGAGTGACACCCAGGGTCGAAAAAGACTGTTGCTCTATGTGAAACAAGCGCGAGGCGCGCGTCAATATATTTGGATCGATCGCGAGTTCTTGTTGGTGGTGATCCGTCGTTTACCTAGCCGGCTTTCGCAGCACCAAATCCATTAGAGGCCAACGCCGCGGATGATCCTGACTGCCCTGCGATATTAAATTTATCAAGCATTTGCATCAGGTTACCGGCTTCGGAGTTCAGAGCTTGGGCACTTGCGTTAGAGTTTTCGACCATCATGGCGTTCTGTTGGGTGACGCGATCTAGGTTGTTCACGCCTGCATTGATCTCACTGATGCTGTTCGATTGCTCCGAAGCCCCTGCCGCCACCGATGACACGACGGTTGAGATCCCCTCCATCCGCTGCACGATTTCCATCAGCACCTTTTCAGTTTCACGCACTAGTCCGACGCCTGTGCCGACATTGGTGTTGCTGGTCTCAATCAGGGTCTTGATCTGCGAAACGGCCTCAGTTGACCGCAAGGCCAACTGCCGAACTTCGGCAGCCACAACCGCAAATCCGCGCCCAGCATCGCCACGCGGGCTGCTTCGACGCCAGCGTTCAGCGCCAGCAAGTTTGTTTGGAAGGCGATGTCGTCAACGACCCGGATGATGGATCCGATTTCGTCCGCCGATTCTTCGATCTTATCCATGGCCTTTGTCGTCTTTTCGACGACTGCACGACCGTCTTTGACTTGACCGTCTGCCTCAATAATCAATTGCTCTGCCGATCGGAGTTCTTCGCTGTTGAGTGAGATCGTTTCAGTGATCTGGTCGATCGCTGCGGCGGTTTCTTCCAATGTTGAGGCTTGGTTTTCCGTGCGTTGCGACAATTCATTTGAATCGCGGCCCATCTTTTCCGTCTGATCCCCGATCGTAGATGAGAAGGTCTTTAGCTCTGCGATTGTGTCCCCCAACCGCGCGAGCGTGTCGTTATAGTCCACGCGCAACGGCTCATATTCTTCTGCGAAAGCGCTGGAGATTGCACGAGAGAAGTCGCCTGCTGCCAATCGCTTCAAACCGCCGCCAAGTTCTGTCACGGCGTAGTCTTGCTGTTTCGCCTGCTCTTTTTCCTGTTCAAGCCTTTCGTCAAACTCACGCAGGCGGTCTGCGACCAAAGTGAGCGCACGACCCAGATCCCCGATTTCGTCTTTGCGCGTCAGGTCTGGCAGTTGCAGGTCATATTCACGTTTGCTGACCTTGGTCATCGCGGCAACAACAAGATCAAGTGGTTCACTAAAGGCCCGCGAGATGTACCAACCGCAAGCGCCGACGATGATCATTGCAATTGCTGTTGTGAGAAGGGTCATGTTCCGTTGCTGGTAAGCTGTCGCAAGGACCTCTTGCATGTCATTTTCTGCGAGAAGCGCCCAAGCCTTCCCGACGATGTTGACTGGATAGGTGACGGCGATGGCTGGTTGACCCGACAAAGCTGTACTGTTCGCAGAGAAGGTTTGAAGACCGGTATCAAGCGTTTCGACTGTGAATTCTGAAAGCGGTAATTCATCCAGGGTCTGATGCCGCCCATCGAAACGGCTATCGGTGCGCGCGCGGCCGTCTTCCCCGATGAGAGTGATCTCGCCGGTTTTACCCAACCCTTGCGGGCTTGTGACAATGCCATGGATTGCGCTGGACGGAAGTTGAAACGCGAGAACGCCGATGGTGACGCCCTGCGGTGTCACGACCGGTGTTGTCATAAAGGCCGCTGCTGCATTCCCACTTGGGGTGTAGGTACTGAAGTCTTCGAAGATTGTCCGACCCTGCGCTTCATCCCGCGCGGCACGGTAAGCAGACGCGAGACCGGTTGTGCGATAGGGACCGGTGTCGAGGTTCGTTGCGAAGTCCATTTCCTTGTAAACGGAGTAGACAAGGTTTCCCGCCATATCGATGAGGAAGATGTCGTAAAGGCCCATCCGGTCTTTGATGGCCCTGTAAAATCCGTGAAATTGTTGGTGTTGGAAATTGTAGGGAATCGTTGCCTCGGCCCTATCCAACCTATCCTTTGCGCCAACGGGATTGGGGTTATCAGTGATATAAGCTTGTTGCAGTTCTTCTGTCGGGTTTTCCATGAGTAATGGAAAGGTGGCTGTGAAGTCTTGCACCGCGGCCACCGTTGTTGGGGTCGCTGCGTAATTCTGAAGTTGTTTCTCGACGCTTGAGAACCAGTTTTCAATCGCGCGTGCCCGTTCAACGACTAGGGTTTCGAGCAACTGTTCCTTTTGCGCGATGAGTGACCCGCGATAGTCGCGATACCCCATCCAAGCGATTGTCAGCGCAACCAAAAGGCTGAGCGCCAAAAAGGATACTGGCAATTTCAACCGCATCCGGACATTGTTGATGTGCATCTCCGACTCCAGTCACAACCAAGCAAATAACTGCCGTCGCACTATGAGGTCATAACCTTAAAGGAGCGATAATCAGCGTCATGCGGCGATCGCGATCAGACGATCTGCTGACTTTTGAAATTTGTCCGCATTACATTCACCGTTTTTGTGTCGATCTTCCCAAGAATGCACTAATAATCGAGACAGGGCGGAGAGACCTGAGAGAGAAGCCGCAAATTAGCGGTGTTTGGGAAGGACAAACGCAGAGTGCGCGAGGCAGCGGCAGCGCAGTGGCAGAGCAGCCCGGCTTTGGTGAGGGCGCAGCGGTGAGGATGCGGCTCCTGCGTCTTACGGCCTCCATTGCCGTATTGGCTGTTCTATTCGCACTTATGGATACGGGTGCGATTTTCGCGCGGTTGCGGGGTGCAGATCTCGGGTGGCTCGGGATGGCGCTGGGGGGACTGACCGTTCTGACATTTTTGATGGCGTGGCGCTGGCAAATGACGGCCAACGCGCTTGACATCGAACTGCGGTATCCACGGGCCGTACGCGAATACTACATCGCCCAGCTGCTTAACTTGGTGCTCCCCGGAGGACTTGTCGGGGACGCGGCACGCGCAGCGCGATTGAAAGCGCCGCGGGGCCTGCGCCAGGCCGCGCAATCCGTGATCATCGAACGGTTCATCGGGCAAACAACGCTATTTGTTCTGATGTTCTTTGGTTTTCTGATTGCCATGTTCCTGCCCGGCGGCCCAGATTGGCCGCTTTGGACCTGGTGGTTTCTGGCGGTGGGCATGGTTGTTGCTGTGCTGGGCTGGCTCTACGCTAGGCAAAAGGGTGTGATTGCAAGGTTCCTTGCAACCGCGCTTGACCTGATGGCGCGCCCGCGCCAGGTCGTGCTGTCTTTGACGATTGCATTGCTGATCATTTTCAACTTCTACGCCTGTGCCCGGGCGACGGGCACCGTTCTGCCGGCGAACACGTTGTTCACTTTGATCCCACTGATCCTCACTGCGATGTTGGTGCCGCTGTCGGTTGGGGGATGGGGATGGCGCGAGGGGGCTGCGGCCGCGCTCTTCCCGTTGGCAGGAGAGTTCCCCAGTGCGGGTGTGGCGGCAAGCATTGCATACGGTGCGATGATGCTTCTGGCAGCATCACCTGCGGCGTTCTTGATGATGCTCCACCCGGGCCAAACGCCCGGAGGCAAAGACGGATCAGCATCAATGATGTGACTGCCGGTTTTGGGAGGGTGATGCCAAGCAACGATCAAACCGACCGCGCAAAGAGACTTACGAAAAAAGTGTCAGCCTCGACTAAAATAACCAGAGCCCTCTGCGGGATCTACTCACTACACTACTCAGCAAAAACGGTGCCAACTTTAACAAGATCGTGTCGGCGAAAATCCGCTGCTTAGCATCACAGACAGGAGTAACGCTTGCACGGATAACGAGCAACAAATCGCGCAGAGTACCTTACCTTAAGTACAGGACGATCCACTAATTGTTCTAAAACCGCCGTCTTTCGCCACAATTGAATCATGCCAAAATAACTGAAAACATGGGCATTTTTGCCTGCTTTTTGCCCGATGTGCGAACTTATTGTTTCCAAGCTAGATACAATCATAAGGAGAGTGTCGATTTTAGGTAGATCGCGCAGATAATTTGGTGGGTGACGTAAAGTAACCGACACCACCGCTGGTGTCCTGATTGTGTCAAAACAAGCACCAGTGATCGGTTGATCGATTGTCGGGCCAAGCAGCGCCATGTTTCGCAAAAGAGAACAGTGAGCTCGAAAGGGTCGGATCATTGCCATTCTTGGCAACAATCGTGTCACAAATCCGAATCACTTTGGTTCGTGCAGCTCTAGGTCTTTCTTGGTTGTTGCTTATGGCGCTGCAGGCACCCCAAAAAATGACGCGCAGCTGTGCCAGCAGCCACGCGTCGCTGTCTGAGACCAGACAGAGGAACGGTTTAAAGGTTCAGCTTGGACGCGTCAGCATACATACCGACGACCTTGTTCATCTCTCGCAATGTGGTGCTCAATCCGTCAAAGACGAAGGCGCGTTGATCGGCTGTCAATGTGCCGTCAGCAAGAACGGTTTGGACATAACCCCGCACCGCATTCCATTCTGTCGAGACGATCTCCAGCCCAGCGATGATTTCATCATTTGGTGGCGGCTGAATGCCGACTTCGGCCATGCCATTTTGTAGCGCACCCAGCGAAACTTCGAACAGGTGCATCGTCTTGCTGAGAGTGTCTCGTGCGGTTGGGGCTTCAATGTCCGAAAGTGCGAAGCACAGTTCCTTCGACATCTTTTGGGTGAGCATGCGCTGACGGCCAGCGATGTCGATGGTCATTGCGTCAGACTGTAGCAAAGCAACCGGGTTGGCGTACTGGCCGCTCAATTCGCTGACCAAAAGCTTGGCAATCTCGAGAAGCGGTAGGTTTTGGTCCGCCAAAACCTGGGCGGTCTGGTTGGTTAAGGGGTCACCCGCTTCAGACACCAGCGCATCTTTGATCGGCGCGAGTGTTTTGTGCACCTCTTCGATCACACGCAGAGTCCGATGTCTTTCCTCTGGTCCGTAGATACCACGCGCATCGTCGCCAAATTCGAGCGCGGACAAGATTTCATCAAATTCCTGCAGGGCACCGTTGAGCGCGGCCCGCGTTGACGACGGGGAGATCCCGTCATGGAGATTGCAGGCGGCAGCAGGCATGCGTTGACTAAGCATCCGCAGCTTTCCGGAAAAGTTGATCCGTTGATCGCCGCCTGTCTCCTCAACGAAGTTTGCAGCATCCCAGCTATTTCCTGTTGCAACCGATTGTGCGGTGGCCTGTGAAGCCAGTACCATGGTGAGAACCACGGTTGCTGCGGCCGGTTTAAAACGCAGGCCGAGTCGATTCTTACGCATTACTCGCTCCATATTAGCGGGCGACGCAAAGCTGCGACGCCGAAAAGATACCAATTTTGGAGCGATGCCGCGGTGCCTCATCCTCTGTGAGGAACCGCGTCTTACGGCCGTAACATGGCCAAAACTCGTACACTCCAACTACTAAACGCGCGAAATGGACATATCGTGCGCATCTCAATCACCACCGTCAAACGTAACGGTTGCGCACAACCACTGCTGGAACAAAGTGTTGGAATTAGGGCAAATTGCAGGGAAAACGCACTGTGAATTCCCCAGGATATCCGCACTCAATCAATGCGTTAGTGAAGCCATTACAAGCTTGAAGCGGACCAAGCGTTATGGAGATCCGCCATATTACCTGTAGAATAACATATTACGGCTGCTTCGTTGCTGGTCTTCACGATCGCAATTGACCCTTGGTCACCCAACGCATTGTTCAGTGCAATAATCCCGCTTTCACCTGTGAGTTGATCAACGGACTCTGAAAAAGTTGCCCATTTGTTTGCAAGCGCATCCTTAAGGGCATTCAGCTTTTCGCCGTCACCGTGGTGAGTCGTCTCGGCGCCATCGGCCATGACGACCCAGGCGTCTGACAAATCCGCACTATCGCGCAGAAACTGCTGCAGCGGTGACTTTGGCGCGCTGTTGAGCTCAACCATCCAAATCTCGGCGAGGTCGGCAGCCGTAATGCCTGCATCGGTTTGGCCGCCCATCGCGTCAGGCTCATCGCTTTCCACGGTCATTCGACCAGACGTCGCGCTGAACTGGTCGATGATACCGCGCAGCCCTTCGAGTAGAGCGCCGTCGTCGCGGTTCAGCGCTTTGCCCAAATGACCAATAACGCCTTTTATGTCTTTTGACGCCTTCACCAAGCCGCGCAAGCGGCGTCCGCCAGCAACAAGCGTGATTTCGGACTCACCCATTTTGAAGGTGAGCTTCCGGGGCAGGACGGTCATGTCCACTTCGGAAAGGATGGCAGTCAAAACTGGCGGCTCCGCACCGTCAGAGATAACCCGCAGCCCATTGGCGAACGTATCCCCGGCTGACGAAAGCGCCGCGAGTTTCTGTGCGAGGATAGTCTTGTCCATGGTCGGGTGACCCCAGCTTGTCGATCAAACTCTTAGGCCGCTAATTAGGACCCGTTGCTGATCTTTTGCAAGGTCGGACGCGCTGCAAGCAAGAAAGCTGGTACATCTAAATCGGGTGTGCAGACACAGCACAACACATCTGTCGGTTCGCCGTCAGCACGCAGGAAGATTGTCAGCTGATCGCGGGTCGCAATCAGTGCTGTATCACTTTCGCCATCGCCGAAGTTGGGCGTACCGGGCTTTCCAAGGCTTTTGGCCGCATCCGCGCAAAGCGCATCCAGCGCTTCGCGTGCCTGAGGCGCCGCAGAATTTGTGACGAGAATCATCTCGGTCGAAAGATCGGCAAAGGCCAGCGTTTCACACTGCGGAAATTTGCTGTGCAAATCGTCTAATTCGTCTGTTGCCATGGCACATGATACTCTGTCGCTTACACCTATGCCATTTTCTAGGCCATTCGGCCCGCAGGTGGAAGAGAGAGTGGCGTTCTTGCCTTATTTAAGACGCAATCTGGGTGGTATTTGCCAGATTGTCGCTCAGAGCGTCCTCAATTTCGCCATTATTTTCGGGATCTGCCTCATGAAGAGGCTGTACCTGCGGGGCGGATTTGGCGCTGACGCGACGCGGGACGACGGGGCCTGCATCGGGATTGCGACCTGCAATAATGGGATTGGTCAACAGCAATGCGTCGCCCGCGGCGGGTTGTTCAACTGTGTCACCGCGTTGGCCGATCACATAAAGTGAATCGGCCTGATCAGTCACGGCCAGCGTCAATTCCTGCACCATTTCAATCAGGTGATCGGAAAATGCGCCGGCACCGGAGGCGTCCCATTTGTCATAGTCTTCACCCGCTTCTAGCGCCTGCAAGAGAGAGATTGGGAAAGTGCCACCGAACATATCTTTGGTTTCGTGCTGAACGCGTTTGAGCACGCGATTGCGGTCACGTTCGGTTGTCAGCTTGTCAAAACGGGTGATCAGCAGGATCGAGCGCTTCCGCACTTCCTCTGGCATCTGTTCCCAGACCGCCTGTTCAGACTGGCGCCAGGCTTGGGTGGCATGGGTGCACCACAGCACGGCATCGACTTCTTCTAGCATCCTTTCCACGACGTCGGTCGACATGTTCGGGTCAGAGATGCCGGGAAAATCGATCAGGTCGCAAACATCGAGGATGTCGCTTTCGAAAAACAGGCGAATGACGCGTGTTTCTTCGACCGGAATTTCTTCGAGATGTTCGATCGAGACGAGCTCTTCCGTCCCGTCGACGTCGATCCGGTAGGGTGGCTCATTACCTGATGCCATCCATACGGGGGAAAGACGTGTAGCGGTCACCTTTTCCGGCAATGGGCGCGAACCCAAAAGCAGGTTTGACAGTGTGCTTTTGCCCGCACTGAATTCGCCCATCAGGGCGATGCGTGGCTTACGGCGCGTCGTTGTTTGATCAGTCATGCGGCAGCCCCTCCGGAGGTCATATTATCGCCCCGTGGGGCAACATCATCATCCATGGCGAGCTCTTCAAAGATGATATCGAACAGCTCTTCTCGCTCCTTCTGAGCGGTGATTCCGAACAATCCTTCCAGGTCTTCGAGGCCAATTTGTGACTTCTCAACGATGTCATTCAAAATGCCCCGCTGTTCGGTCAGGAAGTCGGACATGTCGCGCAACGCATTGTCGCGAATTTCGTTCATCTGACGTTCTTTCAGATCACCGATGATCGGTGCCGTTTCGGCTTCGATGAGTGCGTAAAACTCGCTTGCAAAGGAACGGTACCCCTTGCGGCGTTGCCACCAGCCTTTCCACCAGGACGTCTGCAGATCGAGCGCAATGGTTTGGCCCAACGAGACGGGTGGCGGGATCAACGGTGCATCAGGTGGGGACACCTGGAAGCCATCGGCTTGCACGCCAAAGGCTTCGCCATAAAGCGTCGTGAGATCGTTGGCTGCAACGGTCAGAGCGTTCTGGCAGGTGGCGGTGAAGTCCTTCTTCATCACCTGATAGCCAGTTCGCAGCAGGATCCGCAGGCCGTCCGGGCTATATTGCCAAATCTCATTCTCGCCCTTGGTT
Organism: Pseudomonadota bacterium; assembly: GCA_038526085.1. GTDB lineage: Bacteria > Pseudomonadota > Alphaproteobacteria > Rhodobacterales > Rhodobacteraceae > Yoonia. The sequence goes on along the minus strand of JBCBHE010000007.1, from coordinate 40,204 downwards.
TCCAGATGCTGGATCAGGTTTTCAACAGCGCGGTCTAAGAAGCGCTTGTTCGACTGATCGATCCGGCGGCCGAACTTGTCGAAGACAACTTGGAGACCGGCCTCAAGCGCGGAGATATGCTTGTTTTCGATCGCGTCGAGGTGGGCTTTCAGCACATCGGGTTCCATCGACTTGACGGAGTTTCCATCAAGACGCATTGACACCAAAGAGCTGGAAGCGCGCAGACCGCCGACATGGTTTTGGGCACTCTTGCGAACTGATAAAAGACGCTCAGCGCCAGCACCTTCAGCGATCCGCTCTGCAAGCGCATCATACAGGTGCGGCAAGCCCGACAACTGCCAAACCAGTTCGTTGGTGTCCATGTCAGTGACGCTATCGCCGACGACGGATTCGGCGTAATTGAAGAGGGCGTCCGCACTGTCTTCGACGATCTCTGTCAGGTCGCCGCCGATGGCCAGATTTGCCCAATAGGCCGACCCAAAGAGCACTTCTGCATGTTCAGGACCGTTATTGTCTTTCAGCGTTTGTACAATCGAGCTCCGGATCTCGCCGATTTGGTTGGCGGGGTCAGACAGTTCGTCGATGCGGTTTACGAAGATGATGACTTCGCGGCTCTTCACGTTGGAGATCAGGCGAATGAGGCCCATGTCCATCGAAGTGAGGGCCTGGTGAGCGGACAGCACGACAACACAGATCCGGCTATCGCGGAGCGCCTTGATCGTGATCTGTTCACGCATCATGAATGTATCGTTCACACCCGGTGTGTCACGGATGCAAAGCGGCATCGGGAGGAATGACGCGTCGAAGTAAAGGTCCGCTGACTTCGTGATATCGGCAAACCGACCCTGTTGTTCCTGGACGGAGATATCGTCGAAGTCGTCGCCCATGCAAACGTAACGCTGCACGAGGTCGTCATCGAGCTCAGCGTAGTTGTGACGCTGGCCCAAAAGCAGCTCAAACTTCCGGCCCAAGCGCTCGCGTGTCTTTTCGTACATATGCGCGATCTGGGCGCGCACTTTCTTCATTTCTTCGTCGGCGCCTGCGCGGCTCGACAGTTCACCGATACGGCCACCGTTTTCGACAAGGTGATCCCATTCGTTCTGGTCAAAGAACTGGAACGATGCGCGAGGCGCATCTGCGGGCAAAGGCATGTTCAGATGCAATGAGGTGATCACGGAGGTCCAGGGGTTCACATCCGCGGGCAGCAGATCCGGCCGGCCTGCCATTGCGTTCACCAAAGAGGTTTTCCCGGCCTTAATCTGGCCGATCATTGTGATGTTCGGCTCAAACGTCCGCAGCTGTTTGACCAAGCGTTGGGCCTTTTTAGCCGCTTCTGGTCCGCCGATCTTTTCGATGTCTTTCAGGGTGTCTTCGAGGTCGAGAAGATCGCTGTGGAAATTCTCCAGCTTATCCAAGCCGATCCGCATGAACTCTGGCTGTCGCACAGCGGCAACCCCACCTTGACCGTCGTTCAACTCTTCCATGTGTACTTACATCCTCAATCACACGCGGGCTGCCGCCTTTCGATTCTTCTGACGGGGCAGTCCAGGGTAAGCCCTCTATTATTGTCCATAGAGAAACAGTTTTGCGGGGCAGAAATAAGGCGACACTTCGCTCAAAACTTGGAAGGCCGCCTTACATGCTTCAAATGCCGGTGATGGCAATTTTCTGATGATTTACGCCGCTTTAACGTGCGTGTGGTGCCTTGTCAGCTGGAGCGCAGATTCGAGGTCGCGCTTCAGCTGAACAACCAAGGTTAATGCCTCAATCCCGGCATCGTCGTTGTCTTCGAACTGCATCAATTGGATGAGTTCTGACGCGTCGAGTGCGCGCATGCGGTTCTTTTCAAGGACCGGGTCTTCGATCACATCCACGGCGTCCAGATGGTCCGTCAGCCAAGTGATGTTGTCCGCTGACGCTTCCATCAGTGCCTCAGACGTGAGGTCACTGGCCTGGGCGCTTAACGCCTGTCCTTGGCCTTCAAGATAGGTGATGGCACCTTCGAAGGCCGCGCAGGTTTCCGGCTTTGCCCGGAACACAACAACCGAAGTCTTTGCTTTTGGCATGAACCCAGGTCGAGCCTTTTTGGGCGCGTCGGGCTTTGTCGGCGCAACAGGTGCAACTGGCTTCCCGATCCGTTGCGCTTCCGGCTCTTCAACTGCTGGCGCTTCTGGTTCTGTTTCTGGTTCCGGTGCGGGCGTCGGCGCTGGTGCCGCGGCCTTTGGTGCGTCCGCGGCCGAAATCATTGCTGACTTTCCACGCAAGACGAAAGCGTCGGCGCTCAAAACTTCAGAGCGCGTGGCAGCTACTTTGTCAGACGCGTCGTTTACGACGGGTTTGGAGCTCACAACTTCAACCACCGGCGACGCTGCTGCAGCTTCCGCATGTGCGGCCTCTGCCACTGCGGTCTGTACAACGATTGGTTTGGAGATTGCGCGAGGCGTCGCCAGGATTTCGACGATGCGCACGTTGTCCGCGTTCGGTTCCGCGTCTTTGAACTTATGGAAAATCAAGTCGGCCTGATCGACCGTGGCCTGAAGCCCTTGATCGACTTGCCGCAGGATCGTGGAGATCAGCGTCAGGCCACCACTTTTCTTCATCAGCGCCTTATCGACGCTGCCGTCGGACCGACGTGACGCGATCGCGTCTGTCGTTGCGATGGGCATGATCTTGTTGAACTCGTGACCTGCACCAAACCGGATTTCTTCTAAGGTTTGCTCAAGCTTACCGTCTTGGGCCAGTTGATCGGCACAAGTCAGCAGCATGAAGGAGTGGTCTTTGACTTCGTCAGGCAAAGATGACCAAAGCGCTTGTTCAATCGGGGTGAACTGTTTTGAGCACCAGATCGCCATATCGGTCCGTTTTGCGGCCCAATGCATCGCGCGTTGTTGATCCTTTGCGTCGGCGGGTGCCACAACCTCAAGCACAGAGATCCGGCCCAAAGCAGGCAAGGACATCTGCATTTCCACAAAAATCGGTGAGAGTGACGCGATTTCATGCGCGTCGGCGCCGTTTATTTGTGTGGTTGTGCCATCCTCGAGCGTGCAAATGGCGCGAGTCGTCTCACCCTTCAAAAACTGTGTCGTGGGGAGGCTAATGCCCTGGGGAATCACGACTTTGTTCAGAAGCAAATTGACGAGGGTCGATTTACCGGACCCCGGCAAGCCCATTACGCCCACGCGGACCGGCTCATTCAGCCGGTGACAAAGCTTGACGGCAGTATCAGCAACGTTTGCTGGAAACCTCCCATCGGCAAGTGCGTTCTTGAGCGTTTCGTAGGATTTCTCGGCGGCAGCCTTAACGGACATTTATTTTCCTCCGGAAACGAGCTTCAGCGCTGGCTCTTCTCCGTTGCCGGATGCAAGGGCCGCTGCTTTTGCTTTCTCCAGTTCTTCAAGATCAACAACGCGGGTGATTTTGCTGGAACTCGTGTCAACCACATCTGTTGGCTTCATGCGGACCGCACGATCCATCGGTTTGTTATGGTTCAGCTTGATCACTGCGAACGACACGTTGTCCTGATCCTCATCCCCGAGGTTCTCAATAGCTTCCAACAGGTGCCCGGCAATTTCCGCGCTTTTGCGGCGGCGGTACCGGTGCAGGATCTTTTGGATCACAGGTTCCTCAAGATACTGTAAACCGTCAGAGGACACGACGACGATGTCGCCGATTTCCAGGCCAAACGGATCAGTTGGGCAGTCGGACTTCGCTACGCGATCCCCGAGGATCACAGAGGTCAAACAGTTCCGATCCGGGTGGCTTTTGGCCACTTCGGGGTCCAAAAGGCCCGATTGCACCATGAAATCGATCTGTGGCGCCATCGAATGGTCTTCGTTCAGCTGACGTAACTTACCACCGCGCATCAGATAGAGCGGGCTGTCGCCAATCGACATCCAGAACATCCGGTTCTCAACCATGACGAGCGACACGAGCGTGGCACCCATCCCGCGGGTTTGCGGGTTTTCGTTGACGTGGTCGCGGACACATGCGTTGGCGCCGGCCGCAGCCGAGGTCATCACAGCTGGGATATCCTTTTCGAACTCGTGAAAGTTCGCAGATTGGAACTTTAGCTCGCTATAGACTTCGGTAACCACAATCTTTGAGGCCACGTCGCCCGCTGCGTGTCCGCCCATGCCATCAGCAAGGACGACAACACCGCTGTCGGAGCCAAACGGAAAGTCGGTTACGATAGCGTCTTCTTGGTAGTCGCGGCCGCCTTGGCAGAGCGCTGAAGCTACATCATACCGGGGTTCAGGCGATCGCCACATCGTCGGACTCCTCATCACCGTCGTTCTTGTCTGTCCAGTTGAATGTTTCATCACACAACTGAGTGAAGCGGAGGGTTGTTTCACCAATGCGGATCAAGTCGCCGTCTTTGATGGCTTCATTGCTGATCACTGGCGTGTCGTTCAAACGAACAACGTTGCTCTTGCCGCCATGACCCAGCAGGAAGCTGTGGTTTTCTGCGTCATAAACGATGGCCGCATGGTTCGTCCGAGAGATCGCGGTGTCGCCGAAGTCGAGCTGGATCGCTTGGTCTTCGCCGCGACCGATCTGGGACATGCCGGCGACGAGGGTGAAGCTTTCGCCACGGCCAGGGCCATCGGTCACAACAACCCAGCCCACAGGGAACTTCGTGCCCTTGGCAGGCTTTGCCGATTGCGTGTCGTTAAACAGATCAACGACGCCATCTGTGCTTTCGAAGCCGATCAGGCGGGTCTTTGTCCGGCGTGACCGCGATGGTTTCGCAGCTGGGGCAGGTGCCATCTCTTCAAGGCCATCAAGGGACGGAACGTCGACATCCATATCCCAGATGTTGTTCTTTTGGGACTTCTCACCGACCTTGGCATTCACACTGTTCAGAAGGTCATCTGTATTCAGAGGTGCGTCGGAGGAATCGGCGCGCGCCGCAACGTCCGCAAAATTCTCGATACTTGGCTCATCAGGCTTGGGGCCTGATTTCTTGCGACCGAAAAGATCACTCAGAAATTTCATCGGAACTACCTCTGGCTTTTTTCTTGACCGTGAAGACCGGCTTAGTTGGGTTGATATTTGTGGCGATAGTGAGGCTGCGCAGGGCCGTGCCGGAACGGTGTGACCTTTCTGCGCAGGGCCTTTGAATTGCGCGGAAAGAGCAGATCATTCGGCGCCCTCCCCATAGTTTAGGGTCGCGATCCACATGGAGCCGTCGCGCCGCACAGCGAAGCTAAACTGGGACTGACCGTCCGCAATTTCACGCTCAAGGATGTCTTTCAGCGTGGTGCGTCCCACAACCTCTTCAGAGGTGCGCATGTAAGCAATCAATTCGTCACCGGCTTTCAAGTCGCCAGACACCCCTGCGGGCGCGTTCGTGACTTTTGTGACCCAAGCGTCATTGATCTGGCGGGATTCAAAGCTGAGGCCGTTCAACAGCGCGGTCTTCTGAACAACTGGCACGGTCCAAGTGGCTTCGATGGGTTCGCCAGCCGCACTTGTGACACCGAAGTCCAATGAAAGTGTATTCTCTTCCTCGAGGGACAAAGAGTTACGTAGGACCTCACTAATGCCTTCGATGCTCGGAACCGTCTGACCATTGATGGTGTCGATCTCAGCGCCTTCGGTCACCCAGATTGGAGCAACAGGACCGACACTGCCGATCACACGTGATGAGGAATTCGCTGCCTCAAATGGCAATTCGACCGTCCAAGCTGAGAGTACCAAGCCGTTTACAACGGCGGTTTCAACGTCCTCCACAACTTCATTGCCGGGCGCGAATGCTGGGATTGCTTCGGTCAGTGGCAGACTGGCCACGAGGAAGCCGTCGTTTGATCCGTCTACGGTTGGCGTGCCAAATCCACCGTCTTCGGGGTTTGGTGCGGCCGCAACTGTGTCAGGCAACGCGGCGGCGTCGCCAGTGCCATTGGGTGCAGATGGTGTGTCTTGGCCTGCAGGTACGCTTGTACCTGTCAACAAACCAGCGATCTGTGCCTCTTCCAACAAGGTTTGAATCGAGAAGTCTGTCGGCAGTTGGGCGTTGAACGCGGCCAATGGAAGCTGCGGTGCGCCTGTCGCGGTGGCCATCAACGTGACAAAGTCAGCGTCAATTGGGGGCGTCGGTGTATCAAGCGTTGCAGCAGCCAGGGCTGCGGCTTCAGCGCGGGCCCGGGCCTCGGCAGCTTTTGCGGCGGCAATCTCCGCGGCTTCGGCAGCGGCGGCTTCTGCCGCGGCAGCTTCAGCTTCTGCGATACGGCGCGCCTCTGCTTCTTGCACGGTGCGCGCAAGTTCCGCTTGGCGCTCTGCTTCGGCGCGGGCTTCTGCCGCTGCGGCAGCTTCTTGCTCCGCCTTGGCTTGGGCTTCGGCCAATAGACGCGCTGTTTCAGCAGCTTCGGCTTCGGCTTCCGCTCGGGCGGTGGCCTGTTCTTCACGGCGCATCGCGGCTTCTTCAGCCTCTTCAATCCGTGCAAGGCGTTCGGCTTCTGCGGCAGCTTCGGCTTCTGCCAAAGCAAGGCGTGCGGCTTCGGCTTCGGCGCGGGCTTGTGCGGCACGCTCGGCTTCTGCTGCGGCTTCAGCTTGGGCTTGCGCCGCACGTTCAGCTTCGACTGCAGCTTCAGCTTGGGCTTGGCGTACAGCTTCCGCTGCGGCGGCTGCTTCGGCCTCTGCTGCAGCTTGCGCTTCGGCAGCTGCTTGCGCGGCAAGACGTTCTTCTTCAGCGGTTGCGGTCGCCTGGGCAGCCGCTTGCTCAGCCGCATCTTTGTCTGCGCCCTGCAACGTCATCGCAGCGCCAATACCAACGGCGGCCACAACGGCGACCGAAGCCAGCAAAAGACCTGTCTTCGACTTCGGCTCTGCAGCAGGTGCAGCTGCTGCGACGGCATCCGAAATGACCTCTGTCGCGGCTGCAGATACCGGTGCCGCATCGGCGGCACGGCCTTCCATCATGTTCAGCCATTCTTGGGCGGACTGCACACGGTCTTTCGGCAGAACAGCAAGGGATTTGTCCAGTGCACCGAGAAAATCGTTGTCGAAGCCGGGCAAAGTGCCCTGCAGCGGCTGATATGGATCTTCCTGATCAGACGCCCGCGCGGCCAAACGCGCTTGGGAGTTTGGCGGGCAGTCACCCGTGATAAAGTGGTAGAAGGAGGCACCAAGGGCGTAGAGGTCAGAGCTTTCGTTCTGGTCAGACCCAGCAATGTAGAATTCTTGTGGCGAATAGCCGTCTTTGACAACCCGCAGTGCCGATAAGACGCGGCTTTGCTTGGTGGCTTGCTCACGCGCGGCACCAAAGTCGATCAAAACAGGGTTACCCTCTGGATCGATCAAAATGTTGTCCGGAGAGATATCGCGGTGCAGGATGCCCTGGTCGTGAATGAATTGCACAGCGCCCAAGACGTCGACCAGCATCCGCTTGATCTGCGCGGGGGTCATTGTGATCTCGGGATCGTCCAACGTATCGAGCATGTCACGGCCTTCGACGAAGTCGAGCGCCATATAGGCTGTGTCGTTGTCCTCAAAGACCTGGTGAACCCCAACGATGTTCGGGTGGTTCAGTTTGGCAAGGCTTTTGGCCTCTTGCACAAACAGGCGGACAATCGACTGCAGTTCTGGCTGGTGCGCACGCGACCGGGCCTGCACAATTGAGCGGCTCCGGCGACAAAAGGCGCCAGGGAAACATTCCTTGATCACGATCTTCCGGTCCAGGCTGTCGCGGGCCAGATACGTGATCCCAAAGCCGCCTGCGTTCAGGAAGCTTTCGATCTTGTACTGACCATGCATCAATTCCGTGCCTGGTTTCAGTTCATCAACAAAGTCTTCTGCGTCTTCGTTGATATCTGCTTCGGTCGGCTCGCCCATATCACATCCAGCTTTCATAACTAACAGCGCAACAGGCAGCTTTGGCCCATCGCCGTTGCCGGGAATGTCATTCAATTTGGGCAACAACGTGACTGGAGTTTGTTGTTTCGAAGCCATAAATCCCATGTTTTGAGGGTGGATTGACTCTGATTTGAGAACAGTCGATGAGGCCAATTTGCGGAAAATGTTAGCGCTATCAAAACCTCCTATCGGAAGAGATGATCAAGAAAACTTGGGGTCTTAACCGACGGTCGTGTGCAAACCGACGGCGCGGGAAATGATGCAGGCGCAGCATTTTCTGCCACCTCTGAACCGCGCGCCGCTATTTCCGAATAGGAAACAGAAAAAACTAAGGCTTTGAAACGGGTTGATGTTGTTTCTAGCTAGCGGACGCATGGATTCGGCTTGCGCAAGGCATGACTTGTCACCCGGACTTGCATCGGCAAAGGTGCGGTATGACCACCCCATCGCAGTCCAAACTTGACGTGCTCAAAACCGCACTCGCCGACCGGCGTGAAGATCTGATTGCGCTCACCCAAGACCTGATCCGCATCCCAACATTGAACCCACCGGGTGAAAATTATGAGGCCATTTGTGACTATTTAGATCGCCGCCTTCGGGGGGCGGGATTTGCCACAGAACTGATCCGGGCAGAAGGCACGCCCGGCGACAGCGAGCGCTATCCGCGCTGGAACATCGTGGCGCGCCGCGAAGGCGACCGGCCTGGAGACTGCGTGCACTTCAACTCACACACGGATGTCGTTGAAGTGGGCAACGGCTGGTCGCAAGACCCGTTTGGTGGCGCCTTGATCGATGACAAGATTTACGGGCGCGGGGCCTGCGATATGAAAGGCGGGCTGGCCGCAAGTATCATCGCGGTTGAAGCATTCTTGTCGGTTTTTTCGAGCTTTCCGGGTGCAATCGAAATTTCCGGTACTGCGGATGAAGAAAGCGGCGGCTACGGCGGCGTCGCCTATCTCGCTGAAAAAGGATATTTTTCGCCGGAGCGTGTGCAGCATGTCATTATCCCTGAACCCCTCAACAAGGATCGTGTTTGCCTGGGCCATCGCGGCGGTTGGTGGGCCGAGATTGAAACTTTTGGCGAGATCGCCCATGGCTCGATGCCGTTCCTGGGCGACTGCGCTGTTCGGCATATGGGTGCGGTGTTGGCGCGGTTCGAGACCGATCTTTATCCAGCCATGGCGGCCCGCCGCACAGACATGCCCGTGGTGCCCGAAGGCGCGCGGTCATCGACGATGAACATCAATTCCATCCACGGTGGCCAAGCGGAGCAGGCGGCCGATTTCACAGGCTTGCCCGCCCATTGCGTGCCAGACAGCTGCCGGATCGTGATCGATCGGCGGTTCTTGGTGGAAGAACCGTTGGAGGATGTGCGCAGTGAAATCGCAGCTTTGCTTGACGACCTTAAAGCAAACCGTCCGAAATTCGACTATGCGCTGCGCGAAATCAATGCGGTACTGCCGTCGATGACAGATCGCAACGCGCCGGTGGCGGCGACAGTGGCGGGCGAGATCGCGCAGGTGATGGGCAAGGACGCCGAATTCGTTGCCTCCCCCGGGACCTATGACCAAAAACACATCGACCGGATTGGGCGGTTGAAGAACTGCGTGGCCTATGGGCCGGGGATACTGGAGCTAGCCCATAAGCCGGATGAGTACGTCGGCGTGGACGACATGTTGGAGAGTGCTGAAGTGATGGCGCGCAGCCTTGTCAGGCTCCTCGGGGTCGATGTGGCTTGACCGAGAAGCCTCCTGCAGGAGATGTTTTGGCGAGGTTGGGGCCCGTCGTCATCAGACAGATCAGGGGGTATTGACCCCGAAACACCAGTTGCAGAATTCATTGAAATGGATCGCAAAAGAGCCGTCTTGGATTGTGATGACCCCAAGGGTTGGGGCTTCTTTTGCGGGCTTGAAGCTGCTCCAGTCCCACGCAGGGTGCGGGGCAGGAGCTTGGTAAAGTGCCGACTTGATCGTCGTGAATGGGATCCCGTTGACTGTTCCTGCGATCGCCCGATGCACGTGACCAATAAAAAGATGCTGGACGTTGGGAAAGCCGCTGAGGAGGTTGAGCAGGTCCTCTCCTTTTCCGATCCGATCCGCATCTTGCATTGGCAGGCCCAGTGCGTGAGGCGGGTGGTGCATGAAGACATAGACGGGGGCGTCGCCTGCATTCTCCAAAGTGTCTTGCAACCACGCTTGTCTTTCAGCGCAGACCTCACCGGTGTCGGACCCAACCATGAGTGTGTCCAGGCAAATGAGCAGTCCGTCGGGGGTCGGGACGGCAAATTGCACGAAATCGTTCATGCAAGTGGACGGGAGCGGTAAATGATCACGAAAGAGCGCCCGATCATCGTGATTGCCGACCATGGGGTGGACGGGGATCGCAAGCAGTCTGAGGGCTGCGGCGACCGCCGCGTAGTCCTCTGTCGTCGCCCGATCCACAATGTCTCCAGAGATCACGCAAAAGTCCGCGTCCGCATGGTGTGCATTAATGTGATCAATTGCTGCCGTCAGGCGGAGCCGTGGGTCGTGCCCTTGCACAGTTCCATCCCGTACGTAGTGCAGGTCGGAAAGCCATATGATCTTTGTCATCGTGATCGGTTCAGGTGACTGGAATATTGTCGATTAACCGCACCCCGGCCAGCCATGCCGCAGCGAAAAGCCTTGCACCTTCTGCAGGTTGGTCCATGAGCGACAGGGTGACGCCATCGCGCAGCTCCAGATACTCCACCTCATTGTACCCGCCTGCAACGATCTTTTCGATTGCGGGACCTTGGATGTCGGTCATCTTTGCCCCGTCTGCCAGGGCCGCGCGCATCTCTTCCATCACCTCTGGCAGGATGGGTGCTTTCACCCGCGCCCGGTCAGAGATCAACAAGTTGCGCGATGACATCGCCAGCCCGTCAATCTCTCTGATCGTCGGGCAGCCCACAACCTTAATCGGGATATCGAGGTCGCGTGCCATGCGGCGCACGATTTGGAGCTGCTGGTAATCTTTCTCGCCAAAATAGGCCTTGTCCGCCGCGGTCTGGATGAAAAGTTTAGAGACGACTGTCGCCACCCCATCAAAATGCCCAGGCCGGTGCGCGCCGCAAAGCATCTCTGTCAGCCCTTCAACAGATACATTGGTCGCGAAACCGTCGGGATAAATTTGATCCCCGTCGGGGTTGTAGATCAGATCAACGCCGATGCTTTCGAGCTTCTTTGCGTCCTCATGCTCTGTCCGGGGGTAGTTCTTGAGATCATCAGGGTTGTTGAACTGTTTGGGGTTCACAAAGATCGTCACGATCACCCGATCGCAGTCTTTCCGCGCGGCGCGGGCGAGCGAGAGATGGCCCTGGTGCAACGCGCCCATGGTGGGGACGACGCCGATGGTCTCGCCAGCTTTGCGCCAGGCAGCCGTCTGCGCCCGCAGCCCGGCAAGCGTCCGTTCGATAGGAGCGATCATTTGCTGGGGGCCTCGTCCGCGAAGATGTGCTCTGGCGCGGGGAAGGTCCGCGCGCGCACCTCAGCCGCGTAGGCCGCGATGGCGTTTTCCCCCTCGTCGCCGAGGTGGGCGTAGCGTTTGACGAACTTCGCTTTGAAGGCGGTAAAGAGTCCGAGCATGTCATCGACCACGAGTATTTGGCCGTCGCAGCCCGCGCTGGCCCCTATGCCGATAGTCGGAATGGGGATCTCTTCGGTGACCGCGTCTGCGAGGCTCGCGGGCACCTTCTCCAACACCACGGCAAAGGCCCCGGCATCAGAAACAGCATCCGCATCCGACATCAGCGCATCACGCGCATCGCCGCGCCCCTGCACCTTGTAGCCTCCCAACGTGTTGATTGATTGCGGTGTTAGGCCGATGTGGGCCATTACGGGGACGCCGCGGCTGACGAGGAAGGCAATAGTCTCTGCCATCTCCTGCCCGCCTTCCAATTTCACGGCCCCCGCCCCGGTTTCCGCCATCAGCCGCGCAGCATTTCGGAAGGCCTGTTCTTTACTTTCCTCGTAGCTGCCAAAGGGCATGTCGATCACCATCATGGCACTCGATAGGCCGCGTGCGACGGCCTGACCGTGCAGGATCATCATCTCCATCGTCACCCCAAGGGTGGAAGGCAGACCATGCAACACCATGCCCACGGAATCCCCGACCAAGACGAAGTCGCAATAGGCGTCCATCATCTGCGCCATCGGCGTGGTATAGGCGGTGAGGCTGACAAAGGGGGTGCCCCCTTTGGCCGCCCGGATATCGTCCGGCATCGGGGCGCGCTTTTTTGCGGTGGCGCTCATCGGGGTCTCCTTTATCCCGGGGTGCACTTTTGCCGGGGATATCAGCGCAGCGCGGGTGGGACCAGATCAAACGCAGCGTTGTGCGATGATGGGGCATATGCGAAGCATGCGCCATGATGATGATCCGCCCAGAAACACCCGATGACGTGGCCGTTGTGCAGCAACTAACGCAGGACGCCTTTGCGCAGGTGGACCGCAGCAAAGGTACGGAGGCCCCGGCCTTGCAAGCCCTCCGCGATGACGGCGATCTGCGCCTCTCGCTTGTGGTAGAGCACGACGGTGACATCATCGGGCATGTTGCCTTTTCTCCGGTTTGCTTGAATGACGCACCGTGCAATTGGATCGGGCTTGGTCCGATCGCGGTGGCTCCGATCTGGCAAAAGCAAGGGATTGGGACGGCGCTGGTCGCGGAAGGGGCGGCGCGATTGCGCGCGCAGGCGGCGGAGGGGATTGTGTTGATCGGCAATCCACGCGTTTACGGGCCAATGGGGTTTGTCAGCGATGGTGGCCTCACCTATCGCGAGGTGCCGGCCCCCGTTGTGCAATACCTGCCATTTGGAACGGCGCGACCCGTCGGGCGTCTCACCTTTTCGCTTGGATTAGAAAACGCTTGAAGGAGCGCCCAATGCAAACCGGCCCGCGCAATCTGATCACCGACATTCCTGGCCTGCGGGTTGGGCATGCGCAGGACGACCATATCAAGACTGGGTCAACCGTGCTGACCGCAGATGCGCCTTTTACGGCGTCTGTTCACGTGATGGGCGGGGCACCGGGGACGCGGGAGACGGATTTGTTGGCGCCGGATAAGCTCGTGCCAGCCGTGGATGCATTGGTGCTATCGGGTGGGTCGGCATTTGGATTGGATGCGGGCTCGGGCGTGATGGATGAGTTGCGCGCGACGGGGCGGGGGTTTCCGGTTGGGTCGCAGCGCGTCCCGGTGTGCCCAGGTGCGATCTTGTTTGATCTGATCAATGGTGGCGACAAGGACTGGGTTGCGAACCCCTATCGCGCTTTAGGGCGGGCGGCATTTGATTGTGCCGAGGAAGATTTTGCGTTGGGCAGCGTCGGCGCTGGAACGGGTGCGCTCTCTGGGGTGCATAAGGGCGGGCTTGGGTCCGCGTCTGCTGTGATGTCAGACGGGCATATTGTGGGGGCGCTTGTGGCGGCGAACCCGATTGGGGCAGTGACAACACCCGGCAGCAAACACTTTTGGGCCGCACCATTTGAAATAGGTGATGAGTTTGGTGGTTTCGGGGTGAACCCTGCGACGGATCAAGGCAGCCTCGCGCCCAGCCCCCGCTCCGCCGCTATTCACGCGGCGACGACAATTGCGATTGTCGGCACCAATGCGCCGCTGACCAAGACACAATGCCATCGGGTGGCGGTTGCGGCGCATGACGGGATGGCGCGGGCGATTGTGCCGTCACATACGCCCTACGACGGTGACCTCGTGTTTGCGATCTCAACTGGAGATGCGGCACAACCTGTTGATGACACGCTGCTTTTGGAGGTGGGCCATACCGCGGCGATCTGTCTGGCGCGGGCGATTGCCCGGGGTATCTTCCACGCCACACCGGCGCCGGGGGATCTGCTGGCCTGCTGGTCTGACGCGCCCTAGCTGCTATACCGCGCGACGAGTCGATTGTTTTTCCACGTTTTGTCCAAGGACCTCCCCCTATGACTATTCAAACCGTTGCGACAACCCCATTTGACGGCCAAAAACCCGGCACCTCTGGCTTGCGTAAGAAGACGCGGGTCTTTCAGGAGGAACATTATCTTGAGAACTTCGTTCAGGCGATTTTTGACGGGATCGGCGGGGTGCAAGGCAAGACGCTGGTGGTAGGCGGCGATGGGCGGTTTCACAACGATGTTGCGGTGCAAACGATCCTGAAGATGATGGCGGCCAATGGGGCTGCAAAGGCGATTGTAGGCCAAGGTGGCTTGCTGTCGACGCCTGCCGCGTCGCACCTCATTCGCCTCAACAAGACAGATGGTGGGATCATCCTTTCCGCGAGCCATAATCCAGGCGGGATTGATGAGGACTTCGGCATCAAGTTCAACGCGGCGAACGGCGGGCCTGCGCCGGAGAGCCTGACGGACGCGATTTTTGAACAGACGACAAGTATCAGCAGCTACAAGATTTTGGATGGCGCTGCGCCGGAGATCGGCACCATTGGGGAAACCACGGTCGGCGAGATGACGGTGCAGATCGTGGACCCGGTGAGCGACTACGCCGATCTGATGGAATCCCTGTTCGACTTCCCCGCGATCAAGGCGCTGTTTGCCGACAATTTCACGATGCAGTTCGACGCGATGTGCGCGATCACCGGGCCCTACGCGACGGAGATCTTAGAAAACCGGCTCGGTGCGCCTGCGGGCACCGTTGTGCATGGCACGCCGCTGCCAGACTTTGGCGGGATGCACCCGGACCCGAACCCGACTTGGGCGCATGAGCTGATGGATGCGATGTTCGCCGACGACGGGCCGGATTTTGGCGCGGCCTCTGACGGGGACGGCGACCGGAACATGATCGTGGGGCACAAGGTGTATGTGAGCCCGTCCGACAGCCTTGCCCTGATTGCGGCCCACGCACACAGCGCGCCTGGGTACAAAGACGGTCTGTCTGGTGTGGCGCGGTCAATGCCGACGTCTGCTGCGGTGGATCGTGTGGCGGCGGCCAAGGGGCTCGACTGTTTTGAAACGCCGACGGGCTGGAAGTTTTTTGGCAACCTGATGGATGACGGGCGCGTGGCGCTGTGTGGTGAGGAAAGCTTCGGGACCGGGTCAGACCATGTGCGCGAAAAAGACGGCCTGTGGGCGGTGTTGATGTGGCTGAACATCATTGCCGCAACGGGGCAGAGCGTCGGGGAGTTGCTGAAGGCGCATTGGGAAACCTATGGGCGGAACTATTACTCCCGTCATGACTTTGAGGCGATCCCGACGGAGGACGCCAACGTTGCGTTCGACGGGTTGGTGGCAAAGCTGCCAAGCCTAATTGGGCAGACGGTTGGCAACTTAACAGTCTCTGCCGCGGATGAATTCAGCTATGCCGATCCTGTGGATGGGTCGGTCTCCAACCACCAGGGGATCCGAGTGATCTTTGGCGATGGCGGGCGGTTTGTGCTGCGCAAGTCCGGCACAGGCACGACAGGCGCGACGCTACGGTTGTACCTTGAAGCGTTGGAACAGGATGCCGAGAAACTGGCGCAAGACCCGCAAGAGGCCCTGGCGGAGATTATTGCGGCAGCCCATGAGATTATTGATCTCAAAGGGACCACCGGGCGCGAAAAGCCTGATGTGATCACCTGATTGCCGGGATTGATCCTAAGGCGCGCCCGGACGGGCGCACGACATTCTTGGTTTAGTCACGCTGATGCTGCGCCGGTGGATGGTGCGAGATGCCGCCGGCGGGAGATGTTATGGACAGATGAATGCGGGCTAGCCGCCTGATGTGAGCCGTTTGAGCAGGGATGAGGTGTCCCAGCGTCCGCCGCCAAGTTTTTGCACATCCTTGTAGAACTGATCGACAAGGGCGGTCACGGGCAAGCTCGCGCCGTTTTCTTCGGCGGTTTTCAGGCAGATGGCGAGGTCTTTGCGCATCCAATCCACCGCGAACCCATGATTGTATTCATCCGCAAGCATTGTCTGGTAGCGGTTCGCCATTTGCCAGGACCCGGCTGCGCCTTGGCTGATGACCTCCACCACTGCTTCACCATCTAGGCCGGCTTTCTGGGCGAAGTGCAGCGCTTCGGAGAGTCCTTGTACGAGGCCCGCGATAGCGATCTGGTTGCACATTTTCGTCATTTGCCCTGCGCCGCTTTCCCCAATCCGGCGGCAAAGTTTGGCGTAGGCGGCCATGACCTTTTCCGCAGCATCGTATTGGTCTTGCACCCCGCCACACATGATGGAGAGTTGCCCGTTTTCCGCCCCGGCTTGACCACCGGACACAGGTGCGTCGACATAGCCGATGCCTGCAGCAGCGGCTGCGGTAAAAAGCTCTTCCGTGACGGCGGCGGAGACTGTTGTGTGATCGACAAAGAGGCTCCCCGAGGCCATGCCCGCAAAGGCGCCATCGTCCCCAATACAGACAGAGCGAAGGTCGTCGTCGTTGCCGACACAGGCCATCACCATCTCAGCCCCTGATGCGGCCTCTTTGGGTGTGGCCCCAATGGCGCCGCCGTGTTGGGCAACCCAAGCCTCTGCCTTGCTGGTGGTCCGGTTATAGACAGTCACATCATGGCCCGCGGCCGCCAGGTGTCCGGCCATCGGATAACCCATGACCCCAAGTCCGAGAAATGCGAGTTTTGCCATGTCGTGTCTCCTCCTGATGACGTGACCGCACCATGGCAAATTAGCGCCCAGTCGCAAGCCCATTCGCGGTCTTCCACTTGTGAAGATCGGTGGCTTGTTGCCGCCACAAACGATGGTTAAGTCAGCGAAAACACCATGTGAAAAGGATCACCGATGCGGATCTCTGCCTTCGCCCTTGCTCTCTTCGCCATCCCAGCTGCGTCGTACGCCGATGATTATAAGCTCGGAGATCTTGTGATCGAGCGCATTGTCGCACGTGAAACACCGAAGTCCGCCATGACAGGCGCTGGTTACCTGAAAATCATGAACATGGGCGTGACTGCGGACCGTTTGATGGCTGTTGAAGCGGCCTACCCCCGTGTCGAAATCCACGACGTGAAAGTCGAGAATGACATCGCATCCATGTTTAGGATTGAGGGCGTTGAGATTGGGCCAAGCGAAAGCATCACGCTGCAGCCGGGTCAGAAACATGTCATGTTCATGGGGCTCGACGGGGATCCGTTTGAAGCAGGTGAAGAGATTCCTGCGACTTTGGTCTTTGAGACTGCGGGATCGATTGAGGTCGTTTTTGAGGTCAAATCAGCCGATGATCTGGTCGAGGCTTTGGGGATCGAGGGCGGGCACGCTGGCCACGGGTCTGACGACGAATCCCACAACCACAACTGATATGAAGTGCTACTACTCGTCCGAACCACCGTCGCGGGCGAGTAGGCCAAATTTGCGCAGCTTCACGTACAAAGACTGACGGGACAGCCCCAACATCTCCGCCGCCGCAACGCGATTGTTCATCGTAAGGGCGACGGCCGTTTCGATGCACATCTTTTCGACGACATTGGTTGTCTCTGCCACAATCTCTTTCAATGTGGCCTGGCCCACCAGCTCTTTGACCGACTGCATGGCATCTTCTGCCGATGATTTATCTAGGTCGCGGGTGGTATCGCCGGTGCCATTCTCACGCATGACAAAGGCATAAATGGGCGTCGATCCGGCGATGAGCCGGGTGACCGAAATTTCAACTGGCCGTGGGCTTCCGTAATCTCCTGCGATCCGCGTCGCATAAAGACGCATCCGCCCGTTCCGGTTCGCGTTTTCGATCATCACTTTCACGTCGACGCTGCCGCGCTGCATGTAGTCAGCCAAAAATGTGCCGCGCACGCTCACGTCGTGGGCCGTGTCGACAAGATTTAGGAAGCCATCGTTGGCAGAGAGGATCGCACCCGTCTCAGCGGCAAAGACCATCGCGTCAGAGGATGCGTGATACATATCCTGCAGATTGCGGCTCAGGTCGCTTGGACGGATAGGCGCGTCGTCCCCTGGCATGATCCTGCACAAGAGCAATCTCTCCCCCGCGGCGCGGAAAAGGGTAGGGACGATTGCGACGTCCGTGTCGGTTTTGCGCAACGTGGCCATCACTTTTGCATCGGCGCTTGCGATGGCTTCCGTTGTCAGGTCGCCAATCAGATCACCGATCTTGCGCCCTTGAAAGAGGTCGTGAAACTTCTCGCCGATCAAAGTGTCGCGTGGCCGATCGAGGAGAGTTACGGCGGCCGCATTGGCCTCGGTCACGATGCCCGTTTTGGCCGCAATAAAGACCATGGCGTTTGTCGTCGCGTCCATCAGCACGCGGAAACGCGTGTCGTTCTCGCGTTGCAATTCATAATCTTGTTCCAGCGCGACTTGCGCCTTCACCAGTTGTTGCTGCATCTCTGCAACCGGCCTCAGATCGCGACCTAGCATCAAAATCGCCCCGTCTGGGCCGATCCGGTGCAGGCTATAGCGCACAGGGAATTCCCAGGTGCCGACCGTGTCGGAATGGTTCAATTCGACAGGGCGGATCCGGGCATTGCCATCAAGGAAATCTTCCAAGCGACTTTCAAACTTCGGGACACTCTCTGTCGTGAGCGCAGTACGGATATCGCGGTTTTCCCAACGTTCCAACGCGCGAAAACTGTCGTAAAGCGGGTTTACAAGGACAGAAAGAACTTCTCCCGTTTCAGAGATCACAATGCCGAGGTCGGCAACCTCGGCGATAATGTTTCCTAAGATCTCTGGGGCGATCAGAGGGATTGCACCGGAATTCCAGTATTTGGTTCCGCGCGATGTCATGTGATCCGCAGTTTTCTGAGCAGCTCCACCATGCTCTACACCTTCGGTGCGCAATTTGCGCCCGGAGTTGGTGGGAGAGTTAGACCGCACTTCTTAATCGCCTCGTCAATACTATTCGTCGCAACTTCAACGCCAACGAGCGACGCGACCTGTCTCTTGTCTTCCAGCACACCGCCGCCCAACGCAAACGGCAAAGGCTCATCCGAACATTTCCGGAGAAAATCTATCATTCGCCGCAATTTTTCAAGGCTTTCACTTTGGGAGGCTGAGATGAAGACAGCATTAAAGGACATCTGATGCATTATGCGCGCAAGATCGTCCCGCGCCGGGTCTAAAACCATCCTGACGGAACAGCCCCGTCGCCGCAGTTGCCCTGCGACAAGAACCGTCCCGAGCGTGTGTTGGTCGTTCTGTGGAGAAATCAAAAGGATCAGTGGCGCGTCTGCGGGGGCCATTTGGTCCGCTGTCCACTCGGGCCCAAGCTCGCGCAAGAGGGCTTGAAGGCGTGCCGTCCCAATTGTCACTTCGGCAAAGCCCAGCGTGTCCGCGCACCACATCTCACCCAATTGGTGGGCGACTGCGGGGATGTAGCGATCTGCCAAAGTGATCTGTGAAACACCGTTCGTGATTGCACGCCGCAAAACCTGCTGGCAAGCCGCGCGGTCGGCGCTGAGGGCAGCCTCCCATAGGTCAAACAGCAGTGTGCTATCTAGGTCTGCAGTGTGAGGGATCGCAGTGAAATCAGGATGCGCCCGACCAGAGACAATGGCCAACCCACGCGTGGCTCCTTTGTCCCTCGTCCGATCCTGTGTCATAGGCATGCGTCCTTGCCCCGCGTGGGGCTGTTTTCGATTTCCTCGTACAGTCGTCAAATCAAGAAATCAAAACCATTGTCTGCCTTGTGCGGTCAGTTGTCAAAGGTAATTGACATATGACGAGCCGTACTTGGTGGCTTGGTCACTTAAGGCACGCAAAAGAATTAATAAAATACTAACTGTGATACTGGTCAAAGCGCGAATTCAGGCCAAATATTAGTGTAACTTCAAGTTGACACATATCACCGTGTAGACCTAGGCTGACACACAATAATGTCAGGGAAGCGTTACATGACCTACCATACATCGGGTCAAATGCGACAGGGGGTCGGCCAGAATGCGCCAGTTCAGCCCCTCTATACGCCTGCCCAAAGGGCTCGCCGGGACGCCACGAAATGGACCCTGGTTCAGGGCATTTTGGCCCCGCTTCAGTTCATCGTTTTCCTCGTGTCGCTCGGCCTGGTCTTGCGGTATCTTGCGACCGGTCTGGGATACGAAGCAGCGACCCTGTCGATCATCCTGAAAACGGCCGTATTGCTGCTCATTATGATCACCGGTGCGATTTGGGAAAAAGTCGTCTTTGGTCAATACCTCTTCGCGCCTGCCTTCTTTTGGGAAGATGTCTTTAGCTTTGCGGTTATCGCATTGCATTTACTATATGTTTTTGCACTCATCGCTGGCGGTTTTGCCCCCGAGACGCTCATGTGGATCGCGCTTGCGGCCTATGCCGCCTATGTCGTCAACGCGGGTCAATTCGTGTGGAAATTGCGCCAAGCGCGGTTAAGCGCGGAGGTGGCGTTGTGAACCTCCCATTGCCCCCGACAAATGGCGGTTGCCGGACCGCACCGGTCCTCAAAGAACGGGGCCAGCGTGAAGTGTTTTGCGGCCTCACCGGGATCATCTGGTTGCACCGCAAAATGCAGGACGCGTTCTTCCTTGTCGTCGGGTCGCGGACCTGCGCGCATCTGCTGCAGTCCGCTGCAGGTGTGATGATTTTTGCAGAACCGCGATTCGGGACAGCGATTCTCGAAGAGACAGATCTTGCGGGCATGGCAGATGCACATGCCGAACTGGATCGGGAGGTCGCGCGTCTGCTGGACCGGCGCCCTGATATCCGCCAGTTGTTCCTTGTAGGGTCCTGCCCCTCCGAAGTGATCAAGATCGACCTCGCCCGGGCCGCTGAACGGTTGAGCCAAGTGCACGCGCCTCATGTCCGGGTCCTCAACTACTCTGGCTCCGGCATTGAGACGACATTCACTCAGGGCGAAGACGCTTGCCTCGCGTCCATGGTGCCGGTGTTGAAAGACACAACTGCGCGGGAGCTGTTGCTTGTCGGTGCGCTGCCAGATGTGGTCGAAGATCAGATGATGGATCTGCTCACTAAAATGGGCATCACCAACATCCGACTGCTTCCAGCGCGCCGCATTGACGAGACGACCGCCATTGGCCCGAACACCGTGTTTGCTCTGACCCAGCCGTTCTTGGGCGACACCCATGCCGCGCTTGAGCGGCGCGGTGCCCGACATATCGCGGCACCGTTCCCTTTTGGCGAGGAAGGCACGACCGCTTGGTTGCGCGCCGTCGGGTCGGAGTTTGGGGTGTCGGAAGAGCGCTTTGACCACGTCACTGCGGCTCCCCGCGCCCGCGCCCGCAAGGCGATTGGCCAGGCGGCCGAGGGACTCACCAATAAGTCGGTATTCTTTTTCCCCGATAGCCAACTCGAAATCCCTCTTGCCCGGTTCCTGACCCGGGAATGTGGGATGCAGGCCATCGAAGTGGGCTCACCCTACATCCACGACGCGTTGCATGGGCCAGACCTTGATTTGCTACCCGCCGGTCCACAGATCGCCGAAGGCCAGGATGTTGACAAACAACTGGCTCGCGCCCGCGCCGCACGACCCGACCTAACAGTCTGCGGCCTCGGCCTCGCCAACCCTCTGGAGGCCGAGGGGCTGAGCACAAAATGGGCCATCGAGCTCGTCTTCACGCCAGTGCATTTCTATGAACAGGCAGGTGACCTTGCCAGCCTCTTCGCGCGCCCGATCCGCCGCAAAAATGCGCTGAAATTGGAGGCGGCAGAGTGAAGTTGACCGTCTGGACATATGAGGGCCCGCCCCACGTCGGCGCGATGCGCGTAGCGACTGCCATGAAAGGTCTGCACTTCGTGTTGCATGCACCACAAGGCGACACTTACGCGGACCTGTTGTTCACGATGATTGAACGACGCGACCACAGACCGCCCGTCAGCTACACCACGTTCCAAGCGCGCGACCTTGGGTCTGACACGGCATCGCTTTTTAAGACATCAGCCCAAGATGCGGTGGACCGGTTTCAGCCAGAGGCGATCATTGTGGGGTCATCCTGCACCGCTGAACTTATTCAAGACGACCCAGGCGGGCTGACAGAGACGATGGGTCTGAACATTCCTGTCATCCCCCTCGAACTGCCAAGCTACTCCCGCAAAGAGAACTTCGGCGCGGATGAGACTTTCTACCAAATTGTTCGGACCCTTTCCCAACCTCAGGAGCGGACAAAGCACTTGAGCTGCAATATCCTCGGGCCGACCGCGCTGGGCTTCCGGGCGCGTGACAACATCACCGAAGTCACCGGCATGCTGGAAGAGGCTGGGATCAGCGTAAACATCGTCGCCCCATTCAACGCCACACCCGCAGACATTGCCCGCTTGCCCGCCGCGCACTTCAACGTCCTTCTTGCACCCGAAACGGGGGAAGCGGCTTGTCGTTGGTTGGAGAAAAACCACGACCAGCCCTTTACCAAAGTTATTCCCATCGGCGTTGGCGCAACCCGTGACTTCCTTGCTGAGGTGGCCGAGATCACTGGCAAGGCAATTCATGTCGATGAAGAGCGGCTGCGTCTGCCCTGGTGGTCCAAATCGGTCGATAGCACCTACCTGACTGGTAAGCGTGTTTTCATCTTCGGCGACGGCACCCACGCCGCGGCCATGGCCCGCGTCGCCCGTGACGAGATGGGGTTCGAGGTGGTGGGTCTGGGCTGCTATAATCGCGAAATGGCGCGTCCCATTCGCGCGATGGCGAAAGAGTACGGCGTTGAGGCGCTCATCACAGACGACTACCTCGCCGTCGAACAGGCGATCGAAAATGCCGCCCCTGAGATGATCCTCGGCACTCAGATGGAACGCCACATTGGCAAGCGCCTTGGCATTCCGTGTGCCGTGATCTCTGCCCCCGTTCATGTTCAAGACTACCCTGCGCGCTATTCCCCAGTGATGGGATTTGAGGGCGCAAACGTCCTTTTTGATACGCTTGTGCATCCGCTCGTGATGGGTCTTGAAGAACATCTTTTGACGATGTTCCGCGATGACTTTGAATTCCACGATGCCGCCGGCCCGTCGCACCATGGTGGCCACAGCCCGAAACCAGCCGATGAGGCGCCTGCGCCCGAGAAGATCGTGGCCGATACAGCACCCACGGCCGATAATGTCATCTGGCTGCAAGACGCCGAAAAAGAACTGAAAAAAATTCCCTTCTTTGTGCGCGGCAAGGCACGGCGCAATACGGAGGCTTTCGCGGCCGAACGCGGCCTTGGGGAGATCTCACTCGACACGCTGTATGAGGCAAAGGCCCATTATGCGCGATGAGATGATCCATAAGCCTTACCGCGTGGTGATCATCACGCTGGACCACCACGCCGCGGGGCCCGCATGTCGCGTGGCACCTGCTTTGGCGGCCGATTATCCGGGTCTTGAGATTAGCGTACACGCCGCCGCCACCTGGGCCGAAGATCCTGTTGCGCTGCAAGAGGCGAAAGCGGCGATCAAGACAGGCGATATCGTCATCGCCAACATGTTGTTCTTGGAAGAACACGTGCAAGCCGTCATGGCGGATCTGGAAGCGCGACGCGCGCATTGTGACGCGTTGGTTGCGATGATCGCAGACAGCGACGTGGTAAAGCTGACCCGGATGGGCGAGCTTGACATGGCCAAACCCGCAAGCGGTGCGATGGCGCTTCTGAAGAAACTGCGCGGGTCGAGCAAAGCGGGCGCAGGCTCGGGCGCGAAGCAGATGAAAGTTCTGCGCCGTTTGCCTAAGATCCTTCGCCTGATCCCCGGCAAAGCGCAGGACCTGCGCGCCTGGTTCCTTGCGATGCAATATTGGCTGGGTGGCTCCGACGACAACGTCGATGGCCTGATCCGCTCTCTCATCACCCGCTATGCTGACCGGCCCGATTGGCAGACGGCCAATGTGCCCGCCCCAAAGGACTACCCGGAGGTGGGCTTGTACCACCCCGATCTACCGGATCATCACATCGCCACTGATCTGGCCGCCCTCCCTAGTAAACCGCGGTCGATCGCGACGGTAGGGGTGTTGATGATCCGGTCTTACATCTTGTCGTCGGACACAGCCCATTACGACGCTGTGATCCGGTCGTTTGAGGCGCAAGGGATCCGTGTGATCCCAGCCTTTGCTGGCGGGCTTGACGGAACGCCAGCCATTGAGACCTATATGGAAGGCCGCATTGACGCGCTGGTGTCGTTGACCGGCTTCTCGCTTGTGGGCGGGCCGGCTTACAACGACAGCGATGCGGCGGTGGCGCTTCTTAAGCGGTTGAACGTCCCATACATCGCGGCCCAGCCGCTGGAGTTTCAGACGCTGGGCCAATGGGCGCAGAATGCGCAGGGCCTTGGGCCGATTGAGACGACGATGCTCGTCGCCTTGCCAGAGATCGATGGCGCGACGAATCCGACTGTGTTTGGCGGACGGCTCGGATCTGATGGGTGTGCTGGATGTGCCAAGGCGTGTCAGGCCTCAACTGATTGCAAAGCCATGGCGCCGTGCCACGAGCGGATCGCAGCACTGACGGAAAAAACACTGCGGCTGGCAACACTGCGCCGTCGCGAAAACGCGGATAAGAAGGTCGGGATCGTGCTATTTGGGTTCCCGCCCAACGCAGGCGCGGTCGGCACGGCCGCTTATCTGAGCGTGTTTGAAAGTCTCTTTAACACGCTGACGCGGATGAAAGCCCAAGGATATCACGTTGACGTTCCAGCTGACGTCGACACGCTGCGCGCCGCCGTGTTGCAGGGCAGCGCGGCGCAATACGGGCAAGAAGCCAATGTGCTGGCCCATGTCGATGCAGATACGATGGTCCGCAAAACGGCCCATCTGGCGGAGGTTGAGGCGGTTTGGGGCCCGGCCCCTGGCAAGCACCAGTCTGACGGGCGTGGGGTTTTTGTGCTGGGCGCGCAGTTTGGGAGTGTCTGCGTCGGGGTTCAGCCCGCCTTCGGTTATGAGGGTGACCCGATGCGGTTGCTTTTCGAAAAAGGCTTCGCGCCGACCCATGCCTTTGTACAGTTTTACCGTTGGCTGCGGGATGATTTTCGGGCCGACGTGTTGCTGCATTTTGGGATGCATGGCGCGCTGGAATTTATGCCCGGTAAGCAGACAGGTTTGTCCGGAGCCGACTGGCCCGACCGGCTGATTGGAGAGATGCCGAACGTCTATCTCTATGCCGCCAATAACCCGTCCGAGGCGACGCTGGCCAAACGGCGCGCGAATGCGATCACGGTGACCCATCTGACACCGCCCCTCGCGCAAGCGGGGCTCTACAAAGGGTTTGTGGAGCTCAAAGAGAGCCTGACGCGGTGGCGCGGGATGGCGCCGGGGGACAAAGCCCGCAGCGATCTGGAGCGGTTGATCCGGGATCAGGCGAATGCGGTTGATCTGAACGCCCGCGATCTCAACCAGTTGTGGTTGAAGGTGTTGGAGACGGAAGGGTCCTTGATCCCCGAAGGCTTGCATATTGTTGGGGAACCTATGTCAAAGGCTGCGCAGGCCGACATGGTTGCGTTGATGGACGATCCCACGACGGCGGAAGAATCCGCAGCGTTGATGGCCGAAGACCACGAGCTGCCCGCCTTGATGCGCGCTTTGTCGGGCGAGTTCATCGCGCCGGTGCCGGGTGGGGATGTTATTCGCTCTCCAGAGATCCTGCCGACGGGGCGCAATATCCACGCTTTTGACCCATTTCGGATGCCCACAGCCTTTGCGATGGCGGATGGGGCAAAGCAAGCTGAGTTGTTGTTAGAGACCCACGACGCCTTGCCGCGCACGGTGGCGATGGTGCTTTGGGGGTCAGACAATATCAAATCCGATGGTGGTCCCATTGGACAGGCCATGGCGCTCATGGGCGCCGTGCCACGCTTCGATAACTTTGGGCGCTTGGCCGGTGCGGACTTAGTGCCGCTCGCGAAACTTGGACGTCCCCGCATTGATGTGGTGATGACACTGTCTGGGATCTTCCGAGACCTTCTGCCGTTGCAAACGCGGATGCTCGCAGAGGCCGCGTTGAAGTGCGCCGAAGCCGACGAGCCGCCTGAACAGAATTTCGTGCGCGCCCATGCAATAGCCTACGCCGCCGAGATGGGCTGTTCGCTGGAAGAGGCGGCGTTGCGGGTCTTCTCCAATGCGGAGGGGGCCTATGGGGCGAACGTCAATCAGCTGATCGATAGTTCGGCCTTTGGCGATGAGGATGAGTTGGCCGATGCCTATGAAGCTCGCAAAAGCTTTGCCTACGGCGTGAATGGCAAGGCGGCTCAGAATGCGGACCTGCTGCAGAAGGCGTTGAAAGACGTCGATCTGGCTTATCAGAACCTGGAAAGTGTCGAATTAGGTGTCACCACGGTTGATCATTACTTCGACACGCTCGGCGGCATTGCCCGTGCGGTGAAACGCGCCAAAGGCGGCGAAGCCGCGCCCGTCTACATCGGGGATCAAACCCGGGGCGCCGGTAAAGTGCGGACCCTGCAGGATCAGGTGGCGCTCGAGACGCGCGCCAGGTCGTTGAATCCGAAGTTTTACGAGGGCCTTTTGAAGCACGGCCATGAAGGTGTGCGTCAGATCGAGGCGCAGATCACCAACACGATGGGCTGGTCGGCAACGACGGGTGAGGTGGAGCCTTGGGTATACCAGCGGCTTTCCGAGACTTTTGTGCTGGATGCTGAGATGCGGGCGCGGTTGGCGGAGATGAACCCAACGGCCTCCATGCGGATGGCGAACCGGCTGCTAGAGGCCTCCGACAGGGCCTATTGGGAGCCGGATGAGGCGACGTTGGCGGCGCTGCAAGCGGCGGCGGACCAGTTGGAAGATCATATGGAAGGGGTGGCTGCGGAATGACGATGTCGTGCGACGCTCGTGGCTTTGCCACATCGCCCCGCCCACCATCCCACGGTGCCTCCGGCGGGAGTTGTTTTGGCGAAATGAATGAAGGGGTTACGGCCCTAATGAAGGGAGGCTCTGCATGAGCCCACGTGATGAGATACCGCACCTGCGCGGGCAGGATGGTGAAGGGTCCGTTCAGGTCCATCAGCCTGAGGACGCAAAGATCGAAGGCGCGAAGGTGTTTTCGGTTTATGGCAAAGGTGGGATTGGGAAGTCGACGACCTCTTCCAATTTGAGTGCTGCCTTTTCGATGCTGGGCAAGCGGGTGCTGCAAATTGGCTGTGACCCCAAGCATGACAGTACGTTTACTCTGACCGGGTCGTTGGTGCCCACGGTGATTGATATCTTGAAAGAGGTGGATTTCCATTCGGAGGAATTGCGCCCTGAGGACTTTGTATTCGATGGCTTTAACGGCGTGAAATGTGTGGAGGCCGGCGGGCCCCCAGCGGGCACCGGATGTGGTGGTTATGTCGTTGGTCAGACAGTGAAATTATTGAAGCAGCACCACATGCTGGAAGACACGGATGTTGTGATTTTTGATGTCTTAGGCGACGTGGTGTGTGGTGGCTTTGCGGCCCCCTTACAGCATGCGGACCGCGCCCTGATCGTCACGGCCAATGACTTTGACAGCATCTATGCGATGAACCGGATCATTGCAGCGGTACAGGCGAAATCGTCGAACTACAAAGTCCGACTAGCGGGGTGTGTCGCGAACCGGAGCCGTGAGACGGATGAAGTGGATCGCTATTGTCAGACCGTCGGGTTCAACCGCATCGCCCATATGCCGGACCTTGATGCGATCCGACGCTCGCGGCTGAAGAAAAAGACGCTCTTTGAGATGCCGGATGATGAAGAAATCGTCCAGGTCCGCAAGGAATACATCCGCCTTGCCGAGACCCTTTGGAACGGGACGGAGCCGCTGGCGCCGGCACCGCTGCCGGATCGCGAGATCTTTGAATTGCTGGGATTTGACTGATGCACTGCGCGTACACAACCTGTGCACAGCGCGTGCACCGAAAGGGAGCATTTGCGTGACTGACTATGCCGCCACCCGTGACCGTGTCGAAGACTACTTCGACCGCAGCGCCACCAAAGTGTGGGAGCGTTTGACGTCTGACGCACCCGTTTCTGGTGTGCGGGCGACGGTGCGCGCGGGGCGGGACCAAATGCGGGCGCTGATGCTGGCGCAATTGCCAGACGATCTGACCGGATGCCGGGTGCTGGACGCGGGATGTGGCCCGGGAGCAGCGACGGTCGAGCTGGCGCGGCGCGGCGCAACCGTGGTGGCTGTCGATATCTCACCGGCCCTGATCGATATCGCAAGGACGCGGTTGTCGGAGGATCTGGCGGGTCAGATCGATTGGCGATCCGGTGACATGCTCGACCCGGCACTGGGAGACTTTGACTACGTCTTTGCGATGGATTCGATGATCTACTATGGGTCACCAGACATCGCGCGGCATCTGCATGAGTTAAGCGGCCGCGTCCGAGGGAAGATTGTATTTACCCTGCCGCCACGCACGCCGTTGTTGATGGCCATGTTCCGCATTGGGAAGCTGTTCCCACGTGCAGATCGGTCGCCCCAAATGGTGCCGCAGAATGCGAGCGATGTGACCCGCGCCATGCGCAAAGCGGGGACCCTTTGCCATGTGGCCAAGGTGGGTGAGGTCAAGTCAGGCTTTTACATTTCGACCGCAATGGCTTGTGAGGGGGCGGCATGATTTTTCGCGCCTCATCGCTGAAGCGTCTGTCGGTCACGCTCCTCCCGTTCTCGGACGCGGTGAGTGATGATCTGCCACTGCGTCAGCTGTTGCGCCTGTCGCTCTTCCAGGTCTCGGTCGGCATGGCGGCAGTGATGCTTTTGGGCACGCTGAACCGTGTGATGATTGTGGAGCTGAACATTGCCGCGATGCTTGTCGCTGCGATGATCGCGATCCCGGTGTTGGTGGCCCCCTTCCGGGCGCTGGTTGGGTTTAAGTCCGACAACTACCGGTCTGCCATTGGATGGAAGCGTATTCCCTACCTCTGGTTTGGGACGATGTGGCAGTTTGGTGGGCTGGCAATTATGCCGATGGCCTTGCTGGTGCTGTCGGGTGACCGCACCATTGATGCGCCCTGGGCAGGCTATGCCGGTGCCGCGCTGGCCTTTCTGATGACAGGCATTGGGATGCATATGACTCAGACGGCGGGCCTGGCATTGGCTGCGGATCGTGCGACGGAAGAGACACGGCCAAAGGTCGTGGCGCTGTTGTATGTGATGAACCTACTGGGCATGGCCTTTGCGGCGATCATCATTGGCGCGTTGCTGCGGGACTACTCGGCCTTGCGGCTGGTCCAAGTGATACAAGGAACCGCCGTGGTCACATTGCTGCTCAACCTCATCGCCCTGTGGAAGCAGGAGAAGGTGAAGCCGATGACCAAGGCAGAGCGGGAGGCCCCGGGGCCTACGTTCCTTGATGCCTGGCGCGACTTTGCCAGCGGCGGTGATGCCGGGCGGCTGCTGATGGTCGTCTTTATTGGAACGATGGCGTTCAACATGCAGGACGTGCTGCTGGAGCCTTATGGCGGTGAGATCCTCGGGCTGTCTGTTTCAGCCACCACATTGCTGACGGCAACATGGGCCGGCGGTGCGTTGATTGGCTTTGCATTGGCCGCACGGTGGTTGGCACAAGGGATTGATACCTATCGGATGTGCGCGCGGGGTATCCTGACTGGGCTCGTGGCGTTCACTTGCGTGATCTTCGCCGCCCCGATGCAATCTTCGATCCTCTTTTATGTCGGTGCCACGCTGATCGGCTTGGGTGGCGGCCTCTTTGGCGTCGCAACACTCACCGCTGCAATGACGATGCAAACATTTGGAACGGCCGGGCGCGGACTTGCGCTGGGCGCTTGGGGGGCCGCGCAGGCCACCGGCGCTGGGCTGTCGATCTTTCTCGGGGGCACGATCCGTGACCTCGTTAATCATGCCGCAGGGAACGGCATGCTCTCAGAGGCGCTCGCCACGCCAGCAACGGGCTATTCGGTCGTTTACCACACCGAAATTGGCCTTCTCTTCCTCACCCTCGTGGTGCTCGGACCCTTGGTAAAGGTGCGCGCGCTGCGAACGGGGCAATCTGCAAGCCCGGGTCTTGCAGATTTTCCGACCTAACACCTGAAAGGACAGACAATGGTTGGTGTCGAATTTTTTGGAAACGTCGATCTGGCGAGCGTCGCGATTTGGGGCTTCTGGATCTTCTTTGCAGGGCTGATCATCTACTTGCAGACAGAAAACATGCGGGAAGGTTTCCCGATGGTCGACGACGATGGCTCACCAGCGTCGCGCGATGCGGGTTTGCCTGTGCCGAAAGACAAAACGTTTGAGCTGCGCGATGGACGTGGATCCATTTCTGTCCCCTCTGGCCAGAACCAGGAGCGTCCAAACCTTGCGATCGCGCAAACGTCGGAGGCCGGCGGTTGGCCGATGGAACCCACGGGCGATGCAATGGTCGATGGTGTTGGGCCTGCAAGCTGGGTGGCGCGCCGCGACGTGCCGGAGCTTGATGCCCATGGCCATGCGAAGATCAAACCGATGTCGAGCTTGGATGACTTCAAAGTCTCAGCCGGACGGGACCCGCGCGGGCTGCCAGTTGTCGGCGGCGACGGCGAAGTTGCCGGTCGGATCATCGACATGATGATCGACGTGCCTGAGCAAATGGTGCGCTTCCTCGTGATCGACTTGAACCCAGAACAATCGGGTGAGACCCGGTTGATCCCCATGAACATGGCCCGCATCGGTGCGGATCGCGTTGTTGTGAAATCCCTGCACGCCCATCGGTGGAACGGGATCCCACAGGCGAAGTCTGTGGCTGAAGTGACCCTTCTTGAAGAGGAAAAGGTCATGGCCTGGTTTGGCGGCGGCGCGATGTATTCCGCCCAGGGCCACTAATACATAGCGGGCCCGGCCAGCCACCGGGCCCGATCACCCAAGCAGCAAGGGAGGCTGCCATGAGCGACCATGACGATTTTCATTTTGAGCCGGTTCGCGGTTTGCCAGAAAATCTGCCGAAGGATGAGCATATCCTATGGCAGGGCGCGCCTGACGCCGGGCGTCTTGCGCGCGAGGCCTTGGGCCTGCGCTGGGTGGCGGGGTACTTCGTCTTGCTGACCCTTTGGCGGGTGGGTGTTTCAAGCGCTGACTACCCTATCGGCGTTGCACTTTTGCATGGCGCGCCGTTTGTGGTGGCCGGGCTGATCGCCTGCGCCATTATCTATGTGATTGCTTATGCGCAGGCTGCCACCACCGTCTACACGCTGACGAACAAGCGCGTTGCGATGCGGATTGGAGCGGCGCTGACGATGACGCTGAACATTCCCTACACGTGGATCGGCACCGCAAAGCTGGATGAAAAGCGGTCTGGTCATGGCACCTTGGCATTTGAGACGATTGGTGAGACTCGGTTGTCCTATTTGATGACCTGGCCGCATGTGCGGCCTTGGTACATGAGCCGCACACAACCGGCCTTGCGCTGCATCCCTGATGCCGCAGCCGTGGCGCAGATGTTTGCTGAGGCTGCTGAGACCCGGATCAGCGCCCCGCAAGTCACCCGGACAGAAACCCCAGACGGCGCCGCCGTCGCAGCGGAGTAGGCTCATGTCACAGATGGAACGGCAAATGCAAAGGCGGGACAAGGAGATGGTCCCGAAGTTCCTGGTCCAGGCCATGTTTGCGCTGATGATCGGGAGCCTAGGCCTAGTAGCCTACGCCCAATGGGCCGACGTCCCGCAGGTTGGGGTTTTGGAAGTGTCGCCGGTGGCGGAAAGCCGAAGCGTCACGCTCGTCGGGGATCGGACCGGCAAATATGTCGTGCGCGACGAATGGGGTGACGAGATCGCAAGCACCGCCGACGAAAAGGCGGGCTTCATCGGCGTCATTGGCCGTGTGATCGACCGAGAGCGAGAGGTCTTTGGCGTGGACACGATGGGCCCGATCACCATCGCGCGCCGCGAGAACGGCACCATCGCGATCATTGATCCGAACACGAAGATGAGCATCGACCTGATCGGCTACGGCCGTGACAACGTCGCGGCTTTTGAGAACCTGTTGAACTGAACCGGTAGGCTGATTAGCCATCGCCTGCCCTGAAAATGTGAAAGGGAACCACATGGGACTACTGACAAGGACACGCGAAACTGCGCCTTGCGTCGTGACGATTTCTCACCGGTTTGAGGAGCTGTCGGCGCATGTGAAATTCACCAATGGGGCCGTCGTCAACCCGGGCGATACCGTCGAGGTGCAGGGGCCAGAGATCATGGCACCCTTTGGCGAGATCGTGGAGGAAGAGCGGACGGCGGTGATCACCCGTGCCTCGCGCCTCGAACAGCTCTGGACCCGCGCCACAGGCGATTTTGAGTTCATGGAACTTTGCGAGTTTTCCTTCAGCGAGGAGGTCACGGCATGAATATCCACTCATCAGAGGCCACCACGGCCGAAGAGGCCATTGCCGCCCAACAGGCGCTTCCCCCGCTCAACAGTGACGAAGCCACCAAGGTAGCGATGTCCAACACGCTGCTGACACCGCGTTTTTACACCACCGATTTTGACGAGATGGACGCGATTGACGTCTCGCCCGTCCGCAGCGAATGGGACGACCTGATCGCCGCGATGAAAGCGGACCCGAACAAGGGCCACTTCAAGAAAAACGCAGATTGGGACAACATCGACTGGGACGGGATGGAGCCGCGGCTTAAGGCGGAGTTTATCGATTTCTTGATCTCCTCCTGCACCGCCGAGTTTTCGGGCTGTGTGCTTTATAAGGAAATGAAGCGTCGCGGGTCGAACGACGACATCACGACACTGTTCCAACTGATGGCCCGCGATGAGGCCCGCCATGCGGGGTTCATCAACGATGCGCTGCGTGAGGCAGGGATTGCGGTGAACCTTGGCTTCCTGACCCAGGCGAAGAAATACACCTACTTCCGACCGAAGTTCATCTACTACGCCACCTACCTGTCTGAGAAGATCGGCTACGCCCGCTACATCACCATCTATCGCCACCTAGAAGCGAACCCGCACCACCGGTTCCACCCGATTTTCAAGTGGTTCCGCGAGTGGTGCAATGATGAGTTCAGCCATGGTGAAGCCTTTGCCCTGCTGATGAAAACCGACCCGGCCTTGACGGAAAGCCGCGTCAACAAGATGTGGATCAAGTTTTTCCTGACCGCCGTCTATTCCACCATGTGGATCCGCGATCATCAGCGACCTGCCTTCCATGAGGCGCTGGGCGTGGACCCGGCCTGGTATGGGCAAGAGGTGTTCCGCAAGACATCGGAGATTTCCAAGCAGGTCTTTCCGATGGTGTTGGACATCGATCATCCGCGGTGGATCCCACAGTTGAATGCGATCCAGGCCGCGAACGAGCAGATCGACGCCGGTCGCAAGCAAGATGGTATTGCAGGATGGGCCAAACGCGCCGTGGGCTCTGCCCGCGCAGGTATGGCTTTCCTGTCTTTGCTGACAATACCAGCGGTGCACAATGAGGTGCCCGATAACCCACGATTGGAGCCTGCTTATTAGGGTGTGAGCGGGCCCCGCCCGCCCACCCCTTTCTTTCGGGGCGCTGCCCCGGACCCCGAGTATTTTTAACCAGAAGAAGACATGACAGCCCCTTGGATCGCAGCCCTGTTCGCCCTGTTTGTTTGGTGGTTCTCCACCGGGCTGATCATGCTTGCTGTGCGCCGGGCCGATCGCGATGGGCGCCATGGGATGCTGGGTTTGGTTGGTCTGCCGTTCTTGGTTATCGGCGTCGCGATGGTGGCCGGGTCCATGAATCGCGTGGATGTTGCCGGGGTCTACCAGGGCTTTCTTGGCGCTTTGGCGATTTGGGGGTGGATTGAATTGGTGTTCCTGGCCGGTGTAGTGACAGGCCCGATGCGGGATGCCGCTTTACCGGGACAACAAGGGCAAGCCAAGTTTATGCGCGCCTTTGCTGCATTAGCGTACCACGAACTGCTGCTTGTGTTGGGGCTTTTTGCTTTGGCCTTGGCTGCAGGTGACGCCCCGAACCGTATGGCGCTTGCGACTTACATGATCCTGTTCCTTGCCCGGATCTGTGCCAAGCTGAACCTTTTCTATGGTGTGCCCCGGATCAATACGGAATTTGTGCCGGCCAAGCTTGATCACTTGAAGAGCTATTTTACGTGCGGACCGATCACCTTGGCTTTTCCGATCGCGATTACCATTTTGACAGCACTTTTGGCGGTTTGTGCTTACGAGCTGTTGACCGCAGTATCCGATGCCCGCGCGGTGGGCTTTGCCCTGCTGACGGCCCTTACGGCGCTGGCCCTTATTGAACACTGGCTGATGGTTGTTCCACTGCCTGACGCGAAACTTTGGCGCTGGATGCTGCCTGCGCCCCAATCCAACCCAAGTAGAAAGACCTAAGGCATGGATTTTGATGCTCTGTTCACCAGCCAATTGGACCAATTGAAAGCGGAAGGCAACTACCGCTATTTTGCGGAGTTGGAACGACAATGCGGGAAATTTCCACGTGCTGCGAACCATGCCGATGACGGTGTGCGGGATGTGACCGTTTGGTGCTCGAACGACTATCTTGGTATGGGCCAGCACCCGAAGGTGATGGATGCGATGTGCGAAGCCGTGCAGCGGACCGGAACCGGTGCAGGCGGGACACGCAATATCTCTGGCACGAACCACGACCACCTGTTGTTGGAGCGGGAGTTGGCGGATCTGCATGGGAAAGAAAGCGCGCTTCTCTTTACGTCTGGCTATGTGTCGAATTGGGCCGCGCTGTCGACGCTGGGGTCGCGGTTGGATGGCTGTGTGATCCTGTCAGACGCGGGAAACCACGCATCGATGATTGAAGGGATCCGCCACAGTCGCGCTCAGAAGGTGATTTGGAAGCATAATGATGTGGCGGATTTGGAGGCGAAGCTGGCGGCCCTGCCTGCCAATGTCCCAAAAATCGTCGCCTTTGAGAGCGTCTATTCGATGGACGGTGATATCGCCCCGATTGAGGCCATTGTAGAGGTGGCCGAAAAATATGGTGCGATGACGTACCTTGATGAGGTGCATGCCGTGGGCATGTATGGACCGCGGGGAGGTGGCGTGTCGGAACGGGACGGTGTTGCCGACCGGATCACGTTGATTGAAGGGACACTTGGCAAGGCATTTGGCGTTGTGGGTGGGTACATCACCGGCTCTGCCGCCTTGTGCGATTTCATCCGCAGCTTTGCGAGCGGGTTTATCTTTACTACGGCGTTGCCACCTGCAGTGGCGGCCGCGGCACGGACCTCTATCGCGCATTTGAAGACATCTGAAATGGAGCGTGAAGGTCAGCGTCGCCAAGTGGCCCGGTTGCGGGCCGCACTGGACCGCGAAGGTATCCCGCATATGCGCAACGAAAGCCATATCGTGCCGGTGCTGATCAAGGATCCGGTCAAAACACGCATGTTGGCAGATTACCTGATGCAGGAGTGGGATATCTATGTGCAGCCGATCAACTATCCGACCGTTCCCAAGGGGACGGAGCGGCTTCGGTTCACACCATCGCCACTGCACACGGATGCTGATATTGACCACCTGGTTCAGGCGCTGAGCGTCCTTTGGAAGCAATGTGCCATCGCCCACGCAGTGGCCTGAGGTTGTTCACAAAAATTTTTCAAAATGTGGGTGGACCCTCGCAAACCGGGCGCTACTCTCCATCCTGACGCAGATCGCGCCAGATAGCTAAGATCGAGAGGAAGACGATCATGAAGACTTTGAAAATCGCCGCTGCAGTGTCGATGCTGGCTGCACCCGCTTTTGCCGACGGCCATGCCGCATCAGGCAATGGGGACGCGGCCAATGGTGAAGCCCAGTTCGCACGTCAGTGTGTTTCTTGCCATGTGGTGGCAGATGCAGACGGCAATGTTTTAGCGGGCCGCGCGGCGAAGACCGGACCGAACCTGTTCGGCGTTGCAGGCCGGACTGTCGGATCCGTTGACGGGTTCCGTTATGGCGACGCGATTGTCGAAGTTGGCGCAGGCGGCACCGTTTGGACCGAGGCAGATTTCGTTCCTTACGTGCAGGATCCAACAACATGGTTGCGCACCACGCTCGATAACAATCGTGCGCGCAGCAAGATGTCCTACAAAGTTCGCGACGAGCAGGACGCGATTGATCTTTACGCCTATTTGTCGACCTTCGGCGAATAAGCAAAGCTGATTGAGATTTGCGGGCCGTCAGGGGGAACCTTGGCGGCCCGTTGCATTGAGGATCAATGTGGCAATTTGATCGGCGTCTTCTTCATGGGCGAGATGGCCCAGGTTTGGCAGTGACAGGACTTCTGCTTGGTTCAGTCTTGCGGCGGCCTCTGTGCTGGTTGACGGGGGGACCGCTGTGTCGTTTTGCCCGACGATGAGTTTTACGCTTGTCGCTATCTGCCCAAGACGGTCGAGCAGCGGGTCCAGCTCCCATTGGGCCATCATCGCCAGCGTCGCGCCGACATGCCCTGAATCGCGGGCCAATCGCAGATAGAGGTCGTTCCCTTCTGCGTCGAGGGTAGACCCCGTCCCCCGGATCAGGTTGCGGACGCTGTTTGGTGTGGTCGAAGCGCAAAAGAACTCCGCCGAGAACGGCGTGATGGAAAGCACCTTTGCCATGGCAGGAAAGAGCCAGCCTGCGACGCCTTTGAAGTTGCCCAGGGCGGCGTTGATGGCGATGACGCCCTGGTCGGGACGCAAGCCAAGTTCCACGAGACGCAGGGCGATGGCCGCACCGGCGGAGTGACCGATGATCACATCTGGCGCGATACCCTCTTTCCGAACCAGAGCCAGAAGGTCTTCTGCCATATCGTCCAACCCGCAGCGGTGGCGTGCGCCGAGCTGGGTATATCCTTGGCCGGGCAGGTCGACCGCAACGGTGTAGAAGTGCGGCGTCAAGAGCGGGAACAGATGCCGAAAGCTTTGCGTCGCGCCACCTGCACCATGGATCAGCAACGCCGTTGGTCCGGAACCGGCAGATTGGACGTGCCACCGATGCGGGCGGCAGAGCACTTGGCGCGACACCTCTGCCATGGGCCAGCGCGCTGGATCCGGGGGCCAGCGCATCTTAGACGTCGAGTGTTTGGCTGACCGCGGCAGACAGCCGATGCGCGTCGGCGCGGGGCAGGGGGACGTAGGTTGCATCCAGTGTTTGTGCGAGGGTGCGCAAACTGGGTTCTGGACGGTTGCCTGTATCGATCACAATCGCGGACATCCCATGGCGCCGGAGCGCTTGTGCCATGCGCGAAGCATCGGCGGATGCTTTGACGCGATCCGGTGCACCGTCGAGTGCGATATTGGCGCGTCCGTCTGTCATCACCACAACCGTCGGTGAAAGCCCTTTGCGTTGGGCGAGAAGGCCTTGCGTGAGCGCCTCTTCCAAGCCGGCCGCGAGAGGCGTTCCCCCGCCCCCCGGCAGCCCTGCAAGCCGCCGTTTGGTTTGCACGAGTGACCGCGTTGGTGGCAGAAGTAGCTCTGCCTCGGTACCCCGAAAGGCGATAAGACTGACATGGTCGCGCCGTGCGTAGGCTTGGGACAGTAGAAGTTCGACGGCCCCTTTTGCCTCTGCCAACCGGGCAAGGGCGGCGGAGCCAGAGGCATCAACGGCGAAGACAAGCACCCGGTCGCTGCGCAGTGCGTAGCGTTTGGTGTGAATGTCGCTTTGCCGAATATGAATGCCGTCACGACCTGTGTTGGCGCGACGGATGGTTTGCCATGGCGCCGCGGCGCGTAAGGTCGCGATCAGGTCAACACGGCCGCCGTCTTTCGGGCGTCCAGGGCGGGACGGCAGCGGCCGTCCCCGACGATTGCCTTTGCGGGGTGCGCCGCTGCCGTTCCCTTGCCCACCCAATGTCGGGCCCTGGGCCAATTGGTCAAGCAGGGTATCGGGAAGGTGGGCTTTGATGGCGTCTAAGATGAGCTCATCTGGGAGATCTGTTTGTGTGCTTTGCTGTGTTTCCGTCTCTGCACCTTCTGGCGGCGTTTCGGCCTCTGGCGCCTCCTGCGGCACCTGAGTTGCACGGTGTGTCAACGTTAGGATGGCGGCGGTTTCGATGTCGGACTCTCCAACCACATCCCGTCCTGCGAGCCCCGCGAGGACGCGCGCCGCGCGTAAGGTGAAAAGCGGTGCGCGCAGGCTGCTGATACCCAATTGGGCGCTGGCCTGCGTTGCCTGAGCCAAGGCAGCGTGAGGCACGTCAGCGATCGTGCGCATCGACGTTAGGACGATCCCAGACGAAATGTCACTTTGAGCCACATCACTTAAGTCCACATGAAACGCGCAGCGTTCGATCAAAGCTGCCGGTGCGGCTTCGGCCGGTTCCGCACCTTCATCCAACACGACAAGGGTCAGGTTGGGGCGGTCATCAAGGGCGAGAGCCAGTTTTGCGGCCAGGGCAGGAGGGCAGCGCTCGCCCATGGTGAGAATCAGTGTGCCGCTTGTGCCAAGCAGCCCTTCCCGTTCGACCAGTCGCCCCGATGCGAGGGTCGCGGTCACATCGATCCCACCCAAGAGCGCCTCGTCCGTGATGTTCGGGTGAATGCGGCGCACGGGGCCGTTGAGGCCTTGCACGAGGGCGATGAATGCATCCCGCACGGGACCGGCCCGTGCCCGAACAACGACCCCGCCAAGCGACGGGTCGGCAGCGAGCAGCTTTAGCGCGAGCGTTGCCTTTTGCCAGTTATCCAAGGACATCTTCGACAATACGTTCAACGCGCGCGCCGGTGCCCGCCTCATCCAGCGGATCACGGCGGAGGCGGTGGCGCAGCGCCATCCCTGCGACAGCGCGCACGTGGTCACGGTTCACGGATTTTGCTTGCTGCCAAGCGGCGTAAGCCCGCGCGGTTTTGAGAAGCGTGAGCTCACCGCGCAGACCGTCGGAGCCGAGGGCGACGCACAGTTCCGCGACGTCCCGCAATGTTGCTTCTGGCGTTGTCATGTCCCGCAGATCGTCCCGCGCAGTGATGATGCGATCACGGATCGTGGCATCTTCCGCTTGCCAACGCAGCAGGAACGCGGACTTATCGCGATCAAAGGCGTCGCGGCGTTTGACGACTTCGATCCGTGCGTCGATGTCTTGCGGCGTTGTGACTTCGACCGAGAGACCAAACCGGTCGAGGAGTTGTGGCCTGAGTTCCCCTTCTTCTGGGTTGCCGGAGCCGACGAGGACGAAGCGGGCAGCGTGGCGGATCGACAGGCCTTCCCGCTCCACCACGTTTTCACCGGATTGGGCGACGTCGAGGAGAAGGTCGACGATGTGGTCTTCGAGTAGGTTCACCTCATCAATGTAAAGATACCCGCGGTTGGCTTTGGCGAGCAGACCGGGTTGAAACGCCTTCTCCCCCTTTGCCAGCGCCTTTTCGATGTCGAGTGCACCTGTCACCCGATCTTCGGAGGCGCCAAGGGGGAGGTCGACAACGGGCGTTGGCACCTCTTTCATGCCTTTGCCGACGCCTTCGGCCCAATCGGGGACCTCTTTGGTCTTGGCGCTGTTGACCGGGCAGCCATTCACGACCTTGATCGGCGGTAGCAAACCGGCGAGGGCCCGCACGGCGGTGGATTTGCCGGTGCCCCGATCCCCAAACACCAAAACGCCACCGATCGACGGGTCAATGGCGGTGAGGATCATCGCCCGTTTCATCTCATCCTGGCCAACGATAGCGGAGAAGGGGAAAGCTGTGCTCATGCTGCGACCTCCAGTTGGTCGAGGGGAGATTTACCACCCCAGGTGCCGCTGTCGGATTGCACGACAAAGCGGGCGTAAAGTTCTTCTTTGAACCAGCCGTCCTCACGAACGGCCTTGATGGCCTCTGCGTGCGGGCCGGTGCGGGCGAAACCATCCATCGCGGCTTTGGAGGGCCAGATGGAGAACGTGACTTGTTGGAAGAGGGGCAGTTCGCCAATGCCGATCTTGAAGGCGACGTCTGTGTTCTGGCCAATCATGTCAGAGATATTGGGCACGCGACCCCAAAACCGGGTGATGATTTTGGGTTTGATCGTCGCGCGCGTTAGCGCGGCGAGAGCACCTGTTGCGTCTTGCTGGGCTTCGAAGGGTTCTTCGCCCGACCAGTGACCACGTGTGGACGTGGGGGTCAGAAAGACTGTCCAGTTTTCATCTGCTTTGCTGGCGTATCGCTGAAAAATTGGGGTTTCGTTCAATCGGGCTTTGGCCGTTTCAGCATTGGGCCAGGTCGCCAGGATTGCGAAAACGTCTGGGTAAAGGCGCGGCGTGAACCCTTCGCCTTTGCCAGACCCGCAGAGCTTCCAAAACCCAATGTCTGGCGTCTGTGCAATTGGACCTTTGGCCAAACCCATCATCGCAAACGCCCACATCCGCGCCCAAGGCGAGGCGAAGCGATAGAACGAAAGGCTTACGGTTTGCGGCATGCCGACTCCCATAATGTCAACTTAGTGTGACACATGATCCGCATATTGCAAAGCCTGATCGCTCCCAAATTGATCAATGGAAAGCGTTGCATGGTCGGCATCTGCGGCGTACTGTCCATTTATGTTGACACACCATGGATCAGAATCGAACGCAGGTCGGGCCATTGTGATTGGTGCTGGTCTAGGTGGCTTGGCCGCGGCGATGCGGCTCATGTGTCACACTAAGTTGACATTATGGGAGTCGGC